>JAUZRP010000099.1 GCA_030950395.1 Desulfonauticus sp. | reverse complement strand
GCGTCTGTAACAATTGCTAAATAGTTATGTCCATTATCGGTTTTAATATAAGTGATATCGCTTACCCAAAGCTGTTCTGGTCTTGTTGGTATTTGGTCTTTAATTAGGTTTTTATATTTTCTAAAGTGATGATTAGAATTCGTAGTAGTATGGTAATTTTTAAGTTTAGGTACTAATAAATTATACTGTCTTAAAAAGCGATAAAATTTATCTCTACCAATTTTAATGTCTTGACTTACAAAGTCTTGTTTAAGTTCTGAATAGAGTTTAATTCCTCCTGTTCTTTGACCTACTTTTTTACGATAATCTTGAACCATTACAATCAATTTTTCATCGTTTAATTGTTTAATTTCTTGCGTTTTAAGTCTTTTGTAGAAGGCTTGTTTACTAATCCCAAAACACTGATAGAACCATTTTCTTTTAAACGGTTTTTCTTTTTTAGTTCTATCTCTTTTGCTAATGTTTTGGGCAAGGACTTTTTTGACATATCGACTCCTGTAATGAGTTCCATATCGGCAATAATATCTTGCTGAAATTCTTTAACGAACTCTAGTTCTTCTATCTTTTCTTTGAGTTTTTTTATTTCTTTGTTTTTACTCATACCTGTATTGTTTTGCTCAAAGGTACTGTATTTCTTAATCCAATAATGAATAGAAGATCTTGAAATGTCATACTTTTTAGATGCATAGTTTACTGATATTTGACCATTTTTAATTTGGTCAATGACAAAAAGTTTATGCTCATAAGTTACTTTTTGGTACTGTTTTTTTCGACAGGATTGTTTTTGTGTTTTCATAAGTGACTATAATTAAGTGTTTAATTTTTAGTCAACCTATTTCAGGAAAGTTCCATTTGTATTATACTGATATAGGTTGACTCTTTTTTAGTTAATTTCTACCGTTCAAAAGATTTTTTTTAGCCGTTTAGAAGGCAAAAAAATAATTTGAACTGGGTTTGTTTCTAAATTGTTAGTTCAGTCAAATTTACATTTTTTTTCCGATACGATTTATATTTGATATTTGGGTTTAAATGTACTTCTGCTGGTTTTCTTAAATCCAGACTAAAATGAGTTCTTAGATTATTGTAAATATAGACAGCTTGCTGTGCCATTTTTTCTGCAAGTTTCGTGTTTTTAATGGTTTGTTTTAAACCATATTCGTATTTAAGAGTTCGATTAATTCGTTCTGCAATGGCGTTTTCGTATGGGTCATATTGTTCTGTCATACTCATTGTGATGTTGTTTTGTTCAGCAAAGGCTGTGTATTTAGGGTTGCAGTATTGAAAACCTCTATCGGAATGATGAATAATTTTTTCATTGGGATATTTTCTATTTTTAATAGCCATAGCGAGCGCTTGAGTACAGAGTGATGTTTTCATATGATTGTCGAGTTTATAGCCCATAATTTGTTTAGAATAGGCGTCTGTAACAATTGCTAAATAGGAACTTTCCTGA
>JAUZRP010000098.1 GCA_030950395.1 Desulfonauticus sp. | reverse complement strand
GGCACGGGAACCGACCAGATAGAAGGTATAGAAGAAGCTAAGAGGTTGGGATTTTATACCGTAGGTCTTGACGGCAATCCTAATTCTGACGGTGCAAACCTTGTTGATGAATTTTACAAGGTAAACATTAAGAGCATCGAAGAGGTTTTGGCTTTTATTAGAAGTTACCGTAAAAAGCTTGACGGAGTTATAGCTTTCGGCGTTGATATTCCCGAAATCCTTGCGAAAATAGCAGAAGAAAGAGGACCTTACTATCAGCTTTCCTTTGAGAATGCAAAAGCTTCAAAAAACAAGTTCTTAGCAAAACAGCTTCTAAAGGAAGCAGGAGTTAACGTTCCTCCTTACGTTGGAGTTAAAGATATTTCCGACTTGGAAGATTTTATTAAAGAATACGGATATCCTGTGGTTTTAAAACCCGTTGATAACAGCGCCTCAAGAGGAGTTCTCTACTTAACAGAAAAGATTGATTTGGATTGGGCGTTTAATGAATCTTTGAAATTTGTAAACGATAAAAGTTTTTCTCCTCCGCTAATAGTTGAAAAGTTTATTGAAGGCCAGCAGCTTAGCACAGAAAGTATTATACACAACGGAAAAGTTTATACAGTAGGACTTTCAGATAGAAACTATGAGCTTTTAGAAAAATATGCTCCCTTAATAATTGAAAATGGCGGGGATCTTCCACCAAAGCTTTTTTATCATGACAGCTATCAGGACATGATAGAAAAGATTGACGAGCAAATTAAAAAGGTAGTGGAAGCTTTTAATTCTAAAAACGGAACTATCAAGGGAGACATCGTCGTTGACGAAAAAGGTAAGGTATGGGTAATAGAAGTAGCTTTCAGGCTTTCAGGTGGGCTATTCTCTACGCTTGAAATACCTCTTAATACCGGAATTAACTTTTTGAGAAAAGCTATAGAGATACAGCTTAATGGGGAAACCGATACTGAATGTTTAAACTACAGAGTAAAAAATTTTGTCAGGCTCAGATATCTCTTTTCTGAAAAAAAGAAAGGAGTGGTAAAAGATTTGGAAGTTCCAAAATGGGAAAACGTGATTTTCAAGGTGTATTCAAAAGTTGGAACAGATTTGGGTGAACTTTACAATCTATATAAACTTCCCTTAACAAAACTCGTGGGCTACGTGGTATGGGACAGCACGAAAGAGAAGGTAGAGAAAAGGGAAAAAGAAATTCTAGAAAAATTAAAAATAGTGATAGATTGATGAAAATTCCCGTTTACGCAGTTTTCCATCATAACCTCCTTTATTCCTCAATTCCAGAGCCCCACTACGAATACATTATAAGAAACGTTTACTCGTTTTTACTGAATCTTGTAGACGAAGGAATAAAGTTAGGGCTTGAGTTTAACGGCTGGACCCTTGAAAAGATTTCTGAAATTTGTCCTCAGTATATAGAAGAGGTTAAAAAACTTGAAGGTGAAGGAAAAGTTGAACTTATAGCCTCTTCCTACACCCAAGCCATATTTCCTCTGATCCCTTATGAAGTTAATAAAAAAAATATAGAACTTGGTATTGATGTGTTTAAAAGGATTTTTGGGAAGATTCCTGAGGTTTTTCTCCTCAATGAGATGGTCTATTCCGTCGGTGCTGTAAAGCTTTTGAAAGAATTTGGTTTTAAATGTTTTATCTTTGATTGGGTAAACGGAATAAAAGGTAACAATTGGAAGCATGATATAAGGCTCTGGGAGGTAGTCACAAACGAAGGTCTTAAGGTTTTGTGGGCGGATACCTACCTAACTCAAAAATTTCAGAGGTTCGTGTGGGAAGACATAGATAAAGAGGATTATTTAGCTTTTCTAGGGAAGAAAGTTTCTCTTAATCCTTTTGCTATTCCTATTTACGTTGGAGATGCAGAAATTTTTGAGTATATTCCCGGCAGTTTAAACTTTACAAAAGAAGGAAAGGACTTTGCTAAGTTAAAAGAGGCCTTTCGGCTTGTTGAAGAAGCTTTTCCTGTAGAGTTTTGTTTGCCGTCGCAAGTTGTGCGTCTAAGAGAAGATATTCAAAAAATTTCTATAGCAACAGCCGATTATCCTGTAAGGACCAAAAAACAAGAAAAGTACAATGTAATCCGCTGGGCTGTTACTGGTAGAGATTCTGCAAAGATGAATACCCAGTGCTTTGAACTTTACGAAAAAATTAAAAATAAAAAAGACGATTCTTTGTGGAAGAATCTCTGTTTTCTCTGGGGAAGCGACTTTAGGACCAATACAACCGACGAAAAGTACCTTCTATTTAGAAATCTCATGGGATATTCTCTCCTAAAAGCTGATGAAAAAAGAAAAAAAGAAAATTTTACAAAGAAAGCAGCCAAGAATTTTCCTGTAAATTACTTTAATAAGGGAAGGTACTTTATAATAGAAACTCCTCATCACAAAGCAGTGTTAATAAAAAACAAAGGCCTTTGTTTAAAAGAACTTACTTTTAAAGAAAAGTGCTCTACACCCATTATAGGGACAGTAGAACACGGCTTTTATGAAGATATCTCTTATGGGGCAGATTTTTTTTCTTTTCACCTTTTAATTGCCACCAAGGAAGGAAAACAGATTACGGACCTATCAGCAAAAGTAGAGCCCTGCTATTCTTTTGAAGATGGCTACTTCAAAGTGAGAAATAAAAAACCTATAGATTTCTTTTTAGGATCGTTATTTAAAGAATATTGGTTTTCAGAGACAGTTAAGGTGGTGTATCGTCTTTACTTTAAAGAGCTTTTTCCTATGTCCATAAGGCTTGGCTTTATTACTTTGCTTCCAGATGCTTTTGATAAGCAAACACTTTTTTATGAAACACATAATGGTGGAAGGAAAGCAGAGAGATTTTACCTGGAAGGTAAAGAAGTTAACTTAGACGTCCCTGTAAATTACATAGTAACATCTAGAGGATGTTTAGGGAGTACAGAAGGAATTTTGACTTTAGGAGATAGTGAAAAATCTATAACTATTATTACAGATAAGTCTCAACTTTATACCGTCCCATTGGTAAGATATAAAGAATTTGAAAATACGTTTTTTTTTCGTATATCTCATACTATTTGCGAAAGGGACGAAGTCGCGAATGTTTTTTTTAAGGGATATAATGAAGTTTACTTCGAACTGAGGTAAAAAATGATAAAATTTATAGCTGATGTAGGAAGTAATTTTGAAGGTTCAAAAGAAAAAGCAAAACAGTATATTAAAATCTGCAGAGAAATAGGTATAGACATTGTAAAATTCCAGTGTTGGGAAGTTGAGGATTTGTTTTCTAGTTATCATCCTGCTTATAACACGTTAAAAGAATGGGGATTCCCTTTAGGACTTCCTTTAGAGTGGCATGACGAACTAAAAAAAGAAGCAGATGATGCGGGAATAATTTTTTCCACTACGCCAACTCAACCCTATCAGATTGAAAAGTTAGAAGAAATTGGATTGGAAGTTTATAAAGTAGCAAGTGGAGACTTAACTTTTTATCCTTTGCTTGATGAAATCAATAAAACGAAAAAAAAAGTGATTCTCTCTACAGGTATGGCTACTATTTCAGAAATAGAAATGTCTCTTAATAGACTAAAAAGTTGTAGAGAAGTAGTTTTACTTCACTGTGTTTCTCTTTATCCTCCGGATTTCTCTGAAATGAATCTTAAGGCAATAAGAACTTTAAAAGAAAACTTTCCAGAGTGTGCTGTTGGCATTTCTGACCATTCATTAGGCAATGAAGTTGCTCTGGCTTCGATAGCTTTAGGAATTTCTTATATAGAAAAACACATAGCTCTTAGTAGAGAGTTAAAAACCTTAGATGCATCTTTTTCTCTACTCCCTGAAGAATTTAAAAAACTTGTAACAAACGTAAAACAACTTGAAAAGGCTATGGGGAATGGCAAAAAAATTCCTTCATTAAGAGAAAAAGGAGAAAGATTTTGGGCAAGAAGAGGTATTTATGCAAAAAGAGATATAGAACGAGGAGAGATAATTAACCTGTCAAATGTTTTATTTTTAAGACCATGTAAAGGTATTTCAGCAGAAGATATAGATTTTTTATCTGGTAAAAAAGCAAAAAGAAAGATAAAAAATGGTGACTCCATATTTTGGGACCATGTGGAGTAAAAGTTATGGTTGGTATTCAGATAAAGGTAGTAAACACATTAAAAACGATTTCGATTACTTTCTTTACATCTTCCCCCTCCATTGCCGGAAATATAGGAAGGCTTATTTCCTGCCCATAAAACTTTTCTGCCGTGGGACATAGGCCCTTTTTATAGCCCAGACTTTGATAAAATGGATGGTAATATACAGGGACATAATGCACCTGAACGCCTAGGCCATTTTGTCTTAATTCCCCAAAAAATTCTTTTTTCTTATTTATAAATTTTTCTTTTAGCCGTATGGGATAGAGGTGAAAAGATGACCTGGCATAATCCCTTTCTTTAGGCACGTAAAAAAAAGGATTATCTTTAAACGCATTGTTGTAAATTTGGGCTATTTCTCTTCTTTTTTTTACAAAAGCATTTATTTTTTTTAATTGAGAGAGACCAAGAGCAGCTTGAATATCGGTCATACGATAGTTATAGCCTAAAAAGTGCATCTCATAATACCAATCTCCGTGTTTTTCACCAATAAATTTTTGCTCATTTTTGGTTATTCCGTGATTTCTAAAAAGCAACAATTTTTCGTAAACTTCCTCATTATTGGTTAAAACTGCTCCACCTTCGCCAGTAGTGATGTGTTTTACGGGATGAAAACTAAAGACAGTAGCATCAGAATATTTGCAACTACCTATTTTGGTCCAATTTTCACCAGACTTAGAGGCTTTATACTCTGCTCCCAGAGCGTGGCAAGCATCTTCTACAATCTTTAGGTTGTACTTTTGAGCTATGTGTTGAATTGACTTCAGGTTCACAGGATGGCCTGCATAATGGACAACAGAAATAAGTTTTGTTTTTTTAGTGATATTGTTTTCTATTTTTTGAACGTCAATATTTCCTGTGTCAGGTTCAACGTCCACAAAAATGGGTTTTGCGCCAAGGTAAACCCCAGCATTGGCAGTGGCTACAAAAGTAATAGGTGTGGTAATAAATTCGTCACCTTCCTGTAAGCCTAAGGCAAAATAAGCTCCGTGCAAAGCAGATGTGCCACTGTTAAACACCACTGCATACTTTGCCCCACAATAATGAGCAAGACTAGTTTCAAATTCTGTTATTTTTGGACCTTGGGTGATCCAATCTGACTCTAAGACGTCTATTGCTTCTTGGATGTCATTGTGATCTATGAATTGTCTGCCATAAGGGATAAATTTTTTCATTGGTCAATTAAATAAAAGTTAATACACTATATCTATTTTATTTAATAGTTCTTTCAAATCTTCTACAGATAGCCATTCAAGATTATTGTCTGATGAATATTTAAAACCTTGTTTTACTTTTTTCCCATTGGATTTTAAGTGTTTTTTTGCGCTCCACCAATCAAATTGAGGATAAATTATGTAGTGATCGTCGTATTCATAGGTGGTCCTGGCATCTTCTTCTGTGATCATAACTTCGTGGAGTTTTTCTCCTTCTCTAATACCAATTTCTTTTAACTTACAAGATGGACAAATTGCCTTGGCTAAGTCAACAATTTTAAAAGAAGGAATTTTGGCAACAAATATTTCTCCCCCTTTGGCCTCTGAGATGGCTTTAAATACCAACTCTACTCCCTCTTCCAGGGTTATCCAAAAACGGGTCATTCTAAAGTCAGTGATAGGTAGCTCTTTTGCTCCTTCTCTAATTAATTTTTTAAAAAAAGGGATAACAGAGCCCCGACTTCCTGCAACATTGCCATATCTAACCACAGCAAAGCGAGTTTTTCTACCCCCTGCATAGGCATTGGCAGCAATAAAGAGTTTGTCAGAGACAAGTTTTGTTGCTCCATACAAATTTACAGGATTTACTGCCTTGTCAGTGGAAAGAGCTACAACTTTATCCACTTCCATATCAATAGCCGCATTAATAATGTTTTCTGCGCCTATTATGTTGGTTTTTACTGCTTCTATGGGATTGTATTCCATAAGAGGAACGTGTTTTAGAGCTGCGGCGTGGATGATAATGTCCACTCCATACAGGGCTCTATAGAGCCTATCTTTATCTCTTACATCTCCAATAAAAAATCTTAACTTGTTCTTGTGTTGGTAAGAAGAAAACTGTTGCTTCATTAGGTATTGTTTATACTCATCTCTGGAATAAATAATTAGTTTTCTGGGATTGTATTTTTGGAAAATTATTTCCGTAAATTTTTTCCCAAAAGATCCAGTACCACCAGTGATAAGGATGGTTTTATTGTTTAACATTTATTCTCCCACCTCTTTTAGAGCAAAATTCTAAAAGCATATTTTTACCCAGCATTGGAATCTATCAGGTAAGTTGCCGCCTAACCTAACTTTCGTCATGTTGTTCCTGTTTTGGTATAAGATTAGATGATTGTAACTCTCCAAAAGGAGACAGGATTTTGATACCCCACGGAATAACAATATCTAAAACCTGTGAACTGTGATTTGTGGACCCTTTACCAGTCACTGTTCGCCATTAACCCATCTTATAGCCCTTAGTCTATGGCCATCCCCCAATTACTAATCACAAATTACCAATCTTCAAGCTTTTGAGTAAGCAATATAGCATTTGAATGAATGTGTAAAACTATTGACGAGGTAAGATTTATTACTTTAAACTTTTTTTGTCTGTTAAAGGTTACAGTAAAAGTACTGCTAATTTAAGTCAAATAATTTTGGTTCAAATTTTGTTTTTTGGGCAGGTTATCAATGCAATCTTCTTTGTTTTCCCAAACTCCCTTAATTTCAGTTGTTATTCCCTGTTATAATTATGGCAGGTATTTGTTCAGGGCAGTGGAGAGTGTGGTCAGGCAGTCTTTATCTAATTGGGAGCTTATAATAGTCAATGATGGGAGCACGGAT
>JAUZRP010000097.1 GCA_030950395.1 Desulfonauticus sp. | reverse complement strand
GTGGCCATTAATATATATTTGAGAGTTTCAAAGTAGGCTCCTATACTCATTGAAGGAATCCCCTTTTGCACTCCTACTATTTTGAGTAGACATATTTAAGGAGTTGGTTTTTTCCACTCCTCCATCAACGTATCGTAAAGTTCGTCACGTTCTTCTATGATGTTATACCACTTCAAGTTTTTAGCTAATTTCTGAGCAATCAGGTGGTAACATAAATGAATTTCCCGATCTAAAACTCGAAAATAAAAGTCGTCACATGAACAAAACTCTGCTTCTGGCATTACTAGATAATCACGTTCCTTCCCGACGACGACCCAAACTGTTCTACCGCTAGGTTTGAAAACATATTTTTTAACACGATTTTCTCTTAGGGCGGCTAAAGCCTTTACAAATCTTTGTCCGAACGTTTCATAAAGTTTAGTTAATTTTTTACCTGTAAGTTTTCCTTCATTCTTTGCCTCTTTGCACATAACATCCAATAATTCTATTTCCGAATTTTTTTTCATAAGAACACAGTCTAGAAAAAGAGAGACAAACTGTTTAGAAATATTAGTCTATTTCGATTGGTTCGCCTTTCGGTTTCTTTTCTTCTTTAGTTTTTGGCAGTTTAACCTCTAAAACCCCATTCTTATACTCTGTCTTTGCCTTTTTCACGTCTACCTTTGCTGGCATTTGAACTTCTTTATAGTATTTCCGTTGAGGTGTATCAACAGATATAGTAAGCAAATCTTCGGTTCCATGCAGTTTTATGTCCTTCTTCTCAACGCCAGGCAACTCCGCAACAACATGAACTTCTCCATCAGTTTCAATAACATCAACAAGAGGTTCTCGCTCTTCTTTTACTAGGGGTCCCATACGACTAGGTTTCACATTACCGAACTCGCGAATCTCCGGCTTACCATCGGGTCCTATTTTGACACTGTAACCATAAACGAAAGGTCCCCATTCACGAACAGTAGTTCCATCTGGCAGCTTCCGTTCCCTAACATAGTCTTTTGGGATTCTTGAAGTAAATGTCTTGAATTCTTCTTCTATCATTCTCTCCATTTCGCGGAACATCCGATCAAAATCTTCGAAGAACCACCCCCTAAAAAAGGGAGATCGCTTTCTTCTAAACCATTCAGGATAATCTTCATCCCATGGCATTCAATTTTCACCCAGCTAATGTGAAGAACGTAATTATCCTATAAGTTTTATGCTAAAAGTGCCTAGCTTAGATTTTTAAGCTGATTCAGAGTCCCTAGAAATGTGCCATCCAAAAGATAAACCTCGGCTTCTCCTAGGTTTACAGCATCTGAACGTAAAACAGGGCCGACAATTTTTTCTGACGTTTTTCTTTCGTTTAATGGTCTGCCCCCAAGGAGATCGTTGAAAGAAGGCATTATGAAAAGCTTACACGTTTTTGGTTTAATTTTAAAGTTTTCGATTAAGGTTTTTTCAGGAGTATTTTCTATTTTTATTTTATGTTTCTGCAGCAAAATTTTCGTTAATTCCATACTATCGCAGTTTATTTTTATCCATACCTGTCTAGTTATTTTAAAACCTGCAGGGTCACGAAAAACTATTACAGGATGAACATGCCCCATTACCCAAGTTTTACATTTTAAAAGTGTTAGGGAAGGCCAACGATG
>JAUZRP010000096.1 GCA_030950395.1 Desulfonauticus sp. | reverse complement strand
TTAGAGATAAAAATCTTTTTGAAAAGGCTGTTCAATATGAAATATTTGCAGGGCTACAGACTTCAATAGTTAGAAGAAAAATATTTGATTTTTTGATGTTCGATGAAGATGTCAGGATAGGAGAAGATAGATTGCTAGTGTATCATGCTATTTTGAAAGGGTTTAAATTTGCATACTTATTAGAAATACATGCTACATATAGGGTGCATGGTGAACATATTTCAAATGTGTGTCAAAGCCAAGATGTTCATGTTCAAACAAAAAAGCTATTAGAATATTCTAAGCTATACACGAAGCTTTTGGAAATAATCCCTAAATCAAGAAAAGAATATAAAAAGATTATCGAGAAAAAACTAGCAGATTTATTTTTTTGGAATATTGCTTATGGAGTATTTTGGTCTCATAAGTATTACAAAGAAAGCTTTGAATATTTTAAAAAAGGAATTTCTTTAAATCCTCTAAATGTAATTTTTTGGAAAACGTATTTAACATGTTTTCTAAAGTATCAACTTTTATACAAAAAAGATGAACCTCCTCCTTGTTAGCCTAGCGCCTTTTATCGGTGGGGCGGAGGTGGCCCTGGAACGCCTGGCCCTTGGCCTTTTGCAAAAGGGGCATAGGGTTTTCTGCGCCCTTGGTTCTCGAAATGAAGTGGGGGAACGCTTTACGAGAGAAGGCATCCCCTGGGTCTATTTTCCCATGCCCTTTACCGGCAAGCTTAATTTGCCCTATTACCTATGGGCTTTGCTTAAGTTTCGCCGTTTTTTGAAGAGGGGGAATTTTGATTTGGTTCATGCCAATGATTTGCCAAGCTTTCAATTCGTTAGCAAGGCTGCGCAGCCTTTAGGCCTGCCTCGAATTTGCCACCATCGTTATGTGTTTGACGGCGGGGCCATCAAGTGGTTTCTCAAATTCGGGGTGGAATATCATGTGTTTGTGTCTAAGGCCCTGCGTGCGGACTTAGAGAAGGCCTATCCCCC
>JAUZRP010000095.1 GCA_030950395.1 Desulfonauticus sp. | reverse complement strand
CAGAGTGATAGTAGACAGTGTTTTTAGGTCGGGGAACAAGCATGTGGGTCTGGAGATACTGTTTTGGAAATGATAAAGCATATTGTTGCAAAGATAAGAGAAGGATACCGCAAAGATGTACCTATTGTTATTCGAATAGACAGAGGTTTTTACGACCAGAAGATTTTCAGGCTTTGTGAAGAACTTGGGATAGGCTATACTATATTGTTTAAAAATACAAAAATCTATTAGAAATAAGAGGTCCAAAATAAAGGGTTATAGGTAAAATAATCACATGGAACGAATTTTATTCCTATTTTCTATTGAAATTTTTCTTTAACATATAGTTCAACAAAATTATTTTTTATACTTTTGACTATAACCATGTAAATTTTACATCTAAAATTTAAAATCGTTCAATTTAGGCTATACTTTCTTTTAGAGCGGTAACAATAAAATCTAGTTCTTCGTCTGTTAGGTAGGGGTTCATAGGCAGGCTTAAAATTTCTTTACTTATTTTTTCTGCTATTGGGAATTGTTCTTTTGGGTTTTGGAGATACTCAAAACAGGCTTGTTTGTGTAGAGGCTGTGGGTAATGCACAGCGGTAGGGATGTTTTTATTTTTTAGTCTGGTTATTATATTTTCTCTATTCAAATGTTGCTCCTGGGGCAATCTAATGGAATACTGAGCCCAGGCAGATGTGCGATCTTCTTTTACCACAGGTAGTATTACTTTATCTGGAAGCATATTTTTTATTTTTTGGGTATAAGTGTGAGCTACTTTATTTCTTAGAGCCAGATCGTGGGGATAATGTTTTAATTTTACATTTAAAACAGCAGCCTGAATAGCGTCCAAACGACCATTTAGGCCTATATATTGGTGAACATATCTTTTCGTTTGTCCATGAGTTCTAAGAGAAACGATTTTTTCAGCCAGATCAGGATCGTTGGTAAAAATAGCACCGCCATCTCCATAACATCCCAGGGGTTTGGCCGGGAAAAAGCTAGTACAACCTATTTTGCTTAAATTACAACTTTTTTTGCCCTTATATACTGCCCCAAAACTTTGAGCAGCATCTTCAATGACGCATAAGTTATATTTTTGGGCAAGGGTATTTATTTCATCCATGTCTGCAGGTTGCCCATACAAAGATACAGGGATAATGGCCTTTGTTTTGGGAGTAATTTTTTGCTCTATTTTCTGCACGTTAAGGTTATAAGTTTGTTCGTCTATATCTACAAAAACAGGTTTTGCCCCCAGCAGAGCAATGGCTTCTGCTGTAGCAATAAAGGTAAATACGCTGGTAATTACTTCGTCTCCTGGCTTTATGTCTATGGCCATAAGCGCTAGTAGTAAAGCATCTGTCCCACTACTACAACTAATAGCATATTTAGCTTCAGTAAATTGGGCCAGATTTTTTTCCAATAGGGCAACTTCATCTCCCATTATAAATTTTGCGCTGGTCAAAATTTTGTCTATTTTTTCTTCTATTTCTGAAAGATACAAGAAATGTTGTTTTTTTAGATTGGCAAAATCAATATGAAAATTGTTTTGTTTTATGTTTTGTAAAAAAAATTCTGGCAAAATAGTGAATTGTGAAAAGTTTTCTAATAAATTTTTATCTCTAGTGATGATTACAGCATCCATAGCCTTTGCGCTGGCCAAAAGCAAAGAAGCCTCTATATCTTGAGGGTTTATTTTTGCATAAGAGGGAACTTTAGCTATTTTAAAACAAGATAAAATTTCTTCTATGATTTTTCTTTGTGAAGCAAAATTTTTAAGAGCGCAAGGTAGAACATAAACATTGGGCTTGTTTTTTAAATACTCTACCACCTGAGTAGTTTCTGAATGTGCAATTTTATTGAGCTCATAATAATCAACTAAAATATCTAAGTTTAAAATAAAATTTTGCATTTTTTACTCCTGGAATGCGGTTAAATTGGTTTAAAGAGAAAATTGTTAGTTAGGACTCTATTTTGTTGCTTACTCCTGCTTGTTCAAAGGTAGCCATTTGGTTAAATATATTAGCGGCAGCTTTTAACAAAAATAAAGCCAGAGCTGCTCCTGTGCCTTCTCCCAGACGCATGTCTAAATGTAACAAGGGTCTAACCTTAAGTTTATCTAAAATTAATTTATGAGCCTGTTCTGCTGAGCAGTGGGCAAAAAAAGCATAGTCTTTAACCTGGGGACAGAACTTATAAGCTGTTAAAAAGGCTGCACTGGAAATAAAACCATCAATAACTACAGGCAATTGACACCTAGCTGCTCCTAGAATCAGACCTGTTAAACAAGCAATTTCTAAGCCTCCTAAGTCAGCTAAAATAGCAAGAGGCTGGCCGGTTTTTAGGGAGTTCTGATGGGTGGTTAAGGCCTTAGAAATGGTTGTGGCTTTTTTTTGAATTCCTTGGGCATCTAGCCCGGCTCCCATACCTGTAATATCTTTGGGATCTAAATTTAAAAAAGCACAAAATAGAGCTGTGGAAGGGGTAGTATTGGCAATACCCATTTCTCCTGTCCCAAGGGCAAAGAATCCTTCTTTTTGGGCCTGCTCTGCTAAGGTCATGCCTAGATTTAAAGCTTGCAGACATTCTAATTTGCTCATAGCAGGCTCTTTAGCAATATTGCCTGTGCCTGATTTAACTCTTGCTTGAATTAAATTGGGATGGGCAGGAAAATCTCCACCCCGAATTCCTACATCTACTACTTTTAAATCTACTCCTGCGGTGCGACACAGGACGTTAATGGCTGCGCCTTGTTGTAAAAAATTGAACACCATTTGTCTTGTAACTTCCTGAGGATAGGGGCTAACATTTTCTTCTGCCACGCCGTGATCAGCCGCACAGGTGTAGATCCTGGCTGGTTCGGCCTGAACTTTTCCTTGCCCAATGGCGTATAATTGAGCTGCAATTTCTTCCAATTGCCCTAAACTTCTAGGTGGTTTGGTTAAATTGTCTAAGTGTAGATAGGCCTCTTTTTTTAACTGTAGATTTACGGGTTTGATTTCTTTGAGTTTGTCCCAAAATTTTTGCTCTAATTCCACGTTTTGACTCCTTTTTTTGTAACTTGTTGATATTTTAGTAATTGTCGTGATATTTTGTGTTTATTACAAAAATTTTTTGAATTGCAAAGAGACATAAGCCCGTATGGAGTTCCACTAAATTATTTTTCTTAAATTTTTATCTTTTTCAGCCAATTTTTTTATGTTTTTTATCACCTGGGGATCTTCTTCTAGGACAGGAGCTTGATAAGATTTTAGTCTAGCATCGATAATAATGGCTTTTTGGGCCCCCCAATGTTTGCAATGGATAAATTCTCCCACTCCATAAATATCTGTGGCTGGATCAGATCTGGTAAAAGTTACCCACAAAAAATTGTCCCAGCTAGCAACAGTAAAGCAGGGATCGTCCACCACCACCCATAAAGGGAATTTAGATATTTCGGGTACGTTCATAAGGGCTTTTCCTAATTTTTGCAAGGCGATGTCCTGTTGGTCTCTAGGTAAGGTATGCTTATCTGCGCCAATAATTACAATGCCTGGAGCAAACCATAGGGGCTTAAGATTAAGGGGCCAGGATGTTTTTTCTAGGTCTTGTTTTTGACCAAGGGCTCGCTTTGGCGTGCCGCAAGCTGCAGCTATTAATTTTGAACCTTGATTTAAATTTATGCCTGTATAATCTAAAGTGTCCATAGTTGTCCTGGTTATAAAGTGCAGGTCTCTTTTTAAGTCTATTCTTTCTAAAAAGTAGTTAAAAAAAATAGGGATGTTGTAGGGATCTATTTTTTCTTTGTCTTCAGCCACGATAAATAAGTACTTGCTTAAGGAGGTTTGGGTTTGACCCAAAAGATGCATAGCTTGAGTTAATATTTCTTGTGGTTGCTCTTCTGGGCAAAAGGGCACGTAACTTTCTCTGCCTACAGCCAAAAGTAGTGGATGTACCCCTGCAGCATCTACAGCGTGAATTTGTTTTACGCCAGAAAAGATTTGAGGCACGACTTCTTTAGTTAAATCGTGGACAAATTCTCCAAACAGAGTATCTTCCTGGGGTGGTCTGCCTACCGTAGTAAAGGGCCAGATAGCATCTTTTCTGGCATAAACTTTTTGTACTTTTAACACTGGAAAGTCGTGTTTTAAGCTATAATAACCTAGATGATCCCCAAAAGGTCCTTCTTGTTTTACTCCATCTATGTATCCACACAGGCAAAAATCCGCTTCAGCACTGAGGGGCAGAGGGTGAGCTGGGGTTTTTATCATTTTTATCCTTCTGCCATTTAATATGCCGGCAAACAACAGCTCTGATATACCTTCTGGCAAGGGCATCATGGCGGCAATGGTCATAGCTGGCGGTCCGCCGACAAATACGTTCACAAACAAAGGTTGGTTTAGGCGCAAGGCGGTTTGGTGATGAATTCCAATACCGCGATGGATTTGATAATGTAAGCCTACTTCTTTGTCGGGTTCGTAGTTGTTCCCACTTAACTGAACCCGATACATGCCCAAATTAGAATGAAAAAAACCTGGCTTAAGGGGATGCTCTGTGTACACTTGAGGCAAAGTTATATAAGCTCCTCCATCTAAAGGCCAGGAAACAAGGTGGGGTAAGTGCGAGATGTTTATTTCCTGCTCCAATACAGGACCTGTTTTTACTGTTTGGGGAATGGTTTGTAAGCCTATAAAGGGTAGTTTGGTCCAGGTAGGAGGCTGCTTTAAAATAGCTAGGGGATCTAGCTTTAACTTAAAAATAAGTTCAAGATTTTTTAAAGTGGAAGCAAAAATAAAGTTTAACCTTTTTTTAGTGGCAAAAAGATTGGCCAGCATGGGAAAAGGAGAGTTTTTTACTCTTTCAAACAAAATTGCAGGTGCTTTGCTCTGAAAGGCACGTCTTTGAATAGCTGCTATTTCTTGGTTGGGATCCACTTCAACCTTAATCCGTACTAGGTCTCCCACCTGCTCTAAGGCGTTTACTAACTCTTGAAGATTTTTATACACACTTTACCCCGTATTTTAGTTTTTTTTATTTCTTTTACCACTACGTTGCTGTTAGCCCAGGGAGATATTTTGGGTTTTTCTTATTATCCATCCTGTTATGCTTCCTAAGGTAAAGCCCCAGAAATGGGCACCTAAATCCGTGTGTTTTCCCCCTGAAAACATGGCTAAAAAACCCAGACCAAGAGCTGCACTTAAGTAAGCACTGGTTTTCTTTTGAGGACCTTGATAAAAAATATACATCCCCAGCCCAACGAAACTGGCGGTGGAAAAGCCTAGACTCCGGTGGGTTTGCCCCAAACAAAGCAAATTTATTCCATTGGCCAGAGTAGCTAAAACTAAAATCAAAAGCCAGGTTTTAAAACAGCCTAAAGATGTCCCCAATTGCCAGATAAAGTAAAAGCTAAAGACTACATTTCCCAAAACATGGGCCGGATCGTGGTGCAAAAAAAGAGCAGTAAAAAGTCTGTAGATTTGCCCCTGAAATATTTTTTTTCCATCCAATAGTCCCCAGGAAGTTAAATTGGGAAAGTATTGTTGCAAGACAAAAACTAAAAGCAAAAAAGTCATAAAACCAAGATTGGCGTAAAATATAGTTCTTTTATTGGTTTGGCAGGGGCAAGAAGTCAAAGAACACTTGACTTGCTTTTCTCGTTCTTCTTTTTGGTATTCTGAAATTTCCTTTAAACTGCGCTCGTAATCCTGAATTAAAACAAAGATATTGCCATTTATTTCTATCCAGGGAATAAACAGGGCCTCAAGCACCAAAATGATTTGGTTAATCTGCGCTACGTCTAATTTATCTTCAGGTAATTTTACCCAAACGGACTGGCTTGGAAAAATATTTTTTTTGCTCAGGACCATTGACGCAAAAATTCGCTCATAAAAATAGCAGCTGCTTGCGCTACGTTTAAAGATTCAAATTGGCCGGGCATAGGTATGGTTAATAAGGTCTGACACCTTTTTAACACACCAGGCCTTATTCCTCTTTGTTCGTTTCCCAAGACTAAAATAGCTGGTTTGTTGAGCTTGCACTCAAAAAGAGAAGTTCCAGCCCGCGGCATACCAGCGTAAATGTGATAACCCAAGAAGTCTGCCTGTTCTAAGGCTCTATTTAAATTTACCACTTTACTTACTGCAATGTTATAAATAGCGCCTGCTGAGCTTTTTACTACTCCAGGTCCTAAAAAGGCAGAGCGATCTTTGGGGACAATAACTCCTTGTCCTCCAAAAGCTACCAGTGTACGTACCATACTGCCTATATTCTGAGGATCCTGCACGCAGTCTAGGGCTAGAATCAGAGGAAAATCCTTTTGACAAGCTGTTTTTAATAAATTTTCTAGAGGAGTAAAGTGTATCGTGCTTATGCGCGCAATAATTCCTTGATGATTGCCTGAGTATAACTTATTTAATTCCTCTTGGGGCACAAACTTGTAAGTAACGTTGTGTTCTTTGCAAAGCTCCACTATAGTTTGAATATTTTTCCTGTTTTTTGCTATGTAAACCCTATCTACAGAGAAAGATTTTTTTTGTAGGGCATCTAAAACAGGTTTTAATCCTACTAAAATAGATGTGAATTCTTTAGCCAATTTATTTACCTATCTGTAAAAAAGTATTCGTTAAAAAGGTATAAAGGCTTATAAAATTAAATTTTTTAATTTATTTTAAATCAAAAACAAGCTATACCAGTTTGTAAATTTGTAAGTTAAGTGAGTGGATTTGGCTGATAACAGGTTTAAAATTTAGCATAAGAGTTTTCATAAATGTTTTTTTATCCGTTTAAAAGAACTAGAAAAATACATCTTATCCTCTATTTAGGTAGCCTTACTAGCCTTAATTCATCTGCTATAAATTATTCGCTGCCAACTGTCTCTATTTTTTGCCCTTAATTTGGCTGCATTAGACCTAGTTTGTTAATCCAAAAATATATACTTGCCAAGAGTTTTTATTTAAGTTAATTTGCCTTGACTATGGAAAATGAAAGGACTGTAGAAAGCAAATTTTGCGTTTTTAAGACATAATTACAAAACATAAAAATTTGCGTTTTTGATTAAATTTTCAAATTATAACCAGCTTGGTTTATTGAAAAAATTTTTCTTGAATTTCTATCTGACTACTTAAATTAATTTTTGCAGTTGGATTATTTTTAACCTACTGTTAAATTTAGATAAAACTTAAAGAGGAGTGCAGATGAGTTATTGGGTTTTTATTTTGACTTGTTGTTTTTTTATTTTTCCTTCCTGTACTAAAAAAACAGTTCAATTAGCAGACAAACCTACACCAAAGATTGAGTCCGTTGTTTCTGAGACAAGTGTAAAGGGGCAAAGTGTACAAACAAAAGAGCAGATTCTGGCAGACACAGCAGAAGAACGAAAATTTCAAGAATCTCAAATTATTCCCGAAGAAGATTTAGTAGAGCCAGCTCCAGAGGATAATGTAAACTTGTCTAATTTGGGAAGTGCAAATGCAACGTTTAAAGCCCCTTTGTCTCCAGCAGAAGAAGAGGTGTTAAAAAAGCCGGATAATTTACATTTTCAATTGGATTTATACGAAACCAAAGAATTGGAGTTATATTTTAAGTTTTATGCTTCTATTCATCGCAAAACATTTTGTAAATGGTTAGAGCGCGCTCAACGTTATTTGCCCTTTGTGCGTAAGGTTTTTCAGGAAGAGGGTTTGCCAGAAGATCTAATATTTTTACCTTTTGCAGAGAGTGGCTATAACCCTTGGGCCTATTCCAGAGCAGGGGCTGCTGGCATGTGGCAATTTATGCCTGGTACAGCCAGAAAATATGGCTTACGTGTGGATTGGTGGATAGATGAAAGAAGAGATCCTTATAAGTCCACATATGCTGCGGCCAGGATGTTAAAAGAACTGTATGCTACGTTTGGAGATTGGTATTTGGCCTTAGCCGCTTATAATGCTGGGCCAGGCAAAGTAATGCGTGCTATGAAGAGGAGCAAAAAAAATGATTTTTTTGCCATCTCTAAAAATTATCGCTATCTTAAGAGGGAAACCAGAAATTATGTTCCGAAATTTTTAGCCATCCTAAAAATTGTTCGTAATCTAAAAAAACTTGGTTTTCCTGAAATATCCTGGGAACAAGAGGTACATTTAGCCAAGATCAAACTCTATCCTCGCACAGATTTACTTGCTCTAACTAAATATCTTGGCCTAACCTGGAGAGACTTTAGAAAATTAAATCCTTTTATTCGACGTATGGTAAGCCCTCCAGATACATCTATTCAGGTTTATTTGCCTCCTGACAAATTGCAATTAGCCCAAACTTTTTTGCGCAAATACAAAAAGGTTTATGCAGGAATTATTAGGTATAGAGTGAAAAAAGGAGACTCTTGGTGGCGAGTTGCTCGTCGCTACGGAGTACCTATAACTGTGTTAAAAAAAGTTAATAATCATCGTTCCAACATTTTAAGACCAGGTAAAATTATTATTATACCTAAAAGCGGTGGAGAAAAGGCCTTGCAGTGGTATGCCTCTATACGTAAAGAGGCCAGAAGACGGGCCAATTACATTGTTCAAAAAGGGGACAGTTTGTGGACCATTGCCAAAAAATTTGGAGTTAGCATCAAAACCATAAAAAAAGCTAACGGTCTAAGAACGTCTAGACTGTATTTGGGACAAAAGCTATACATCCCAGATTTGGGATTGGCCATGACCCGCCTGGCTAGACAGGATGCCCGTAAATTTTTTCAGGGACAGCTGGTGTGGTATAAGGTGAGACGAGGAGATAATCTTTGGCTTATTGCCAAAAGATTTGGAGTGAAAGTTCATCATATCTTAAAGTGGAATAATTTGTCCAAAAAGACAATTTTACGTCCTGGCAAAAAATTAAAAATTTATGTTCCGTAGTTAGGAGGCAAGGGATAGATTAGAGCTATTATGCCAGGTGAGTTAAATAGGGGGAAGGCGTTTTTTTTGGTAAGCGAAATTTGTCCATGTTTAAGTCGTTTTTTGTCTGAGGATGAATTGTAAGACAGTGAATGAGATAATGGACTAATTTTTGCTTATATAAACATTGATGAAAAATTATTGCCTTTTATTTTTTTTAATTTTCAGTTTAGTTAGCTGTGCCAAACCTAAAGAGCCACATTTGGTTCCTGAGGTAAATGGGCACTTGTCTTTCCCTTATGTTTTTGGACCACCTACTATTCAAAAATCTTGCGCTCCATTGTGGAGTTGGCCCAAAGAACAATCTGCAATTTTTAAAAAAGCCGTTGTATTCCCGTTTTATTGGAGTCAAACCCCACGTAATTTTTCTCTAGAAACTGCTCTTGGGCGAGTGTTTTACGAAGTCTGGAAAAGCAAAAATATATTCTCGAATTTAAGTTTTATAAATACTCATCTTTATTCTGTGCAGGATGCCCTTAACATTGCTCGAGCCAAAAATTCGCTGGCTATTGTAGGAGAAATTACTTATTGTCTGGATGGAGGATCTGTTGCCCCTAGTGTTTTAAGTATTAAGGTCAGTATTTATGATCCCAAGGGAAAGTTGCTTTGGGCTATGAGTCATGCAGGACGTATTGAAAATCCTGGCACTATAGATTGGTTTATAATTAAACGTAAAATTACCTTACCTGAAGATGGTCTTTATTATCTCATGTCTGCCCTGGCTTCGGACTTGAGCAAGCCTATTTTGGTCTGGACCCACGGTAAAAAATATCAAAAGACGATTCTCAAATTTCCTAAAACCCCTTCTCCTTAATGAATTATATTGCCTCAGCATTTTTTAGAATTGTGAGCATGTCGGGTTAAAGGCGATGGGCTACAAATTACAAATAACGAATTACTAATTATCAATTACAAATTACAAAATCTTCTCAAAAGCCTTCACGTATATTCTGCTATTGGCGGTAACTATATTTTTGATTGGGTCAAAAAATAAAATTTCAACGTTGCAAAACCTATTTATAACCCTATTTAATTCTTTTCTTCTCTTTTCATCGTTTTCATCAAAAATAAACTTTCCCTTTTTAACTATTATTTTAGCTATTTGTAAAAATAGTTCATATTCTTTATTGCTTAAATTATTATTTTTTTCAAAAATAATTTCATTTTTTGCAATTTCTACCATATCGTCAAGTTGCTCTTTTAAAGAATTATATCTGAATTTATAATCAATGAGTTTTTTTATGTGGGCCACACTGCCGCCTAAATAGTCATAAATAAGATCTACGTCTTGTTGTGTAAATTCTAAATCCTTTTTAATTAGCCAAGTTTTTATATCTTC
>JAUZRP010000094.1 GCA_030950395.1 Desulfonauticus sp. | reverse complement strand
TTTAAATAATTCTATAAATTCTTTTTCCATAACGATCCCTAGGTTCAGGCGGGTTCCACTCTCGCTTTCCCCGCCCTATTCTTCTTAAGAAAAAACTAGTAATTAGATTCTTCTTTTGTTTCTGCTTTGGCGCTACTTGTTTTTAAAGAGTTATGGAAATCTTTAGCCATCTGATAGATGGAAGCATTATCCACTTTTCTTAACAGGGATACTCTGTATCCGTGCCAAGTAAAACTACCAGAGTTTTCAACAGAATTTAATTTATAAACTCTAGAAAACATTGGTGCAGGAACGTTTTTATTTGTTTTAGGATCAGTTTCAATTTGATCTTGCATCAAAGAGTTCCAGTTTCTACTCACTTTTAACTGAGTAGATTTCATAGCCATTAAGGCTTTCTCTGGTTTATCTCCATTGATGATTACAAAGTGATTTGCAGTTTTGAGAATTTGATTACCATTCTCTAAAACATCTTTTCCTGTAGAATCCTTTTTAGTTTTAGCTAAAATTTCAGGACCTCTATCAGGGCTGACAGGTCTGCCTTCTTTTCTCTCGAAAGGCGCCCATTCAGGATATGTTAGTTTGTAGAAACAAGGTATTATTTCAATACCTTTTTCTCCACTATACAGTTTTTTAGTGACTGTATTGTAGAACATTCCTGATTCTGCTCCTTCAACATAGTTCGCATGTTTTTTTTTAGTTTCATCCGAACCTGTTTGTAATAACTTAAGAAATGGTAAAGCTAAATCGTCTTTATCTATATTCTCAAGTCCTGCTCCAGCATCCTCAATGAAATTGAGTGTTGCTGGTAAGTTACCTTCTTTTTTTATAGTAACGTCTCTTGTTTCTTGCGGCATGTTATTTGCTCCTTGTTATTTTTGTTTTGTTTCCCTTAAACAGATTAAAATGTTCAGAAGGCAAGTCTTGTTTTGCTTCAACTCGCTCTCTGTACAGTGCTTTAAGAGTCATAGGCTCAACTTTCAGTTTTTGTGAAGGTTGATATCCTTTACTCTCTGCAAGGCTAGTGTATTCACTTGCCTTGTTATCTTCGCCACGACCAAAGGAAACAGTAATCTCATTTTTAATAAGATCACCCAGGTCATTATCTCGAAGCCATTGGTAAGCGCCTTCCCTATTTATTACAGGAATGGTTGCGCTATAAACATCTTTAACTTCGATGGCAGAACCATCTTGAAGTTTAAGAGTTTTTAATTTCATTGATTCCATAATTTCAGGAATAACTTCTGAAGAAATTTTATCGGCTCTTTCTTTCTTTTGTTTTAAAAGAGTTTCTTCTTTTAGTATTTCTCCTTCTAATTTTTGAAGATTAATCACATAGTTAGAAAGACTTCTAACATTTTCTAGTTCGTCCACCTGTTGTGGTGCGTCTTCGACAAATTGTTTTTGTAAGGTTTCATTCATAACTTTCTAACTCCTGTTTTATAATTTCTACTTCTTTGCACCATTTACGATATCGATTAAACCACAATGTATCGTAAATGAACCCCCCAATTCTAGTGGGTAGATATATAATCCTAAAAATAAATCCTAAAAAAGGTTTATCTTTATTGATCGCCTTTCTAGCTTTCTTGGAAATGGCTCTATGTTTTTCTATATCTAAAAAATTTTCAATACAGGTTTCAGTGTATTTTAATCTTTCTTTTAATTTATATTTTCTATTACTC
>JAUZRP010000093.1 GCA_030950395.1 Desulfonauticus sp. | reverse complement strand
TTGTAGTTGACGGCCAAAGACTTTATAGAATTAAATCAAATAGAATTACAATTAAATATGGATATAAAGGAAACGAAAAAGAATATAATCCAAGCTGGGCATAAAGCAGTAGAGGAGTTAATAAAAGTAGCTAAAGAAGCTATTGTAACTGATTCTGAAGATGACTTAACAGCTGATAAGTTAAAAAACGCTGCAGCTTCTAAAAAACTAGCTATATTCGACGCATTTGAAATACTTAATAGAATACAAGAAGAAGAAGATTTATTAAACAACAAACCTAAAGAGGTAGAAAAACAAGCGTTCAAAGGTTTTGCAGAGGGTAGATCTAAGTAATGTACGAGCAAAATCTATATAGTATAGTTGAACCTATAAAAAAAACTACCATAAGTAGACTTAATAAAAGTAAAAAATGGGAGTATGGTTACAATAAAGAACATAACATTGTTATTATATCTAGAACTGGTCAAATAGGTGAGATATATGAAATACAAAACTTTAAAATTGCTTTACCAAAGGTTGACAATGTGTATAGCAACAAAGAAAAAAAATGGAAACAGTTTGAATATCCTAAAGAGTTATCAAGACTTAAAAGTATATTTGATTGGAAAGCTTACCCAGAAGAAAACAAAGCACAATGGCATGACTATATTGACGAGGAATTTAAACGAAGAGATGATGGTTTTTGGTTTAACAATAATGGGGCGAATACCTATATTACTGGTACTCACTACATGTATCTCCAGTGGAGTAAAATTGATGTAGGTGCGCCAGATTTTAGGGAAGCGAATAGATTATTTTTTATATTCTGGGAAGCGTGTAAAGCGGATAAGAGATGCTACGGTATGTGCTATCTTAAAAACAGAAGATCTGGATTTTCTTTTATGTCCTCTGCTGAGACTGTCAATCAAGCAACGATTTCAACAGATTCAAGATTTGGTATATTATCTAAAACAGGAGCTGATGCTAAGAAAATGTTTACCGACAAAGTTGTACCTATATCAATTAACTACCCGTTTTTCTTTAGTCCTATTCAAGATGGTATGGATCGGCCTAAATCAGAACTCGCTTATCGAGTACCTGCGTCTAAGTTTACTAGAAAGAAAATCACAACAAACGAAAAGCTTGAAGACATACAAGGATTAGACACAACTATAGACTGGAAAAATACAGGTGATAATAGTTATGATGGTGAAAAACTACAACTACTAGTGCATGATGAAAGTGGTAAGTGGGAAAGACCAGATAATATATTAAACAACTGGAGAGTTACAAAGACATGCCTTAGACTAGGTAGTAGAATTATAGGTAAGTGTATGATGGGATCAACATCAAATGCTTTA
>JAUZRP010000092.1 GCA_030950395.1 Desulfonauticus sp. | reverse complement strand
CCTCAAACTATCAAATACCAATTTAAATTTATCTGACATCTTGGCTAAAAAAGGCTTATTTTCTTCTCTAATAGGGAAAAAATACACGTTTAAAAAAGAAGAATAATTCACTAAAGCATAACCACGAAAATTTATGTAATTTACGTAAAATCTATCTCTCTTTTTACTCAACTTTTCTTCTACTATGTACTCAATAAAATTAGTCTTACCACTAGACTTCGGTCCATAAATAAATAAAATATTTTCTGGCCTCTTTTCTAACCTCTCTAAAATAAACTTCTCTTCATCATCTCTATCTATAAAAAGACCTTCTCTATAAATTATCTTCTTCATTATTTTTATCTCCCATCAACCCTAAAACAAATCCTTAACTCTGAACGCTTAGCACTTAATGGTATTTAACTTCTTGCTCTAAAATAGATTTTGATAGGCACCATAGTTAAGTCAAAAAGCTCTCTAATTTTATTCTCTAAAAACTTTTTATAAGCTGGCTTAATAGACATAGGCACGTTAACAAAAAACACAAATTCTGGAGGACACATATCTGTTTGCGTCACGTAATAAAATTTTATTCTTTTACCCTTGACCATAGGGTGTTGTCGCTGGTGTTGCACTTCTCTTAGCAATTTATTTAATTCAGAAGTAGGCACACGTATATTTAATCTATCCCAGAGAGTTTCAGCCAGAGGAATCAGTTTATCAATACCTTTTTGGGTAAGAGTAGAAGTAAAAACTACTGGCACATAATTACAAAACCTTAATTCGTAAAAAACGTTATCTCTTAACATTTTTAATTCTTCTTTAGAAAGCAAATCTATTTTATTCACCACTACTATAAAAGGAACATATTCTTTTTGTAAAAAAGATATCAATTTTTTATCCTGATGACATACACCTTCAACAGCATCTATCACCAAAAACACAACATCCGAGCGCCTAACAGTCTTTAAGGCTCTATGTACGCTAAATTGTTCTAGTTTAGTATCTATATTACTTTTCCTGCGTACACCAGGAGTATCAATTAGAACATATTTTTTCCCCTGAAATTCAACAACTAAATCCACACAATCTCTAGTGGTCCCGGGAATAGAGCTAACAATCTGCTTTTTATCCCCAAACATAAGATTGACCAGAGAAGATTTACCCACATTTGGACGACCTAATACACTTAATTTTAATGCTGTTTCTTTTTGTTGGTCTGTTTGAGTCAAAAAAGGCAAATTTTTGACCAGATTTTCTTTTAAAACACGCAGGTTATAGCCATGAGCAGCAGAAACAGCCACCAACGGAAAACCCAATTGATGAAAATCAGCGCTCAACACGTCTTCTTGTTCATAACCATCCACCTTATTCACCACTAATAACACAGGCTTGCCCGCTTGTCTTAAAAACAAGGCCAATTCTTTATCCTGAGGCAGTAAACCATCTTTGGCATCAACTACAAAAAGGATTAAATCTGCCTCATTTACTGCCTGTTTGACTTGTTCACTTACCTCTTGCTCCAATTCTTGCTCTTGTTGCACTATAAGGCCGCCCGTATCCACTAGAATAAACTTTGTTTCTGGATATGCCACCTGGACATAAATATTATCCCTAGTTACTCCAGGAAAATCAAAGGTCAAGGCTTTATTTTGCCTGCTAAGCCTATTAAAAAGTGTAGATTTACCCACGTTAGGACGGCCTACTATTGCTACCACAGGCAAAGTTTTATGGGAAATAATACTATTCACTTTTCAAACGTTCTGCAATTTCTTTAGCTACTTTTACTCCAGAAAGTAACATCCCACCAAAAATAGGCCCCATTCGGTAAGAACCAAAACAAGCATTAGCTGCCATTCCACAGACGTAAATACCAGGAAACGCCTCCTGCGTATTTTTAAGGGTATTTTCTTCGGCCACCTCTGCCCACATGGATTTTTCTCCTTCTATTTCTCCTGAAGGAGTAAAAAGTTTGAGGTCATTTTTGCGCACCATAGTTTTTAGCACTTCTGTATCATGACCAGTGGCTTCAATCACAAATTTTGTTTCAAAAACCAAAGGATCTACATGTAAACCAGCCATTTCTACTGGACTATAATTTACCACCAGTCCACAGACCTTTTTTTTACCCTGCTCTTCACGAATCATCACATCTTCTACACTCATACAATTAAATACTTTCAAACCAGCAAGACAAGCTTTTGAAGCCAAAGTTGTAGTGGCCATCACTGCATCAGCCGTATAATAGCCGTCTATATATTTTTGGGTAGGAATACCTATCTCGTCCAAAACTTCTTTGCCTGCATCCTGCACTACAATATAATTAAAAGTCATGCCACCACCCCACATTCCACCGCCAATAGACAGTTTACGCTCAAAAAGAGCTACTTTAAAACCTTCCCTGGCCAGATAATAACCAGCTGTCATTCCAGAGGGACCAGCCCCTACTATGGCTACGTCCAATTCCAGACTATTTTGCAAGTCCTTAAAATAACGAGAAATTATAGCTTCTGAGACTTTTTTTTCTTCCAACATACTCAACTCCTAAAAATAATTTTTATTTTAACCTTCCCAAAAACCAAACATTGCCAATTAAAATTGGCTAGTTCTAGCTACATCACATTATAAAATGAATAAATAAACGACCTTGACCAAAAGGTAAAGATTTTTTGTTGCAACATTCTAAGCACCGTGCCAACATATAAACATAATTTCAAATTAAATCAGAATCTCTGGCAAATTTTTCTTTCTTTAAGTTTACCCATCTTCACCTTCACTTCCAATCAAATCCCAATTCAGCCAACAATTTCAAATCTTCTTCCAGAGTATAGCCCTGACGAGTAAGATAGTTTCCAGTCATAATCCCACTTGCTCCTGCCATAAATATCAAGGCATTTAAACCCGCCAGATGTTGTTTTCTTCCGCCGCAAATAATAATTTCTTTGTCCGGTAAAATATATCTAAACAAGGCCATAATTTTTAGACATCTTAAGGGCGTCAAATAATTATTTTGGGCTAAAGGAGTGCCGTAAATAGGAATCAAAAAATTTATAGGAACCGCATCTACTTCTAAGTCCTTTAAAAGCAAAGCTAAATCCACAACCTGCTCATCTGTTTCTCCCAGTCCAAAAATTCCACCACTACATACCTCCAAACCTGCTTGTTTGGCCTGCTCTATAGTAGCTATTCTCTGTTGATAAGTATGAGTCGTGCAAATGTTTGGGAAAAAATCTGCACTGGTTTCAAGGTTGTGATGATACCGTTTTAATCCTGCTTTTTTTAAGGTCTCTAATTGTTCCAGCGACAAAATTCCTAACGAGGCGCAAAGATTTATTTTATCTTTTAATTCCTTTACCACTATCTCTACCAGACCTAACTCTTTCCCGGGCAGAGATTTGCCTGCTGTAACCAAAGAATACCTATGAATAGGAGTTTTTGCCACCCGTTCTCCCAGTTGAACAAGATCTTGCACTGGTTGAAAAGAATAAATAGGCGCATTGGTAGAATAAAACCTGGACTGAGCGCAAAAGGCACAGTCTTCTGAACACCTGCCAGACTTGGCATTTACAATGGTGCATAAATTTATTTTAGAAAAATTGTGTTTAAAAATAAAATAGGTCCCGACCAGCAAAGACAAAACATCCCTTTCCTGAACATTTAACAACAACTTCAAATCACTTTTAGTTAATTTATGTTGCAAAGATTTTTCGGCCAATCTTAAGGCAATCTTCTCTGTAATTTGTTCCATTTAAAATTCCTTAATTCTTAGAGTTCAATAAATTATAAGCACGCAATTTTCTATACAAATAAGTGCGTTCAAGGCCTATTTTTTTACCAAGTTCAGACACACTGCCACCAACCTGTTTTAACTTTGTTTTTAGAAAATATCTTTCAAATTCACTCCTGGCCTGTTTAAAATTTTCTGAAAATTTATTAATAAAATCGTCCTCCAGACTACATCCTTGTTTTATTTTTTGGTAATGATTATAGTAATCAGGTGGTAAATCTTCAGGATAAACCACTTTACCCTGGTATAAAATATACATTCTCTCAACAAAATTTTTTAATTCTCTAACATTTCCAGGCCAGGAATACTGCTTTAGCACAGAAATAGCTTCTTCTGAAAATTGCACAGGTTTAAAGTTGTGCTCCTGACAAAAAATTTCTCCAAATTCTTTTATTAACAGAGGGATATCTTCTTTTCTATGTCGCAAAGGTGGCACTTCCAGGGGAAAAACTTTTAACCGAAAATACAAATCCTGCCGAAAATTTCCCTTTTGAATTTCTTCTTCCAGATTTTTATTAGTAGCCGCAATAACTCGCGCATTCACTTGAATAGTCTTGTTGCCACCCACGCGTTCAAATTTTTGTTCCTGTAAGATACGTAAAATTTTAGCCTGAGTTTTTAAACTCATATCTCCAATTTCATCTAAAAACAAAGTCCCCCCATCGGCCAGTTCAAACTTACCTTTTTTGGCCTCCACAGCACCTGTAAAGGCTCCTTTTTCATGACCAAAAAGTTCTGATTCTATCAACTCTTCAGGAATAGCCGCACAATTGACCGCCACCAAAGGCTTGTGAGCACGTTTGCTTTTTTTGTGAATAGATCTGGCCACAATTTCTTTACCCGTACCGTTTTCTCCTGTAATCAAGACCCAAGCATCTGTAGGAGCCACCTGCTCTATTAACCTCCTCAACTCCTTTATAACTTTAGAATTACCAGTTATTTCACTAACTTTACTCCCCAAACGAAGACGAAGCTCTTTATTTTCTTCTCTTAACCTGGCTAATTCCAACCCCTTTTCAGTGACCAACAAAATCTTTTCCAGAGAAAGCGGTTTTTCAATAAAATCATAGGCCCCAAGTTTTATAGCCCTTACAGCAGTTTCAATGGTGCCATGTCCAGAAATCATAACCACTGGCAATTCTGGTTTTTGCTTGCGCATTTCCTGCAATACTTCCAAACCATCTTTTTGAGGCAGCCATATATCTAAAAACACTAAATCAACCTGGGTAAATAACTGTAACCCTTCTTCTCCTGAAGCTGCTTCCAACACCTCGTATCCTTCATCCTCTAAAATACCTTTTAAGGAAAAACGAATATCTTGTTCATCATCTACAATTAAAATCCTGCTCATTATTTACACTCCCCAATTACACAGGAAATCTAAGCACAAATACACAGCCTCTAGGACTATTTTCCCGCACCTTAACTTCTCCTCGATGTTCGGTAATAATAGTTTTTACTATCGCCAAACCAAGACCTGTGCCACCTTTTTTGGTAGAAAAGTACGGTTCAAAAATCTTGCCTTTTTCTTCTGGCAAAAGTCCAGGCCCACTATCTTTTATTTCTACCTCTACTCTATTCAAATTAGTATCAAACCAGGCCAAAACACTTATCTTTTTTTGTTTTTGTTCAGACATAGCCTCTACTGCATTTAAAAAAATATTTATTAAAACTCTCTTTAACGCATATTTATCAAAACTAAACTCAGGTATATTTTTATTTAAACACATCTCCCATTCTACGTCAGGATAAGTATGTTTAAAATCATTCACTACTTCTTCAATTAAAAATACCAAATTAGATTTGACCAATTTTATTTCCGGCAATTTGGCAAAATTGGAAAAGTCTTGCACCAATCTTTTCAGGTGATCCACCTGTTTTATAATAAGTCCCGTGCATTCCAAAAAGACTTTATCTTCAATCTGAGGAGCAAATCTTTTTTCCAAACGTTGAGCAGAAAGTTTTATGGGGGTAAGCGGATTTTTTATCTCATGGGCAATCCTTCTAGCAATCTCTCTCCAGGCTGCAAGACGTTGCATCTTTTCAAACTCTGTAATGTCTTCAAAGACAAGCACAATCCCACCCAACTTGCCCACTTCTTTTAGACGCACAGCACTTACCAATAATTTTAAATTTCTATCTCCTATGTGCACATCGATCTGTCTTTGCCACTGAGAACTAGGATATGTAGATAACTGTCTGGTCAATTCTTTTAACAATAAGGCATAATCTCCTGTTAAAAACCTCTCTGGATAATATCCTAATAATTTGTTCTTATCCACACCCAAAATAGTCTCTGCAGCTTTATTAACCGTAATTATTTTCCCCTGTTCATCCAAAGAAATAACTCCTGCCATAATATTATTTAACACAGCCTGAATATAGGCATTTTGACTGGCCAATTCTTTATTTTGTCTGGCCAGCCTTAAGTTTATCTGACGCACGTTTTCTTGACTTTTTTTCAAGTCTCTGGCCATAGAATTAAAAGATTTTACCAACCACCCAAGCTCGTCATCTGCACTGTCCTCCAAAAAAACATCCAGATCCCCTTTGGCAATTCTCTGAGTCCCTGCAGCAAGAGCTTGCACAGGCTCTGAAATCTCTTTGGATAACTTAAATCCAAACCAAATAGATCCCAAAATTATCACCAGAGTCATAATCCCAAGAGTAGTATATAGACCAAGTTTTATAGGTTGTTTTAGACTTTGCAAATTTTTATACTCTTCTAAACCTCTGGCAATATTGTCTAATTTTTTCCACAATCCCCCTTCTAAATCCTCACCTATCACCAAATAACCAGTTTTACCTTTATCTACAGGCCACACTCCGATCATAAGATCCAGATCTCCAACAGGATATATAGCTGTAAAATATCCAAGTGCTTTAGTAGGCTCTCTACCAAATAAATCTTTTTTTATCTTAGGCCAGTATGCTTGCCAGGTTTTAGAAGCATGCCAATTTTGCTCCCTTCCTTTGGGGGTTAACACGCCCACCAAACTTAAACCGTATTCTCTTTGCTTTCTGACCAAAAAACGGTCCATGCCTTTGCCACCCCACAAAAACCTTTTTTTTCTAATCTGAGAGACCAAAAGTCCGGCTATTTTTTCCAAACGTTTTTTAGAAGAATTATAAAACGTTTGCGCCACTTCTAAAGACTGCTCCAAAGAAGTCTCCACCTGAGAACGAAACCAAAAATCTACAGAAGTTTGCACCAGACGAATGGCAATAAAAAACATTAAAATAGTGGGAATAACAGATAAAGACACAAAGACAAGCACCAATCTAGTGCGCAACTTAGAACCCAAAACCTTGCGCCTTCTTTCAATAAGCAATTTAAAAACATTTCTAATGACCAAAAACAACACCAATAAAAGCAAAATTAAATTCAAGTTGAATAAAGCTAAAAATAAATAAGAATTTACTCCAAAAAATTTTAACTCTATCCAAGTCAAACCAAAAATAGCCAAAATACCAAAACAAGCTAAAATCAACTCTTGTTGTCTTTTTTTTCTCTCTTGCTCACGATCTTTATACATAACCAAAACCTAAAAAATCACATTAACTTACCAATTAACCCTTAACGCTAAAGATAAACATCAATTTTCACAAATTCTAAAAATTCAACTGCTGCTCATAAACAACTGGCCCACTTACGCTAAAATCCAGGAAAAATAATATATCTTTTAGCCAAACAGGAACTTCCCTAGTATAAAGTCGAAGTACTAAACGAAAACTATAAGGCACATGCTTTTGTAATAAATTTAGACAATAAATACTAAAACGCATCTTAGAGATACTTTTTAATAAATCTTTAAATTTTAAAAATCTTTTAACCGTACCATCATAACTAAGTAAATTATATTCATTTTTAATCATATCCTTTGATAAAATAACATCCATATCTTTAACACTAATTTGTTTATCCCAAATAAAAATTCTATCTTGTAAAATAGCTGCACAAATGTTTAATCTCACTCTTTGTCCATTATCAAGAGCCTGTTTTAACTTTAAACTGTTAAAAACAAGATTAAATTGCACATTTATCTTATCTTTATCATAATTTATCTTCACATTTTGAATATTTAAAGCCATTGCCATACCAGCATTAAATACAAAAATAAAAAATAAAATACATTTTATAAAAAAATTTTTTTTCAAAAAACGTTTATTTTGAATGAAATAATTTTTTAATAACGACTGTAGGGAGTATCCAAAAACAATACCTAAACCTTGAATTTTATCCATTAAACAACTCCTGCAATCTATATTTTAGATGAGTATAACGCTTATCCTGGCCAATTTTACTCAATCCTATAAATAAAGCCTTTTTAGAACCAATTAAAATCATTAATTTTTTAGCTCTGGTCAATCCGGTATAAATTAAATTTCTCTGTAATAAGATAAAATGTTGAGTCACAAGGGGCATAATGACCACAGGAAATTCACTACCCTGAGATTTGTGCACACTAATGGCATAAGCCAGATTTAACTCATCCAGTTCTTCTCGCAGGTACTCTACCTCTATCCCATCAAAATCCACCAGCAAAACCCCTTTTTCCTCATCTATGTCTTTTACTAGGCCCAAATCTCCGTTAAACACTTGTTTGTCATAATTATTAGAGAGTTGAATCACCTTATCTCCTGGCACAAAAATGGTTTGTCCTCGTTTTAAGGATTTTGCTCTTTTTAAATTAGATGCATTTAATCTGGCTTGAAGCAAGCTATTTAGAGCAATCGTGCCCAGTTCACCTTTGTGCATAGGGGTGAGAATCTGCACGTCTCTGGGATGAAATCCATAGACTTTTGGAATCCTTTCCACACATAATTTGACCACAAGTTTTTGAATTTTGCCTAAATTATCTTCTTCAATCCAGAAAAAATCGCTTTCTGGAGCAGGTTTTTGATTTGACAAAGGCAACTTACCCTGATTTATGCGATGAGCGTTTAAAACGATCAGACTGGTTTTGGCCTGACGAAAAATAGTTTGCAAACACTTAGAAGCAATAACTTGACTTTGTAACAAGTCAGACAAAATATTCCCCGGGCCAATGGCAGGCAATTGATTGATATCTCCCACCAGAATCAATCTGGCGGTCAAAGGCAAGGCCCGAAGCAAAGCCAAAAAAATAGGCCCATCCAGCATAGAGGCCTCATCTACTATTAAAACGTCTGTTTTTAACTTTTTTTCTTCTCCATACTCAAATCCTCCTTCAGGGCTGGCTTTGAGCAAGCGATGAATAGTGCTGGCTTTATGTCCTGTGGCCTGCTCCAATCTTTTGGCTGCTCGTCCTGTGGGAGCACATAGTTTTACTGTATATTTTTTATTTTTAAAATAATCCACTATGAACTTGGTAATAGTGGTTTTGCCCGTGCCAGGTCCTCCTGTAAGGATAAAAAATTTGCTCTCAATGGCCTGAACTACGGCCTGTTTTTGCTCCTCAGAAAGGGTAATTTTTTGTTTTTTTTCCAAATTTTCTATTTCTGTAAATAGATTATTTGCTTTAGCAGGAGAAGAAAACGTGGCCAGATGAAAAACTCTTGTGGCTATTTCTTGCTCCAGACGATAAAAATAGCCCAAATATATGGCCTGAGAAATGCCCTGTTCTTTTAAATTAACGCGAAAAATTTTATTCAATTGCTCCATTTTATCCAAAGCTGCTAAAATAACCTCTTTATCCAGAGAAAATAAGTCCTCTAACTGCAACAAAAGCTCTTCTTGAGGGTAAAAAAAATGGCCCTGTTCACTTAATTTGTGCAGGGTATAAATAGTGCCTGCTTCTAGGCGGAAAAAAGAATCCTTGCTCAGGCCAAGTTTTAAAGCCATCTCATCGGCTCTTTTAAAGCCAATGCCTTTTATGTCTTTGGCCAGAGTGTAAGGGTTTTGCTTTATTTTAGAAATGGCGCTATCACCATATTTTTTTAAAATCTTTTGCGCATACCCTGTAGAAATACCATAACTCTGTAAAAAAAGAGCCAGCTCCCTAGCCTGTTTTTGCTCCTGCCAAGAATCCACAATGGTTTGTAATTTTTTAGGTCCTATGCCAGAAACAGAGAGTAATTTTTCTGGTTCATTATCCAAAATGTCCAAAATTTCCTTTCCAAAACAGGTCACAAGCTCCTGCCCCAGTTTGGGACCAATGCCTTTTATCAAATTGGAGCATAAAAAATTTTTAATACCTTTTAAACTAATGTCTTTGGGTCTTTTAATCTGCTCTAACCAAAACTGCCGCCCATACTTGACATGTACCCGCCAATTGCCCGCAATCTCTAGCTCCTCTCCAGCATATATAGAACCCGCATATCCACACACTGTAATATCTTGATCTGCTGTCTCCAGGACAAACACTGTATAGCCACTATCCTTGGCCTCAAACAAAATCTTTTTTACTTCTCCCTTTATTTTCATAAGTAAATGATTTAAAACAAAAACACCTTTCAAGCAATTATTTTCTGACGGAGAGGTTGTAGAGGTTTTAAAGTATCTAGAAGTTGTAGAGGTTTTAGAGGTTGGATAGGTTGTAAAGGGTAAAGAGGGTGTAATGATAGTAGGGGAAAGTTTAAAAATTTTAACCGTAAAAAAATTTTTACTCACGTCAAAAAAAAGACAAAATTTGCTTGACATTTTTTTAAACTTGCCTAATATGCGACCTCAGGCAAATGGTCTATCTTTTGCTGAGGCGTCAGGGGTCTTTGACAAACAAAAGGGGTTTAAGAGTATTTAAATCAAATTTTCTCAAAAGGAGGAACGCGTAAAATGAGAAAGTTTTCTATTTTAGCTATGGTAGCTGCCTTTATTTTAGGCACCGTTGCCCTGGCTTCTGCTGTAGAAATGAAGGCCAGAGGTAGCTTTAGGGTTCACGCTAACTGGACGGATAATTACAACTTAGAAAAGACAAAACAAGATAATGAATCTGAAGATGATTTTAATGTTTATCAAAGAGCAAGGGTTTACTTTGACTTTATTGCCAATGAGAACGTAAAGGCAGTATTGGGCTTTGAAATTGGAGATCTAACTTGGGGTACGGATGGCCAAGCTCAGTTAGGAACTGATGAAAAAGGCATCATTGAAGTAAAACACGCTTATCTTGATTTCAAATTGCCAGAAACAGAAATTGATGTAAAAGCAGGACTACAGGGTATAACTTTGCCAAACAATCTTGGATCTGCTATTTTATCCGATGATATGGCTGCTCTGGTATTAAACATCCCTGTAAACGACATGTTTAGTGTAACTGCTGGTTGGGCAAGGCTTTATAATAATGACGCTACACAAAAAACAACTACAACTACAACGGTAGATAACAATGGTACTGATGCAATTTCACCATTTGAAGTAACAACTACAACTACAACAACTCCTTACAACTATCATGATGAAGATGACATGGCCTTTTTAGTATTACCTATAAAAATGGATGGTTACACCATCACTCCTTTTGGCGCTTATGCCTGGATTGGTAAAGATTCTAGCTTATCTGCGGATCCTAAGAAAGACTCTCATGCTTACTGGTTGGGTGTAAGTGGTAAAGTTACTGCTATTGATCCTATTGTAGTTATGTTTGACTTAAACTATGGTAAATTAAATGCTGATAATGATACCTATGATGCGTCTGGTTGGTTTATGGATTTAGCTGTGGATTACAAAATGGACATGATGACTCCTGAATTATTTTTCCTCTACAGCTCTGGTGAAGACAGTAATATAAAGGATGGTCATGAAGTAATGCCTATAATTTCTCCAGATATCACTGCCACCTCTTTTGGTTTTGATGGATCTGCACTTGCTCACGGTGGAAACATCATTCACGACGCCAACAATAATAACTACTTAGGTCTTTGGGCTCTTGGGTTAAAATTAAAAGACATCTCTTTTATGGAAAACTTAAGCCATACCTTGACTTTCATGTATGGTAAAGGTACCAGTGACAAAGATTATGTAAATAACGGTGGTGACGATTCTACTCTCACCACCAAAGATTCTTTTACAGAATTTGACTTTGACACCAAGTACAAAATGTACGAAAACTTGGCTGCTATCGTAGAGCTTGGTTATGCTAAAATCAACTACGACGAAGATTTAGGTACCAGAGGAAACAACTACAAAGATCAGGCTGCTTGGAAGTTGGCTGTTGGTGTAAAGTATAACTTCTAAATTATGACCTTAGTTCCCCTGACGTCTTAAAAAGACCGTCCTTGTGAGGGCGGTCTTTTTTTTTTATCTAGCCCCAACCTCTAAAGTCTCTAACACTTCTAAACCCTTTCCAACATTTACAACTTCTAGAACCTCTAAAACACATAATGTAACACTCACACGTAACTTTTAACGCTTAACACTTAACGTTAATTTGTAATTAAGCAAAAAAATAATGTATTTGTTTTAGTCAGTATTGACAAAAAATGTATAACTAACTAATAGTCCTTTTTTAGTTAGTATTTATTCATTTTACATAAGGAGGTAAAAAATGGAAGAATACGTTAAACAAGCTTTGGAAATAGTCAAAGCCCAAGCATCTGTTAGAACCATGACAGAAGAAGAAATTACTTCAATGGTTCAAAAAATTGCTGAAGGCATTAAAAAAGTCAGTGAACAGGCCAGTGTAGAAGAAGAGCAGGCCCCTGCAACTGATCCCAAAAAAGCCATTAGAGAAAAAAGCATCATCTGTCTTGAATGTGGAAAGGCTTTTAAAGTGCTAACCAAAAAACACCTTGCTTCTCACGGACTCACCCCTCAAGAATATAAAGAAAAATGGGGCTATAAGAAAAACATATCTTTAGTATGCAAAAGTCTGGCCAGAGAAAGACGCAAAAAAATGGAATCCATGAAACTGTGGGAAAAAAGAAAAAAGAACTAAATCCTATATCCCAGTAGAGGCCACACGCCTCTACTGGCCCCAAAAACCATGAGCACTCATTTAATTATTGTAGAATCTCCTGCCAAAGTTAAAACCTTAAAAAAATTTTTAGGCAAAGGCTATAAACTGGAAGCTTCTTTAGGTCACATCCGTGACCTACCCCAAAAAACACTGGGAGTAACAGAAGGCAAAGAATTTATTCCCACCTATGAAATCATACCTGGAAAGGAAAAAGTTGTCCAAAAATTGCAAAAAATAGCTGCCAAAGTAGAGACTATCTATCTTGCCCCTGATCCAGACCGAGAAGGAGAGGCCATTGCCTGGCACATCGCCGAAGTTATCAAAGACAAAAATCCCCATTACTGTCGCATCCAATTTAACGAAATTACCAAAAAAGCAGTTTTAGAAGCCTTAAAACACCCCAGAAAGCTAGACGAAAAACTCTTTAATTCCCAGCAAGCAAGAAGGATTTTGGACAGGCTGGTAGGTTACAAAATATCTCCCCTACTCTGGCAAAAAGTAAAACGCGGGCTTTCAGCAGGTAGAGTACAATCTGTAGCCCTAAGACTTCTGGTGGATAGAGAGCGGGAACGATATCAATTTACCCCCGAAGAATACTGGGTATTTAAAGCCCATTTAAGTCAAGGACCCCATAAATTCAAAGCTGATCTGGTAAAAATTCAAAACAAAAAAGCAAAAATCTCCAACCAAACCCAGGCCCAAGAACTAAAAAATTACCTTCAAAAACAAACCTTTATTTTAAGCAAAATAGAGCAAAAAGAACAAAAAAGAAATCCCCGACCTCCGTTTATAACTTCCACTCTCCAACAAGAGGCAAATATTCGCTTTAACTTTTCAGCCTCAAAAACCATGACTATTGCTCAACGCCTCTACGAAGGTGTAGATCTGGGAGAAATGGGCACAACAGCCCTTATCACCTACATGCGCACCGATTCTGTGCGCATTGCCCAAGAAGCTCAACAAGCTGCCAGACAATGGATAAAACAACATCTAGGACCAGAATTTTGTCCTCCAAAGCCAAGACAATACAAAACCAAGTCTAGTGCTCAGGACGCGCACGAGGCTATTCGCCCAGTAGATCCTGCCCTTACTCCCGAACAAATCAAATCCTACTTGCCAGCAGATCAATTTAAACTCTACAAACTCATCTGGGAACGCTTTATTGCCTCTCAAATGACCTCTGCCACTATTTTGGCCACTATTTTTCACATTGAGGCAGGAAATACCCTCTGGCAGGTTAAAGGAGAGCAAATTGCTTTTCCTGGCTTCCTAAAGATTTATTCTTCTGGCCAGACCAAAGAAACTATTTTGCCAACGCTGCAAGAAAACACCACTTTACATTTAGAAAATTTAGACATTGAGCAAAAATTTACCCAACCTCCATCCAGATATTCCGAGGCAACTCTAGTTAAAAAAATGGAAGAACTGGGCATAGGAAGACCTTCTACTTATGCCACTATTATTTCAACCCTTATTTCGCGCAATTACGCCACGCTAGAAGACAAACAACTAGTACCTACAGAACTGGGCATGTCTGTGTGTGATTTATTAATAGAGCACTTTCCCAAACTCCTGGATGTAAAGTTTACTGCCAACATGGAAGAAGAACTGGACAAAATAGCGTTAGGAGAAAAAGACTGGCAAAAAGTTTTATTAGACTTTGCCCAAGAATTTTATCCTACCTTAGAGCAAGCTACCCAACAAATGCGCTCCTTAAAAGCAGGTGAAAAAACAGGCATTATCTGTGAACAATGTGGTCAGGAAATGGTGATAAAATTTGGGCGCAACGGTCCTTTTTTAGCCTGCTCCAATTACCCGGCCTGTAAAAACACAGCCAACTTCACCCGTACTGAAAACGGAGAAATTACCATAATCACAGAAAAAAACGCACCCAAAATAGTGGGCAAATGTCCTGAATGTGGCAGCCCCACTGTAGAAAAACGATCTCGAGCAGGAGCAAGATTTATTGCCTGCTCCAACTATCCCCAATGCAAACACACAGCCAGTTATTCCACCAAAGTTCCCTGCCCCGAGCCAGATTGTAATGGAGAATTAGTAGAAAGAAGTAGCAAAAAAGGTAAAGTCTTTTACTCCTGTTCTAATTATCCAAAATGTAAATTTGCCGTGTGGAATTATCCTGTAGCCAAAGAATGTCCTAAATGTGGGTCCAAAATTTTAGTGCAAAAAGAAAGTAAAACCAGAGGTCAATATCTTGCCTGTCCTACTAAAGGTTGTGGTTACTGGGAAAAAATCGAATAATTTTTTACTCTCACCTCTTAATCTCCAAGAACATGCTCTTGCAAGAATATGAACAACTGGCTTGCAATCCAAAACAGGCTACCAAATTCATCAATCGATTTTGCTGGCCCAATTATCAACGCTTTTGTCCCAAATGTAAAAGCAGAAAAGTAGCCAAACTCTCTGCAGACAAAAGAAAATGTTTACGCTGTAATTTTACGTTTACCAATTTTACCCACCGTTATTTAGGCATTATAAGGGTAGAAGCTACTACCTGGCTACGCATTATAAAACTGTTTGAAATGGAAGTAAAACCAGACGAAATGGCTTATCAATTGAAATTAAGTTATAATACCCTTCGAAAAGCCATTACCGCAATGCGCCTAGCTATTTTAGCCAATTCTTTAGATGGCCCCTATTTAATAAAACATTTTTCTCTCAACGAACTTTTAAAACAAAAAAAAATTCAAATCACTCCCCATCCTATCTTTGGCTTAATAGAAGAAAAGGGGCAGGTATTTATTGACTTCCTGCCCGATATGGACATAAACAATTTTATCCACTTAAAACTTAATTTTTTACTGCCGTCTAAAAAAATAGGTCAAGTTATTTATACTGCTCCAGTAAAACAATATTTGAGCCTTATGCTCTATGACCAAAACATAACCAAAACTTACAAATTAAACCACAAGGCCCAATATATCCCTTTGGACAAAAACAAAAATTTTTGGCCTTTTGCCAAACAACGCTTAAGCTCTTTTAGAACTACCAATAGTTTAAACTTTTTGCTTTATTGTAAAGAATTAGAATTTAGATATAACTTTAAACGCAAAGACTTTTTTATTCGCTTACTCAAATATTTAACAACGTTTTATTGCTAAAACAAACACATATTTCTAGGGGCAAAGCTAAACTGCAAGGTGTGAGGAAAGGTTAACTTGAGCAAACAACATCACCATCTTACCAAAAATACTTTTATAGTCTCTCTGGCCACGCTGTTAAGCCGTATTTTAGGTTTTGGACGTGATTTGTGTCTGGCCGTAACTCTTGGAGCAAGAGCAGAGGCAGATGCCTTTTTTGTGGCTTTTAGAATTCCTAATTTATTAAGGAGATTATTTGCAGAAGGTTCTCTTAGCCTGGCCTTTATTCCTGTTTTTACCCAAACCAAAACAAAAAAAAACAAAGAAGAGGCCTTTGTTCTGGCAAGGTCTGTTCAAATCTGGTTAATATTGATTTTGGGAATTATTATTTTGTTTGGTCTTATCTGGACCAAACCTTTAATCGCCCTGATTGCTCCTGGCTTTAAAAATAATCCTCGTATTTTCCAACTTACCACATCCCTAACTCGCATTTGCCTGCCCTATATTTTATTTATCTCCAGTGTAGCTTTGTACATGGGGATTTTAAACAGTTTTCATCATTTTTTAACGCCAGCTTTAGCTCCCTGTTTTTTAAATCTGGTCCTTATTGCTGCTGCTTTTACAGGCTATTTTTTGCACCTGTCCATAAGTTATTCTCTGGCCTGGGGGGTATTGATAGCAGGAATTGTTCAGGTCATATCTCAAATACCGGCTCTAAAAAAAACAGGTTTTAACTTTAGAGGACAGGTAAAACTCTTTTCCCCTGAAATAAAAAAAATATTTACTTTAATCTTACCAACCGTATTTGGAGCAGCCATTTATCAAATTAACATTTTATTTATCACGTTACTGGCCTCTTTTTTACCTCACGGATCTATTTCTTATCTTTATTACGCAGATAGACTAGTGCAATTTCCTCTGGGCATCTTTGGCATTGCCATTGGCACAGTAGCCTTGCCAGCTTTTAGTTCGCTTATTGCCCAAAAAAAATGGAAAGAACTAAGTTTATCTCTTTCTTCTGCCCTTAATTTAAATCTTTTTATTATCTTGCCTGCCAGTGCAGGCCTAATAGGACTGGCCAGGCCTATTATCTCGCTTTTATTTCAACACGGCACTTTTACTGCCCTTGACGTAAAAGCCACCTCCCTGGCTCTGATGGCCTATGCACTAGGATTACCAGCCTTTTCTCTGACCAAAACCCTGGTTTCTACTTTTTACGCATTTGAAGACAGCAAAACCCCTGTATTTGCAGCTAGCCTAAGTCTCATCTTAAATATTATTCTAGGCCTTATTCTAATGCGTTTTTTTAAACACGCAGGTCTAGCTCTGGCAGTTTCTTTTTCTTCCTGGTGCAATATCCTATTTTTAAGTTTCAAATTAAGCTCCAAAATCCCCTTTAGTTTAAATAAAAAAGAACTTATTTTTGCCATAATGTTAAGTGTTATAATCCTATTTTTCACTTTCTGGTTACAAAAATTTCACACCTACTCCCTTATATCAATTCCCTTGATTGCTCTTTTTTATTTAGGTATAGGAAAATTATTTTGCATCAACTCTGCAAACCTAATTTTTTCTACCTTTAAACAAAAATATTTGAGGTAAATATGAACAAATTTATTCCCTTACAATTTTCAACTTTTAACTGGCAAAAATTACAACCTCAGGACATAATTACTCCTCCTTACGACGTCTATGACCAAAATTATAGACAACAACTGGCCCAAAAACACCCTTACAATTTTGTGCATCTAGACGTGCCAGAAAGTTATGACACGGCCAACCGTCTAATCCAACAATGGTTTAAAGACCATATTATCACCAAACTGGCTCAACCTGCTTATTTTTTGATGAAAACAGACTACACCTTAAATCAACAACAATACACCAGATGGGGGCTTTTTGGCGGGCTAAAACTTGCTCCTTTAGGCACATATATTTTTCCTCACGAAAAGACCTATCCCAAAGCCAAACAAGATAGATTAAATCTCATGCAAGCTACTTCTTCGCAGCTAAGTCCTATTTTTGTGATCTATCAGGATAATACTTGTTTTTTAACCAGCCTAGGCGAACACATTCAAAACCAACCTCCATTTTTATTTTATGAAGAGCAACCAGATCTAAAGCACTATCTCTGGACAATTCCCAAAACCTATCATCAGGAAATAACTCTTTTTTTTCAGGATAAAAAATTTTTTATAGCCGACGGGCATCATAGATATGACACAGCGCTCACTTATAAAAACTTACAAAATCAACCAGGCCCCTGGGATTATGTATTTACTTACCTGAGCAACATGTCTTCTCCAGGCTCCCAAATCCTTCCTTATCATCGTATGCTTACTTGGGAAGAACGATTTGATTTTAAGCAAGTTTTAGAAAAGGCCCAAACTTGCTTTAAAATTACTTCTCTTCAGCCAGAATTACTCCCCCAAGAAAACGAGTTTGATTTTATTTTACTCTTGCCCAACAAGGCCTATGGATTTCTCTTCACCGGGGAGAGAGACTGCGATCTAATGCACTTAAGTACATATCTATTGGATAAATTTATGTTGCAAAATTATTTAAACCTAAGCGAAGACAAATTAAAGACAGGAAAATACATTAAATACACCCCTTTTGAAAAAGAAATAAAAGCCAAACTAAACAACAAGGCCATCCAGGCTGCTTTTTTGGTAAAATCCGTATCTTCAGACCTGTTCCAAAAAATATGTATGGATAATACCCTCATGCCCAGAAAATCAACTTACTTCTATCCTAAGGTTCCCAGCGGATTATTGTTTTATTCATGGATCTAAAACAATTTCCTAAAATCCTAAGCCAACCTACTTCAGATACAGGGTTTCGATTTGCCATTGATTCTTTGCTTTTAAGCTGTTTTGCCAGGCCCAAAAAAAAATGGTCTATCCTAGATCTGGGCTGTGGATGTGGAGTGGTGGGACTTGGGATGTTGCTCAAAAATCCAAAACTAAACCTTCAAATTATTGGGCTGGAAAAACAAATTGTTATGGCCCAACTAGCCAGACAAAACGCCCTAAAGTTGAATTTAAACGATAGTTACAAAGTAATCGTAGGAGATGTAGCCAGAATAAAAAAACTTTTTCAAAAAGGAGAAATATTTCACCAGATAGTTTTGAATCCGCCTTACAGACGCCCTAAAACGGGTAAGATTTCTCCCATCTTACTCAAAACAAGGGCCAAATTCGAACAAGAAACCAGTCTGGATCTTTTTATTCAAGGGGCAAAATTTGGATTAAAAAACAAAGGTGAACTAATTATTTCCTATTTATCAGAAAATTTGACCTATTTGTTGACAATTTTAAAAAAACACAACTTTGAACCCAAAGAAATTCTTTTCATCCATCCTAGATACAATCAAAAATCAAAAATTTTTCTTGTAAAAAGCCTAAAAAATGGCAATCCAGGATTAACTATCTTACCCCCTCTAATCATCTACCAATCCGATAAAAAAAATGTCTATACTGCTCAAGTAAAACAAATATGTCCTTTTTTGTAACTCCCTGTAATCAAAGTTCTCTTAAAAAAATGAAAAAAACAATATATTTTCTCTTGCCCAACTTTATTTTTTGAGATATATAAAAAGTAAAAATAAAAAATATATTGAAAACCTTTTACGGATTAAACAAAAAGATTATTTTTTAAAACTCTTAGGTTAAGAAGCATATATTTTTTGTCCTTGACTTCTCAATTGAACATCAAACCTTTTTTATAGGAGGGAAAGGTGAAACTCTTAAAAATTATTACAGGATGTGTGTTTGTAAGCCTTTTTACTTTGCCAATCATCGCGTTTTCCCAAAATCAGTTAACAAGGACTAAACACTTAATGTCTAAAGAGTGTAACTTCCCTGATCAAATCTGGTTAAAAGGCAAAATTCTGGAGCAGGATAAAGGCAAATGCTGGGTTAAACTAAAAATCATAGATAATAATTGGTATAAAGGCGCAAAATGGTTTAGGCTAAAAAACTGTAACCAACTACAAAACCTAAAACCAGGAGACACAATAAACTTTTCTTTATTTGACGACTTTGCTCGTAAACACCCCAATATTTGTATCCCAAAACCCTAACTTAAAACCATAAAGGGGGTAAATATGTTAAAAAAACCTCTAATATTAACTTTTTTACTTCTTTTTTTAGCCAATAGTTTGGCTTTTGCCAATATGTCTGACTATTGCGCCAGACCACCTTTTTTAAGCTCCTTAATAAAACCAAACGTATTATTTGTAATTGATAAAAGTGGAAGTATGAACTGG
>JAUZRP010000091.1 GCA_030950395.1 Desulfonauticus sp. | reverse complement strand
TTCTGGTTCCGCGCCATGGCAGGAGCGGTTACAAGTGATCCACAAGAAGTTTACAAACTGGAATCCGAAATTTTCGGCAATACGGAGAGGAAGAGTAGGGTTGTGGTGAGGGTGAAAACTCAATTTTTATCTGATAATTTTGGTAAATTTAAACTTTTACCTCACAAAAACTTTACTGCATTAGCAATAAAACCTGAAGAAGAATTTGAAATTGAGCTGATAGCAAAAGATAACTCATTCTTTGAGCTTGCTATTTCCTCTTTTTGGATGAGTGTAACTCTTGGTGGATGGGGCAGACGCTCCCGTAGAGGTGCAGGGACAACAAAAATACTGAATGTAGAAGGTGACTTTGAAGAGCAAATTAAAAAATTTTTGTCACGTCCACTCAAAAAACAACTTGACTTTGTCAAAGAACAATTTTCTAGCTCTCTAAGAGCTTATCCTGCTAACCAAAAAGCTGTTTGGCCATATTTACGAAAGGTTTATCAGTGGGAAAAGACTTTATCGCGTCCCTGGGATAAAAATTCTCCAATATATGAAATATTTAATAAGCACTCATCTTATCTGAAAGTTAATGGAGATTGCTTGGGAGATAGGAAACCTAGATATGCCTCTCCTATTATCATGAGAATCGTAGAAAAAAATAACAAATATACTATCCTCTTCTCTATACTTAAAACACAAGATAGATGCGATAAGATAATCGAAAATTTTTTGAAATTAGTTGGAAAGACAATGGAGGTTTGGCATGCCTGACAACGACCTCTGGCTTAAAAAAATAGCCGCGTTTTTACACGACCCGCCGGATAAAGCCTTATGGCATAACTATAGAGAATTAGATGCCCTTAGAATGTGGTTCTGGAGTGTTAAATTAAACAAATTTCCTTTTTATTTTGTAAGAATGGATTTCAGGAAACTTTCAGATAAGGGGTTGCTGGCTGGAGCAAGCAATTTAGAATCTTCCTTTAACAACGCTACATCTATCAGTAATTGGATTAATTACTTTCGAAATCCTGACAATTTTAAAGAAAATGAAGGTCTAACTTTTATATCAGTTAATGTTAGAAAGCTACAATCAAAAGGCGAATTAAAAAATTTGTTTAAACGGGAGTTTCACGCTGTTGCTTCATCTCAACTTAAAAACAATTTGTTTGGTTTTGAAGATTTAGACATTGAGCCATCGAATGTAATTTTAAAACACTCTTTAAATCCTATAGATTGGCTTATTTGTGATAATTTAGGAAGAAATAAAGATGCCTTACGCAGATTGCTCAGAAAATTTTTCTTTACGAAACTTGATTCCTTATCTCATCCAAAAATAATTTTTTTAAAACTTTGGAGACTTTGTCCAGACCTTTTCCTACCTTCTGATACAAGAGTACCAGACAATACAGTAAGAAGTTTAGAGGTAATGCAGTCTTCTCTAGCAACTGTTTTAGCATATAAAATAGAATTAGACATTAATTTTAGAATTAGCCCAAATGCCTCTCAAGCAATAAAAGAACTGAGTTCCAAAGGGTTTGGACTGCTATACGACGAAAGTCAAAGAAAATTGATATTGGAAGTACCAATAGATGTTTGGAAAATTCGAGAAGAAATTAGAAATAAAGGGGCTCTCCAAAATAATAAGGATCTGCAAAATCTTATTTCCAATGGATTAAAGAACATTTTGAGAGTGCACCCCTCTTTCCTCATCCTAGAATTTGGGCCTGTGCAAAAGTTTATTGCCAATGCCCAAAAAACAAGAGACCTCTGGTTTGGTTCCTGGC
>JAUZRP010000090.1 GCA_030950395.1 Desulfonauticus sp. | reverse complement strand
TTTTAAAAGTAAAAAGCCCCTCATATGGCAGGAGGGGCTTTTTACGTAAAACAACACAGCTTATTGTTGAGGGTATTGATTTCTGTACATTTTATTTCCGCGATTTGCTGGGCCACCTCTCCAAAGAGGCCTTCCATCATCGTCCCTTAACTCAATTGTTTGACCTCCGATGGTTATCTTAGTGGCAACTATGCGAGTTGAGCCATCAGAAAAATTTACTTCATATCCATCCACCTCTACATCCTCACCAACTGTTGGATAAGCAACTTCCTCTTTGTCCCAGTACCACACAGGCCCTATGCCGTAAACAGTTACCACTTCCTCTCCTGTATCGATTTTCAGTCCCTGATTTGCAGGATATGGAACAGATTCCACTACACCTTCAATGGTAACAGGAGTACCTGATAAGATGTAAGCCTGATTTGGACAATTGGTATTAAACGCCCATACAGAAGATACCATTAAAAAACACAGAGTAAGCAAACTTAAGCCCAAAACATTTTTTACCTTTTTCATACTAACACCTCCTTAAAAAGATTTTTGTGATTTAAAACTATATGAGCAATCACGATGCCACATTGAGTAAAAAATAAAATTTTCTTTATAAACAACAAGTTACATGTATTTTTTGCAATCAGGTGAAGAGAAAGATCCCTTTTATTTCGACAAAATCGTCTTTTGTTTCGGTAGTTATGTCGGAAGGGAACTTTGATACCTTATACTAAAGCAAAAAATCTAGGTAGTTGTCTTTGGTGATTACAGTAAAGTGGCTATGGGGGTAGTTTTTTGCCCATGTTTTGGGCAGTTTTATTTTTTGTTGGGAATATTTACATTCATAGGCAAAAAGTCCCTGTTCTCTCTGTTCAACCAGATCTATTTCCTGTCCACAATAGGTTCGCCAGAAGTAAAAGGACACAGGCATTTCTCTATCAAAGGTAAGTTTTTTTATCCTCTCCATGACAATAAAATTTTCCCAGAGATTTCCTATGTCATTACGTAAGTCTAAGGGATTGTATTGGCTTATAACCCCGTTTCTAATGCCATTATCCACAAAAAAGTATTTTGCCTTGCTGGTTATTTCCTTTCTTAAATTTTGACTAAAGCCCTGAATTTTTTTGATTACAAAAGATTTTTCCAAAAGATCTAAATATCTACCCACTGTTTTGACATCCACTTTTAATTGGCCAGCCAGTTCACTAAGAGAAACTAAATTACCCACTTGAAAAGAAAGAAGTTTTAGCAGGTCAAATAAGGTCCTGGATGATCTTATTTTATCAATGGCCAAAATATCTTTTAAAAGGTAGGAACTCACCAATTCTTCTAAAATTTCTATCTTTTCCTTTCTTGTCTTTGCTGTTACCACTTCTGGATAAGTTCCAAAAACAAGAAAGTCCTGAAGCTTTTCTTTTAGTTCATATCTCGTATAAACAGAGCTAAGTTCTTTTTGGGATAAGGGGTATAAGATCAATGTTCTTTTT
>JAUZRP010000009.1 GCA_030950395.1 Desulfonauticus sp. | reverse complement strand
TTTTCGGAAGGAGAATTTACCTTCTCCTGATATAGTTATTGGTGTTTATGAGGCTCCTCCACCTGTTTTTCCTTTTTCTTTTAAAATTAAGCAGCCAGACCCTGGAAAAATCAAAATAAAAGAAGAATATGTAGATCTATTAGATGGTCGAATTGTTAGAAAAAGACTTACTAATGTAGTTTTTATTTTTGGAAATGGAGAGAACTTGGCTGTAGGGCCATGTTTGGCTAATCTAAACCAAATCGTCAACTTTATCAATAATCGTTATATAGAATATAAGTTGCTTGATGGATATTTATTGGGACATGCTGCAGCAGCTATTTATGATGGAAAAGGTCTTGCTATCGCTGGATTTTCTGGTAGGGGTAAATCTACTTTATTGCTTCATTTAATGAGTAATGGTGCAAAATTTGTTACTAATGATCGTTTGATGTTTAAAGAAGTTAAGGGGAAGCTGCGAATGTTTGGTGTTCCCAAATGGCCAAGGATTAATCCTGGAACAATTCTTAATAATTCTAGTTTGCACTTTCTTTTGTCAGAGTCAGAAAGAGAAAAATTTTTAAAATTATCTTCTCGAGAATTGTGGCAATTAGAACAGAAATATGATGTTTTTATTGATGAGGTTTTTGGGGAAGATAAAATTGCCTTGAAAGGTGATATGGATGTTTTGATAATTCTAAATTGGCAACCTTCCTGTGAAGAAAAAACTGAAATCAAAAGAGTAGATATCAAGAATAGGATAGATTTACTGCAGGCTTTTATTAAGTCTCCAGGCCTTTTTTTCTTGCCGTTTAAAGATGAAGAAATTGATTTGTCTCCAGGTTGTTATGTTAATCTGTTATCTAAAACTCTAATTTTAGAAATTACCGGCGCTGTAGATTTTTCTTGGGCTGTGAAAGTTTGTTTGACATTTCTAAAAGAGGTTTAAGGCTTTAAAAAATGTCTTCTAAAATATCTTTTACAATTTTGAAAAGAGTCGTTATCCCAGATCTTCATAAATTAGCAAGATTTCAACGTAGTCCAGAAATAGGCCCTAAAATTTTATTTTTTAGTGGTGGGACAGCGTTAAGAAAAGTATCTAATAAATTAATAGATTATTCTCACAATACTATTCATCTGATTACCCCTTTTGATTCCGGCGGAAGTTCAGCTGTTTTGCGCAAGGCTTTTAATATGCCCGCGGTAGGCGATTTACGTAATAGATTAATGGCTCTTGCAGATAAGAATTTATATTTTAATCCTGCAGTTTTTAGGCTTTTTTCTTATAGATTTTCTAAGACTGCTATTCAGGGGGATTTGAAACTAGAGTTAGAGAGCATGTGCTTAGGTAAGCATGAGTTAGTTAGTGCTGTTCCTGATCCTATTCGTAAAATTATTAAACATCATTTGCGATTTTTTTATAAAAATATGCCATCGGATTTTGATCTTAGAGGAGCAAATGTTGGCAATTTAATTCTGACCGCTGGTTATTTAGAATATGAACGACATCTAGATCCTATATTATTTATTTATTCTAAGCTGGTAGAAGCGAAAGGAGTTGTTAGGGCTATAATCAATAAGAATCTTCATTTGATTGCTATTTTAGAAAATGGTGAAATTGTTTGTGGTCAACATAAATTAACAGGCAAAGAATTTCCGCCTATTTCATCGAAAGTGAAAAAAGTTTACCTAAGTAAAAGTTTGGACAATCCTGAACCGGTAGTGGTTGTTGTTAGGGATAAGATAAAAAAATTAATAGCAGAAGCAGAATTGATTTGTTATCCTATAGGTAGTTTTTATTCTAGTCTAATCGCCAATCTTTTGCCATCAGGGGTTGCGGAATCTATTGCAAGTAATCCCTGTCCCAAAATTTTTGTGCCTAATACAGCAAAAGATCCTGAGTGTTTTGGGCTTGATTTGTATAATATGGTGGAAACATTACTTTTTTATTTGCGTAAAGATTCGCCGGATGTTTCTGTAGATAAGCTTTTGAATTTTGTTTTACTAGATGAAGATTTAGCCCTTTATCCAGGGGCAGAGGATAGTATCGCAAAATTAAAAAATATTGGTATAGAAGTAATTAAATGTAAATTGGTTAGTCCGAATTCCTATCCATATATTGAAGCGGAATGGCTTGTTAAAAGTCTTCTCTCTATAGTTTGATGTTT
>JAUZRP010000089.1 GCA_030950395.1 Desulfonauticus sp. | reverse complement strand
GTCCATATACCCAGAGTACTCTTTTGGGATTTTGTTTAAAATAATTTAAAAAAAATTCTATTTCTCTTTCTCTATTTATAAACTCTTCTCCTCTAAATTCTCTAATTAACATAACTCCCCCTTATGTAATCCCCAGAACGTATGATTATAGCCCAATAGCCAATTATTAATAACCAATTACAAATTACAAAATTCTCTCAAAAGCCTTCACGTATATCCTGCTATTGGCTGTAGTTATGTTTTTTATTGGATCATAAAATAGTATTTCAACGTCTGCAAATTTTGAAACGATATCAATATAGCCTTTATATTTTTTATTATCAAAATATCCATTTTGCATAATCTTTTGGGCTACAAATTTAAATCTGTCTATATCTTCATTGTTTAATTTATTGGTCTGTATAAAGAAATCTATTTCATTTTCTGCAATTTCTACCATATCGTCAAGCTGCTCTTTTAAAGAATTATATCTGAATTTATAATCAATGAGTTTTTTTATGTGGGCCACACTGCCGCCTAAATAGTCATAAATAAGATCTACGTCCTGTTGTGTAAATTCTAAATCCTTTTTAATTAGCCAAGTTTTTATATCTTCATATCCTAAATGATCTATCAATTCAAAGTCACTGGTTACTTTCATTTTGGCATTGTTGTATATTTCGTTCAAAAAGATAGTGTTTGAGGTTAAGATTAACACGTGGGATAAATGGGTTTCTTTGGTAAGTCTTACGCAAAAATTTAAAAATTCGTTTAAGAGCAATCTATTGCCATTGACGTAAATATCTTGCAAGGTCTGAATTTCGTCTATAATAAAAATATTTTTTCTCTTTTCTTTTCTAAACTCTTCTAATAAATAATTAAACAAGTTCTTTTTGTTTTCTTTTATTTTTTTAAGGGTTTTGGCTTCTAATCTAAATAACCCCAAGACGTTGTAGTTTCTGTTTAATTCTGTTTGGATTTCTTCGTCTTTTTCTTCTAAGAAACTATCGACAAAATTATCAAAGCTGCTGATCAACAGTCCTCTAAAGTTTATGTATTTTACGTTATAATTTTTATTTTCCAAGAGGTGATTTTCTATGATGTATTCAATGAGAGTAGTTTTACCCGTGCTTTTGGGTCCATATACCCAGAGTACTCTTT
>JAUZRP010000088.1 GCA_030950395.1 Desulfonauticus sp. | reverse complement strand
ACATATAGTAGACCGAATTTGACGAGTCTAAGCAAGGTGCGATAATCAGGTCATACTTTAAAGTTTACCCTACCGAACTCTCCAAATAAAAGGAGGTTCCTAATAATGAATACCCGAATTTAAATCCAAAGTGCAATTTTTCTATCTAAAAAATCATACCTAATTTTACCTACGCTACTTCTTTTTCATGAAAAACTTCATGAGGAGTCTTCCATTCAAGAGATTTTCTTGGTCTGTGGTTAAGCCTTTCTTCAATATGTCTGATTTGTTTTTTACTGATATTTTCAAAGCTAGAACCTTTTGGTATATATTGACGTATAAGTCCATTGATATTTTCGTTTAACCCTCTCTGCCATGAGCTATACGGGTCACAGAAATAGAAGTCACATTTTAGTGCTTTGGAAACCTTTTTATGTTGTGCAAATTCTAGTCCATTGTCTGTGGTTATTGTGTGAACTTTCTTCTTGAATGGTCTTAATAGTCGTAGTATTTCTTTTGCAACTATTTCTGATTTTTTGCCACAAGGAATTGAAAGCTTTAGGTACATGGATTTTCTATCAACTATAGTCACTATCGCACCTCTTCTTCCTGCTCCAATTATTGTATCTATTTCAAAGTCTCCTAGCCTTGTTTTGTCCTCAACAATCTCTGGTCTCTTGTGTATAGATACTCGGTCTTTAATACGACTCTTACGCTTAGAAGCGTATTTAACACGTCTTTTACCTTTATGTCTTAGTTGCTTATATAAATCTCCGTCAGATAGCCTATTGATGTAGATATATTTATAGATTGTTACATAAGAAATGGGCTGATTATATTTCAGGGTTAGTGTTGCTGCTATCTGTTCTGGAGAATACTCTATTTGGAGATATTTCTTAATAAGCTGTATAGGCTCTGTTGTGAGTTTTAGGTTCGCATTTTTAGACTTATCTGTCTGTCTTTTTAGAGCTTTTTCATGAGAGGCTACAGGCCAGTAATCTTTGCCTATCTCTCCTCTTCCTCTTTTAAGTTCTCTTGATATTGTTGATGGATGGGCTTCTATTATGTTTGCAATCTCTTTTTGTGTTTTGATGCTTTTATAAGCATTAATTAGATATCTTTCTTGCAGGGTTAGATGTTTATATGACATATTACTTCCTTGATCTTTGGTTGGATTTGGAAGTTGATTGTAGCATCTACCCTCTTCAAATCTTAAAGTTACAGATTTTTTAGCTTTTCGTATCTCAAAATATACTAAAAGTTTAGAAATTGCACTTTGGATTTAAATTCGGGAAATCATATTTACTACAAGGATTAGTATCTAAAAGGTTTAGATGTGCACTTTTTACAGCCTGTGCTATAA
>JAUZRP010000087.1 GCA_030950395.1 Desulfonauticus sp. | reverse complement strand
AGAATCTTTCTGGTGTATATTCAGCATCGCATATGTATGCGTTTTTTGGGTGGATGTAGCCAAAGACGCGAAAGATTAGGCCTTCTTGGGTTATTATTGCGTCGCGGTCTCTAAGTTTTAGAGTGGCCAAATGTATTCTTCCTCATTTGCTGCTGTTCCAACAACAACTTGATTGTAGGTTTCGCCTGTTTCGATGTTTTCTACACGTTCAAGCATTCCAGAAACACTGATTTTTTGCCCTTTTCTGGCTATGTTTCTGTAGCATCCTATGTTAGAGATGACAAGTTTTGGTGTTGTTTCTTTTGGGAGGTTGGATTCTTGATTTTTGGGCTTGTAGTCTTCGATTTTGTATATTGCTGGACGGAACATGGCTTCGCTGTCATCTTCCACTGTGCATTCGAATTTTACTGAGTGTAATGGCGTGAATTTTTGTGTTCCATATTTTACGTGAATTTTTTCTGGCTTTCTTATGGCGTTGTACATGAAGATTTTGTTTTGGTAGCGTCCTTTGAATCGTCTTGCAGCGTCTAAGCGATTGTTGAAAACGTAGCTTAGAGTTTTAGTTTCTACAAGTTTGTTTATGGTTTTTTCTAGTTTTCGAAAATTTTGGGATCCATAGATTACGAGGTCTATGTCGGATTTTTCTGTGTGCATATTTAGGGCTATGGAGCCGTGGATGCCAAAATCTTCTATGGGGATTTTGGATTCTTTTGAAAGGAGTTCGATGAGGCTTATTGTGATTTTCTGTAGTTTATCTTTGGGTTTCGTTTTTAGCAGAGTCTTTAAACATTTTTTTGGGACATAAACTTTTTTTATGGCGTTTAAGGGGGCGGTGATTACCTGTTTTCCTCTGAAGGGGCAAAAATATATGTAGCTTGGAAAGTTTTTGTTGAAGGTTTCAATAAAGGTTTGATAGTTTTTGGGAGTGTAGAGTTTTTCGGCTCGAAAAAGTTCTGTTTGTTCATATTTCCATGTTCTTTCTAAAAAGTTAATGTTGAAGAGTTTTTTGTAGCGTGATGGGATATATTTCAGGAAGGCAAAAACTCGGTTTTTTGGATGTTCGTATCCGAAGACGTTGAATATGAATCCTTCCTTGGTTGTGAATGTGTCCCCGTCAGACGGTTTCCAGTCTTTTGTGGTCGTTTAGAACACCGTCAATAGGATGACTGTTAAAGCATTTAAAAACTTGTTGCACTCTCGCTTCATAAAGGCTTAAATAAGGATTGTTGTATGAACCGTAAAATGTGAGAAATGTGAATAAAAATTTACATCCCTATGTAGTGTTTCTTCCATCAGAACAAAAAACACGCATTCTCAGCGCCATTTTCGGCTCAAAAGCAGCCGTAGACATCCTAAAATTCTCCCTAAATCAAGGAATCTCAAAAAAACTCTACCAAAAAGAGCTCATAGAGAAGCTTACCTACTCAAACAAAACAGTAATTGAAAACTTAAAAGCTTTAACAAAATTGGGAATTCTGAAAGAAGCTATGGAGAAACTTAGAAAAGGGAACCGTATAACATGGGTTAAAGCCTACCGGCTCTCAGACACGGGCAGATGGTTTGCTCTTTTGCTTGCTAGAGAAGAAGACTTGTCAAAAGAAGAGGAAGCAGACATTCTTAAAACAATTTTCAGAATCTATATAAGATGGGTAAGGGATCTTTCAGAAAAATTACAAGTAGACAAAAAAGCATTAGAAGAAATCTTTACTGAAGAAATGGCGGAAGGATGACATTTGAAAGTCATAGCTGTTTTGGGAAGAAAAAGCTCAGGAAAAACCACAACAATAGAAGTTTTAACAAAAGAGCTTGTTAAAAAGGGTTACAAGATTGCTGCAATAAAGCATATTCCAGAGAAAAACTTTACAATTGACACGGAAGGAAAAGACACATGGCGATTTGCCCAGTCAGGAGCCACAAAAATTATCAGCATAGCATCCAAGGAAATAGCA
>JAUZRP010000086.1 GCA_030950395.1 Desulfonauticus sp. | reverse complement strand
GGTATTATTGAAATATGGGGCAAACAAAGTTGATGCCCTGGTTCTGGCCCGAACCTGAGATACAGTGCTATGGATAAATTGCCATTTAGGGAATTTGGCAGTGTCGCCATTTTCCCTAAATGGTCTGGTGTAAACTTTGGGTTTTTATAAAGATAAATCCTGTGCAAACAAGGTTTGTCCAAAACTCAATAACAAAAATAATACAGATACTATTGTATACTTAAATTTTTGGCAGGGAACCATTCCATCTCCTTGTCTATGACACTGAATGTTTTTTCTAAAATATCAACGGGGTTGTTGTCAATAAAAAAAAAGAAGTATCTGAATATTTGCCATAAGAATCAAAGTTTTTATTAATTTCCACAAACCCGTTCCGATCCTCTTGTCTTACACTCCTTAGTGCCCGAACAATTTTTACGCGTGACCTTTAGGTTAAAAATTCTAAAAGGTCTTTCATTGGACGACAAAAACTCGGTCATTCTTCCCTCAAACAATTTGTCGTCTTAACATTTCAGACCTTTTGAATTTTTTAAAAAATTGCGTGCAATCCAGTCGTTGCAAGACAATGAGGATCTCCACTGGAGAGTCTGAACATCTTCTCGCGGTCTGGATGTTTTTATTGCAAAGCATTTAAGAACTTGCCATACCCTCCAGTGGAAGGGTGATTTGCCTTACGGGAGCCTTATGGATCATGGCTTACAAGCTCTTGATTATTGCAGCGGTTAAGCCGCCATGCTGTTTGAGGGAAGAATGACCGAGTTCATGGCGGCCAGCGAAAATAATCCTAGAGCTTGTGGCAATGTCCATCCAGCGGACGTAAGGCAATCATCCTGGAACGGGTTATGCAAAATTTCTAATGGCAAATATCCAGGTAAAACAAAGTGTTGAAATATTAGAATCCTGTGTTGGAAAATCCAACAGCGGTGAAGATGCCTGGTGATGAAGGAACTCCACTGCCTTGATATGTAAAGAGCCTTATAGGCTGTAGTAAAACCCTGCAATTTGAGATTCCGGTAATCTACTGTACCTGTGATGCCAATATATTTAAAATCCTGCAATAGACAAGGGGTTTAAAATTAAAATTGCCTTTTTTACCAGGCTGGTCTTTTTTTTGCTTTATTTAATAAGAAAAAGAGAAAAATAATAATTCATAAAAAGGAGAAAATACCATGAATCAATTAATGAGAATTGAAAAATCTACAAACATC
>JAUZRP010000085.1 GCA_030950395.1 Desulfonauticus sp. | reverse complement strand
ACAGTCAAGCTTATCAACAAGCCAAAACGTTTTCTGAAAACATTTCTAAAGGAAATGTCAAAGCAAAACACGGCGATGATAAACCGAAAGGGTCTGATTCTCATTTCTAGTTTCTTCTGACGAAGAAATCATGCATGACGTGGGCCTGGAGGGAGACTGAAGGGCCCATGAAAAGATATTATGGAAAAGAAATATATACAGATCTTTGACGGCTATAAAGGTGCGTATGGTGTCGCTGATTGGACCAACGTTAAAATAGATCCAGTAAGCGGAAAGAAAAAGCCAGACTATAGATGGAACTTCGAACCATTCACTGATCAAATTTATATTGACCATTTAAAGGGTGACAAATCTGTAGGTATACAACCCTGTAATGAAAACTCAGAAGTAGTCTTTGGCGCAATTGATGTTGATCCAAAAAACTATATAGACTTTAACAAAAAGATAAAATTAGTAGACGGGGACATAAAAAGCAAAAAATTTTATATTGATATTATACAAGAATATAAACTTCCTTTAATACCTATTGAATCTAAAAGTGGGGGCCTTCATTTAGTTTTATTTTTAAAAGAATTTACACCCGATTCTTTTGTTGTCTCTTTTTTAAGTAACCTCTTACCCTTGTTCGAATTAAAACCTGATTGTGAAATTTTTCCAAAGCAAACTCAATTAACCAAAGACACAGAGACTGGTGAACTAAGACCAGGACAATTTATTAATTTGCCTTATTACAAAAGAACCGAACGACAGGCTCTCAACATAGACGGGACTCCTTTTACTTTTGAACAATTTATAGAAGTAGTTGAAGTTAATCTTGTAGAAGTAAAAAATCTAGATGCCATAACCGAAGGCATGGATAAACAAATATATGAAGGGACTGATGAAGACTTTAAAGATGGTCCTCCTTGTTTAGCTCACCTATCTAAAATTATGAAAGATCCTAAATTCGATGGTAGAGACAGATTCATGTATAATTATCATGTCTTTGTTAAGCTGAAGTATGAGGACACATGGAAGAAAAAAGTTCA
>JAUZRP010000084.1 GCA_030950395.1 Desulfonauticus sp. | reverse complement strand
CTGTTGTGCCGGACCCACCGAAAAAATCAAGGACATAATTACTTGAAAATAAGCCACAGACTCTCAATGAGTCAATTACAGCAAAGATAGATTTTGGGAAAGGGAATTCACTTAGAAATCCAAATAGATTTTTTAAAAGATTTGTTCCATAGGCTGTAGCAGAATATCGTTTATTATCCCAAATAGTCAAAGGTAGCGTTCCTTTTTGGTTTAAACGAGCTTTTCTGTATATATTCAGCCCTCCTTGTGAATCAAACCTAACACTCATTTCATCATTATTGTCCAATAGTGTTTGGAGTTCCCATTTCCAAACTCGTTCTTCACCATTAGGTGCAGTAGGATAAAGGACTGTTTCGTTTTTACTTGGAGTCTCAAGAACCTTCCATTTTTTTGAAAGCGCATCCCACTCCAATTTTGGTATTCGAAAAGAGTCTTTTGTTACAAAAAAAGGATAATGCGCTTTAGGTTGTGCTTGCCTTAAAGCGTTCGCACCACCATGCCTTCTAAAATTAACCCACTCAAAAGGTCCTTTTCCATCAGTAATATCATATCTGGACTTTTGTTTTTCTGAGTGAGGAAGACGACCTATTGTAGCGGAAGAAGAGGCACCAAAAAATATACCATATTCATGTGCTATGGAAAAACCCTTAGTAGTTGATCTCCCAGATGGATTATTTTTAATAGCAACAACCCCTAAAAAATTCTCTTTTGAATAGAAGTCTTCTATGAATGCTCTTAAACGATGAAACTCAAAATCATCTATGGTGACACAAAGAATTCCATTACTCTTTAGCATTATATTTGAGCTCGATAATCTTTCAGAAATAAAAGAAAGCCAAGAAGAGTTTTTATAATTATTTTTATAAAGAATTTCTGATGCGCTTGTATTATACGGCGGATCAATATAAATGCACTTTACTTTCTCACGATACCGTTCCTGTAACAAATTTAATGCCTGAAAATTCTCACCATGAATCAACAGCCCATCACATTGTCCATCCAGATCTTCAAAACTTCCCAACAGCTTTTTCTTAAAATCTTCCCCAAAAAACTTTGTATCAAGAACAAGAAACTTATTCTCCTTTAAAAACTTTATACTTAATGGTTCCGCATAGCCTTCAGCACCGATTTC
>JAUZRP010000083.1 GCA_030950395.1 Desulfonauticus sp. | reverse complement strand
ATTGTTGCTTGTTAGATTATTCTAAATAAATCCCATAGACTTTGATTTTTGTCAAGTGGACACAAGGGGACGTTGTTAGTTTATTAGTTTTTGATACATTTCCGGCTCAGTATCAACTAAAATCTTGCTGTCCTTCCTAAAAATGCATCTATCTATAAAAAATGACAAAGATTATCCTTTGAACAAAGTAAATAGTTTTTTAACATAATAGCAAAGATTACTTTTGGTTTTTTATAATTGAACCGCTAAGGCGCCAGGACGCTAAGGGTTTTTTTGTTGGTTTGTCATGACCCTGAAAGAAAAACTCAGGTTCAGGACAGAACCAAGCCCTGACGGGCAGATCACTGCTTTGGGGGAACATTTCAGAATCATTGGTTAAAAATGTTCATGCGCGATCGAGTACTTTTTGCTGCTTTAAACCCGTTTCAAAGGGATTTATAATCTTCAAATTATCTTCTATGATCTGGCCATGTTGCATATCTTCTGAATAGAGAATTGAACAGTTACTTTCCAAGGCGGAAGCTATTATCAAACTATCCCGGAAAGAAAATTGATATTCGAGCTTCACATCGATTGCTTTTAAGGAGGTTTCAAAATCTATGGCATGGATGTTTAAATTTGCTCTTAAGAATTCAAGGTTCTTCCTTATGCGATTTAGAGGAATGGGATTTTCTATCTTTTGAGAGGCACTTACTATGAATTCATTTATGACCTGATTGCTTATATGTGAAGTCACATTCTGAAGTGAAGCAATGACAATCTTTTTTGCCTGAGCATGTTTCTTTTCTTCTGATTTATCAAATAAATAGACAATAATATTTGTATCAAAGAAAATTTATCTTTCATAAAGTTCCTCTCTACCACTATATAGTCTCTGCCCCATTGTCCAGCTCAATTCTTCAACTTCCTTATCAATTTTAGTTGTGTCTTTGACTAAATGTTTTTTGTATTTATTCGCTAAAAACTCATAAAAATCCAATAGTTGCTTTCTTGCCTCTTTAGGCAGCATTTCGAAGTCTAACCCCTTGTAATTTTTTACTTGCATTTTGTCCTCCA
>JAUZRP010000082.1 GCA_030950395.1 Desulfonauticus sp. | reverse complement strand
AAAAAAAAATCAAGTAAAATTTTGCCCCTCAAACCTGATCCAAAACAAACTCTGCCTCAAATTCCCTAGCTTCAAAAGTAACAATCTTTATCTTTACTCTTTTATCTTTAAACAACAAGTAGGGGGTTTCCAGGCTTAATTCACGTTTAAACCTGGTTCTAAAGTCATACCAAACAGGTTGAAAAGTGTCTGTATCACCTCCTATGCTCCAAAAATCTATCCATTCTGACCAATGCAAAATTTTATCTCTATACGAACTATCTTTGGGCTCAAAAAACTCCAATTTTATTGCAATAAGTTCATTCCTTTTAGAAATACTAACTTTTAGATCTCTAAATTCATTTACGTCTAATTCTTGCCTAGAGGCAAATTTTAACATTTGAAAACCTCTAAATTTTTTTAGTTCTAAAATTCTTTTCCTGCTCACGTGAATAGCCCAGGGTTCTATATCGCAAGCTAACCATTTTCTATCTAAATTTTCTGCTACCACGCAAGTGGTTCCAGATCCACAAAAAAAATCAGCAACCACATCACCTTTTTCTGTAGAAGCTAAAATAATCCTTTCTAACAATTGTTTTGGCTTTTGGGTTGCATACTCTATCCTTTCTCTATGATTACCTCTAAGAGCAGGTATATCAAAAACATCTCGGCAATGTACATAAGTATATTTGCCATGCTTATCTTTATAGATATTTATGTTAGAAAATCCATAATTATGTTTTAAATAAGATTTTTCTTTTTGAGGAAACCACTTAGCTTTTTTTTTATCTTTTACATAAAACAAAATAGTATCATGTTTTTTACTAAAACCTATTTTTTCAGGAACACCACCTGTTTTATAAAACCAAATAATTTCATTAACGAAATTATCTTCTCCAAAAATTTCATCTAAAATAAGTCTTACATACGCAGTTAGACGATAATCAACATGAACATAAATACTTCCACTATCTTTTAAAAGTTCATACATTAACCTTAATCTTGGATAAAACATGTTTAAATAACAACTTATGTCATTTCCCCATAAATCGTTATAACAAATAAAATCAATAACTTGTTTGGAATTATAGGCAGCAGAACCAATGCTACGTTTTAAACGAAATTTCTCATTGGTAGCAAAAGGCGGGTCAATATAAATTAAATCTACTTTTTGTCCCTTGGCCACCAACCAATTTAAGTAAACTAAATTATCTCCTAAGACAAAAGAGTTTTCTCCAGTCCCATATCTTTCAACGGTAATTGGTTGGTGAACACAACTTTGTTTTAAAGACTTAACTCTATTTTTACCAGGCCAGACTAACCGTGGTTGTTGCATAAAATCAAATTAAAGAGATTGAAGACGTTTATACTCCCAGGCAGAACGAACAAAATTTTCTGCCCATTCAGGAGCACCTAAAGCGTGAATATGCGTATAAGAAGCAAAAACATTTTTATAAAGCAAGCCATCCAATCCATTACATATTCCTACCCCTCTTTCCAACTTAAGAGCAAAGCTCTTATTTTTTACTTCGTCCAGCAAACAAGAATAATGAAATTCATGTCCTTTTAGTTTATAACCAACAGGGAAAAATGGATTAGGAGCAACAATCTCTCCGTGCACATATCCATGTCCTCTGGGTTTTTTTTGCACTCCTATACGATAGGGAAAAACCCCACACATGTCATAATTTTTCTCATTAAAAGACACACTCTTGGCCAAAAACATAAAACCGCCACACTCAGCATAAACAGGGAGCCCATTTTGCACCAAATCAAATACAAGCTGTCGTTTTTTTACGTTTTCATATAGTTTTTGAGCCAATGTCTCAGGGAACCCCCCGCCCAGATATAGACCATGCAGCTCTGGCCATTGGCCATGATCCAGCAGACTTAAAAACTCTAGCCTTGCCCCTGCTTGCTCTAAAGCATGTAAATTTTCAGGATAATAGAACCAAAAAGCAGCATCTAATACCACCCCTATACGAACTTTTTTCTCTCCACAATTCTGTCTTGGTATGTCGTTTTTTTCTAAAAGAACAGGAGGAGTGTTCTTTGCTATTTGAAGCACTTCTTTTAGATCAATATTTTCCGCACAAACTTTAGCCAATTTTTCGAATGTCTGCTCCAAACTAGAACCATATTCCTGATCAGAAATAAGCCCCATATGCCGCTCTGGAATAGGATTTTTTAATTTAGGAAGGGCCCCAATAACTTTAATATCTGTATAATACTCAATACTCTGACGCACAATAGTTCTGTGTCGTTCTCCAAAAGTCTTGTTTAAAATCACTCCCTTAATTTTAACTTCTGGATCAAATTGACTAAGTCCCAAAACAATGGCAGCCATAGTTCTGGTGATTTTTGTGCAATCTACTACCAAAATAACTGGTAAATTCAACAACTTAGCTAATTCAGCACTAGAAAAAGTACCCTGCACATCTTTACCATCGTACAACCCCCTATTCCCCTCTACTAAAGCAAAATCAAAATCATAGGCAAAACTATAAAAAAGCTCCTTCACCTTTTCTTTTGAAAACAAAAAAGGGTCCAGATTAGATGCTCTATTCTGCACAGCCAAACCAAGCCACCTCGCATCTATATAATCTGGACCCTTTTTAAAGGCTTTGACTCTAAAGCCCTTATCTTTTAAGTTCTTGCCTAATCCCAGACTAATTAAAGTTTTTCCCGAACCTCCCTTCAAACCTGCAAGTAAAAAGCCAGGAAAGTGTACTTTTATCACCTACTTCTCTAACCTAAAAATTTCTTTTTGCAGGCAAAAACTATTCACCCTCTTCAACATGTTGCTTACCTGCTCCAGCTAACCCATACATAGTAGTACTACCACTGGACCAAAATTCTAATACACCCTCGTTAATAAGCTCAGTAAGTATTTTTTTAACTTCTCTAGATTTCATATCTGGTAACAACTTAGTAAAATCATTAAAGTAAAATTTGGTTTTACTTCCCTTTTTAGACTCTAAAAATTCTATTATTTTTTGTTTTGCTTCTGCCCTATCCATAATTAAACCCCTTTATTAAAGTTTAAAAGGAGCACCTCATAAAAGGTGCCCCAAAAATATTTAGAACTTAAATTGAGATGTATGTCTCCAAGTATAGTAAGCTGGATCACGGAAGTCATCAATTAAGTGATGTGTAAATTCTAACTCACACAACTCAAAGAATCTCTCCCAACCAATTCTCTCAGCCCAATCACCAAAACGTTCATACTTTCTAGCATGTTTAGCATAAGTATCTACTAATTTACGCATAACTTGAGCCAATTCTGGCCAACGGGGAGTGTTGTTAGGAATAAAGGCAACTATAACCTTCGAAAACTTAGGAGGAGTAATACAGTTAGAGAGTTTACCGCCAGCCATGATGACCAAACCGTCACCTTCCTTATCAGCCAAAGGCAAACAAGGACACATGGTATAACAGTTACCACAGAACATACATCTTTCTTGTTTGATAGCTACAGTCTTTACTTCTTTCTCTTCGCCAGATTCTGTGGTAATCTTGGTCTTAGTGGGACGAATAGCTCCAGTAGGACAAGCTGCCACTGCCAAAGGAATTTCACACAAGTTATCCAACCACTCATGGTCAATAATAGGTGGCTTTCTGTGATAACCCAAAATAGCAATATCAGAACAATGCACAGCTCCACACATATTTAAACAACAAGCCATAGAAATACGCAATTGAGCTGGCAAACGCATTCTCTGGAAATCCTCAAAAAGCTCATCCATTACTACTTTTACAGTTCCAGAAGCATCTGTAGCTGGAGTGTGGCAATGCACCCAACCTTGAGTATGAACTATGTTGGTAATACCAGCACCAGTACCACCTACAGGGAATTTATAACTTCCACCAGGATGTTTGCGAGAATTTAAATCTTCTTTTAATTTCTTAGCCTTGTCTAAGCTATCTACCATAAATTCAATGTTATTTCTGGTAGTAAAACGTACATAACCACCACAATACTCATCTGCAATATCACAAATTTCACGAATAGTTTCTACACTCAAAAGACGAGGAGAACCACAACGAACAGTATATACCTCATCTCCACTTTCAGCCTTATGCATCAAAATACCAGGCTCAATAATTTCGTGCCACAACCATTTTCCCTTATTCTTCTTAATTACAGGAGGCAAAAACTCACTGTAATGTCTTGGACCAATATCAGTGATTCTGCCTTCCATAGGTTTATCAGGATTATAATATCCAGAAGGAACAAAGGTCATTTTAGAACCTCCTCTAAATTTCTCTAGTTAATTAATTCAAAACGACTGATAACATCCATAATAAACTGCACTTGCCCATTATCTTGGATGTAATTTTCTGTATTCGTTAATATCACGCTGCCATCCGCCAGGAACCTCTTCTTCTTTCCAGAAGATGTAAGGATTGTGTCTTGGCTCTTGAATGTGTTGAGGAATTGGTTTTACTCCCGTAACTTCTAAAAGCTTTTGCAAGCCCTGTCTCTTCATTAATTCACCAAGACGCTCACGGTTTTTACCTTCTTCCATCCACCAATCCCAAATGTTTTCTATAATTTCTTTTATTTCATCATAAGGTGGTTCTGCTTTAATAAATGGAATCAACAAAGAACCCATTTGCGCACCATCCAAAATAGGAGCTTTAGCACCACAGAAAATAGAAAGACCTCGATCATCTCCAATACGTAAAGCTCTTGGCATTACCCTAATACAATGCATACACCTTACGCACTCTTTATTATCAATAACAAGCTTTCCATCTTCTAATCTCATACACTGAGACGGACACAAATCTATAACTTCTTTTTGAATATCAAAACCTTCACAATCTTCGTGAGCACCAGCATTTGGCTTTAATTCTCCACCAATGTAAGCAGCTACTGCTTCTTGATCAATCTTAATATCATCTCTCCAGGTTCCAATAAAAGACATGTCGGCACGAGCAATAGAAGCCACACAGCCCATAGGACAACCATCAAATTTAAATTTAAACTTATAAGGGAAAGCAGGTCTATGCAACTCGTCCTGATATTCCATAGTGAGCTGATAACACAACTCTTGGGTATCATAACAAGCCCATTCACAACGAGATTCACCCAAACAACAAGCAGGAGTTCTCAAGTTCGAACCAGAACCACCAAGATCTTGATTGAGTTCGTGAGTTAAAACGCCAAAAATTTCTTCTAATTGCTCCGTTCTAGTTCCCAAAAACACGATATCACCAGTAGCTCCGTGCATATTAGTAATCCCAGAACCTCTAAAATCCCACAAATCACAAAGTTTTCTAAGATATTCTGAAGTATAATATTTACCTGCAGGCTGATTTACACGCATGGTGTGAAAATGAGCTACGCCAGGAAATTTTTCTGGCTGGTCACAATAACGACCAATAACACCACCACCATACCCAAAAACACCTACGATACCACCGTGTTTCCAGTGGGTGGTGCCATCTTCATAAGACATCTCCAAAACACCCAACAAATCATCACACACATCTACAGGGATTTGGTAAGGCTTCCCTTCCTTTTCCATTGCCTCGGCATTTTTATGCCTGAACTCAGATTGTCTCTTTATCTCAGAGACAAAACTTGGCCATGGACCACTCTCCAGTTGATCCAATAATGGGGTTTCATGTTTAGGCATCTCAATCCTCCTTCAAATAGTGGTTAATACCTTTTTTACTTACCCTATACTAATAAACCCAGTATTCCCCTAAAGGCTTATTAATATCTAAACTAACTATGTGAATTTTCCCACAATAATTAGCTTTTGTCAACCTAAAAAACACATTTGAAACTATCTCTTAACTTTTATCACTGCCCTAAAAGTCTAAAAAACATCTAAAACAGCAGATCTCCTACCCATCTATTTTTATCTATTTATGATCCAACTGCAAAAATCCGTTTAAATAATTAGATATACGTTGAACAAAAAAATTTTTAATAATTTAAGTTAGTTACAATTTGACAATTCGATCAAGAATACAAATAGCGGGATTTTGCAGTCAAGTCTACTTATCGTTTTTTTTAAAAAAAGGTTTAAACTTTTTCATTAGCCAAGGCCTTTTCTAACTCTTCTAAAACCTCAGGAGCCACTTCATATCCTGTTTCTTCTGCTTTTTCAAAAAATTCTTTAGCCTTTTGATATTCCTTTAACTCTAAATAAGCAAGTCCCAGGTTATTGTAAGCAGGACCAAACATGGGTTGTAATTCTATAGCCTTAGTAGCGTGCTCTATACAAAGGTCATAATCTTTATCCATTAAATAAGCACTAGACAATGTAGTATAGGCTTGTACAAATTTGGGATCCAAGGAAATAGCTCTTTTCAAAATCCTTATAGCTTTATTAATCTCTCCCTGTTGCAAATAAACAAACCCCATATTGCCATAAGGTACGGCAAATCTAGGCCTAATCTCACTTGCTTTTTTGTTGTACATAAAGCAACTATCCAGATCCCCTTCATACATAGCTATTCCACCCAATTGAACATAGGCCTCTGCCATTTCTGAACTAGCCATTATAGCGTCTTTAAAACAACTTTTCGCCTTTTCAAAATCTCTTTTAGCTAAATAAGCTACTCCTAAATTATAGTGATGAATAGCACAATCCGGACTTTGAGCTATTTTTGACTTTAGCTCTTCAATATAACTATCTATGTCTTGCATTATTTTTTACTCCTTTGGTTGTTTTTTGTTTAGAATTCATCGTCTTCCAGATTCTTGCCCTCTTTTTTTAAAAGCTCATTATACCAGATAGCAAAAGCAAACATTCCTTTTATCTTTTCATCCCTATTTACCAATCCTCTACACATTTCTAACACTCCCTGTTTAAAGGCATTGCTCTTTTCTTCTGCCTGAGCTTCAAATATAAATTCTTTAAATAACTGATTAGATGTTCTTTGAGTAACATCACGTTTTATTTTTCTGGGATCTTTAGGCTCTTGAAAAGGATTCCATCTGGCATATCCAATTCTGTCAATAAATTTTTTTCTTCTAGGAGAAAGAGAATTATAAATAGCTCTTTTTTGTTCTTCTTGTTCAGGGGTAAGAATATCACTCATCTATATTATTTTCCTCCTAAGGTCCAAGCCTGGGGAGTAATATCCTGATTATTTTTAACGGCATCTTTCTTTTTTACAATACCTAAATAATCAGCATCATACTCGGTTAGCAAAGCCATAGAAACAGGTACCAACACTGTATGCAAGGCAGTATATTTAGTAGGTAAACTTTGCACAAGCTCTTGACTAATAAAAAAAAGGCGTTGATAAACCTTTTCCATATATAAGGCCGGATATTTTTGACCATCTTTAAAACCCGACAAGGCACAACAATGAGCTTTGCCATAAACATTTAAAGGTATTCCATAAACTCTACACGTAGCTGGCCTATAAGGATAAAGTTCACATTTGTTTTCTTGATTTAATAAGGGGCACTTAATTCTTGCTTTGCCTACTTCTGAAAAGATTTCCTCATCAGAAGCACCCTTTTCATGCATTTTAAAAGCTTGACGTTTTATTTTATAGATTTTTCTATCAGCCTTATCTGCTTCAATTAAAATTGCATTTCGTTTCTTTTCTGTCAATTGTTTAAAATGATGATTTAAATAAAGCGCTTCTATAAGGTGCAAATCAAATAAAGCATAACAACAGTCATAACAACCAGAATCGCACTTAACTTCTCCAGGATACTGAGATTTAACTTTATAAAAAATATCATCTAATTCTTTTAACAACTCCTCATAACGTTTAAAATAAGGAGTGAAATCAAAATCCATAAATCAACTCCACTAAAAATATATTAATATAAAATCCACCAAATAAAATTTGTTATCTTTGTTAAGCTAATATCAATTATTAAATTCTGACAACTAAGAGTACTAAAGCTTAACATCTACATTTTTTTATTGCTATCTCCTCTAAAGCGTCTATTTTTACGAGCCAACTGCAAAAATTATTTTAATTTTAATTTTAATAGTTCAATCCAAATTCAACAATAAAATTTTTTCAATATACTTTTAGTATTTTACAGTTATATCTTGAAACAAAAATTTTCTCTAAAAATCTTATAAAAATTTTTTACGCAAAAAACTTGCTATTATTTAAAGAAAAAAAACAAAAGAGGCCCCATCTTAGATAAGGACCTCTTTTGTTAAAAATAAACATTACTACATCTCTTCAACAGTAATAGCACTCTGTTCACACACCTCTACGCAAGATTCACAACCCAAACATTCTTCTTCATTTACAGGGGTGGCTTTTCCATCCTGAAGTTCATAAACTTCTACAGGACATACATCTACACATTCCCCACAACCAATACACTTTTCAGTGTCAACAGTTACTTTCCAAGCCATTGTAAAACCTCCATTTTAATTTTTTAAATTTAAATCCATTAAAATTTAGGCAATAAAACTAAACTATGTCAATAAAAATTATTCTCTTTCCCTACACTAATCTATCTCACCTGCCACTTCCTTTTTTACTCCTACAGCTACTTTATATAAAATAGTTAAAATTAAAAATCCAGCACAGTAAACTCCAAAACTAATCAATAATTCTAATTTGGTAGGAACATATTTTGTTACTTCCTCTAAAGGACTTGGAGTAAAACCACCGATCAGAAAACAAAGTCCTTTATCAATCCAACAGCTCATAAATACCAATAAACAACCTATTGCTAACACGTTATCAGACTTTCTGTTCTCAGGAAAAAGCAAAATAAAGAAACCAGCCAGTCCAGCCAAAATAGCCACCCACATCCAGGGCACATAAGTAGAATAGCCAGGCAAACCTGAAAACAAAAACTTAAGATGGATAGTATGCCCGGGGATATTGCTATAGAGAGCAGTAAATACTTCCAGCGCTATAAAAAACAAATTAATAATAGTTGCATAGGCTACTATTTTGGCCAAACTTTGAATAGCTTCTTTTCCTGGATCCCATTTGGCAAAAATCTTTACGACATAACTCAACAAAATCAAAAATGCAGGACCTGAAGCAAAAGCAGAAGCCAAAAACCGAGGAGCCAAAATAGCTGTGAGCCAGAAATGACGCCCGGGCAAACCACAATACAAAAATGCAGTTACCGTATGGATACTAACAGCCCAGGGAATAGATAAATAAATAAAAGGTTTTATCCATTTGGGAGGCTCCACCCCTTTATGCTCTGCTTCTAAAGTAACCCAGCCTATCAAAATATTTAAAAATAAATATCCATTTAAGACTATCATATCCCAAAACAAAATAGAATGAGGCGTGGCGTGAAAAATTATGTTCAACATTCTTTGAGGTTGACCAAGATCAACTATAATAAAAAGCAAACACATAGATACTGCTGCTATTGCTAAAAACTCTCCTAAAATTAAAATCCTGGCAAAAGGTTGATAATGGTGTAAGTACTTAGGAATAACCATCATAACTGCTGAAGCAGCAACACCCACCAAAAAAGTAAACTGGGCAATATAAAATCCCCACGAAACATCCCTGCTCATCCCAGTAATACTAAGACCTTCCTTCATCTGGACAGTATAGGCTAGAAAACCTATCCCTATCCCCACTAAAAGAAGGCAAATCCAACCCCAATAAAGTTTACTTCCTTTAATTGCTTTCTCTAACATAACCTTTCACCTCTCATATTAAGTAGTAAACACAAGGGAATGTGCCTAATTCTGGTTTCCGGGTAATAGCATACCTTTCGGCCAACACCTTTCTAACTTCTGAATGAGGATCATTTAAATCCCCAAAATAAATTGCCCCTTCTGCTGCTTCCACACAATAGGGCTTTTTCCCTTCATCTATCCTCTCATAACAGAACAAACACTTTTCCACCACACCCTTTGTTCTTGTAGGAAAGTTCGGATTTTCTTCTTTTAAAAACTTTCTGGGATCGTAAAAATTAAAACTTCTAGACCCAAAAGGACAAGCAGCCATACAATACCTACAACCTATACACCTATGAAAATCCATCATTACAATACCATCTTCTCTCTGAAAAGTAGCCTTAGTGGGACAAACCCTCACACAGGGAGGATTTTCACAGTGATTACACAAACAAAGACTCTTTTTTTCCGGATATTCACTCACATGGGTTTTATCCCCCATCTGTCCTGGAAAGAGATGATGAAAAGTTTCTATCCAGATCCACTTAACTTCTTTTTTATCAGGAATATGGGGAATATTGTGAGCCTTATTACAAGCTCTAATACATTTTTCCATTATTTCCACAGTTAATTTTTTGGTATCAATCACCATGGCCCAACGTTTCCCCTTAAGACTATGACCAGATGTGGCCTCTGCAGCCTTTAACAAATTGGGGAATAAACTCCACCCCAAAGCAGTAATGCCAAGCGTTGCCAAAAATTGTCTTCTATTACTTTTCATTACTATCCCCCTTTGGTGTCACGTGACAGTCCCAACAATAGGGAGACACTGCCAAAGATGCATGACATTTATCACAAAACTTATCTCTATTTGGATGACACTTCAAACAAGTTTTAGTTAAGCTAATGCGAATCTTTTTGCCAGTCAGATGGCTTTTATAAGTAGTAATGTGCTCTCTAACATATTCATCACGCCACTCATTGAGTAGTTGCATGTGATCTGCCCGCATAAATTCTACACTCTCTACACAATTCTTTTCCTTTGGCTTTTCTAACTTTGGTCGCTGATAAGCAGCATTACCAATGTTATACCAAAAAGGAAAAGTAAATATTAAGACAAAAATAGCCAAACCTGCTAATATTTTTCCACCATCATACATTTACTAACCCTCCTTACCTGGCAAGGGCTCACCCCTCAAATTTGTCTCTCTTTCTTTTTCACCCGGTAAAATCAAGGCATTTCCAACCAATTCGTGGATTCCTGTTACATCCACTCCTGGGACCCAGTAATCCATTAACGGCGGAAAAACAGCTCTGTCAATAGCACAAATACAAGCCAACATATTCACGCCAAACTTATCGTGCACATGCTTTACTGCATTGGCTCTAGGCAAACCACCCAAAAATCTAAGTTCCTCAATTTCACCAGCATTCAAACCTGCTCCACTACCGCAGCAAAAAGTCTGCTCTCTAATGGTATTTTCTGGCATCTCATAAAAATGATTACAAACATGTTTTATTATGTAACGAGGTTCTTCTAATAACCCCATCCCCCTCGAAGGATTACAAGAATCATGATAAGTCAAAATGATATTGTCATTTCTACTTTTATCTAATTTTAGTTTTCCATGCTTAATCAAATCTGCAGTAAATTCTGTAATATGGACCATTTTAGTAGATTTTGCGTTCTCAAACTTTGTCCCAGTGATAGGATTAACAGGCTCCTCCAGAAAATCAGCCGGGCCATTCATAGTATCCATATATTGGTGAATTACACGCCACATATGTCCACATTCTCCACCCAAAATCCACTTAACTCCTAGCCTTTTAGCCTCCATATACATCTTGGCATTTAGACGTTTCATCATTTCATGAGAGGTAAAAAAACCAAAATTACCACCTTCAGAAGCATAAGTACTCCAGGTAACATCAAGTCCATACTCTTCTTTTAAATAGTGAAACAACATTAAATATCCCATACAGGTATAAGTACCTGGGTCAGCAAATACATCTCCTGAAGGAGTAATAAACAAGATATCCGCCCCTTTTTTGTTAAACTGAGGCTCTGGCCTAATACCTGTCACTTCTTCAATATCATCACAGAAAAATTCTATCATCTCTTTAAATGCGTGAGGTTGAATGCCAAGATGGTTTCCAGTTCTGTAACAATTGGCCACAGGAGTTGCTATCCAGTCAGTATTCAAGCCAAGCAAATTGGTTAATTCTCTACCAATAATTGTAAGCTCTGCCTGATCAATTCCATAAGGACAAAATAAAGAACATCTACGACATTCTGTACATTGATAAAAATAATACCACCATTCCTTAATGACTTCTTCAGTTAATTTCCTCGCTCCTGCAAAACGACCTAAAATCTTACCTGCTGTGGTGAATTCACCCCGATAAATGGAACGCAACAATTCTGCCCTAAGAACAGGCATGTTTTTGGGATCACCCGTGCCTATAAAAAAGTGGCATTTGTCTGCACAGGCACCACAACGAACACAAATATCCATAAAAATTTTAAAGGTTCTAAATCTATCCAACCTATCCCTCATGCCCGTGCGAATAATTTCCATCCAATTTTCAGGCAGTTTCCAATCCTCATCCAAAGGACTCCACTGCCTGGCATAAGGCATCCCAACATACTCAAGACTTTTAGGGTTTGCAGGATAACAATAACGCCCCGGCTTAATCTCCACAGGAATGTCCATCCATTCTCTTTTGGGCATCCTGTGGGAAATCTTTGAAAATAATTCTCTTGCACTTGGTAGAGCCATAGGTACTACTCCTTATTTTCAGCTGGACTTTGTTCTAAAGGTTTATCTACAGGCAACCCAGCCTCAACCATTTTTTCTCTAAATTCATCCTCATAAGCCTCATAGGTATGCACCTTAACAGGATAATTCCAAGGATTAACATGTCTTTTCATCCTGTTATTATTGATCATATTACGGGTAGGACTAAGAAAGACTCCCCCCATATGCATCAATTTACTGAAAGGAAAATAAATTAGTAACACAGACACCAAAAACAAATGCACATAGAAAATTGTCCCCACACTCTTAGGCAAAACAGGCTTTAACATAACCAGCCCCATAGTAATTTGTTTGATTCCTACCACATCTGTTTTCACAAAAAAACGCATCAAAATACCAGAAACAACAATACCTAAAATTAAAAACAAAGGAAAATAATCTGCTGGCAAAGAGATGTATCTAATTTTTGGATCCAAAATACGACGTAAAAGCAAAAAAGCCAACCCTACCAAAATAATAATCTCTGTAATGTAAATATGGGGAGCTCCCACTTGCAATACCCCATCTACCTTATCTATAAATTGAAAAATAGAAGGAACAGGCTCTGTAAAAAACCTCATATGACGAATAAAAATAACCAAAAATGCATAATGAAACATCAAAGCAAACAACCACAACCACTTAGCAGAAGCATAAGCCAATTTAGGTCCATCGTATAATTCTACCTTTGTATTTCTAAATAAGGACCTAAAAGTAAAAATTTCAAAAAACATTCGCAACACCACGCCCCACATAGTAGATGGATTGTCAATTTTATTTTGTTTTATCCAGGGCAAAGAAAATTGCTGCCCTGCAGTAGTAGGAATCCTAAACGGTACCGGGGACCTTCCCCAATTTAGCACCTTACAAATAAACCCTAAAATAAAACAAAGCACTGCCACATACGGGATAATCACCCCAAATAAATAATGTAACCCCAACCCACCGACCCCTATAAGGGCCACCAAAACCAAACCAAAGACCAAGAAGAGTGAATATGTCGCTTTCATCTACCAATACCCCTCTTTAAGTTTTGTTTTTTAGAATGCCTCTACCTCTTTTATATAACCAGCTCTTTCTAAGAGCTTATGGACCCTCGAGTTTATGTAATTGGCCTTTTGACTCCAAATTTTTTCCCGACACTGCATATAAATATCAAAAGCCAAACCTAATAACTCATCTATTCTCTGACTAAACTTATAATAATCCTCGTACAAATTGTGTTTTTTAATCTCTTTTTTCAAAGAATTCCAAACAATCTTTTTTAGAGAAAAAGCAAAATTAAGAGACAAAGAAGGGTGTAATTCTTGAAGGGATCTAATTCTTATAATGCCATCTAACCATTCTGGCAACTTCTCAGAGCACTTGTCCTGAAGCAATTCATCGTAAATCTTTTCTAAATTTAAACGAAACGTATTACCCACAGGATTAGAAAATTGATTGGGGTTGGATTTAAAAAATTGGGCAGACTCTGGAGGATAGCTGGACAACAAATCATCCAACCAGTTGTTTAAGATTGTTTTCTTCTTTTCCCTTAACAAAGAATAAAGATCCATAATACCTCAGCTCCATTATGACTTAAAACCGAACTGAAAAGGTTTATTAAACTAGCCTGGTTCTATCGTCAAGATAATTTCTAAATTAATCCCAAAAGTTTCAGCAAAACTATTTAACCACCTATAATCATTAACTTTTTTCTACCTATCCTAAAATTTAGAAAAAAATTAGGAGGGGCAATTTAGCTCTACTCTAAATCAGTTAGCTGCCTATCTTACTCTACATCCAAATCCATAAACCAACTCTAATTCTGTCCCAATTGCCACAAGTTTAGTCAGATTTCTGTTGAAGTTAAACAGAAAAGTGGTTATTTTTTGTTTTTAACAAAAATTTTAGAGAAATAGACATGAGTATTCCCCAAATACCTTTACCAGGTAAAATATTTTTATCTATCTTAAGCTCTAAGTGGGACTTATTTTGGCCAGATCTGCTTTATAGTTTAGAGAAAAAATGGAGTCAGGCAGACTATATTTCCGAACTTATCCCCTTTACTCAGACCAAATATTACGACAAAGAATTAGGAACACCTATTTTCAGAAAGATATTAAGTTTTAGTAAACTTTTGCCTTTAGACAAATTAGTTGATTTAAAAAAAATGACCAATGAGTTTGAGCAAAAAACAAGTCAACAGGGCCAAAGAATTTTTAACTTAGATCCGGGTTTTATTACCTACGAAAGATTAGTATTAGCTACAGGGAAAAATTTTACTCATAGAATTTACCTAAAAGACGGTATTTTTGCCGACCTGACTCTTATCTACACCAAAGGCAAATGGCAAACTTTGCCCTGGACATTTCCAGACTATTCCACTGATCTATTACAAATCCATCTTACCAGAATAAGAAATCTTTATATTCAAAACATTAAAAGTAGTTTAAGGAGAAAAAAGCAATGAAAAGCATGACAGGGTATGGCCAATATATTTTTACTAGTGAACAATATGCAATTACCTGGGAGATAAAAAGCGTAAACAGCAGATTTTTAGATATCATTTTTAAAACTCCTCATTACCTATTGCAAGAGCAAAACCATTGGGAAAAAATCATAAAATCCAAAGCCAAACGAGGTAGAATAGAGGTTTACCTGCACATCTCTTTTACAGACCCAGAATTATGCCGAACTAATCTAGACAAACCCCAGGCCATAGCCATGTTAAAAGAAATACAAGCTCTTGCTACCTCCCAATCCATTAACTTTATACCAGATTTAAACCGATTTTTTACTCTCTCTCATCTCTGGAAACACAACGACCAAAGCTTACCAGAACAATTGATTTTAGATCTCGGTCAATCCCTATCTCAAACCTTAACTGTATGGGATCAAAGTAGAATAACAGAAGGAAATAACCTAAAAATTGATATAGAGCAAAATTTAGCCTCCCTAAAAACTCTTTTACAAAAAATAAAATTACACTTAAAAGACAATGTACAAATCAAATTTCAGGCTCTTATGCAGCGTATAAATGAATTGGTAAAACACATGGATATCAAGTTAAACGAAGATAAAATTATTACAGAATTAGCCTTTATGACAGACAAGCTGGACGTTTCAGAAGAACTATCCAGGTTAAATAGTCACTTGCAAGCCATCGAAGAATTACTTAATAATACAGGGGAGATAGGTAGAAAATTAGACTTCTACTTACAAGAATGTTTTAGAGAAATAACTACCTGTAGCAATAAATCTCAACACGTTGAGATAAACAGATTGGCTGTTGAAATAAAATCTGTTCTGGAAAAGATCAGAGAACAAGCTCAAAATCTGGAGTAAAACAAATATGGATGCAAAATTGGTAAACATTGGCTTTGGCAACAGTGTGGTAAAGTCCAGAATTATTGCTGTTTTTAATCCCAATTCTTCTCCTATGCGCAGATTAAAAGAAGATGCTCGTCAAAACCATCGGCTAATAGACGCCACCCAAGGACGCAAGACCCGATCCATTATTGTTACAGATTCCAACCATGTTATTTTGTCAGCCATCCATTCAGAAACAATTATTCAACGCATTCAAGGGAAAGAAAATGAATAATATCCTACCAGCAGGCCTACTTATCATTATTTGTGCTCCTTCTGGCACTGGAAAATCGACCCTTATTTCTCTTTTAAGAAAGGACTTCCCCCAGTTTCAATTTTCTATTTCTTACACCACCAGAACGCCAAGACCAGGAGAAGTTCACGGCAGAGATTATTTTTTTGTGTCTAAAGAAAAATTTTTAGAGCTTCAAAAAAAAGATTTCTTTGCCGAATGGGCCAAAGTTCACGAAAATTATTACGGCACTCCCAAAAATGCAATATTTGAGGCCCTAAAGCAGGGAAAAGATTTACTTTTTGACATAGATGTGCAGGGAGCGCTCCAATTAAAAAACAATTTACAACAAGGAGTGTATGTTTTTATTTTTCCTCCCTCTTTAGAAGAATTAAAAAACAGACTTCTAAACAGAGCCACTGACAGTAAAGAGCAAATTCAAATCCGCTTAAAAAATGCCCAAAAAGAAATAGAGCAAGCTAGTGTATTTGATTACTGGATCGTAAATGATGATTTAAAAAAAGCGTATCTTGAATTAAAATCAATTATTATAGCAGAAAAGTTAAAACCACAATATCATCCCTTTCTTATAAAAAGGATTCTACAAAAATGAGCGAAATCATTCTGGCCCTGGACTTTAGCACCCGCGAACAAGCTTTACACTTCGCCCGACAAGTAAAACAAGAAATCTCATGGGTAAAAGTAGGGTTAGAGCTTTTTGCTGGAACCGGACCAGCTATTCTTGAAGAGCTAAAAAAACTGGACTTTAATATCTTTTTAGATCTAAAATTTTTTGATATTCCCAACACTGTAAAAGGAGCTGTAAAAAACATTTTAAATTCAGGTATGGTAGATATGTTCACCATTCATCTTTTGGGTGGCCAACAAATGGTCAAAGAGGCCGTATCTATAAAAAATAGCCTTTGTCCAAAGGCCATATTGTTGGGAGTTACTGTTTTAACCAGCCTGGAACAAAAAGATCTTTTTTTAGAAAAACCTTTATCAAATCTGGTTTTAGCACTAGCCGAAAAAGCTCTTGAGTGGGGGGTTGACGGCATTGTCTCTTCCCCATTAGAATTAGAAATTATCCGTAATTTTTACAGTCAATTGATAACAGTAACTCCAGGCATCAGGTTAAAAAACGATGCTCCAGACGATCAAAAACGCACCTTAACGCCCTATGAAGCAACAAAAAAAGGAGCTAACTTTTTGGTAATAGGCAGAAGTATTACTACAAGTCCACAACCATTGCAAACTATTAACCACATAAAAAAACAAATTCAAAAAGGTGTACACCAATGAACAAAACCACAGCCAAAGAAAACAACAACCCAAACACTCCTCAAAAAGAAAAGATCAAAGGAGTTTTTTCAACTCAAGTGCTAATGAAAATCGGCACAGGTACAACTCAGCGCAAAACCATTCAAAAATCTTACTGGTTTGCCCAAGAACTAGACGATGGTACCATTGAAATTCAGCCCCTTAACGTGAATTACGTGCCTTCTGGTCCTAAAAAACAAATTTCCAAGGAAGATTTTTTAGACAAGTTCTCTCCAGAACCAGAATTTTACGTGCAAACTGTTTATCCCAAAATGCGCGAGCTCACCAAAACCATTGCCAGGGCAGAACGACACAGACAACGAGGAGAGACTTATAGTGCAGAATTTGAATACAAAAATGCTCTAAAAATAGACGAAGAAAACATTAGAGCCAATTTTGGGCTTGGATTAACATATCTAGAAAGGGGAGATAAAGAAAAGGCCAAAGACGTCTTTGAACGCCTGGTCAAACTAGATGCTGCTTTTGAGGAAGAGCATAAACATCTATTTAATGAGTTTGGTATTAATTTAAGAAAACAAAAAATGTATGATGAAGCTGTACGCTATTATAACAGGGCCTTAGAACTAACCAAAGATGATGAACATCTTCATTATAATATCGCCAGGGCTTATTTTGGGTTAAACAAAATAGATAAAGTCGTAGAGCACCTAAAACAAGCTCTATCTCTCAACCCAGATTTTGAAGAAGCCAAAAAATTTATGGAATATTTAAAAAAGAAAGGTTTCATAAAATAAAACCCAAAAGTAAAAACTTTTTTGTAACTAAATATTTTGTATGTATTACGACATAGCGGCCAAGGTGATACTTTCTCGTTGTAAGGAGACGGTGCTCTCTTGTCTTTGCGGGCTTGATGTCTCTAGAGCTTCTCTTTTGGAAGTAAAGCCTCAGGAGACCACGTCTTTACGTCGTTCTGA
>JAUZRP010000081.1 GCA_030950395.1 Desulfonauticus sp. | reverse complement strand
TCTGTTCAACAATAAGTCGCTAACTCTAGCCACGTACTCCCTTTTAAGCTGTAAGTATTTTTTCTTGGCGTATTGTGTTTGTTTTTTATCGTCCCACACTGAAGCCCCCGGTGGTTTTCTCCTGCTTTCTGCCTCTTTCTCCCTACGAGAGACCTCCTCCTCCAACAGCTTTTTATATTCTCCCTTAGCCTCAGCAAGTTCCAAGGCTAACTTTTTATTAGTCAGTCTTCTAACCCTAACCCAAACTGTTGTTTTTAACGCCCTGTTAAGTTTATCTTTGGTATCTTTTGGTAGTCTAATATTAACCTCACTAGAACGACTAAGGAGTTTTTTAATTAAGTTTGATATTTTTTTAAATTCTACATACTTATCAGTAACAGTATTTAATTTATTGAAAGATGACAGTAAAGTATTGGCCTCCTCTAATACCTCATCTTTAGTATTTACAGTACTTATCCTATATTTTGTTGTTTTCTTCTTTACACCCTTAATTGCATTCTCAGTTTCCCTACGAAGTTTACCATACTTATTATAAAAGGTACGCTCGTCATCATTTTTCATTATAGTCGCAATTTTCTTAAGTTGGTAGTCTGAAAGGTATGGCCGATGGCCGTTGCGGACAAGTCTGGTGTGATCTGATAGAATCTTCCTTAGCTCCTTCTGAGTCTGTTCGTTAATTTGCACAGAACCGTCTTCGATACGCTCAGCAGCATCCCTGCTCTTAGTTTTTATGTCATCCGTATGTAGATTATGTCGTTGCGGGTAAACCCCCCTCTGAATCTTATTGGTTGGCCTACCCCTTTTCTTTGCCTTATTTTTTTCTTTTGGTTTGTCTTCTTTAACGTTGGATATAATAGTTTTTAACTCCGACTTTAAACCACTGATCTCTTCTGTTACATTCGTCTCATCGATCTGTTTTTTAACGATTGTCTTTTCTGTAGGTTTACTCTTCGTGGTTTTTTTATCTGTAATATTGCTCTTTTTTTCTTTGCCATTTTTATCTGATTTTGTTTTATTTTTATCGACTTCATTTTTAGCTAAACGCTTGAGAAGAACTTTAGACAATGCCACGCCGGCCTTTTTATCCTTACTGTTAAAAAATTTATCTGGGTTAGCTATAATGTCTCTTAGAGTTGCCCTATCCTCAGCCAACTTTTTATTTGATATCTTTTTTTTAAGATATTCTTTTTTAAACGAGCTCTTTATTGCACTTACAACTTGGGGAACCTTAAATTTTTTCCCGGGCTCTGGAACTGCAACATCTGACTTGGCTTTTGGTGCTTTGGTATCAATAACAGCAG
>JAUZRP010000080.1 GCA_030950395.1 Desulfonauticus sp. | reverse complement strand
AATTTTTATTCTGTGTTAAAGGATGCAGATCCTTATTTGAAGTTTTGTTTTTTAACAGGAGTTAGTAAGTTTGCCAAAGTGTCTATATTTTCTGGGTTAAATAATTTAAAAGACATTACTTTACTTCCTGCTTATGCTACCATTTGTGGTTATACGCAGGAAGAATTAGAAAATACTTTTGCCGACAGAATAAAAGACGTGGATTTAGATAAAGTAAAGTTGTGGTACAATGGATATTCGTGGCATGGAGAAAGGGTATATAATCCTTTTGACGTATTATTGTTTTTGGATAGTAAGTTTTTTCGCCCCTATTGGTTTGAGACAGGTACTCCCACCTTTTTGATTAAATTGATTTTGGAAGAAAAGTTTAATCTGGCTAGATTAGAGCATCTTGAGGTAGGAGATGAGCTATTGGAGAGTTTTGACGTTGGGGTAATGTATCCAGAGACCATTTTGTTTCAAACTGGTTATTTGACTTTAAGAGATGTAAAGATGCGGGGCACGCGTTTAAAATATCTTTTGTCTTATCCCAACTTAGAGGTAAAAATTAGTTTTAATAATTTCTTATTAAACTTTTTTAATCGTTCGTTATCCAAAAAAGAAGAATATTACGACAGTATTTACGACCTTTTAGAAGCAGGCAGGCCAGAAGGATTGGAAGGAGTGTTTAAGAGTATATTTTCTGGTATTCCCCACGATTGGTTTAGGAAGAATAATTTAGAGGAATACGAAGGATTTTATGCCAGTGTATTTTATGCCTATTTTTGTGGTCTTGGGGTAGATGTGCGGGTAGAAGATGTGACCAATCAGGGCAGGTTGGACATGGCCGTGTTGTTTGAAGATAGGTGTTATTTGTTTGAGTTTAAAGTGGTGGATAAATCCACAGGTTCTGCTCTTTCTCAATTAAAAGAAAAAAAATATTGGGAGAAGTATCAGGATAGATATAAAGAGATTTATCTAATAGGTATAGAGTTTGGGAAGAGGGAAAGAAATATTTTGGATTTTAGGGTG
>JAUZRP010000008.1 GCA_030950395.1 Desulfonauticus sp. | reverse complement strand
GCTAACACAAGGAGTAATGAATTTAATGAATTAAAACAGAAAGGATTAGTAGAGATAAAAATAGAGGGGAAACTTTTTAACGATTTAGATTTTAAGTTGATAGAAATTTTATGTTCTTCACAGATAAAGATTATATTATGAGAGTGTGTGACCCACAGTAAAATTAATTTTTACTATTTAAAATTTCGCAGGATGTCCAAGAAAAAGTTGTAAGAGAATTTGATAGCAGGGTTGTGGCAAGGAAGTATATTGAGCTTTATGAGGAGGTTTTAGGGAAATAAAAATGGATAAATCTCTTTCAGAAAAATTTTTAAAATTTATTCAAGATCTAAATTCAGTAGCTCCTTGTGATTTATTTATAAATATAGATTTGAATTTACTCAGAAAGATAGAAAGTCTTTCAAGATGTGATGATAATTTGGATATTCAATTAAAAAGACTTTCTAAATTATTAGATCAAGTTACGCTTGATTTTTCTCAAATTCATTTACAAATTAATCAACTTTATTGGGAAATAATCGTGTATTATTATTTGAAATATAAAAATGGTATATGTGTTAAGAAAGTTCAAGAAAATGCTGGAACTCTAGATTATGAAATTAGTTTTGAAGGACAGCTTTTTGGCTTGGAAGTGAAAACACCTGCAATGGCAGATGCTTTAACTAAATATAAAGAATACCAAGAGGAAGCGTTAAATGCAAAAATTCAAGCTGAAGAAGAGGCCAAAAAGAAAAAAGTAGGATTTTCAGCGAGAGTGATTCAACCCTATTTAAAATTAAAAAATGAGTTTAAATATTCTCCATATTCACCTAAACTTGTTATAGAAATATTGACTGAAAAAATTGAACAGAATTTTAAACTTAAGCAATTTAAAGCTGAATATAGTAAGCGTATATTATGCGTCGTTTTAGATCAGTTACCTCTATTAAGTAAACCTGAAGAAGCTTCTGTTCCTGTTTATCCATGCTTTTATTCTAAATCGTGTGTTAGCGGTGAATTATGGTATGTTGCTTTTGGTAAAAAGGGTATGCTTATTTTTAAACCAACAGAATGGGAAGGGAAAGGAAATGTTGATGGAATTTTGGAAAAAATGGTATTTTAATAGAGAAAGAAAATTTTATAGATGCATTGATTTTTGTTGTTCCTGAACTGAACAAAAAAATTAGTTTCGTAGGATTTTATAAGGTAAAAGATAATCAAGGTAAATATTTGAATAATGAGATGCTTGAAAAATTTTTGTTTAACTCTTGCGATTTCGTAAATAACGAACTCAATGAAAACAGTTATTATTATACTCTTTTTGAAGAAAAATAATTGGAGATTTATTTTTGCCTCCGGGTAAGGTAAGGCAGGGTGATGAAGGCTTGCTCACGAAGTGATATTTTAAGTTTAGTCATGAGGTAGAGAATAGGCGGTAGTATCTTTGCGATTTTCGTGGGTAGAGGCTTTAAAAAGGAAGCCGTTTGAGGGTTTGGGGCATGCTACTGGACAGATTTTAGATAAGAGAAAATGTTTTTAAGAGAACGAGAAATTATATAAGTTTTAGTGGACTTTTGGTATTTTTTTCTTGACACATTCTGATAGATGTGCTATTCATCTAAAAAACAAAGGAGGTTAATCATGAGAAAACTTCCCTCTCACAATGTTAGCAAGATCGAGAAAATGCTGACAACCTGTCGCAATATATAAATAGATTTTGCTATTTTAGTCCGCATAATATGCTCACCTTAACCATCCTTGTTTACGGAATGATATTAGAAGGCACCTCAAATCTTCAACGAATTGCAGATTCCCTTAATTATTGGGCGAAGAATGATAGTCTTTACAAGAGATTTATGCGTTTTTTTGATAAACGTATGGATTTAAAAGGGGTAGGACTTTTTCTTTTAAATAGA
>JAUZRP010000079.1 GCA_030950395.1 Desulfonauticus sp. | reverse complement strand
AATGGGCGCATTTATATTTACAATTCTTGCAAAAACAGGTATTGCTATTGAATTAGGAAAACTAGTTTATAAGAAGAAATAACGAAGAAAGAATGTTAAAAAGAGGCTGATTGAAGATGAGGCTGTCTGAAAAGGCAGTCTTTTTTTTTGGAAAAAAGTTAGCGATTGCTTATTTTCATGGTATGAAAACAAAAGCAGTATTCAAGACCTATAATCAAGACCAATTAAGCTTACTACCTATAAGTTACGATGAATTAGTACCAAAGAATCATCCAGTCCGCATAGTAAATCATATCATAGATAATGTAGACATTAGTACTTTAGAATCAACTTATAAAGGCGAAGGAACTTCAAGCTGTCATCCACGCATGTTATTAAAAGTAATTGTTTATGCCTATTTACGCAATTTATATTCTTCCCGTAAGATAGAGCAAGCTTTATATGAGAACATTCATTTTATGTGGCTTAGTGGACAAAGCAAACCAGACCGCAATACCATTAATGATTTTCGAGGAAAGCGACTACAAGGACATTTAAAAAAAATATTCCATCAAGTAGTGCTCCTTTTGTCAGAACAAGGTGTTTTATCCTTAAAAGATATTTTTGTAGATGGCACTAAAATTAAAGCCAATGCCAATCGCTATACTTTTGTATGGGGAAAATCTATAAAGACCAGTAAAGAGCGTATTAAAAAACAACTCAAAGAACTTTGGTCTTATGTAGAAAAGGTCAACCTATATCAGTATAATACAATATTCCAAATACACCAGATTTTCAAGCCCTTGATGCAGACAAAATAGAAGCCACTATTAATCAAATAAATGATGCTTTACAAGGAAAGGAAATAGACAAGAAAGTAAAACAAAAACTCTCTTACGCTAAGAGAAATTGGCCAAAAAACATGGCTAAATATCAACAACAAGAAGCAATTTTAAAACAGCGAAACAGTTATAGCAAAACTGATACAGACGCTACTTTTATGCGTATGAAGGATGACCATATGCAAAACGGGCAACTCAAGCCAGCCTACAATGTTCAAGCATCCACAAATAATCAATACCTAACCAATTATACTTTAGCACAAACCACAGCAGATACCACTACTTTAAAAGACCACATCAATAATCATATAGAAAACTACAAACAAAAACCCGAAACACTTACAGCTGATGCAGGCTATGGTAGTGAAGAAAACTACACCGATTTAGAAGATAAAGAGATTACTGCTTATGTAAAATACAATTACTTCCATAAAGAACAAAAGGACAAGAAAAAAGGTAAATCAAATCCATTCCATCCAGATCAATTATACTACAATCAACAAACCGACACTTACTACTGTCCAATGGGACAAGCTATGACTTATCTTGGAAGTTATCAAAAGAAAACTAAAAATGGTTTTAGCCAAGAACTGCACAGATACCAAGCACAAAACTGTGATGGTTGCCCACTTAGAAGTCGCTGTCACAAATCAAAACACAATCGTATTATAGAACGAAATTACAACCTAATACGGTTAAAATCTAAAGCAAGAAAATTACTGTTAAGCGAACAAGGAGTAGCTAAACGAAAACAGCGTTGTTGGGATGTGGAAGCTGTTTTTGGAAATATTAAACACAACATGAATTTTAAACGATTTATGCTAAGAGGAATTGGTAAAGTAAACGTAGAAATAGGGCTAGTTGCAATGGCACATAACCTTAAAAAGTACAGTTTAACACTCTAAAGAGTGTTTTTTCTCTTTTTTGTTTATTGGTTTTTAGATTAAAAATCAATGTGAAAAAATAACAGAGATTACAAAAAAGAAAATCGTCTAAAAATTACTTTTTAGACGACCTCGACCTCTTTTTTTTTATAAAGTATTTTTTTTAAAACTTAAAACTATAACTGACACTAACTTTTTGTCCAAGACTCCATTTTGAGTAAATTTCGTTATCCGCATTATAAGACTCATAAATACTTTCT
>JAUZRP010000078.1 GCA_030950395.1 Desulfonauticus sp. | reverse complement strand
TTAGTTCAAAACTCCATAATTTAGGCTAATTTTTCAACCAAATTTTTACAAACATCTCCTCTTTTTTGGGATATTTTGTAAAAATAAAAATATCTCTAAAAAATAGTCTAAATTAACTCCAAACACCAAGATATGAGCTGCTATCTCTTCTCTTATTTGGGTTAAATCATTCTCTTTTATAGCCTTGCAGAGTTTTTTAAATAGAGCTATCCCTATAAGGTTGAGTAATCTTTTAAAATTGTAAGTAAACATGATGAGAGCGTTTTCTCCTAAAACTTTCTTTTTAGTTCTCACAAGAAAGTGATCCCATCCTAATGCTCTTTTTATAGTTCCAAATGGATGTTCTACTATTGAGCCTCGCTTTTTAACTATTGCTTTGGCTTCTGGGGTAGCCATTTTTGTTGAGTACTCATCTACAAGGTTTTCATGCTCCCATCTATACATCTGCTTATTTGGTGTTTTATCTGAGAGACAGTTTTGCTTTAGCGGGCAGATTTTGCAGTAACTACTAGATATTCTATAAATATCTAACATCCTTCCATTTCTCTCATACTGTTTCTCTATCTTTTTGAGTTTTTGATTATTTGGGCAGATATAACAGTCTTCTTCGGGATTGTAGATAAATTGGTTTTTAGAAAATCTTGCATTTTGTATTTTTTTTGTTTTAGCTGTAGCTCTTGGTGGTACTATGGTCTCAATATTGTCTTCTATGCACTTTTTTAACTCTTTGGTGCTGTAGTAGCCCTTATCAGCTGTTAGTACCATATTTGGGTTATCTGTTATTGCTTTGCTTTTTGTTGCCATATTGTGAAGTTGGTCTAAGTCGTGACCGTTAGTGCTTATATCTGTAGCTACGATAAACTTATAGGTATCATCAACTGCTATTTGAGAGTTATATGCCATTAGGTTATGTGCAGGTTTACTCATAACTGTAGCATCTTTGTCTGTCTTGTTGTGTTGCTCTTTTCCTAGTGCATCCAGCATATCCAAATCTTTTTTGAACAGTTCTTTTTTTTCAAGAAGTTTATCTATCTCCTCTTTTGAGATTTTTAGGTTTGTAGCGTTTTTATCCTCTTTATCTAGTGTTTCAAGGAGGGTCATATAGTTTTTTATATCTTCATCTATTTTAGATATGTCTTTTTTTACCGTCTTTCTCATTATGAGAGTGTTCTTGCTTGCGTTTGCTCGTAGAAATGCACCATCTACTGCAACTAAATCACCTGTGATGAGTTTAAGGTTTTTAAGAAGCAGGCTAAACTCTTTAAATATAGTCTGTAGAGCTTTAGGATTATTTTTTCTAAAATTGGCAATAGTCTTATATGATGGTCTCAAACCTTGCGTGAGCCACATCATCTCTATGTTTCTATTTATCTCTTGCTCTAACTTTCTACTGCTCCTTATCTTGTTTAGATAACCATAGATATAGATTTTTAACAGTAGTTTAGGATGAAAAGCTGGCTGCCCATCTTTGATGAGACTTTTTTTAGTTTTTATGTTGAGTTTAAAAATATCTAGTGTATCTACATATGCTTCTATTGCACGAACTACATTATCTTCTTCTACTAACTCATCTAAACTTGGTGGAAACATTAGTTGCTGTTTGCGGTTTAAGCCTTGTTTATATATACCCATCTTTAGCCTTTTAATGTAGGCATATTTTATCACTTTTTAGGTTTTTTAGATAGTGTTTTTATGCTTATTTTGCTAGAATAATTTATATAGTTTGAGGTGTGAGTTCTTTCACAGTCTCATAGCAACAAAAATATGTTACCCTAGCCGATTTTTAGCTTTGAAAACTTCAAAGTTTTAGATACCATTGTAAGACTTAAAAGACTACAAAAACAGGTAACATATTTTTGTACTCGACCGTTGTACCTAATATTTACTAAAAACAATGTACAACAAAATTTTACAAGGATAAGAGATGAAAACAATTGGAACAATCTTGATAATTATAGGTTTGATTTGGGGTGTATTTTCTTTTAATATTGACACTTCGATAGAAGTTGGCGGCGAAAGTTATGGTAGTGGTGAGTATGTATTTAAAATTCCTAAGACAAGGGTTAATAACTTTGGATTAATGAATGATAAACAAAATAATATTTCTGGTGCAGGTATCACTTTGGTAATAGGTGTCATTTTATTTATCTTTGGTGGACGAAAAGAAGAAGAAAAGATGCAGGAAGATAAACAGGGATTTACTGAAACAGTAATTCAGGACGATGATAATAAATTCAAAATCTCTTTTCAAATGAAAAATGAAAACTCTTGGGATAATATAAAAACAAAACTATTTGCATATTACAAGGAACAAGATATTGAGAATATAATTAGTGAAAAAGAAATGTCTTGGATGCTTGGAGCAAATGAAGGAGTTAAAGGCTATATTGAAGCAAGATTAAATGAGGATATTATCAGTATTCAATGCTTTAAACTGCCAAAACCTGATATTGAAATAATAAATAGCGAAACAAAACAAAAAGAAGAGCAAACAGTTCAAAAAAACAATTCAACGGATAAACTAATAGAACTAGGAAAACTACTTGAAAAAGAGTTAATTACAAAAGAAGAATTTGACAAAGAAAAGAAAAAAACATTAGAAGGTTGAAAGGGTACAACAAGTACGAGGAGACCAATAATTTACCCTAGCGGGAAAATTATCGCTCACGACAAACGTTATGAGTCTATCGTAAGCACCTTGCTTAGAGCTAAGTGATTTTTGCAAACAAAAATGATTTTGAAAAGATTTGCACAAAAGCATA
>JAUZRP010000077.1 GCA_030950395.1 Desulfonauticus sp. | reverse complement strand
ACATAATTCTAAAACTATAATTTTCATCCAGAACTTCTCCCTTGAAGGAGCCTGCAATTTCAGGAAGTTAAAAAATCCGCTAACACATTTGAAGACATATACTTGCCGAACTTCGACACTGCTCCTCAACTGCTTTAAGGTTTTCGTAAGAAACCGATAATTTAACTGACATTTAGACCTATTTTGGAGCACTTAAGCTACCTTACCCTTTTTCGTCATTAGTGTTTGGATAGAGAGGCCAACTAGGTCTCCTGTGAAGTGGGAGAGTATAACTATGGTTAATGATCCTGTTAAGTAGAAGATTAATCCGAATATTATTCCTCCAATAAATGGTAAAATTGCGTTAAGTATTCCTTGGTAGAGATGGGGAATGAAGAAAAACAAAGCTTGTACGATTATGGCAACTGTAGGAGGAGTCATCAATAAAAGGCCGCCAAGTAGGTAAGCTCTAAAGATTATTTCTTCGAAGATTGCAGCTTTTATTGAAGTTGCTAGTAATAAAGTGAAAGCTTCTTTCCTAGATTTGGGCAGCGAAGCAAATATGAGTTTTTCAACCTTCTTTTCTCTTTCTGGTTTATAATTTGGCAAAAATTTGTTTTTGAAAAGCGAAATCAGAATGCCTAAGGGAAAATATGCAAGAAAGAGTAAGATACCAGCAGCGAAACCTAAAAGAAATTGTTCTCCAGAGAGGAATAAACGATCTAAACCGAAAACAACGATAAGGTTTCGAGTGAGCAAGAGGTTTAGAACTATAAGCACTGAAAGCAAAACTGTTGTTTCAAATGTAGATATTAACATAAGTTGATAGAATGAAGGTGGCTTCTTGTACCTAAGAGAAAATCTAGGGTCTATCTTATATGCCAGAAGAAGAAAGATAACATAAGCAATTAAAAAAGCAAGAAAACCATAGAGATTTAACCAAACATCTCCCAAATTTTTCCCTTACTTAATGTATTCTGGCAAAATAATATTTACTATCCGTGAATGAAGTACGGAAATTAAAAACAAAAATCCAAATCTGACATAAAATGTGGGGTCGAGTGCATCTTAAAATGTTTATTCTGTTCTA
>JAUZRP010000076.1 GCA_030950395.1 Desulfonauticus sp. | reverse complement strand
AGCAAAAAACTTCATACTTTATAATATATTAGAAGATACAACAACGTCAATTTTTGTAAAGTATCAGGGTTTCGTTTACCTCCCCTGTATGAATTTGGTTAGTTTTATTGTTTAAAATCCAGTCTTCTATTTTTTGCTGGGGTGTTTTCTTATTCATATTGTGTCCCAGATGCCTTCTTTTTATATTATAGCAACCGCAAATCAAATTCCCTGTTTTTAAAGCTTAAATTTGGTAGTTAAATTTTCGATGAATTACAGATAACTTAAAGTTGTTGACTTTTTGTTTAAAGGGTTAATACTAAAAAGGCGTTGGTAAAACCTTCATTTTAGATTGGTATTGTGGGACAATCCTATATGTAACCGAAAACGTTTTCAGTTAGGAGGTTAAAATGTCAAAAAAAAAACCTTGTCCAAACAACTCTTTTCATCCAGTAATTTCGTGGGGTAGAAATAAATCTGGAACGCGTCGTTTTCGTTGTTTAATCTGCAAAAAAACTTTTACTTGGAATCAAGGTGTCAATCGTTCTTTTAATCGTTTCCCTTGGTTTGAAAAATGGTTGAAAGGAGCTTCTATTGATCTCCTTGCTCAAATTTCCAAAAGAGATAGAAATACGATAAGGTCTGCAATTCACTGGTATTTAAAACATTCTCCCAAACCAAATCCAACACCAAATTCTGCTTGTAATCTTGTCCTTGACGCGACTTGGTTTGGAAGGAAAAATTGTCTGATTGTTTATTGGGATACGGATCTTAAAAAAGCTCAATGGTGGAGATACTCTCAAAGAAAAGAAGCAGCCTGGGAGATTGTTGAAGATTTAGAAAATTTAAAAGAAAAAGGTATTATTCTTTCCAGCGCAACAACTGATGGTTCCCGAGGAATAAAGACAGCTATTGATTGTCTTTATCCTAATATTCCTCATCAAAGATGTTTAGTTCATTGACAAAGAATGGCCTTAATATTCTTAACTCAAAGGCCAAAGACTCAGGCAGGTTTGGAACTTAGAGATCTTGCTGAAAAACTCAACAGTATTAAAACTCATAAACAGCATAATTATTGGGTAAAAGGCTTTTATCACTGGTGCAATAAACATTACTCTTTCCTTAAAGAAAAAAGTTATTCCCCTGGAGGGAGACCATAGTG
>JAUZRP010000075.1 GCA_030950395.1 Desulfonauticus sp. | reverse complement strand
TTTTAACGTACGGCGTATAGGTTTCGTCTATTAAAACATTTATCAATGGGCCTTCACTGCTAAGGAGGTTGTCTAGTACCTGTTGGACAAAGTTTCTTAAAACCTTTACAAATTCGGTTCGGAGTTTGGGCTGGATGCTTCTATAAGCGTCTCTTAAACTGCCAATTATCTCTACCAAATTCGTTATTTTTTCCATACGCTCAATTTTTTGCTGAGCTTGGTCAATGCGCTCTTTTATCTCGTTTAATCGGTTAACGAGGTCTTTTTTACGGCCTTCTTTTGTTCTTAGCTCAGAATCTAGTAGATAGTACTGCTTAAATATCTGTTCTCTTTGGATTTTGGCATTTTCAAGTTCAGTTAAATCAAACCTACTGATTTCAGTTTGTATTATCCTAAGTTGTGACTGAAATTTTTTCTTTGCTTCTTGTTTTTCTTCAAATTCTTTTAGAAGCTCGTTTAATGTTTGGTTTTCCTTATCTATTCGCTTTTTTAACTCTTCAGCTTTTGTGGTTAGCATTTGTAGATTAAAAAAAGCATCGTTTCCTTGTGTTTTTATTCGTTGTAATTCTTCGATTTCATTTTTGAGCTGAGTTAAGGTTTTCTGGCCGTTATCATTTTCTTCTCGAATTTTTTGTAACAAGTGATTCTTGTACTCTTCAGTTAAGGTTTGAAGGCATAAAGGGCAGCGGTTTTCAGCGGAAAGTGACGAGATCCTTCTCTGGTTTTGTTGAATATTTCTGAGGATTGCTTCTTGTTCACCTTTCAGGCTTGAGATTTGATCGTCGAAGGCAGATAAATGCTGTTTTATGGTTTCAAGGGGATGTTCTGGTGGTATTCCAACCTTTTTTAGTTTGTTCTTGAAAAATGCTACTTGAGTTTCTATAGAAGCTAGTTGTGTTTCACACTCTTTAATCGACTTTTTTCTGCTTTCAATTTGTTGAGCTAATCTGGCAGAAGAGTCCTCAATACCTGCTAAGTTTGCCTGTATTTGTGCTTCTTTTCTTCTGAGCGTTTCTATTAATGTTTTTTCTGCTTCGAGTTTCTTCAGTTTAGAATCGATTTCTTCTAACTCTTTTTTTGTTTGATTCAGTTTTTGAGTTATTTCTTGGATTTTTAGTTCTAAGACTGAGAACTCCTCTACTGTTCGATTATATTCCGTGTTTAGCTTTTCCATTCCGACAATGTCGGGATCTTTTTCATAAGCCTTTTTTTCGCCTTCATACTCCTTTTGATATCCAGCAAGATTGCTCCACGCTATTTCATAGTCTGATAAACCGAAAAGCTCATCCAACCTTTTTTGCCTCTCTCTTGGTGTTGCGTCTAAAAGACGTTTGAGATGTTCTTGTCTAACCCAAACTATTTCGCGGAAAAGTTCTTTATCAAATCCTGTTATTGCTTTTAGCTGCTCCGCCACAGCATCGCTTTTTACATTTGCTATTAACTTTTCATTCTCAAAAAGTTTCAGCTCGTCAAAATCTTGGCTTATTCTTTTTCCTCGTCTTTTTAATCCACGAGATATTTTGTAGCTTTTACCATTTTGGAAGAACTGGACAATCACTTTTCCACTTTCAGCATCTTCACGTAAAAGGTAGTCGTAACTTCTTCCTAAAGGATCTCCGAACAATGCGAAGTCTATGGCGTATAAAATGCTGGACTTTCCACATCCTAATCCGCCTACGAGACAGTTAAAGCCTTTAGAGAAAAACACAGTAGATTTAACGTGGGAACGAATGTTTTTCAAGTAGACAAGTTCAATTCTCATTCTATAAGCTCCTCGAGAATTTGCTTCACTTTCTCATCCTGCTTCTTGACTAACGGTTCAATTAGGTTAACGGCATTGTAAGATATTT
>JAUZRP010000074.1 GCA_030950395.1 Desulfonauticus sp. | reverse complement strand
AGTTCAAGCTAAAGACATTGCAGAAGATAAACTTGAACAGAATGAAGAACTGGCTGAACTAAGAGCCGATACCACAATGGATAAAGCTTATTTAGCGGCGGGTACTAAGTTGACTTCAGACAAAATGAAACGTAAAGATGTTAAAACATTAAAAGGACCAAAAAGCTAAGGAGGACATATGGCAAAAAAAGAACCTTTCTACAAAGGAGTTAATTTTAAACAGTTCACTAATAAGGATGGATACCTTAAAGGTGGTGTTGAAATTAAAGTTCCTGAAGAGATTCCAACTAAGAATAAAGTTGGCGGTCAACGTAGAATGTTAAAAGATAAAAAATCAGAAGTAAGTTGGTGGTAAAATTGCGCGCGACGCGCATAAGTCCTACTTTTTGAAGGAGATATTATGGCTTGGTTTGGATTAGCGAAGTTAGCACTTAACGCTGGAACATATATTTATAAAAAGCGCCAGGAAACTAAAATGGCTATGGCGGATGCACAACACATGCATGCCGTTAAGATGGCCCGAGGTGAGGAAACTTACCAGGGCAAACTTTTAGAAGCCCGGCAAAATGATTACAAGGACGAAATCGTCCTTGCGATTCTCACACTTCCCATAATTATTTTGGCCTGGGGGGTTTGGTCAGACGATCCGGCGGCTATGGAGAAGATAAATATCTTCTTCGAGCATTTTGCGGCACTTCCCAAATGGTTTACTTCACTTTGGATACTTGTATGTGCCAGCATATTTGGTATAAAGGGAACACAAATATTTAGAAATGGTAAAAAATAAGAAAGGAGAAAAATAAAATGAGTATAAACGGAAAAGTTAAATGGTTTAACACAACCAAAGGCTATGGTTTCATTGAAAGAGATGACAAAGAAAAAGATGTTTTTGTACATTCGTCAGCAGCTAGAGCCGCAAACTTAGATTTAAATGAAGGCGATGCGCTAACATTTGAAGTTGAGAACGGTGAAAAAGGCCCTTCTGCAATTAATCTGCAGTCAGCATAAATGGCAAAAATAAACTAGACAATTAATAATTAAAA
>JAUZRP010000073.1 GCA_030950395.1 Desulfonauticus sp. | reverse complement strand
GTGGATAAATCCACAGGTTCTGCTCTTTCTCAATTAAAAGAAAAAAAATATTGGGAGAAGTATCAGGATAGATATAAAGAGATTTATCTAATAGGTATAGAGTTTGGGAAGAGGGAAAGAAATATTTTGGATTTTAGGGTGGAGAAAGTAAGGTCATAAAAAAAGAACTTTTAGGCTGGAGTTTAGGACTGGATAGGGTTATAGAGTGTAAAAAAACGAGAAAAAAGGGGTAAGCAAATGGTAAACGTAGATCTAAAAGGTTTAGTGCTTCGGTTAAATGATTTTTGCACCAATGTTCTTCAGGCAGCTGCAGGATATTGTATGAACAGGGGGCATTATGAAATATGTATAGAGCACTTTATACATAAAGCCCTTGAGGATATGCAATCCGACTGGGGCGCGATATTTCAAGCCTTTGATATAGATCTCACAAGGTTTAAGAAGTTTTTAGAGGATAGTCTGGAAGAATTTCGCGCTGGAAATACAGGAAAACCTGTATTTTCTCCCATGCTCATAGAGCTCTTTCAGGACGCCTGGCTGATTTCATCCATAGATCTTGGAGAGAGGAAAGTAAGGTCAGGAGCCATATTATTGGCGCTTCTTGCCAGACCCAATTTTTATCTAACAGGCAGATATGGGGATTTGCTCAGAAAAATAAACAAAGACACGCTTCTTAAAAACTTTTCAAAGATTACTCAAAATTCAAAGGAAAACGTTCAGCTCTCCCCTGATGCAGGTGATAGAGAAGTAGAACAAGAAACATCTTCTGGCGAATATCTGAACAGATTTTGTATAAACTTTACAGAAAAGGCCAAAAAAGGGGAAATAGACCCTGTATTTGGGCGAGACAAAGAAATAAGACAGATAATTGATATTTTATCCAGACGCAGAAAGAACAATCCCATTTGTGTGGGCGAGCCTGGAGTTGGAAAAACCGCGGTGGTAGAGGGCCTTGCCCTGCGCATTGTACAGGGAGATGTGCCTGATTTTCTCAAAAATGTGTCCTTACTTGGGTTGGATATGGGGCTTCTTGAGGCAGGGGCAAGCATGAAAGGAGAATTTGAAAACAGGTTAAAAGGGGTGATTGAAGAGGTTAAGGCCTCAGAAAAGCCAGTAATTATGTTTATTGACGAAGCCCATACCCTAATCGGAGCTGGTGGTAGCGCTGGTGGGAGTGATGCTGCCAATTTATTAAAACCTGCTTTGGCCCGTGGGGAGCTAAGGACCATTGCTGCTACCACCTGGAGTGAATACAAAAAATATTTTGAAAAAGACCCTGCCCTTGCCAGAAGGTTTCAATTGGTAAAACTAGACGAGCCTGATGTGGAAAATACCAAATTGATACTTAGAGGGCTTAGGGAACATTACGAAAAGTGGCACAAGGTGGTGATAAGGGACGATGCCATAAACACTGCAGCAGAGCTGGCCAATAAGTACATTACAGGCAGGTTTTTGCCTGACAAGGCCATTGATCTCCTTGATACCAGTTGTGCCAGGGTAAAAATAAGTCAAAGTGCAAAACCTGCTCAGTTAGAAGATATTGAAAGAAAAATCGAATCCCTTGAGAGAAGACAAAAGACCCTTGAGAGAGATAGAGATGCTGGAAATGAGATAGATGAACAAGCCTATCAGGACTTATTGAGTAAAATAGAGGAGCTAAAAAAAGATGCTAAAGCCTTAAATGAGAGGTGGAGTACAGAAAAAGAAGCAGTGTTAAAGGTGCTTTCTGCAAGAGAAGAATTATATAATGCAGATGATGCCTCTAAAGAAGACATAAAGAAAAGATTGGATGAAGCCAGTGATAAATTGAGAGAAATACAGGGTGATAAACCTCTAATCCACATAGAAGTGACCCCAGAGGTGGTGGCTGAAGTGGTTTCTGACTGGACAGGGATCCCCCTTGGACGGATGTTAAAGGATGAGGCCAAGACTATTATAGAGCTTGAAAATAAACTAAAAGAACACATCAAGGGTCAGGATCAAGCTCTTGAGATTATCTCTGAGGTCATAAGGTCTGCCAAGGCAGGCATTGCTCCAATGGATAGGCCCTTGGGAGTATTTTTGCTGGTTGGACCAAGTGGAGTTGGCAAAACAGAGACAGGACTTTCTTTAGCTGAAATACTTTTTGGAAGCAGACAGCAGCTTATCACTATCAATATGAGCGAATTTCAGGAAAGCCATACAGTAAGCAGACTTATTGGCTCTCCTCCTGGATATGTGGGCTATGGAGAAGGCGGTATGCTAACAGAGGCGGTTAGACAAAAGCCATATTCTGTGGTGCTTTTGGATGAGGTGGAAAAGGCGCATCCCGATGTGATGAACCTTTTTTATCAGGTCTTTGATAAAGGTATGCTCACAGATGGAGAAGGAAAAGAAATTAGCTTTAAAAATACCATATTGCTTTTGACCAGCAATCTTGCTTCAGACATAATCCAAAAGATAACCCTGTCTGATGAAAATATACCTGATGCGGAGACAGTAATTAGTTCCATAAGGCCTGTGCTTTCCAGACATTTTAAACCTGCGTTGCTTGCCCGTATGACCATTGTTCCCTATTATAGTCTGAGAAACGATGCCATGAAGCGCATTGTGGAATTAAAGTTAAATAAATTAAAGACTATTCTGGAGCAAAACAATAAGATTAAGTTGAAATTTGACCCAGAAGTGGTGGATGTTATTGCAGATAGGTGTAAGGAAGTGGAAACAGGAGCAAGGAATATTGAATATATACTAAATGTAAATGTGCTTCCAAAGCTATCTAAAAATATTTTAGCTCACATGAGCAAGGGTGATATGCCCTCAGAGGTCTATTTAAAAGTAGGTGATGGTGGAGAATTTGAGATGGAATTTAAGTAAAAATTAGAAGAACGTATGGAGGTAATTAATGAATTTGCAATTTATATCAGATGATGAAGGACATAGATTGGCTGTAATTTTGCCAATTCAAGAATATGTTAGAATTTGTGAAGAATTGGAAGAACTTGAATCTATCCGTGCCTATGATGCAGCTAAAAATTCAGCAGAGGAGATTATACCTTTTGAGCAAGCAGTAGAGGAGATAGAGAAGTCCAGGAAATGAGTTATAACATTTTTATTTTAAGAAAGGCCCAGAAGGAACTTTCAAAGATTGTGGGCAGAGATTATAATCACATTAAAGAGGCAATTTGGAATCTTAGATCAGAGCCACGACCTAAAGGATGTAAAAAATTAACGGGTCGTGCAGGATGGAGAATTCGTGTTGGAAACTACAGAATTATTTATGAAATAGACGATACACAAAAAAATATAACGATTCTTCATATTGGTCATAGACGAGATATATATAAAATTTGATGGCCTGAGCGTTTTGTCTGGGTGGCCTGAACAACAAAAACTACAAAAGGTGGTGTTTATGAGATATCCTGTAAAAGAAACAAGTACATCTTTGTCCTGGATGGAGCAGGGAGAGATAGTTTTTAGGGAAGATAACAAGTTTTTAGTTACAACATCTAGTGGAAAGGTGTGGGCAGAAAGGGCAATTAGTTGTCTTGTAGAGCCAGTGATGGGCGATAGGGTCTTGATCTCCAGGGATATTAGTGGAGATGCCTTTGTTTTGGCTGTGTTAAAAAGGATGGAGTATAAGAGGGACCATGACATTGTGCTGTCAGGCAATATCAATATTATCAGCAGAGATGGCAGGGTGAGTGTGCAGTCGCAAAAAGAGGTGAATATCTCCACCCATGGGCATTTGAGATTTGCCAGTAGAGATTTTGATCTGCACGCTCAGGATGGAAAAGTGGCCATTAATAAACTTTCCTTTGTGGGCAAGCTGTTTTCTGGCCAGATAAAGACCATAAAAATGGTGTGTGCAAGTGTGGAGCATTTTATTGGAAGACTCACCCAGAAACTGCAAAATTGTTTTAAATTTGTAAAAGAACACGATGAGGTCCAATCAGGTTCGAGCAGGTATTTAGTGGAAGATATGCTTACAGTGCAGTCCAAAAATGCCCTTCATCAAGCAGAAGAAGTCATAACCATAAATGGAGAGCAGGTGCATTTGGGATAAACTCTATGAAAGTTCTTAAAAAAAATGAATTATCTCTATTTATAAAACCCCTTGGCTTAAAGGATAAATTGTTTTTGTGTCTGGGAGTTTTGGTCTATTTTGACCTTTTATCTCCTGAAAATCTTCCTGGGGAGCAGAAACTTTGGCAGGAAGTAACTCCTCTTTTGGGCGATCCTCCAGTGCTTGATCTGTGTTTTCCAAAAGCCAGAGGGGAATTTCTCGTGGCAGGAAAGTGTTATGCCCCTGGCAAAAAGCCTACTCCTGTGTCAGAGGTCATGGTGCGGGTAGGTGATGTTGAAAAAAAACTCTATGTATTTGGGGATAGATTCTGGCAAAAGAAAAAAGGTCTTACTGTTATTTCTGAACCAGTCCCTTTTGTAAAAAAGGATATCTCCTGGAAAAATGGATTTGGCGGGCAGGGCTTTGCAAAAAATCCCTTGGGAAAAGGTCTTGATCCAGTTACTTTTGGTGATGGGGTAAGTCTTGTCCCGCTTCCAAATTTGGAATATCCTGATAAACTTATTGTCTCTCCTTCAGATAGGCCAGATCCCGCCTGTTTTGGGCCAGTAGATATGATGTGGCCCCAGCGGGCCAAAAAGCGTGGCACTTATGATGATAAGTGGTTAAAGGAAAGATGGCCGTATTTCCCTGATGATCTGGACTATGAGTTTTTTAATATGGCCTCAGAAGACCAATTTTTGCCTGATTTTTTTACTGGTGATGAGGATATTGAGATTTTAAATATGCATCCCGAGCATTCTCTAATAAAATCCCGCCTGCCTAAAATTAGAGTAAGGGCTTTTGTTACCAAAAAAAAGGACCTGAATGGCACAGAAGAGGATGAAAATCTCATCTTTGAAGAAGTTCCTTTGACCATTGATACTCTCTGGTTGTTCCCAGAAATTTTAAGGGGAGTTGTTATTTATAGAGGGCTTACAGAAATTTTGGATGAAGAACTGGATGATATCCACAGGATATTTCTGGCTTTAGAAGACCCAGCAGAAGAACCAGCTCCCCTTGAAAAGTATTGGGATGAGCAAAAGAAATTTTTTGATAGAGCGGTGCCAATAGATAAGAGTAAGCTAGCTGACATGCAGGGGAAAATTGCCAGTATGTTAAAGAGTGTGAGGGAACTTCCCAAGAAGATAGATAAGATAAAAAATAGTTTTCTGGGAAAGGTCCCTGTTATGCCTCCTGGTTCTCCCCAAGAGAGTAAAGAAAAATTTTTACAATTTATCGATAAACATTTGTCTTTGATTGATACTCTTGAAGCTCAGTCCATAAAAATGCAAAAAAAATGGGGACATATTGTAAAGATACATGACAAAGATTTTTTTGCTAATGCGAGAAAAATATTGATGTCCCAAAAAGAACATATTTCTAACGTAACAAAAAAGAGACAAGAATTTCTTAAGGATATGGAGGAGGCCAAACAGGATGTGAAAAAAGCTTTAGAAAAATCTTTAAAAATGGTAAAAGAAAAGGTCCCCCAAGAACACTTAAAAAACGCAGGAATTAATTTAGAGAAAGAATTTTTCCCAGAAGATGATAGTTTTAATTCCATAAATCCGTGGCACGATAAGGGTTTTCCCTTTGTGGTTCGTTGCAGAAGAGAATTGGACAGACACGAAGATGTATTAGACAAGTTAAAAGAAATGGGATTTAACAAACAAACCATTTATGATAACTGGTTTGGGTTAAATACAAAGGAAGAAAGATATCATCCCAAAGAGTGGGGGTTGGAGCAGGATAAGGAAAATGTTGAGGAGATAATGCTTCCTACAGGGCTTGTAATTCCAAGATTTAACGGAAAAGAGCTGGTTAGAATACTTATTCGAAAAGAAGACTTGGTATCAGGAGAAGATATCTTAGTAAAAGGATCAGACAAAACCCCTTTGTTTATCCCTGCTGTATCTATTCTTGATATTCCTGGAGCTCCCAAAAAAGAAAGCGCCCCTGTAATAAGGGTCCACGATGAATTGCAGGCAAGATTTTTGGAGCAGGAGATAGGCTATTGCTGCTCCATTGTTGTATTGAGTGAACCTTCAGAAGAATTGCCAGATGAAGTCAAAGAAGCCATTTCAAAGGCAGAAGTATTTTTAGTCCTTTTGACTAAAAAAGAAGAAGATAAAAAAATAGGTGATAAATTTTGTTCTGTTTTTCCCAATTGTAAAACATGTGTAATAGAAAAGGGTGATACCCTTTTTGATATGCATAAAAATGATGTTAATGTTAGAATGTGGATAATGGAAAAATTGCCTGATGAGTTTGTAGAAGAAAATAAAATAGACTTTGATGTGTTAAAAAGAGATCCTGGTATGTTTTCTGCTTTTTCTAGTATAAATTTTAGCGAAATGTTAAAAGGACTTTATAAAGATATTGAAGAAGTTAATAAAGTAAAAAAACAGGAATTTTTTAGAGAACTTGAAAAAGACGAGAAAAATATAATAGAGAGCTTATCTAAAAACCATGTAAAAAATGCTTTTTTAAAGGCAAATACAGATTTAGATGAAGTATTAAAGGGTATAAAAAAGGTATTTGCAGAGATAAAATCTCCTACTTCTAAAAAGGAATTTAAAGCTGATTTTGAGCCGGATGACAATGTAGTGGATGATATTTTAGGAAAATTAAAGGAAGTAAAAAATTACTTGGAGAAACAAGGATATTTAACAGATGAAATAAGATCAAAGTTAGAGAGTGAAGAGGCTTCTTTACTTAGTTTTAAAGAACTTATGAAGACGATACCTAAGGGAAAAAAGGACTTTGAGAAAGCAAAAGAAGAAATAAAGGAAAATTTAAAACAAGCTGGCGTAGATCCAGATAAAACGAAACAACTTACAAGAGAAGAAGTAATAGAAATATACAAAAAAACTAAATCATTAGAAGGAAGAATATTATCAGGACTTGACCTTTCTGGATTAGACTTAAAAGGTGTTAATCTAAAAGGTGCAATTTGTATAGGGACAAACTTTAAAAACACCATTTTAGATGGTGCAAATTTATCTGGAGTAATAGCAAGGGATGCAGATTTTTCAGGTGCGTCCATGAAAAATACAGTGTCTATAAAAGGAATATTTACTGGTAGCTCTATAAAAGAAGCCAATCTCCAAGGTGCTTATTTAAAGATGTGCTCTTTAGATAAGGTTGATTTTACTGCTACTGATTTTCAAAACGCCAGAATTGAAATGGTGATATTTCAAGGTGCTAATTTTAAAGATACAAATATGCAAAATACAAAGATAAAGATGAGCATGTTAAATGAGACAAAAATGTCAAAAGTCAATCTATCTAGTTCTGAGCTTGAAAAATGTATGTTTCAAAAGAGCAGTTTAAAAGAAGTTGATTTTACCTCTTCTTATATTAAATCTACTCAATTTTTTGAGACCAAAGCAGAAAATGTAAGCTTTAGGCGATCTACAATAGATAATGGCAGGATGGGAAAAGAAAGTTTTTTTCAATATACGGATTTTAGGGATACAGAAATGATACAGGCCTGTTTTAGGGAGTCAGATTTGTCCAATTCTGATTTTACAGGTAGCACAATAGAAAATTCTATGTTTGAAAAGTGTAAACTTAGAGAGGCAAATTTCTTTTTGGTCCCCATGAAACATGCCAGGTTTTTGAAATGTGATCTTGAAGGGGCAAATATGAGGGGGGTAAATTTATTTTTGGGCTCTCTTAAAAAATCCAGACTGGTCCAAACAGATTTACGGGATTCTAACCTATTTTCTGTGGACTTTTATAAAACCACTTTGGGCCAGACAAAAATTAAAGGCGCAAATTTAAAAAGGACTTTTCTGAAAAAGAGATTGGAGTTTTTAACTTCAAGGGAAATAGAACAATAAATAAAGGGGTGAAATATGCTTAGCAGGGACAATAAATTTATTTTTAGATCTTTTGGATTGGAGAGGGATGCCTTTACTGTTGTTTCTTTTAAAGGGAGAGAAGGACTATCATCTCTTTATCAATTTGATATCACCCTTGTGTCCGAAGAGAGTTTTATTTCTCCAGCAGATGTTATAAAAAATCGTGCCCAGTTTATAATTAAAAGAAAAGATGGACAAGATGCAAAATTTAATGGAGTTATTGCTTCTTTTGAGCAACTTCACCATGTGGACGAATATACCTTTTATAGAGCTATATTAGTTCCCAAACTCTGGTATCTTACCCTTACCTATCACAATCAGGTGTTTTTAGATAAGGATGTAAAAGAAATTCTGGAGATTTTGTTAAAAGATGGTGGCCTTACTTCAAATGATTATGAGTTCAAAATAAAAGGCAGTTATCCCAAGAATAAATATGTGTGCCAGTTCAATGAAACCCACTTTAATTTTATGAGTAGATGGTGTGAGAGAGAAGGGTTGTATTATTACTTTGATCAGACGGGAGATGCAGAAAAGATAGTAATTACTGATACCAAGATATCACACACTTATCACCCCCTTGGGGAAAAGTTTTATTATTCTCCACCGTCTGGGCTTGATCATGAGAAAAGAGATGAGATTATTCAGAGTTTTGTATGTAAGTATAACAATGTGCCCAAAAGAGTGTTTTTAAAAGATTACAATTATGAAAAGCCCAGTCTTGACATTAGTGGAAGCGCTATAGTGGATAAAGACGGCATTGGGGATGTGTATTTATATGGAGAGCATTTTGAAACACCTGAAGAAGGAAATAGATTGGCCAAAATAAGGGCAGAGCAGATTTTGTGCACCAAAGAAGAATATGTAGGAGATAGCACCATACCTTATATGCAGTCAGGTTATAGGTTTAAGCTAGAAAATCACTATAGGGAAGATGTAAATAAAGATTATCTTGTGGTTGAGGTCAATCATGAAGGCACCCAGGGCGGGTATTTACTAAGCGGTATATCAAAAAATTTATCAGAAAGAGAAAGACGAGTTTTTTATCAAAACAGTTTTAAGGCAATACCCGTCAGTGTTCAGTTTAGACCTGAAAAAAAGACTCAAAAGCCTTTGATTGCAGGCACATTGAATGCAAAAATAGATGCAGAAGGTTCAGGAAAATATGCCGAGTTAGATGAACAAGGCAGATACAAGGTAAAACTTCCTTTTGATATCTCTGGAAGAAGAGATGGCAAGGCATCGTCCTGGATTAGAATGGCCACTCCCTATGCAGGCACAAACCATGGAATGCACTTTCCATTGCATAAAGGCACAGAAGTTTTAATTAGTTTTATAAATGGGGACCCTGATAGGCCTGTAATAGTTGCAGCTGTCCCAAATCCTGAAACCCCATCTCAAGTGGTGGATCAAAACCAGACAATGAATGTTATCACCACTTCTGGGGGAAATAAGATTCACATCCAGGATCAAGAAGGAAAACAGGGGATATTGCTACATACACCAATAGAAAATACTAGATTTAGAATAGGAGCTCCCATGGAAGTAGGAAGTGCAAGTCATGGAGATTCTCATGAAGAAGAAAGTAAACCAATTAAAAATTTTAAAGATTTCGTCTCAGCTTTCGTTTCTGATGGGGGGATAGAATTATATACGGACCATCGTTGTAAACTGGAATCAGGAATATTTAACCAGTTGACCTTAGGAGAGCATGGGGTCCATGTTATAGGTCTTCATACTAAGTTAGTTATTGGAGGTTCTTTGGAAGTAAATATATCTGAAGGAGTTGAGCTAAGCTTGAAGGATTGCCATGAGATAAAATTAAACAAGGGACATACAAGGCTTGAAGAGGACATAACAAATACTTATGTCAATTTAAAAGAAAACTTTGCATCCAGAAAAACAAGTGGTTTAAGTGATAGAAGAGATATAGGAAGTGTAGAAGAGCTATATAACAATAGAACTTTAATTATAAATGGAGAGGATACGGTTAATTTTAAAGAAAGGACATATGCTGTAACGGGTAAGGAACTAACGTTTATAAATGAAAAAGAAGAGTGTCATAATAAGATAACATCAGAAGGAGAACAAAAAGAAGAAAATTTTATTAACGTGTCTGAAAAGTTTGGCGAAAAAAAAGTAAATGGAGAAAAAGAAACAAATACGTTAACGAGTCAGCAAAATAATATAGAGACTGTAACAGACATTATGGATGATAGAACAATGAATGTTCAAGATTTAGCATTAATAGGCTCTAACTTTACTGCGTTGTTTGATAATTTTAAAATTACTTAAAGAATACTTGTAATCATTTATTGCTTTAACTTTAATCCCTTTGGTAAAATGGGTTTTGGTTAGAGAATATTTTAAATTGGTATAGTTGACATGATAAAACAAGAAATACTAAATTCAATAAAAAATAACGACACAATAGCAAACAAAGATCTCTCAGGGATAGACCTGTCCTATACAGACCTTACGGGCGGGAGGTTTGAAAATGTTTCTTTTAGAGGCGCAAATCTAAAGGGCGCCAATATCCAGAAAACAGGATTTAAGAATTGTGATTTTACCGGGGCATGTTTAGATGAAATAGAGCTTAAAAAAATTATCTGGACAGATATTTGCCTTAGAAGAGCAAGTCTTAAAAGAGTTAAATTGCACATGTGTACGTTAAATGGATTGGATATTGCTGGGGCAGATTTTAGTGGGGCTTTAATTGGCTGGTCTATGCTTCAAAATGCCAATCTTGAGGGAGTGCTTTTTATAGATACTGTTTTTGAAAAAACAGTTATGGGACAAACAAATTTAAAAAATACTAATTTTTATGCTGCCAAACTTACAAAAGTAACCTTTAATGGAGCAGACCTTACTGGCGCAAGTTTTAAAAACGCACATCTTTTTAAAATACTTTTTATGGAATGTAATTTAGAAGGTCAGGATTTTAGTAGAATAAAGTTTTCTCAGGTCAATGCAAGCAAATCAAATCTAAAAGGAGCAGATTTTACTGGTTCTGACTTGTCATTTTCTTATTTTTATCAGGCGGATCTAACAGGGGCAGTGCTTCAGGATGTAAGGGGTGATAGCACCATGTTTAAAGGTGCTATTTTAGAAGATGCAGACCTTAGAGGTGGTATTTTCACCAAGTCATATTTTGGGGAGGCAAAATTATCAAGAGCAGATTTTTCTGGTGCGAATTTGGAAAATAGTTTTTTTACAAAAGCTCAGTGCAGGGCAACTCTGTTCAAAAATGCAAACTGTAAGTACTCAGACTTTTCCCACGCAGACCTTACAGGAGCAAATTTTTCAGGAGCAAATTTGTTTATGGCCAAAATGCATAGAGCCTTAGAAGAGCATACCATATGGGATGGAGCAGTAAAACTTCTCCTTAGAGGAGAAGATAAAGATTTAGCAGAAGCAGAGGATTGGAAACCCAATATAACTTAGAGGAGGTTTCGTATGTTTATGTTAACCACAGGAGAAGGTACTAATCTGAGTTTTCCAGATGTGTGTAAGACACCAGTTGCAGGAGCACCAGTGCCCCTTCCTTATCCTAATACAAATATGACCTCTTCAACGGATCCTGTAGTGTCCAATGTTATAGTAGAGTGTATGCCTGTGATAAATAAACTTTCTGTGGGCTCTGTTAGTGTAGGAGATGAAGCAGGAACGGAACTTGGAGTGGCATCTTCTACCATAAGTGGGCAAACCCTTTATGAAGTGGGATGTTCTACCATAATGGTTGGCGGGGCTCCAGCTCAAAGGCTAACCAGCGTCACGGCCCAAAACGCCATGGGCATGACCCCAAATTCTGTGGGTTCGTGTATAGCACCAAGCCAAACTACTGTTTTGAGCTTGGGATGAAAAAAAAAGTAAATTTATCTAGGTTTGATTATTCAAGAGATAAAAACAAGTGAGGGATAAGTAAGATGAATATGGAAGCAAATTTAAAAAGGCTTGTTGAGTTTTGGTTTGAAGTAGGAATGTTAAAAAAAACTCCTCGCAGTGGATATCAATTTTTAGGTACGGGAAAAGAAAACGTGGCAGAACATTGTTTTAGAACTGCCATTATTGGTTTTACGTTAGGCAGATTGGCTAAGGTTGATGCCTATAAAGTGGCTTTACTTTGTTTGTTTCATGATCTAGCCGAAGCTAGGTGTGGAGATTTTAATTATGTTAATAAAATTTACAATACAGCGAACGAAAAACAGGCCATAGAAGATGCTCTTTATGGCACTGGATTGGAGGAAGAAATTAAGGAATTTATCGAGGAGTTGGAAAGAGGCCTTACTCTTGAGGCTGCTCTTGCTCACGATGCAGACCAGCTTGATTTGATTTTAAATTTAAAAGAACAACTTGATTTAGGCAATAAATACGCTCAAAAATGGATAGATTGTGCTATAAAGCGACTTCAAACTGAGCAAGGAAAAGAACTGGCCAAATATATCCAAGAGACAGATCATACAAATTGGTGGTTTAGATGTCAGGACACTTCCTGGTGGGAGAAAAAACATATCTCAAAAAAGCATGATTTTTGAATTTTATAGTTGTAAACTTTTATCTATCACAAAATTTTACAGTTATATCAACACATAAAAATGGCCCAAAAGTCTTGCCCATACTTACAGGAAGCTTATAAATCTCGCCAATTATTTTTTTTATCTTTGCTGTTTGCTTGTGTTTTACATCTTTTGGTTTTAACTTTTAACTTTAACATCTTGAATAAATTTTTGACTCTTGCCCAAAATAAATCTAAGAATATAATTCAAGTAGATCTTCAGGATAAGCATAAATTATTTTTGAAAATATTGAAAATAACAGCAGGCACTTTTACATCCCCTCGTCCCCTGGCAAAACCTGTATTAGCTCAGGGTATAAAAAAATATCATAAGATTTCTGTGCAGGATAAAAAGTTAAATGCAACTTTGCTTGTTTTAAAAAGAATTATAGGAGCTTTTTGGGTAAAAGAAAATATAAATACTTTGGGTCGAGCAGTGGTGCGATTTCACTTAAAACAAGGTCAAATTGTAGATTTTTTTATTTCTGAATGGCAGGGACAACAAGAGTTTTTAACTGAGATTTTTCAATTTTTACAAAAGATACAGGCAGTTAATTTTCAAACCAAAGGGAATATAGAGCTGTGGTTTAGTTGCGAATTTGCCACCCAGCCAGATTTTTAGAGTTTGTAAACAAAGCAAATTTTTTAATTGATAGTAACTTAAGAGATAAACTAAATATTTTGAAACAAGCTTTTTGGGGCTTAGGTTTGCAATGAAGTGATGTTGCGTAAACACAAAAATTTTTTATTTTTAAGTTTTATTTTTTTGCTTATTTCTTTAGGGATTTATGCCTATCAACCGAGGTTTTTTTCCTTATTGGAGCTAAAAACTTTTGATTTGCAATTGCATCTTAGGCCTATTTTAAAACCCAGTCAAAAGGTTATCATCGTTGCCATTGACGAAAAAAGTTTAGAAAAAATAGGACGCTGGCCCTGGTCAAGGAAAGTTATGGCCAAACTGGTGCGTAAAATAGATCTGGCCAGCCCCTATAAAGTAGGCTATGATATTAGTTTTTTTGATCCAGAAAAAAATGTGGTGCAGCGAGAATTAATTTCTATCCTAAAAACCATAAAAAATGCGGGCAAGCTAGATAAAGATTTGCTTGCTATTTTTAAGACCAAAATATTGGAAAATTATCCTGATTTAGAATTGGCCCAAGCCTTAGCAAGCTCGAAAAGCAAACACATTTTAGGGTATTATTTTAATTTTAAGACCAAAGACAACAAGCCAAAACCACTAAATAGGGCTTTTCGTTATACTGGCCTTAGGTATTTTACCCATGATGATATTCGTTTAAAAGTCCCTGTGGCGTCTAAAGTAAGACACAACATCCCACTTATTTTAAAAGGAGCAGGCCGGGAAGCTTATTTTAACGTCATTCCTGACAAAGATGGGACTTTTAGGCGCTATCCTCTCGTGATCAAATACGGGGCACATTACTTTCAGCCTTTGGCTTTGGCCATGTATAGAAAGGAAACAGAAAGCAGTTTTTTGTTTGTAGGTAAAGCTGGGATCATGGGTGTAAAAGTGGGCAAAGATTTTATTCCTACGGATCAAAGGGGATTTTTATATCTTAATTACCGTGGCCCGGCCCAAAGTATTCCCCATGTGTCTGCCTGGAAATTGCTCCAAAATAAGCATCTGGAAGCTTTGCGCGACAAATACGTGATCGTGGGAGTAACTGCTCCTGGAGTATATGACCTCAGAGTAACTCCTTTTGGAGTGGCCTATCCTGGAGTGGAAATTCAAGCTACAGCTTTAGATAACCTTTTACAGCATGATTTTTTGGTGCGTCCAGGATTTGCTCCTTTATTTGATCTCGTAAGTATTTTTATCTTATGGTTAATAACTGTAGCAATTTTGCTCTTATTTAACCCTGTCGTAAGTTTTTTGAGCTTGCTTGGAGTGTTTTTGAGTTATGGGGGATTAACTTATTATTTGTTAGCAATAAAACATTATGTTTTTAATTTAGTTTATCCTTTGCTCACTCTTGTTCTTACCTATCTTGGCTTGATTAGCTATAGAATTTTGTTTGCAGATAGACAAAAAAGAGAATTAAGACAGGCTTTTAGCAAGTATTTGGACGCAAAAGTAGTGGAGCAGATTACAAAAGATCCTTCTAAGTTAAAGTTAGGAGGAGAAAAAAGGGAGCTAACGGTTTTATTTGCCGACATTCGAGGCTTTACTAGCTTATCAGAAAAACTTTCGCCAGAACAATTAGTATCTTTGTTAAATGAATACCTTACAGAAATGACTGAAATTATACTAAATGAAAAGGGATTGCTAGATAAATATATTGGCGATGCTATTATGGCTATTTTTGGAACGCCTATTTATTATAAAGAACATGCTTTTTTGGCTTGCTCTGCAAGTGTTAAGATGCTGGACAGATTAAAAGAACTAAATAATAAATGGCAAGAGATGCACGGACTGGAGCTAAATATAGGCATTGGAATTAACACAGGGGAGATGGTGGCAGGAAACATGGGGTCTCAAAATAGATTTGATTATACAGTAATGGGAGATAATGTAAATCTGGCTTCAAGGTTGGAGGGTTTAAACAAGTATTATGGCACCAATATATTAATTTCAGAGTTTACTTTTAGGCAGGTTCAAGATAAATTTCCGCTGAGAAATATAGATCTGGTTAGGGTAAAAGGAAAAAAAGAACCTGTTAAAATTTATGAGCTGTTATCTGCAGATAGAGCAGGACAGTTTCGTCTTTATAAAAATAAATATGAAGAAATGCTTTTGTTGTATTATGAAGGAAAGTTTGGTGAAGCTATGGATGTAGTAGATGCATTATTGGCAAAATTTGCAGGGGATCCTGTCTTAAGCGTGTATAAAAAGCGCCTGAGCAATTTAATTGAACATTCACCTTTATCTTGGGATGGAGTCTATACTTTTACCACAAAGTAATTTATTTAAAATTTTTATTAAGTTAATGAGGTTAGAAGGTGTTGACTAAACCAATAGCCTGGATTGGGAGAAAAGTTTTGTTCCTCCTGAAAGAGATGGGAGGGATGCTTTTATTGCTTTTAGAGAGTTTGTGGTGGCTTTTTCGTCCTCCTTTTAGATTTCGTTTGTTTATTAAACAAATGGAATTTATTGGCGTAAATTCTTTATTTGTGGTTTCTCTTACCGGTTTATTTACAGGGATGGTGTTGGCGCTCCAGACTTATCATGCCTTTAGGATGTTTTCTGCCGAAAGTTTAGTTGGAGCAACAGTGGCGCTATCTGTTACCAGAGAGCTTGGCCCTGTCATTACTTCTCTTATGGTGACGGGTAGAGCAGGTTCTGCCATTGCAGCTGAAATAGGAACTATGAGAGTTACCGAACAAATAGACGCTCTGACAGTAATGGCTATTAGTCCTGTGCAGTATTTAGTTTTGCCTAGAATAGTTGCAGGTATTTTAATGTTGCCTTTACTTACAGCAATAAGTGACTTTATTGGCATCACTGGAGGCTATGTAGTTGGCGTAAAGTTACTTGGTATTAATAGCGGCTTATTTTTAAACAAAATATATGAATACGTGGATTATGATGATATCTACAATGGTTTAATTAAGGCTGCTTTTTTTGGACTCATTTTTACCTTAGTTGGCTGTTATAAAGGTTTTTACACTAGAGGTGGAGCAGAAGGGGTAGGTAAGGCCACTACAGAAGCTGTAGTTTTGGGCTCGGTGTTAATTTTAGTCTTTGACTATGTGCTTACTGCTTTAATGTTTTAGCTGTAAGCTCTTGAAGTTATGGGGAGTGAATCTGGAGTCGTTGTGATAAGTTACTTTAACGATTTGAGTAAAAACTGTTTTTTTTGATGTGACATTATGAAACAGGATAATATTGTTATTTCTTTAAAAGACGTCCACAAAAGTTTTGGGACCCAAAAGGTGCTGCGAGGTATAAATTTGGATTTACCCAAAGACAAGGTCAACGTAATTATTGGAAAAAGTGGTGGTGGAAAAAGTGTTTTATTAAAGCATATTATAGGCTTATTAAAACCAGACAGGGGACAGGTACTGGTAAATGGTCAGGATATTGTGCCTTTAAAAGAGCAGGAATTGGCTCGGGTGCGGCGCAAATTTGGGATGTTATTTCAGGAGGCCGCTTTGTTTGATTCTTTAACTGTATTTGAAAATGTGGCTTTTCCTTTGCAAGAACATACCAAAAAGAGTTTTAAAGAAATTAAAGAAATTGTAGAAGAAAAATTAGCTCAAGTAGGCTTAGCAGGCATGGGCTATAAAATGCCTTCAGAGCTTTCTGGAGGGATGCGAAAGCGCGTTGGTCTGGCCAGAGCTTTGGCTTTGGATCCAGAGATTGTGCTGTTTGATGAACCTACTTCTGGTCTTGATCCGGTTATGTCTGCAGCTATTAACGAGCTGATTGTGCGTACAAAAGAAGATTTTGGGGCCACCTGTGTTGTTATTAGCCACGACATACCAGCAACTATGGCTACAGCAGATTTTATTTTTATGCTGTATGAAGGGAAGATTATTGCTCAAGGTACTCCAGAAGAGATAAAACAAAATCCAGATCCAGTGGTGCAACAGTTTATTTACGGCAGAGCTAATGGACCTATAAAAGTAATTTAGAGCTTACATAAAATTAGATACAAGTTAATAAAGAATTTTTTTAATAATTTAAGCTGGTTACAATTTAACGCTTTAATCCAAAACCTAAACTTTTAAACTTTGGGCTAGTTACATCATAAAAGGGGAGTAGATAATGCAAAGACAATCCTTGGAGATAAAAGTAGGGATATTTGTTTTAATTGCCTTGCTTATACTTGCCTACATGACGACAAAAGTTAGTCAGGGAAAATTTGTATCTTCTGATATGTATCCTTTGGTAGTGTATTTTGATAATGTTACGGGCTTGAAAAAAAATGCGCCTGTGGAAATCGCTGGTATAGAAATAGGGCTGGTAAAAGATATTGTTTTGGATGGAAATAGGGCCAAAGTCACTTTGGCCATTCGGCCAGATGTCAAAATACACGCTGATGCAGAGGCCTTTATTAAGACCAGAGGAGTGTTGGGCGATAAATTTATCGAGATTAAAAGCGGTAGTCCTTCTTATCCTGTGTTATCTCAAGGAGGACAGATTGTCAGGTCCAATGCAGGAGCAGATCTGGGAGAGTTAATGCAAAAAGTGGGTCAGATTGCAGACGATATTGGCAAGGTTGCAAAAAGTGTTTCCAATGTTTTGGGTGGTCCTCAAGGAGAGCAGGATCTTAGGTTGTTAATCTCAAATTTGCGGGAGATGGCAGTAAATTTGAATCAGATGGTCAAAGCTAATATGCAGGCCATAAATGCTATTGTCCGTAATTTTCAAAGTTTTTCAGCAGATCTGAAAGACATAACTGGCACTAATAAGCAACAGTTAAGTAAGATTGTGGACAATTTTAGTGTAGCCAGTAAAGAGTTGAAATTGGCTATGAACAAGATGAATTTTATTTTAGAAAAAGCTGCGAATGGAGATGGAGTAGTGAGCAAGTTACTTAGTGACAAGGAAATGGGAGAGGATCTCAAACAAACCGTAGCTTCTCTAAAAAAAGTGGCGAGAAATATAGAACAAGGTAAAGGCACTTTAGGTAAACTCATAAACGATGACACCACAGGAAAGCAATTGGATAAAGCCTTAGAAGGGATTAATAAGTATTTGAGTAAACAGGATAAATTTAAAACTTCCATAGATGTGCGGGGAGAGTATATGACCAGGACAGGAGATATAAAGTCTTATGTTAGTTTAAAATTGCAACCAGCTCCAGACAAATATTATTTACTTTCAGTGGTGGATGACCCCAAAGGGAGGACGGAAAAAACTTCTATTTGGCAAAAATATAGGACAGATAGTGGTACCTGGCATATTTACGAGGAAGAAAAAAAAGAAACTAAAGAAAATGGTCTGAAGTTTTCCTTACAATTGGCCAAGCGCTTTGACGATCTGGTCCTGCGTGGCGGCATTATAGAATCTTCAGGTGGTTTTGGAGCAGATTATTATTTGTGGAATGATAGAATTAAATTATTTTTTGATGCTTTTGATTTTGATAAAGACGAACCAGCTCACTTAAAGGCTGGAGTAGATTTTTATTTGCTTAAGAATTTCTACCTAACCACAGGCATGGACGATTTTGCCAAGAGTGAAGATAGGTCCTTTTTTGCTGGAGCAGGAGTGTATTTTACAGACGAAGATTTAAAATACATTATGAGCAGTGCCCCTATTCCTAAAGGACAGTAGCCGAGAAATGACTCGTTCTGTCCAAAAGAAATTTGCCTGTTTGATGTAATTGATATCCAAATCGTGCGGAAGTGCAGACCTAGATAGAAAAATTAGTGATAGTTGATAGTGATAGCTGGAGACTAAAACCGGCTAAATGCGAAAATTATTCAAGCACTTATGCTTTTTATGCTAAAAAGAAATATTATACTTCTTTATTTTGTATTGAAGTAGGCTTTTGGATATGCCGAGCATTTCTGCTGCCTTGACCTGCACAAAGTTAGACTTTACCAGGGCGCGTTTAATAAGGTTGGCTTCTATTTTTTCTAAAG
>JAUZRP010000072.1 GCA_030950395.1 Desulfonauticus sp. | reverse complement strand
AAGATATAATCCTTTTTTTAAAAAAAACTCTTAAAAGTCTTTTAAAGGACATAACCGTAAGGTTTAAACTGTAAGGAGCAGGGTATGAACCTTCGTGCCTGGAGTGGGGTTAGGCGTAGTCTGCGTCAGCGTGGGGAGTGTTGGTGACTTGATTAGGTTTAAAATCCTGTTCGTAAAAGAGGATAAAAAGGGGTTAAGAATGAGTTAAAATTTTATCTAAAAAGGTGGTATATAAGATAAGAATAAGAGGGGGGAACAGTTTTAAAATCGTGTAAGTCTATGAATTAATTGAAGAAAAGGCTGTTTTGGGAAATTTTTTCGGTATACTGTAGTATACCAAATGGTATACTGTAATATACCAAATGGGATACTGTAGTATACCAAATGGGATACGTGGTGTATACTTTTTAGGATATATTGTGTATACTTTATAAATTTGAAATTTAATATTAACTGGAGGTGGAAATGGCAAAGAAGAAGATTAGAATTACTGAAGAGAGGATAGACCCACAAACAGGAGAAATAATTTCGGTGAAGCAGTTTTTAATTGTGGATAAGAACAAGGATAAGGATTTTATCAAGGTATATAAGGCTTGCACGAAGAAAGTCTTGACGGACTTACAGGCTCATGAGTCTATTAAGCTGAAAATGTTGTGGTGGTTTATGGACAGATTACATGAAAGACCGTTTGGTGAGCCTCAAATTTACGTGTCCACTAAAGAATTGGCTGTACAGCTTAACTGTTCTGAAATAGCAATTAAGAAAGCCCGAACCTTCTTGCTGAAAGAAGGATATATTATACGATATACGGAACCAAGCTCAGGTAAAATGTCCAGGAACTATTACATTCTTAACCCGGATTATGTTTTTAAAGGCAATATCATAGAAAAAGACAAGTGATACCTGGGCTTTACGGCCTAAAGGCAATCGCTGTAATATGCATATATGTTGCAAAATCGTCTCTGAAGTTTTAAAATCCAGGAAGATGGCTTTCAGTAAGGCTGAATTAGAGC
>JAUZRP010000071.1 GCA_030950395.1 Desulfonauticus sp. | reverse complement strand
CAGATAATAGTGCATTGATAGAACCTGCGGAAGCACCAGCTACAGAATGTAGTTCTGGTTCTACACTTTTTGCTTTTTTTAGCATTTTTATCATACAACACCTTAGCCAAAAAACCCCACTAACCCACCCTCTCAGTAGAGTGAATAGCCCCTAAATTGGCAATCTTAAGCGATACCGTCTGAATTAAATACGCGTTAGCTAAATGCGGAAGTAATTTAAATACTTCTTTGACGTATTTAATCCCGTGATAGTGGGCTTTTAGGTCAAGAATACTCATCTCTTTCATAGTAGAGTTTTGACGTAATCCATGAGAAAAGTTGACCATAAAAGTAGAGAGATTTGCCCAATTATGGATAGGTGTTTTTTTAATATTCATAAAATCCTCCATTCCCCAATATTGTTTGGCATCTCGGAAGACAAATTCAATCTGAAAACGAAGTGAATAGTAATCAATAATTTTTTCATAGTCCAATGTCAAATCTGTAGAGAAGAGATTTACATGAGCAATTTTACCTGTGCTTAGATTTTTCTTTTGAATAATCACAACATTGAGCCTATCTGCAAACTTACGATGTAGCATTTCCATTTGATAAATTCTTGTTTGGATATTCTTATCTTCGTCTATGGTATCTGATTTTAGATAGGGTTCTGGAAGATTATCATAGTCAATAGCATCTCCATATTTCCTAGGAGATCCTCTTCCTGCATACTCTCCACTATAAGGAAATAGCAGTGCAGAGTTTTTTTGAAGTTTAGAAATGATATGTAATCCACATTGCCTCACCATTTGTACAGCAGGATTATTTCCAAATGCTCCATCAAAGACAAAATAAACAATATCAATATGCTTGTCAATCCGTTTAAGTGCCTTATTTACGGACTCCTGGACAAATTTAAGATAGGGAGAAAGTTCAATATCTTTTTTATCTTGATTCCCACTGCCTACAGGTCTTCCGACTTTATTATGCTTCTTTTTTTTACTCTTCTTTACACTTTTGTCTTTGATACAACCTTCTTTTTTCTCTCGAACTATTTGTTGTGTACTTAGTGGATAAGCTTTTCTTGTTTCTACACTTATCAAGGAAAGATTGAGAAATGCCAAACTTGGTATCACTTGGTTTTGGATAGAAGAATAAAACCTATCTATCCCATAAGTATGCTTCCCACTTTTGCTTACTACTACTTCATCTCCACCCAAAAGATAGACTGAACCCTTTTTTGTTAAATGCGTTTTGATAAACATCCAATTGATTTCTTCCCAATTTATCTTTGAATGAAAGAAGCGTGTGATAGTTCGATAACTCCCTCCTTTTTCACTCCATCTACTTAATCCTAACATAGTAATCCGTCCTCGCATTGAGAGCAAGGCTTGGATGATGATTTGTAGTTGTTTATGCTTGTTTTTTACAATTATAGGTGCGATACATCTTAAGAGTGTTATAATTTCTGTCATGGGATAACTTTATGTTTTTTTGGTTTAAAATTATAGTAGTTGTCTCATGGCTTTGGCTTATATTTTGTTTTT
>JAUZRP010000070.1 GCA_030950395.1 Desulfonauticus sp. | reverse complement strand
TTAACCAAAGAAATGCATTTATCTCATGTAATAATATTAAGTTCCAATACCATATTTATAAACAGGATATACAATGACGCTAAACTTAAGGTAACGAGCAAATTTAAAAAAATAGATCATCTGTCCAGAGAAGATACGTTTGAGTATTTAGAATATAAAATCAGAGAAAGTTCTTTAGTAAAGGAAGAGGATTTTGAGATTATTTGGGATTATTTAGGAGGTTGTATTCCTTTAATTCAGCGGTTATTTAGAGACGTGCAGGAATTTGGGGGAGTGAAGGAGTGTTTGGAGTATGCAGTAAAAGAGGCGAGGAGTGAAGTAGTAGAGTTGATGAAAAGATTTATGGATGATAAGCAGAGAAAGATATTTAAAGATGTAGCCAGACAGATAATAGAGAAGGGTTGTTATTTAACTCAAGAAGACGAGAGCAGGGATTATTTGGAAGTAATTGATTTTGTGAGTGAAAGAGAGATATTTTTTTACGAGCCTATAGATCAAAAGGTCGTCGGCAATAATAGATTGTACGAAAAGGCTTTTGAAAAGTTGATTTATAGTAGCTCGTAATTTATGTTTTAAAAGACTTGACTGCAAAATCCCGCTATTTGTATTCTTGATCAAATTGTTAAATTGTAACCAACTTAAATTATTAAAAAATTTTTTGTTCAACGTATATCTAATTATTTAAACGAATTTTTGCAGTTGGATCTTAGGGCTTATTTTGTTTTTATATAAGGCTGGGAAATGATTAGAAATTTTTTTTTTAGACATTTAGAGAGGAGAATGGGATATGGAAATAAGAGGGACAACTATTTTGGCAGTTAAAAGAGGCAATCAGGTGGCAATGGCTGGAGATGGTCAGGTGACTATGGGGCAAGCTGTGGTTTTAAAACATCAAGCCAAAAAAGTTAGACGGCTTTATAAGGATGAGATTTTAGCCGGCTTTGCAGGCTCTACAGCAGATGCTTTTACTCTTTTTGAAAGGATTGAGGGAAAATTAGAAGAATTTAATGGTAATATTATTCGAGCTAGTGTGGAGTTAGCGAAAGAATGGAGGATGGATAAGTATTTGCGTAGGCTAGAAGCTATGTTGATTGTAGCAGATAAAGAACATATTTTGGTTTTGAGCGGAACAGGAGACGTAATAGAGCCTGATGATGGTTTGGTTGCCATTGGTTCTGGAGGTCCTTATGCTTTGGCTGCGGCCAGAGCCTTGGTTTCTAAGACAGAGTTAAGCGCTGCTGACATAGCCAAAACTGCTTTGAGCATAGCCTCAGAAATTTGTGTTTATACTAACGATAATGTTATCTTAGAAGTGCTTGAGTAGAGTTTTTTTAACTTCAAAGTAAAAAAAATTTTTTAATTTTGATAAAAAATAAAAAAGGAGAGAGTATGGAACGCATTTTGACTCCTCGAGAGATTGTAGCTGAATTGGATAAATTTATTATTGGGCAGAAGGAAGCTAAAAAGATGGTTGCAATTGCTCTTAGGAACAGGTGGAGAAGGTGTAAGTTGGATCCTGAATTAAGAGATGAGATTAGTCCTAAAAATATTTTAATGATTGGCCCCACAGGTGTGGGGAAAACCGAGATTGCTAGAAGATTGGCCAAATTGGCTGGTGCTCCTTTTTATAAAGTAGATGCAACTAAATTTACTGAAGTAGGATACGTGGGGCGAGATGTGGAATCTATGGTACGGGACTTGATGGAAATAGGCGTTAATATGGTAAAGGAAGAAGAAACCAAGCGAGTGCGGGCCAAAGCTGAAGCCAATGCAGAGGAAGCTTTGTTGGATATATTGTTGCCCAATATCAAAGGTGAAGATGCTAGTTCTACCCGTGAAAAGTTTAGGGCTTTGTGGAGAGAAGGGAGATTGGATGATAGAATTGTGGAAGTTCACATAAAACAAGACGCTGGCCCTAGGATAGAAGTGATGGCAATTCCTGGTATGGAAGATATGGAAATGCAGTTTAAGGATATGTTTAGCAGGTTTTTTCCTAAAAAAGAAAAACCTAAAAAAGTTAAAGTAAAAGAGGCCTTTGACTTGTTGGTGCAGGAAGAGTGTGAACGTCTGGTAGATATGGATAAAGTTATAGAAATGGCCAAAGAAAGGGTGGAACAAACGGGTATTATTTTTATAGATGAGATCGATAAAATTTGTGGCGGTGCTGGTCAGAGCAAAGCCGATATTTCTAGAGAAGGCGTTCAGAGAGATTTGCTCCCTGTAGTGGAGGGGTGTGTGGTAAATACAAAGTATGGTATGATTAAAACAGATCACATTTTATTCATTGCCGCTGGAGCATTTCATTTATCCAAACCTTCAGATTTGGTCCCAGAATTACAAGGAAGATTTCCTTTGAGAGTAGAATTAAAATCTTTAACCAGTGATGACTTTTATCGTATTTTAACAGAGCCTCAAAATGCTTTAACTAAGCAATACAAAGCTCTTTTAGCAACTGAAGACGTGGATATAGAATTTACTGATGATGCCCTAAGAGAAATTGCTGTTTTTGCTCAGCAAGTAAATGAAGAAACTGAAAATATCGGAGCAAGAAGGCTTTATACCCTAATGGAGAAAATACTTTTAGAACTTTCTTTTGAGGCTCCTGAGAAAAGAGGACAAAAAATAATAATTGATGCCGCATACGTAAAAGAACAACTTAAAGATATCGAAGCCAATAGAGACTTATCACGGTATATTCTTTAAAAATGAGATATGCTCTACCTAGCTAGGGCTAAGAACCCTAGCTAGGTTAAGTAATATAAGAGTCTTAGCTCAGTTGAGACAATAAAGTATTTTTAATCTCTTCTATAGTTCCTTCGCCATTTAACTCGATGTACTTAAAGCCAGCTTTGGGAGCCAGTTCTTTAAAGAAATAGGCAGCTGCCAGAGTTCCTGTTTTGGTGTCATAGTAGATGTCGTGACGTTTATTAATAGCTGCTTCGTCCTGATCGTCAGAGCGAGTTTTTAACTCTCCTCCGCACACTCTACATTTTCCATCTATAGGTTTAATGGCATCTATGTAAATGTTGTTGGGATGGTTGGGATCATTTACACAAATACGGCGTCCCATAATTCTGTTCTTGGCCACTTCTCTTGGCAAAAGTATTTCTATAACGTAGTCCAATTTCATCCCTGCTTCTTGTAAGGCTTCCCAGAGTTTTTTGGCTTGATTGATGTTTCTTGGAAAACCGTCTAACAGCCAACCATCTTTACCCTTTTCTTTAAGAGTTTCTAAAACCATAGGTATGGTAATCTCATCAGGCACCAATTCTCCCTTGTCAATGTATTCTTTGGCTTTTTTGCCCAGCTCTGTGCCCTGAGAGATGTGTTCCCTAAAAATTGCTCCTGATTCAATATGAGCCAGGTTATACTTTTTCTTAAGTAAAGATCCCTGAGTACCCTTACCGCTTCCATTTGGTCCAAAAATTAGAATATTCAATTTTAATTCCTCCTTTTTATTTAAGAAATTTTTCACAAAATTACTCTTTTTACCCCAGTTTGTCAATTCAGTGAAAGTAATTTTACAGACAATCACCTCAGAAATGATTAATACAGGCGGGATGATTATTTGAATTTTTACGTTTTTTGTTAAAAATTTTTACTTTTATCCTATTTTTGCCTGTCTTGCCTTCCTGTTCCTTAGCATTAGTATCAATTTTTACTAGTTTGCTAGGATTATATGGGGAAAATTGATTGTGATTAGAGAATTAAAAAAAATTTTTTAGTAAAATTATGATGAGACAGGTTTAAATTGGCCAGAAAAAAATAGATGGCGGGGTCGACGGGACTTGAACCCGCGGCCTCCGGCGTGACAGGCCGGCGTTATAACCATCTTAACTACGACCCCGTGTAAACGTGGTGGGCGGAACAGGGCTCGAACCTGTGACCCCCGGCTTGTAAGGCCGATGCTCTCCCAACTGAGCTATCCGCCCTTCGTGAAGGAAATTTTTTATCCATTGTTAAACAGATTGTCAATATTTTTTTTAAAAAAAATTTTTTTTCAAAAATTTTTTTTCAAAATAATAAAGTGCCAATTTCTGAATTATCTCGCGTATTGGACATCTATAGTCTATTGCCCAGCATTTTTTTATTTTTCCCAGATCACTTACTCATCGTTTAGTTTATTATTTATTTATTTATTTATTTCTCCTGGATATTTTTTGAGTAGAAAAATTTTGTTGGCAAGATTTAAGCTATGGTTTAAGAATATTAGCTTGAAGTGGCTTGTAAGGGGATGTGACTCAAAAATACTATATTTTTTGCTGCTTACACCTAATGAATGAAAAAAGGAAATTAGAGATTAAAGAGATTAAGGAAGGGTTTTATGAACGATTTAGTTTCTTTTAAATCAAAAACAAAGTTTATATTTATCACAGGTGGGGTATTATCTTCTTTGGGTAAGGGATTGGCTGCTGCTTCTCTGGGAGCCTTGTTAAAGGCTAGGGGGCTAAAGGTCACTATTCAAAAGCTTGATCCTTATATCAATGTTGATCCAGGCACTATGAATCCTTTCCAGCATGGAGAAGTTTATGTAACTGAAGATGGGGCAGAAACAGATTTGGACCTAGGTCATTATGAGAGATATTTGGGGCAACATTTTAGTCAGATAAATAATTTTACTTCAGGACGGATTTATTATTCTGTAATTATGAAAGAAAGGCGGGGAGATTATTTGGGTGGTACTGTTCAGGTGATTCCCCATATTACAGATGAAATTAAGCAAGCTATTTTAAGCGTAGCTCAAAACGATGAAGACGTGGCCATTATTGAAATTGGAGGCACGGTTGGAGATATTGAAGGCTTGCCTTTTTTAGAAGCTATAAGACAGCTTAGGACTGATTTGGGTAAAGATAGGGTCTTGTATATTCATTTAACGTTGGTGCCTCTTATTCGAGTGTCTGGGGAGTTGAAAACTAAACCAACTCAGCACAGTGTAAAAGAATTACGCAGTATAGGTATTCAACCTGATATTATTTTGTGCCGCTCTGAGGTAGATCTTTCTGAGGAGATAAAGTCAAAGATTGCTTTATTTTGTAATGTGGACAGAGATGCTGTATTTACTGCCAAAGACGTGAAACACATTTATGAAGTACCTTTGGCATTATACGAAGAAGGTATTGACCAAAAAGTTGCTATTTTATTACGTTTGCCTGCTAAAAATCCTGATTTGTCCAAGTGGAAAGAACTCGTATATAAATTAAAACATCCTAAAGGTGAAGTGAAGATCGGCATAGTGGGCAAATACGTAGAGTTAAAAGAGTCTTATAAAAGTTTACACGAGGCTTTAATTCATGGTGGTATTGCTAATGATTTAGAAGTAAAGTTAAAGTATATTAATTCTGAGCAGATCAATACAGAAGACGTTCAGGATTATTTGAGTGATGTAGATGGGATTTTGGTGCCAGGAGGTTTTGGCTCTAGGGGAGTGGAAGGAAAGATTTTGGCTATTGAATATGCCAGGACTCAAAAAGTGCCTTTTTTGGGTATATGTTTGGGCATGCAGTGTGCAGTTGTAGAATTTGCCAGAAACGTTTTGCACTTGGAAAAAGCAAATTCTGAAGAATTTGATCCAACAACTCCAAATCCAGTAATTTATCTTATGACAGAATGGTATGACTACAGGACTAAAAAAAATCAAAAGCGGGACATAACTAGTCAAAAAGGTGGAACCATGCGTTTGGGGGCCTATCCTTGCATTTTAAAAAAAGAGAGTAATGCTTATAAAGCCTATCAACAAGAACAAATAATGGAAAGACATAGGCATCGTTATGAATTTAACAAAAAGTATGCCCAGGACATGGAAAAAGCTGGTTTAATTATCAGTGGCACATCTCCTAATGGAGAATTGATAGAAATCGTAGAAGTAAAGGATCATCCTTGGTTTGTAGGTTGTCAATTTCACCCAGAATTTAAGTCCAATCCTATGCATCCCCATCCTTTATTTAGGGATTTTATTGCTAGTGCTAAAAAGTATAAAAAATTAAAGATGAGCCAATAAGGAAAGTAACGTATGGATTTGTTTGCTAAAAGCAAAGAAAAACTTTTTTTTATCGCAGGGCCTTGTGTTTTAGAAAGTAGAGAATTAGCCTTAAAAGTAGCCGATGAACTGGCAACTATGGCCCAAAAATTAGACGTTTTGTTAATATTTAAAAGTTCTTTTGATAAGGCCAATAGAACTTCCCTACAGAGCTTTAGAGGGCCTGGTCTGGAGCAGGGATTGCGCTGGCTGGAAGACATAAAACTCTCTACAGGATTGCCTGTTTTAACAGATTATCATTTGCCAGAGCAGGCTTCACTGGTAGCAGAAGTGGTAGACGTATTACAGGTACCTGCTTTTTTATGCAGGCAAACAGATTTATTGCTTGCAGGAGCTAGAACGGGCAAACTTATTAACCTAAAAAAAGGCCAATTTATGGCTCCCTGGGACGTAAAAGAAGCTGTTTTAAAAATAGAGTCTGGAGGAAATCAGCAAATCTGGCTTACTGAAAGAGGTGTTTGTTTTGGCTATAACAATCTGGTGGTAGATATGAGAAGTTTCTCCATCATGCAAAAACAAACTAGTTATCCTGTTATTTTTGACGCTACCCATTCTGTTCAGCTTCCTGGAGGCAAAGGCAAGTGTTCTGATGGTCAAAGGGAGTTTGTGCCTTATTTGGCCCAGGCAGCAGTAGCTGCAGGAGCTAGTGGGGTATTTATGGAGGTGCATCCTGATCCTGATCAGGCCTTATGTGATGGAGCAAATTCCTGGCCTTTGTCCAGGACTTTTTCTCTTATGCAAAAATTGTTAGAAATATGGAGTGTGGTTTATGAAGGGACTTGAACAAATCGTGAAATCCATAAAAATTTTGGTGTTGGACGTAGATGGGGTGCTCACTGACGGAGGTGTTTATTATGATACCAGGGGACAAATTATAAAGCGTTTTAACGTTCAGGATGGACTTGGCATAAAAGTAGCTCAGCAGGCAGGTTTGCAATTGGCAGTTATTTCTGGGCTAATTTCTGATGCTGTTCGTTTGAGATTAGAAGAACTGGGAGTACAGGATTATTTTTTAGGTCATAACCAAAAAATACCCGCTTTAATAGAATTGCAACAAAAATATAATCTTAATTGGGATGAAATGGCTTATTTAGGGGACGATTGGGTAGATGCCGCTCCTATGCAAAAAGTTGGTTTGCCAATGGCTGTGGCCAATGCTGTGCCTGAGATTAAAGAACTTGCTTTGTGGATTAGTTCTCGTAAGGGGGGAGATGGGGCAGTTCGAGAGGCTATTTCTTTTATTCTTAAAGGTCAGGGCAAATTGTTGGACATTTGGAATAAATGGGCTAGTTGGGCCTAATGTCGTAAGAGATAGAGGTTTGTAACTTTGTGTTCCTGGAGCAAATTATTTTGGTTATGCTGGAGGGAAGATTATCAAAAAAGTCATTTCTTTGGTCCTGGCGATTTTTTTAGCTGGTCTGTTGCTTTTTTTTATAGAAAAAAAAGAAGTTAACGTCCCTATTAAGGTTCACCCTGAACTAAAAAGTGAAATGTCTTTGCAAGAGATCAATTTGAGTTGTGGTCAAAATGGCACTGTGAAGTGGACCTTAAGGGCAAAGAGCGCAGATTATCTTAAAAAATTTATTGTGCTTCACCAAATTTATTTTAATTATCTGGTTGATAAAAATAAGCACCTTTTGGTAGAGAGTAAATTGGGCAAGATTAAAGATGACAATTCTTTTGTTTTCTTATATCCTCACGTCAAATTAACTTTAAAAGGTGTTGTTATTTATTGTGATAATTTTATATACGATGCCCAAAAAGATAAAATTTATTTAAATGATAACTTTAGCATGAAAAGAACAGGTCAATTTATTATTTTAGCTAAAAGGGCTGTTTATGACCTTAAAGAAAATGTGTTTTATATTTTAGATAACGTGAAAAGTAAATGGTGGATTAAAAATGAACAAAAATAAAATTTTTTTGCTTAATTTTTTGATTTTAATTTTTATATCCAATGTATGTTTTGCTAAAAATAAAAATGTGCCTATACAAGTAAATTCTGACAAAATGGTTTATACTCAGGATAAAAATGTCGTGGTATTTTTAGGTAACGTATATGTAAAACAGGGCAAATTAAATTTATGGGCAGACAAAATAACAGTTTTTTTTGCTACTCAAAAAATAAAAAATCAGGATATTGTTACTGCTGGAGGTAACAAAGATATAAAAAAGATTGTTGCTGAAGGTAAAGTTAAAATCGTCAAAGAAGATAAAGAAGCTAGATGTGGTTTGGCTATTTATTGGCCAGAGACCAAAAAAATTGTTTTAGAAAAAAATCCAATATTAAAACAAAAAGAAAATGAAATTCAAGGTGAAAAGATAGTATTTTATTTGGATAATAATTCTCTGGAGATTTTTGGTAATAACACTAGGAGAGTTCAGGCTATTTTTTTTGAACAGGGAAAGGGTATTCAGAGTGAGTAAGTTAAAGGGATTGGATTTACGTAAGCAGTATGGTAAAAAAGAAGTAGTTAGGGGGATAAATTTAGAGGTTGGTCAGGGTGAGGTGGTTGGTTTGTTGGGGCCAAATGGAGCAGGTAAAACCACGACTTTTTATATGTTGGTAGGGATTGTTTTGCCCACCAGGGGTAAAGTCTATTTGGATGAGCGGGAAATTACCCATTTATCTTTGCCCAGGAGGGCTAAATTGGGGATTAGTTATTTGCCTCAAGAAAATTCTGTGTTTAAGAAACTTACGGTTGAAGAAAATTTGTTAATCATTCTGGAATATACAGATCTGACTAAAAATGAGCAGCGTGAAAGAGCTTATAATTTAATGCAGGAGTTAGGTATTTTTAAGTTGGCCAAACAAAAGGCTGCTTACCTGTCAGGTGGAGAAAGAAGAAGATTGGAGATTGCCAGATCTTTGATTTTGAACCCAAAGTTTATTTTACTAGATGAGCCTTTTGCTGGTATCGATCCCATTGCTATTGACGATATTCAAAAAATTATCGTCTCCTTAAAAAATAGAAACATAGGCGTGTTAATTTCGGACCACAACGTAAGAGAAACTTTAAGAATCTGTGATAGATCTTATCTGGTATACGATGGAAGGATTTTTTTAGAAGGAACACCCCAAGAAATAGCTGCCAATTCCAAGGCCAAACAAATATATTTAGGCAGCGAGTTTTGTTTGTAGATTGGCAATTAGTGATTGGTGCTTGGGAGAAGGTGGTAATTTTTGTCAAGAGGAAAACAAGGGTTAAAAATTATTTTTAATGCAATAGGGCTTGATATCTAATCAGGGATAAATTTTTATGGCTTTGCAATTAAAGCAACAGTTAAAGCTAAGTCAACAGCTTATAATGACTCCACAGCTTCAGCAGGCAATTAAGTTATTACAATTGTCCAGGGTGGAGTTGATGGAGTTAGTTCAAAAAGAGTTGTTAGAAAATCCCCTATTAGAAGAGGCAGAAAACGAACTGTCTCCAGAAGTAGAGCTAAAAAAGAAGAAAGATGATTTTTCTGAATTTAAAGTTGAAGAAAAGAGTCTAATAGAAAATGCAGAATGGGAAAATTATTTAGGACAGTTTTCAAGTTTTTCCAAAGATTATAAAGAAGTTGAAATACCTGAAGAAATATTGTCTTTTGAAAATCGTTATGCTCCAAGGCCGAGTTTAGAAGGTCATTTGCTTTGGCAATTGAATTTGGCTAATTTTACTGAGCAGGAAAAGCAAATAGGCAGAGAACTTATTGGGAATATTGATTCTCGTGGATATTTAACTTCTTCTTTAGAAGAGATTGCCAGTCAGTTGAAGGTTTCAATAGAAGAAGTAGAAAAGGTGTTAAAAAAAATACAACAATTTGATCCTGTGGGAGTAGGCAGTAGAAATCTTGCAGAGTGTTTAAAAGTACAGTTAGAATATTTTGGTTATACCGACCCTGTGTTATTTACTTTGGTTGAGGAACATCTTGGAGATCTAGAAAAACGAAAAATTGAACCTATTTTAAAGAAATTAGATATTTCTAAACAAGATTTGCAACAATATATAGAGATTATTAAATCTTTGGATCCCTATCCTGGTTCTCAATACTCTAATGATCTGGTTGTATATATTAGCCCTGACGTATATGTTTTTAAGTATGAAGATGAATTTATAATTTTGCTGAACGAAGATGGTCTTCCTAGTTTGCGTTTAAATCCCTTATTTGAAGAAATAGGGTTGAAAAGGGGTGGAAAAAAAGATGATTCTAATAAAGATATGGAGTACTTACAGGAGAAATTTCGTTCTGCAGTTTGGCTTATAAAAAGTATTCATCAAAGACAGCGCACTTTATATAAGGTTATGGAAAGCATTGTTCACTTTCAAAGGGATTTTTTTGAACACGGAGTATCTCACCTAAAACCTCTTACTCTAAAAGACGTGGCTGAGCATATTGGCATGCATGAATCTACTATTAGTCGAGTAACTAGTAATAAATACGTTTCCACTCCTTTTGGCTTGTTTGAATTAAAGTTCTTTTTTAATAGTGGACTTAGTGCCCAAGATGGTAGTAATGTGGGGTCTGAGAGTATTAAAGCCAGGATTAAAGAAATTATAGAGGCCGAAGACAAAGCAAAACCTTTAAGTGACGAGGCTATTGCCAAGATACTAAAAAAAGAGTTAGGAGTAACTATTGCTAGGAGAACAGTGGCTAAATATAGAGCTGCTTTAAATATTCCTTCTTCGTCTAGAAGGAAGAAATTATTTTAATAATTTATTAGGAGGTAATTATGGAAATTAAATTTAACTTTAAAAATTTTGAGCCTTCAGAGCACCTTAAAAATTATGCCCAGACGAGATTTAGTAAACTATCTAAGTATATATCAGACAAAGATAATTTAAAATTAGAAGTTAACTTTGAGGTAGAAAAGTATAGACACATTATAGAGGCTATTTTAACAGCTAAAAATTTACATATATCTGCTAAAGAAGAACACGAAGATATGTATGCTAGTGTAGATCTGGTGTTGGATAAATTGGAAGCTCAAGTGAAAAAATTGCGGGAAAAGGCAAAATCTAAACATAGAAATAAAGTCAGGATGGACGTTATTCAGTTTAACAAAGAAGATAAAAAAGGTCCTGTAATAGTAGAAACTGATCATTTTGAGCCCAAACCTATGAGTGTAGAAGAAGCTGCTCTTCAATTAGATACCTTGAATTATGAATTTTTGGTCTTTTTAAATGCAGAAGAAGAGAGAATTAATGTAATTTACAAAAGAAAAGACGGCAATTTTGGTCTCATAGATCCGGGAATATAATCATGAAATTAGCTAATTATATTCACAAAGATTTAATTATACCAGAACTTTCAGCCAGGACCAAATCAGAGGTTTTGGCTGAAATGGTTGATTATTTAAAAAAGTTTTATTCTGAACTAGATAGAGAAAAATTATATGAATTATTGATAGAAAGAGAATCCTTGGGTACGACTGGCATTGGAAGTGGGATTGCAATTCCTCATACAAAAGTTAATGATTTGGACCAATTGATCGTATTGGTGGGTAGGAGTTTGAAAGGGGTTGATTTTGATGCTCTAGATAAAGAGCCCGTGCACATAATTTTTTTATTATTGGCCTCTGATTCAAATCTGGGAGAGCATTTGCGGGTATTAGCCTATATCTCTCGTCTTTTAAAGGATGAAATTTTTAAAAAAGAATTTCTGAGTGCAAAAAATAAAGACGAGTTGTATTTATTGTTAAAAGATGTTTAAAATAGTGTTAAGCGTTTAAGAAAAAATAAATTTTTTGGAATTACCATGAGATATCCTTTTTCTTTGGTTTTAATCAGTGGTTTGTCTGGGGCCGGTAAAAGCACGGCTTTAAAAGTATTTGAAGATTTGGGTTTTTTTTGTATTGATGGTCTGCCTTTTTCCTTGATTAGATCGTTGATTGAACTGTTTCAACAAAATGCTTTAGATAAGTACAGGGGATTAGCTTTAGGTATTGATATAAGACAAATTGATTTGGGCTCAAATTGGTTTGAACTAGAGCAAGAATTAAAGGCAAAGCAAATACCATTTGAACTTATTTTTCTTGAAGCTAGCGACGTAGAGCTAGTGCGACGTTATTCTACTACCAGAAGGCCTCACCCTTTAAGTCATTCTGGAAAAAGTTTAGAAGAGTGTATAAAAGAAGAAAAGAAAAAGCTCTCTGTTTTGAGAGATAGAGCTCATTTAGTGATAGATACGAGTTTTTTTTCGATTCACGATTTACGGAGGACTATTCAAGAAAAATGGCTGGATAAACAGGGTAAAAATAGAGGGTTTAGGGTTCATCTGATCTCTTTTGGATTTAAATATGGTGTGCCTTTAGAAGCAGACTTAGTTATGGATTTGAGATTTTTGCCCAATCCTTTTTTTATACCAGAATTAAAAAAACTGACAGGGCAGGATAAAAAAATACAAGAATTCGTTTATAGTAATGAAGATAGCAAACAGTTTTTAGCCAAATTTCAGGATTTTTTATCTTTTTTACTCCCTTTGTATGCAAAAGAAGGTAGATATAGAGTTACTCTGGCTCTTGGATGCACAGGTGGAATGCATAGGTCTGTGGCTACTACAGAATTGGTGGCAGAGTTTTTAAGGGAGAAAAATTTTTTGGTTTCAGTTGAACATAGACATTTGGGGTTAGGTTGATGATAGGAATAGTCTTGGTTACTCATGGCCAGCTTGGAGAGGAATTTTTAAACACTGCCCAAAAGATTGTTGGAGATATAGAAAGTTGTCAATGGGTTAGTATTGATGCAGATAAATCCATGGATACAATTATTCAGGAGATAGAACAAGCAGTAAATGCCTGTGATTGTGGACAGGGAGTGCTTATTTTGACCGATATGTTTGGGGGTAGTCCAACTACTTTGAGTCTTTCTGTTTTTGGTAAAAGAACAGACCTGGAAGTAATTAGTGGAGTAAATTTGCCTATGTTGTTAAAGGCTTTTAATCTAAGAGATAAAGAGTTATCCTTTTTAGCCAAAGAGGTTAAGGATGCAGGCAAACGGGCTATTAAAGTGGCTGGTGAAATTTTAAATAAGCCTGTGAGGTGATTTGTGATGTGGGTGCGAATAGATAATAGGCTCATTCATGGTCAAGTAATAGAGACCTGGATACCATATGTAGAAGCCAAATGGATTTTGGTGATGAATGACGAGTTGGCTAAAGACTCCTTTCAACAGGAAATTATGTGTTTGGCTGTACCAGATACAATAAAAATTTATTTTCTTTCTGTGTACAATCCTTTGGCTTATCCAAAAGATGTTAATTTAGAGCAAACTTTAGTCTTGCTGGCCAATTGTAATGACGCTAAAACAGTTTTTGATCAGGGATTTACTTTTGATGTTTTAAACATTGGTAATTTACATTATGCTCCAGGTAAAGAACAAATATGTGATCACATAGCTTTGAGTAAAGAAGACATTGATTGTTTGCATTATTTTGAATATAAAGGCGTGAATTTGGATTTTAGATGTGTTCCTAACTCTTATGTTCAGGTGTCTATATGAATTTTGTAGATGTATTTTTAATTAAGATAAGTTTTTTTTTGCTTTTTTTTCAATATTTCGTTTTCAGCTAAATTTTGGTTTTCTAGAACGACCTTTGGTTTTATCCTTCCTATGGACTTTTTTTGTCCAATATAATCCTGTATTTATCAAAATAGGTATATTTTTTGAGCTTTTTTGGCTTGATTTGTTGCCTGTAGGTACTTTTATCCCCCCTAATAGCCTCGTAGCTACTCTATTGTGTTTGGAGCTGGTAACTTTATTTAAAGTTTCAAACATTACTCATATTGTAGCAATTATTGTTTTAAGCAATATTTTTAGTTATATTTGGTCATGGATCGAAATTAAATCTAGACAAAATAATAATCTTGTTTTTAATAATGTGTTAAAAAGGTTAAAATTTAATTTATCAGTTGATATGAGTAAAATAATTTTTGTATCTTTATTGAAAATGTTTATCATAAATTTTACGATATTTTATTTTGTTTCTTTTATAATTAAATTTAGTTATATTTATTTATTTCCTTTTATTTCTGAGAAAAGATTTTTTGATTGGAATTTGCTGTTTTTGTTAGCTACTATTGGAGCAATTTTAAGCCTGCGCTTAGATAAATTATATAAAGCGTTGTTTTTGGGTTTAATGGGGTTGTCTGTTTTTTATTTATTTACGTAAGTAAATTAAAATTGGCAATATTAGTTTGTTTGGCAATAACAGGAATACGTTGCAGTATATGGGTTTGATTGCAGATTTGGAGATGAATGTAGGGTGAGTTAGGAATTGGTTCTACAAATTTCAGGTTCAGAGATAAATAATAAGTAACTTTGCACTGGCCGGTTGAAGACCTCCCTTAGCAAGGTTGAATATTTTTTGATTTGGGCAAGGTAGTTATTATAAATTGTTCGCTTCATAGGTTTTTCACTTTTAAAATCTACTACTACGATTTTGTCTTTAAATACTACTATTCTATCGGGTCTGTATTCTTTAAAGCCAGTTTTTCTATCTGGAGTTAGAACGGCACTTTCACACAATACTTCCTGAGCTTGAGAAGAAAAAAATAACTCGCTTTCTGGCAAATTAAATATTTTTTGTAAAGGTGCTAAAAGTTCTGTTTGTATTTCCCAATTGGCTGGATTTTCTCCAAGTAGGACAATAGCTCGCTTTATAAATAGTTCTAACTGGTTTAGGTCTTTTTTTGTTTTTACAAAGGATAAAGACAAGTGCCAGATTTTACCTTTGTGACACTTTTTTAATCCATCTGTTAATAAGGCTTCAAGATCATAATTACTTCTTATTTTTACTTGAATATTTTGATACATTTAACTTGTCCTTGAGTGAAAATTAAATATTTGTTATTTCCACATGCTTTAATTGGTTTGTTTTATCTATCATTTTTTCTATCCATACAGAAAGAGGTTGACGGCCCTGTTTTGTACTTGGACAGGTTAAAAAGAGATACAATTCTTGTTTAGCTCTAGTTATAGCGACATAAAATAAATTAAGCAACTCTTGAGCTTCTTTGGCCGTACGTTGAAATTTAAAATCTGTTAACTCGTCAGAGAGGTGTTTACCTAAATAGACTAAGTAATTATTATATTTAGCAATTTGAGGTTTAGTTTGTATCCTCCAATCTGTAAATGGGATAAACACTATAGGAAATTCCAGTCCTTTTGCTTTGTGAATAGTCAGTATTTGGATTGCTTGAATATTTTCTGGCAAGCTTATACGTTGCTCTAATCCACCTTGTTCTAAAAACTCTAAGTATTTTGCCAGAGATGGGCCTTGTTTTACTTCAAATTCGTGGGTTACTTCTAATAATTTTTCTACAAATACTTTGTGTGAGACAAGTTCTTTTTGGAGTCTTGTAGATAAAGACAAATTGTCCATTATAGCCCACAAAAGTTCATAAGGAGATCTGCGATTTAAATAAGGCTTTAATTTTTTAGCCAAATTATTTATTTTTGTTTTCCAGTAGTCAATCTGGTCTGATGTCCAAGTTTGCAGTAGTTCTGTTTCGTCTTTAGGAGTATCAGGATACAAATTGCTGGCTAAAAATCCATATAAGGCGATTTCATCATTTTGATCGTAAAGGTAGTATAAAAAACACAAAAGCCCTTTTACAATGTTAGATACTTTAAGTTTTAAGCCTTGTTCTGTTATAACAGGAATGTTTTCAGCAAATAACCAGGAGGCTATAGTTGCTGCTTCTTCGTGTTTTCTAACTAAAATTGCTATGGGAGTTTCTTGAGTCTGACCTTGTTTGTCCCAGATTTTTTTTATTTGTTCAATAAATACTTTCTTTACTTTGTTTTCTAACTCTTCTTTATTCCCTCGTAATTTATAAATTTTCACAATGCCTTTAGTTTGACTAGATAAATGAGGAACTTGCTTATGGTTGGCAAATGCAGAAGTTATGTCTTGGGCAAATTGTTGCCTGTGTTGAACAGGAGAATTTGAACCAAGACAATACGGAGCAATATGTTCTTGTACAAAATTAACGTTAGTTAGAGGTTCGAATAAGGTATTAAAAAAATCAACTAAGTCTGGGTGAGACCGATAGTTTTTGGTTAAAGTTTGTTGTTTTTTGTTTGTTACGCAGGGGAATTGCTGCTTAGAATTAAAGATTTCCTCAAATATAGTCCAATCTCCACCTCTCCAGCTAAAGATTGCTTGTTTGGTATCGCCTACCAGAAATAGACTTCCACCCTTAGAGAGCACGTCTTCTAATAAAAAGTAGAGTCCGTCCCATTGTAAACGAGACGTATCTTGAAATTCGTCAAATAAAAAATGAGAAAATTTGGCTGCAAAATGGGCGTAAATTAAAGGTGGTAGGCCCTGTTTTTGCATTTCTTTTAAAATTATTCTGGTCCATTCCTCTCCACCCAGAATAAGTCCTTCTTTTTGGCAAATGTTTTTTATGATAGTTCGTAATTGTTTTAAAAACGCAACATATCCACCTACTTTAGAAAAGGCAGATTTTGATAAATATGATGAATAGATTTCTGCTTTTTCTTTGAGCATTATAAACACATGTTCAAATTCTTTTTTTTCTTTTTCAGAACCTTGATTTTTTTTGAATAGTTCAGAGGGATTTCTTTGTAAGAATTTTTTCTCAATTATTTTTTTTGGCTCAAGTGTTGCTGTTATACTTTTTCCTATAAGATTAGCGTTTAATTTAGTTTTTAGTTTGTTGTAAACAGAATAGAATTTGTTATAAGTTTTTATTAGTTCTTTTTCTGCATGTTGGAATTCTTTTAAATCCATTTGATAGGTGTTAACATTATCATCTATCTGAGGATAAATTTCAAAGAGTCTTTCTCTTAATTTGTATTCTGGATAAAAACCTTTTTGGTCGTCTATTTCTAAATACGTTTTTAGAGCTTGTTCCCACAGATTTTTGTTTTGAGTTAAATTTTTTAGTAAAACATTAAAAGCCTGTTCAAAAACATCCTCTTGATTAAAGACTACATCACTTTCGCTTTTTATATCTAGTTCAAAGGCAAGTCCTTTTAAAATGGCAAAGAGTAAGCTATCTATGGTCCTTACTTGAAAGTCTGAATAGTTTAAAATAATGGTCTCAACCCACTGTTTGGCCTTATGAGGACAAATACCTGTTGCCTTGTAAAGTATTTGACCTTGTTTAGTATTAAAGGCTATTTGTTTTAAAAAGAGCAAGATCCGTTCTTTCATTTCTGCTGCTGCTTTGTTGGTAAAAGTAATAGCAACTATCTTGCGCAAATTATTTTTATCTGGAGTTTGCAGATGATGTAAAAGGGTCAAATACCTTAAGGCTAAATTATAGGTTTTACCTGATCCTGCTGAGGCTTTTAGACCAATTATTTCTGGACCTTGCATAGTTTTACCTTGAGTGTTATTTATATTTCTCCATACTTACAAAATAGTTTAAATTCACAATACTGACAATGGACTTTATTGGGTGTGGGATAAATATAGTCAGAATAGATAATGTGCAAAATTATGTATTTTAATAAATACTCTAATTCTTCTTTTATCCATTCAGAATAGTTAGAAGAAATATGTTGAGGTTTAATAAGGTATTTTTCCTGGCCATCATCTCGTAGATTAATATACGCTGCTGTAGTTTTAGACCATAGGTCAGATTGTTTAGATTGATTGTTTTGGATAAATAAATAAATGTAAAAAAGAAGTTGGATGTCTTCTAGTTCTGTAAGTTGTAGAAAAGTATCTTCGTTATATTGATTTTGGTTTAACCATTTTTGGGGAGATATCTTTTGTAATTTAGAGATAGAGAATTCAGGCACCCAACCTGTTTTATAATCTAAAATTATGAACACCTCATTTCTGAGATCAATTCTATCTATTCGTCCGCTGAGAGTTACTTCTCCTAGTTCAGGCATGGTTAGGGTTGAATTTAATTTTTTTTCTAGGCAGATAACATTTGTCTGTTCTGGTTGGTGTTTTATGTATTTTGAAAATCTATGTTCTGCTCCTTTACGTAAAAGGAATTTTCTTTCTTGGGAAAAGGATTTTAAAAGTGGACTATTGTTTAATTCTTCTTCAAAATATTGTATAAGTGTATTTAAATCGAGATCTTGTTTTTTTATTGTAGCAGGGAATTTATTTTTAGCTATTTGAGCAATAAATTTTTGTAGAGTCTTGTGAACTGCTGTTCCTATTTGTCCAAAATCCACTTCTGGGGGCAAATCATTTTTTTTCAATTCTGCTAGATATTGATAATAGAAATTTAGAGGACATTTTAGATATTGTTCTAATAAAGATGGCGAAATTGTCTGTAATTTGGTTTTTATTTTTTCTTTTAAAGCTTGATTTTTTTTTATAAAATTAGAGTTAAAAAAATTATCAAGAGATATGTTAAAGGTAGATTTTTTAAAATTATGTTCTTGGTCTGGAGAAAGAATTTTGTTTTTTTGGACTTCTATTTCCCAGATGAGCTTTTCTATATAACGACTACGAATCTTTTTATTTTCCAGACTAGAATCACCTCCAGTAGTGGAAAATTGCCAGAACAAGTGAACTTTTTTAGCTGTAAGAAAAAATCTTTCAAAATGATAGCGCAAAATTGCTTCTTGTCTTTCTTTTTCAGGCAGGCCAATGGCCTGTCTGAGTCCGTGGGGAATAAGAGGATTTACTTCTTCTACAGAAGGCATAATGCCTTCATTAAGGTCTAAAAAAAATATTTCAGAAAAAGAGAGCAATCTTGTTTCTAAAGGTCCCATTACCTGTAGTCCTGCTAGAGGTTCTCCTTCAAAAGGGATTCTTATAGAAGAGATTAATTGTTCAAAAAAGTTAAAAAGAGTGTTCATACTCATGGGGATATTGGCAAATAAAGAATTTTCCAGCACAGGAAACACGTTTTCTAAAATGGTTTTTAAAAATTCTTTTTCAAAAGAAGTAAAATTTGTCTCTGGATTTAAAAAGAAGAAAACTTTTTTCAAAGCCTTGGCTAAGTTATAAGTAGTATTAGCCTTTTCTATGGGGTTTATTACGTGTTCAAATAAGTTGCTTAAATAGGTTTTGTTTTCAAAAATATCTAAAATTTCTTTTTGAGAGAGAAAAGGAGAGGCAAATTGCAAGTTGTCTTGATTGAAGTGGAGCTTTTTTTCTAAATAGGGAGTTTTTAAAAATTCTATAAAATTTTTTAAAGGATAGCTGTTGTTATCTTTATTCAAAATGAGTTCAAATAAGGCCGTAAAAAAATTATAAATACCTGTTAAATTGAGGGGATAACCCATAGTTAGATTAATAGGACCGTCTGGCAGGTGATAGGTAAGGGGAATAAGGCTGGTAGGAGATAAAAGCACAATTGCGTGCTTATCTGGAGCAGGATCAGTTATTTTAGAGGGTAATTTTTGTTGAAGTTCTTTTAGTTCAGAGTGTAGGTCATGGGCTTCAAAAAAATAAAGTTTTGGCTTTTGAGGTGGTTGACCTATGGATATTAGAGGCACGTTCCATTGTTTTTGCCATCTTCGATAGAGCTCTGGAAGGTTATCTTTGTCTGCGTGCCAGTAAATATGCGCTCCATTTTCATGTAATTTTTTAAAAATACGATCTTCTGCTTTGGTCAAAGCGTAAAAACCTACTAGATAAACAGGGACTTCAGGCAAGGGAAAGTCATTTTCTGCTAAAAATCTAATTCTTTTTCCCAGGGTAGTGTAGTTGTTTTCTTCCAATGTTTGATTAAAATTAGCGTAAAGTTGACCTATGTGTTTTAAAAGTTGAGCCGCTTGCACGGGCAATTCTTCTTCTGTAGGAGGATTGTATAAATTTTTAGGACAGGCAAGTTCTAGGTCAAATTCTTTAAATAAATTGACTATCTTAAGAGCCCAGGGGAAAAAATCATCCCACGAAGAAACAAGTTCTTTATCTGGTAAAATTTTTTGGGCTGTTTTGTAAATCAGCCAGGCCTGATCGTATTCACTAAGGCAGGGCCTGGGATGTTGTTCCATATTAACAAAGAGTTCAGATACCCAATCTTCAAAAGAGGTTATTTGAGGAGAAATAAAGTTTTTATTTAATTTTTGCATTAAGTAATATTTTAGATAAATTGCAGGTCTTCTGTGCGGAAAGATTATTAAAGAGGAAAAGTGTTTTTTTGTAATAAGATTGTCTGCAAGTAGTTTTAATATGTTTTTAGAAGGGGATATAACGTAAATAGATTGCATCGTTATTATTTTAAAAAAAAGAATGTAAAATACTAATTATAACTACCAATTGTCCAGCCCAAAACAAAAACATCCATTTTACTAAAGAAGTTTTAGTTTTTGCAATTTCTAATCTAACCTGCTCTATTTGTTTTTGGAGTTTAAGTTCTGTTTCTTTAATTTTCAATCTAATTTGTTCTATTTCTTTTTGAAGGATGTTTTCTGTTGCTTTAAGTTCTTTTTTTACACGAAACTCAGTTTCTATGAGTTCTTTGCTTGTAGCAGATTTTTGGCTTTCCATGTGTTCAACGAATTCTGCCAAAATTTTGGCTTGCTTTTCACCAAGCTCTCTAAGACTTTCGTATATTTTTAATCCGTATCCCATTTTTGTCACTTGGATGGGAGTTTTTTAGTAATTTGAAATAACAGATTAACTTTAAATTATCTGCTAATCAAGAAATTTAATGGTTGATAAACTGTCAAGTAACGCATAGTTATAAACCGATTTAACAAAAAGACGAGGATGAGTTCGTTGCCATTTTTTTAGAGCTTGCATAGGAGTCAGATAGCCCAGGGAACTTTGAGGTATGTGGTGGTTATACGGGCGCAAGTATTTATAAATAGTCCGTTTTAACTCTTCACTAGAGCTAAACATGGTTTGACTTATGACTTCAGAAATGCGGCCATTGAAGCGCTCAACCGTCCCATTTGTTTGGGGAGAACCTGGCTTTATAAGGCGATGCTCTACGTTATTTTCCTTACACGTTACTGCTCTTAAGGTGAATTTTAAAGTAGATAGTAATTTTGAAATCAGGGTTAAAAGTAAAACTAAAAAATATAAGCCAGATTTTTTTGTTTTTTTTAGATAATCAGGAGCAAAAAATAAATCTTTATTTTGCTGGATTATTTTATTAAATTCTGTAGAGGTGTTAGAAGTTTTAGAGATTTTAGGGGAAGAGAAGTTTTTGAGTAGTAGGGCAATTTAGAAATTGCCTTTAACTTGTTGTTTTTTGTTATTTATTTTTTTAACTTTTTTAGAGAGCAAGTTTTTACTTAGGAAATAATTGTGGTCAGAAAACGATTTATTGTTAGTGGCAAGGTTCAGGGCGTTGGTTTTCGTCCTTTTGTTTATAGATTGGCCAGAGAGTTAGGTTTAACGGGATGGGTAAAAAATTCTTCTCTGGGCGTAGTAATAGAAGTGCAAGGCGCTAAAAAAGATATTGCAAATTTTTCCAGGCAATTAAAAGAACAGTTACCACCTTTGGCTTTGATTGTAGATTTCAGGGAAGAGGATAAAAATTTGGTTTTTGGGGAAAGGGAATTTCATATCATTTTAAGTCAAAAAGGAGAAGGACATAATGTTTTAATTAGTCCGGACGTAAGCATTTGTACAGATTGTGAACAGGATGTATTTAATCCTAAAGATAGACGTTTTTTATATGCTTTTACTAACTGTACCAATTGTGGCCCCAGGTTTACTATCACAAAGTCTATTCCCTATGATAGGCCAAAAACGTCTATGGCTTGTTTTAAAATGTGTGAGGAGTGCTTGCAGGAATATTCAGATCCTCTGGATAGAAGATTTCACGCTCAACCCAATGCCTGCCCTGAATGTGGACCTGAGGTGTGGTTAGTGGATGCCCAAAATAATGAGTTAACTAGAGGAGTAGATGCCATTTGGCAAACAGCGAATTTGCTTTTGAGTGGTCATATTGTAGCTATTAAAGGATTGGGTGGATTTCATCTGGCCTGTGATGCACGAAATAAAAAGACTGTATTACGTTTACGTCAGGTAAAACATAGGCCGTCTAAGGCATTGGCTATAATGGTGAGAAGTATAGAGGATGCCAGAAAATTATGTCAGGTGAGTGAAGAAGAAGAGCGACTTTTGTTAAGTGCTGAGCGTCCTATTGTGGTGCTGGCCAAAAAAGATCCTGATCAGGATTTGTATTTATCTCCGGATACAAATACGCTGGGTTTAATGCTTCCTTATACTCCTTTGCATTTGATTTTGTTTAAGTTTTTAGCTGATTGTACTGATGATTTCCCAGTGTTGGTTATGACTTCTGGTAATAGCGCATCTGAACCTATTTCTCTGGGAAATCGAGAAGCCTTGAGTAAACTCCAACATATTGCCGATTTTTTCTTGCTCCATAATCGAGATATTTTAGTTCGTTGTGATGACAGTGTAGTTACTATTTGTTCTAAGGGAAAATTGTTTTATAGACGGGCAAGGGGATATGTGCCTTTACCTGTCTTTTTACCTAAAAATGGAGGCAATGTCCTTGGAGTTGGAGCAGAATTAAAAAACACCATTTGTTTCTTAAAAAATAATCAGGCTTTTGTGTCTCAACATATTGGAGACTTAAAAAATCTGGAAACGTATCAATTTTTTCTAGAAATTATAAGTCATTTTCAAAAAATTTTGGAAATAGAGCCAGAATTAATCGTGTCAGACTTACACCCTGACTACATGAGTACAAATTTTGCTCAGGAACAAAATCTACCACATCTAAAACTACAACATCATTTTGCCCACATTTACGCAGTGATTGCCGAAAATAAGATTACAGAACCAGTACTTGGCTGGGCACTGGATGGAACAGGCCTTGGAGAAGATAAAAATTTCTGGGGAGGAGAATTGTTATACGTTGATCCCACTAAAGGAAAACACTTTAGGGTAGCTACGTTTAAATCTATTCCTTTGCCAGGTGGAGATATGGCTGTTTTGGAACCATGGCGAATAGCCCTTGGATTGCTTTGGAAATTGCAACTGATAGAAAAGTGTTGCTTAAGAGGCTTAGAATCTAAGGCCCAAAAAATTATTTTAACTATGTTGGAGAAAAACGTTAACGTAGTTTGGTCCTCTAGTTTAGGGAGGATTTTAGACGGAATTACTGCTCTTTTGGGGTTGATTAGTAGAATATCTTATGAAGGACAAGCTCCTGTTATTTTAGAAAAAATTCAGGCCACAGAAGAAATAAAAGAACTTTATACCTGGGAAGTAGAAAAACAAGATTCTCTATTAGTTATTGATACCTATAATTTTTTTAGACAAATAATAAAGGATTTGGAGCTTAAACTTGATCCAGGAATGATTAGCAGAAAAGTTCACTTGAGTTTGATGAACGTGTTAACCCAAGTAGGTGGGAATTTAGCCAAAAAAATGCAAGTACAATATTTAGCTTTTAGTGGAGGGGTTATGCAGAATCGTACTTTTGCCAATTTTTTGCCTGTATTGGTAGAAAAAAAAGATTTAATTCCTGTAATGCACCATATACTTCCCCCTAACGATGGTTGTATTTCTCTGGGTCAGGCCTTTTATGGACAAATTAGATTGAGGTAAGCGGTGAAAAAGGTACTTGTCATAAATTTGACCAGGTTTGGAGATATTCTCCAGAGTCAGCCTTTACTTAGTTTGGTTGCCCAAGAAAATGATTTGGCCCTGTGTTGTCTGGAATATTTTATAAATACAACAGAGTTTTTGACTTCTGTTGATACTGTATTTTCTTTTCCAGGCACAGATGTGCTTCGTTATTTAGACCAAGGTCATTGGCAAAAAGGTTTGAATGTGCTTTTGAATTTTGTAAACCAAATAAAATCAGAATTTAATCCTGATGAAATAATAAATTTAACTCCGTCTTTGCCTGCTAGATTATTTACTTTATTTTTCCCTGAGACAGAAAAAAAAGGTTTTTTTTTAGATAAATTAGGTTTTGCTATGTATAGCAACGACTGGGCGGCTTTTTTGCAGGCAGCATCTAGTTTTAGAGAGCTTTCCCCCTTAAATTTGGTAGATTTAAATTTGGGGTTAGTAGATCCTAAGCGTGCCCAAAAAGTAAAGTTTGTTTTGAAAAATCCAGATATAACTAACGTTTTTTATTGGCAAAAACAGTTGAGATCTAAAGTAAAGGGACAGGATTTTATAGGATTTCAACTAGGAGCTAGTGCAGAAAAACGGCGCTGGCCTGTTGAATACTTTGTTAGACTAGGAGAGAAGTGTTATTCAGAATTAAAACTCGTACCTGTTTTACTTGGCTCTAAACACGAAATTGTCTTAGGTCAAAAATTTGAACGATTAGCCAATTTTCCTGTCCTAAATTTGATTGGCAAAACTTCTTTAAAGGATTTGGCCTGTATTTTAAAATTAGTAAAGTACTTAGTTACCAATGATACAGGGACCATGCATTTAGCTGCTGGCTTGGGAACTAAAATAATAGCAATTTTTTTAGCTACAGCCCAGGCTTGGGATACAGGTCCTTATTTAGAATCTTGTCTTTGTTTAGAACCAAATATGGACTGTCATCCTTGTTCCTTTCAAACTAAATGCAAGAATAATTTTACCTGTAGGTTTAAAGTTTTACCTGAGTACGTTTTTCAATGTATTAAAAATTATAATTTAGATAAAATAAATACTTCTGACATTCGTTTATATAGAGTAGGATTTAAAAAAAATTTATATTTTTTACAAAAATTATCTATCAACGATAATAGATATGAATTTATGCGTTTTTCTCAAGATATTTATTATAATTTTATAATTGATAATAATGACTATGACTTAGATTTATTAAAAATTGATATAAACTTTAAAGAAGAAATAGATATTTTATCTTCATATTTTCTTGTTTTTTTGGAAAATTTAAAGACTTTAAACGTAAATATAAATTTTAGAAAAATGAGAAACAATAAAATCATATTTTTTTACAATAAAATTAATTCTTTTTTAATGAAAAGTAAATTTTTTGTACCTTTATATTACCTTTGGCTGGTTCATTCTCAACAATATGCAAATGATCTGGAAGGGTTGCTCAAAGTAAGTGCTCGCTACTTTAATTTTTTTAATAATCTTTTGAGAAGGTGTGGCAATTAGTAATTGGTAATTTGTAGAATTAATTTTTAATTAGTAGTAGAAAGTTGGCATTTTTTTTGAATAAATTTTGATAAAAGTTTAAGTAAAGAAAAAGATACCAGGAGGATAGGAAGATGATTATTGTGGATGGCAGAGAAATAGATCTAAAGATAAAAAATTTTTCTAATTTGGAAGATTTATTGGTCAAGGTAATGGAGAGTGAGGGGTTAAAGGATAGGATAGTAACCGACGTGTACGTAAATGAGGAAGTGTTTTCTGAGCTTTATCCTAATGAAGCAGCAGACATTGAGGTTGATGAAATAGAAAGGGTGGAAATTAAGACAGAGTCTATAGAAAAAATGGCTACAGAAATCGTAAAAGAATTAGGCAAGGTTCTTAAGTTATTAGTAAAAAGCGGAGAAGAAATAGCCAATTTATTTAGAGAGGCAAAAGATTTTGAAGCTTTGGATATGTATCAGGACTTTTTGGAAGTGTTGCGAGACTTTATAGGAATGATTTCTGTATTGTATCAAGATTGTGGTTTTAAAGAAACTAAAGAATTAGATGATGCAGTCAAAGTAATGTCAGAATTGTTTTCTGAGCTTATAGATATTCAAGAAAAAGAAGATTGGATTTTACTTGCTGATGTAATTGAGTATGAGTTGTTACCACACTTAAAAGATTGGGATAATATACTTAAACAATTAAATAAAAAAGGTTAACCAATTTTTTCTAAATGTTTAATTTAAATAATAGGGTAGAAAAAATGGAACAAGCATTACAAAGCATTCAAAATTTAGTGGAGCAGGAAATACTTGCCTTAAAAAGTGGAGATATGGATAGAGTGTTAGATTTGGCCAGACAAAGGAAAAATAGAATAGATGATTTATTGAATTCATCTTCTCTTACTGTAGAGACTCTTACCAAGCTAAAAGATTTAAATTCAAAAGTTCTTTCTATTGCCAAAGAGCTACATAAGAGTGTGGGGCAGGAGTTAAAAAAAATCCGTCAGGAACGTCAGAGATTTGTAGGCTATAAACAGGGGACAGGCCAGATATCTTATTTTAGTAAGTACGTGAGCAAAAGGGGTTAATATTTCTGGGATATAGGCAAGGTTGACTAGAGCCTGACTAACACTAAAAAAAAGTAAAGGCCTTGGCCTATTGGTTAAAAGAGTTAGAGCATAGTCAACCTGCCATATCCTGGTTATTTTATTTGGGTTTGAGTGAACTGGATAAAAACCAATGTTTGGACAGGGACTCTTTTTATACAAAGGTTTTAATAATATTTATAATTGTTGTAACAGGTCTTCCAAAGTAAAAGTTTAATCTGTCGTTGGGAATTGATAACTTTTCTTTTAAGATTTCTCTTAGATTTATATCAAATAAAATCATTTCTTTTAATTTACCTTCTTTTTTATTTATAATACATTCCTTTATTTTTTCTATTGAACAGATTTGTTCATGTTCTTGTATTATATTTCCTATTGCAGAGTTTATGGAAATAAGATTAAATCTATTTAGAATATGTTTATTTTTAATCTGTAAAATATATTTTTGGTTGGTGCATAAAAAATATTTACATTCTATAGGCCTATTGCTGTAAATAAGACATTTATTTTGTTTGGAAAGAAAGATGCAAGCATTATTTTTAGTAACTAATTTTACTAATTCTTGAGAGATAAATACGTATTTTGATGCCGTATGATCAAATACTACTTCTCCTTTTCTTAAGGTTATTAAATTATTTTTAGAAATAATATCGTTCAGTATAAGTGATTTATCTTCGAGATGAAGAGTAGGAGGTGATGTTTGGCAACATTTGCCGCAGCAGTTGCATTTGTTCATTGGGGTTAGTTTAAAAAGTGGTGCGCCCGGGAGGATTCGAACCCCCGACCAAGAGCTTAGAAGGCTCCTGCTCTGTCCAGCTGAGCTACGGGCGCTTGAGAGAGAAGTCTTTTATCTCTTTTTTTGTTTGTAGTCAATAAAAAATATTTTATGTTATATTGAGATATAGTTGGCATTCTTGAAGAGAGATCAGTTATTATTTGTTGATTTTGTTTTAAGTTCCTGGCATGAAAAGTGAGGTGAAGTTTGGCTTAGATTTGGCAGATGTCCTTGTTTTTTGGGGTGGCCCTAGAAGATGTGAGATGTTTGTATTGTTTTTGAGAGGGATAAAAGGATAATGTTAGCTTGAGTTTTGATTGTCGTTAAAATGAGTGAAAATTAGGGGGTACAGATGAGTGAGTTTATTGAAAAATTTTGGCAATTAAAGTTAGTAGACGTAAAACAAGCTTTAGAAAAAAATAATTTTCAAGTGTTTATAGCTAAAAATGAAGAAATAGCTAAGGAATTTATTTTAGCTGAGATTATTGCTAAGCATAATCCTGCGTCTATCTCTTGGGGAGGATCTTTAACTTTTATTCAAACTAAATTGTACCATTTTTTTAAACAAAATAAAAATTTTAAAATTATAGATACCTATGATAAAACTATATCTCCTGAAGAAATGTTAGAGAATAGAAGAAAATCATTACTTGTAGATTTGTATTTTACAGGAACAAATGCAATTACAGAAAACGGCTGGTTAGTTAATTTAGATATGATTGGCAATAGAGTTGGAGCATTAAGTTTTGGACCCAAAAAAGTTGTAGTCATTGCTGGTAGAAATAAAATAGTAAAAGATCTGGATGATGCCATTGTAAGAATAAAAAATTACAGTGCACCTGCCAATGTAATGCGTTTGAATAAAAAAACTCCTTGTTTGGATATAGGAAAGTGTGTTGATTGTTCAAGTCCTGATAGAATTTGTAACGTGTGGACTATTATGGAAAAATGTTATCCCAAACATAGAGTTTGTGTGGTTATTATAGATAAAGAGTTGGGGCTGTAGGGATTGGCTCTAAATTTTAGATAGGGGTGTTTTTTTTATGTCTTTTACTCAGTTACATTGTCATACAGAATATAGTTTGTTGGATGGAGCCATTCGTTTAAAAGATTTGTGCGCCAAGGCCAAAGATTTTGGCTTTGATAGCGTGTGTATTACGGATCATGGCAATTTATTTGGTGCCCTTAGTTTTTACTTGTTGGCCAAAGATTTTGGCTTAAAGCCTATTATTGGTTGTGAGGTCTATGTTGCTCCTGGCAAAATGGAAGAAAAAAGTTCAGAACGTTATCATTTAGTTTTATTGGCCAAAGATCTAGAAGGATATAAAAATCTTATTAAAATTGTAACGTTAGGTTGGAGAAAAGGTTTTTATTATAAGCCTCGTGTAGATAAAGAAACGTTATTTAAGTACAATAAAGGACTTATTGCTTTATCTGCTTGTTTAAAGGGAGAAGTGCAGGATGCTTATTTAAAATTTGGTCCAGATAAAGCTGTAAAAATAGCTCTAGAATATAGTAATATTTTCCCTAATAGATTTTATTTGGAAATGCAGGCAAATGGCATAAAAGAGCAAGATGAAGTTAACGAGTTTTTATATGAATTAAGTAAAAAAGAAAAATTGCCTATAGTTGCTACGAATGATTGTCATTATTTAAATAAAGATGATTTTGAAGCACATGACGTTTTACTTTGTATTCAAACAAATGCTAAAGTAACAGATACTAATAGAATGCGTTTTAATACCAAAGAGCTTTATTTTAAATCTTTTGCAGAAATGCAAGAATACTTTTCATTTTGCCCAGAAGCTTTTGATTATATTGATAAGATAACTGAGGAGTGTAATTTAGAATTAGAATTAAATAAACATTATTTTCCTCGTTATGATTTGCCTGAAGGAGTTACGTTAGAAGATGAGTTTGAGCGTCTTGCTAAAGAAGGACTAAAGAAAAGATTGTCTCATTTGAATTACGTGCAAGATGAGTCTATTTATTGGAAAAGATTGGAGAGGGAGATAGAGGTTATTTCTCAAAAGGGTTTTCCTGGTTATTTTTTAATTGTGCAGGATTTTATTAATTGGGCTAAAAAACAGGGGATTTTGGTTGGGCCGGGTAGAGGATCTGCTGCAGGCAGTTTAGTGGCTTATGCGCTTGGAATTACTAATTTGGATCCCATAAGATATAATTTATTGTTTGAGCGTTTTTTAAACGTGGAGAGAACCAGTTTGCCTGATATTGACGTGGATTTTTGTGATGAAAGAAGGGATGAAGTGATTCAATACGTAACGCAAAAATACGGTAAGGATAATGTTGCCCAGATTACTACTTTTGGGACCATGAAAGCCAAGGCTGCAGTAAGAGACGTGGGTAGAGCCCTGGGGTTTAAATTATCTTTTGTGGATAAAATTGCTAAGCTTATTCCTGACGACCTTAAAATGACTATTGAAAAGGCCTTGGAGCTTGAACCAGAATTAAAAAAGTTAGAAGAAAGTGATGAGCGGGTTAAAAAATTATTAACTATTGCCCAAAAATTAGAGGGATTGGCCAGACATGCCTCCACTCATGCTGCTGGGGTGGTTATTTCTGACAAACCTATGTGGGAGTATTTGCCGTTGTACGTGGGGAAGAAGGGTGAAGTTGTTACTCAGTTTGATATGAAAAGAGTGGAAAAAATTGGTCTAATTAAGTTTGATTTTTTGGCTCTAAAAACTCTTACTGTTATAGAAAATACTTTAAAATTAGCCAGGCAAAATGGAAAACAAATCCCAGATTTAGAAAAAATACCTTTGGATGATGCGAAAACATTTGCCTTGCTCAGCAAAGGCCAGACAGATGGCATTTTTCAATTGGAAAGTTCGGGCATGCGTAAGGTGTTGCAGGATTTAAAACCCAGTTGTTTTGAAGATATTATTGCTATTTTGGCTTTATATAGACCAGGGCCTTTGCAAAGTGGTATGGTAGCAGATTTTATAGAACGAAAGCATGGACGTAAAAAAGTAGAATATCCACATCCTGCCTTAGAGAATATTTTAAAAGAAACTTATGGAGTAATTTTATATCAGGAACAGGTTATGCAAATAGCTTCTGTATTGGCGAGCTATTCTTTGGGAGATGGAGATATTTTGCGAAGGGCTATGGGAAAAAAAGATCCTGCAGTAATGGCCAAACAAAGGAGTAAATTTTTAGATGGAGCTAAAAAGAATGGAGTGGATGAAAAAATTGCTGAATATATATTTGATTTAATGGAAAAATTTGCCGGTTATGGATTTAATAAATCGCATAGTGCGGCTTATGCTTTGGTTTCCTGGCAAACAGCCTATTTAAAAGCTCATTTCCCTGCAGAATTTATGGCTGCTTTAATTACTTCCGAAGTTCAACACCCTGATAAAGTGATTTTTCACTTAAACGCAGTAAAAGAAATGAACATAGAAGTATTACCTCCAGACATAAATAAAAGTTATTATTATTTTAGTGTAGAGGGAGAAAAGATTCGTTTTGGTCTTGGTGCAATAAAAAACGTGGGGAAAAGTGCTATAGATGCAATTATTGAAGAAAGAGAAAAAAATGGTCCTTATAAAACTTTTTTAGATTTTTGTGAGCGGGTTAATTTGAGAAAAGTTACCAAGAGAGTAATTGAAATGCTTATAAAAAGCGGAGCGATGGATTGTTTTGGCTGTACTAGAAAAGCTCTATTAACTGGTATGCAAAAGGTTATTAGTAGGGCACAACATAAAAAAGATAACGGCTATGTACAAAAAAATTTGTTAGGTATGGGTAATCAATTAGAAGAGAGTAATTTATCTGGTTTGGGTATAAATATCCCAGAACAGGCTCTGGAAGAATTTATAGAAAAAGAGCGTTTAAAATTAGAAAAAGAATCTCTTGGATTGTATTTAAGTGGTCATCCTCTTGGTCCGTACAAAAGGGATTTGCCTCGTCTTGGGATCGTAACTATAAGAGAATGCGAAAATTTACCACCTAAGAAAGACGTAAAAATAGCCGCTATTTGTGTAAAGAAAAAAATTCATATTAATAAAAAAAATCAAAAAATGGCCTTTTGTCAGATAGAAGATTTTTCTGGTAGTTGTGAATTAACTATTTTTCAAGATGTGTTGGATCAAAGTTCTAAGCTTTTGGATCAAGATGATCCTCTTTATATAGAGGCAAAAATTAGTAATTATGAAGGAAATTTATCTTTAACTGAAGGTCAAGAAGAAGATGAAACTAAGACTATTAAATTACTTGCTAATAAAATTATGAAATTGCAAGATGTTATTTTTAATAATACAGAACCACTGATGATAAATTTACCATATTTGGAAGATCAAAATATAGTTCAAGAGGTGCTTGATAAACTTAAAAAGTTGTTTTTAAAATATAAAGGCAATAATGAAGTAAATATCCGTATTGCGTGTGATAAATTTGATTGTATATTAAAGTTAAATTATGATTGGAAGGTAAGTCCTGATGACGAGTTTTGGTTAGAGTTGGATAAAATTTGTAAAGATGTAACTGAAAAAAATCAGAATATAGTGATTTAATTTTTGTTTTCACATTAAATTTAATTTATTTAAAGAGATATATAAAATTAATTTAATTAAGAGTGTCAAAATATATAAAAAAATAGAGGAGATTGTAAATGTCTTTTGTTTATCGTCTGCGTATTAGAGATAAATTTAGTTCTGCTCATTATTTAAGAAATTATAATGGCAAGTGTGAGTCTTTGCATGGACATAATTTTAAAGTAGAAGTAGAAGTTTATGGGCAAAAACTTAGTCAGGATACAGAAATTCTAATTGATTTTAAAGAATTAAAAAAAATGTTAAAAAAAATTTTAGAGGATTTGGACCATACTTTGCTAAATGATTTGGATTATTTTAGGGTTAGCAATCCTTCTTCAGAAAATATTGCAGCTTATATTTATAAGAAATTAAAATCAAAATTACCTGCAAGTGTTCAATTAAAATACGTAATGGTGGCAGAAAGCGATACTTCTATGGCTTTTGTGGAGGAGGAATAAGTTGAGGTTTTTAGTTCAAAGGGTAAAGAGGGCTAAGGTTTTGGTAGAAAAAGAATTGGTGGCTGGTATTGGGCAAGGATTATTGGTTTTAGTAGGATTATCTAATGATGACGAGAAACTAACAGATGCTGATCTTAAAAAAATAGTTCAAAAGGTTTTATATCTTAGAATTTTTGCCGATAAAGAAGGAAAGTTAAATTTTAATGTAATGGATGTATCAGGAGAAGTGCTTTTGGTTTCGCAGTTTACTTTGTACGCTGATTGTCGTAAAGGAAGAAGACCTAATTTTGGTCAAACTATGCCTGGAAAAAAGGCCAAGATGTATTTTCAACAGGTGGCAAAGATATTTCGGGATTGTTATCCAAAGGTGAAAACGGGTAGGTTTGGAGAGGATATGGAGGTAGAATTAGTAAATTGGGGACCGGTTACTATTATGTTAGATAGCAGTGAGATTCTTTAAAGTAGGTTAAGGTAGGTTTAAGCAATATGAGTGCGTATAAAATATTAATTGCTGACCATTCTAAAGATACTGTGGATAATATATTAAGTTTTTTGAGTGATAGTTTTGAACCTGAAGTTGTTTTTAGTGGTGAAGAAATAGTAGATAGGTATTATGAAATAAAGCCAGACATTTTGATTTTGGGCTTAGACTTCTCTGATGTAGATGGTTTTGAACTTATTCATTACTTAAGAAATGTTGTCAATGATCAGGATATCTACATTATTGTTCTTATTGATAACGATAAAGATGATCTAAAGATAAAATCTCTTAATATTGGAGCTAATGATTTGTTATTAAAACCTTTTAGCAGAGAGATACTTCAGTCGAGATTAAAAGTAGCTAAAAGACAGGTAGAATTATTGGAAAATCTAAAGAGGGCTTATGATAGGATAAATAAAGAAATGAGGCTTGTTTCTAATTTACAGTTAAAATTATTGCCCAAAGAAGATTTTTATTTTCAAGGGATAGAGTTGCAATCATATTATCGTCCATCTGGTCAAGCAAGTGGGGATTATTATGATTATATCAAAATAAAAGATCAGGTTTTGAGGTTTTGTATAGCAGATGTTTCTGGACATGGGGCAAGAGCTGCCTTTATTATGTCTATGGTCAGAACGATTTTTCGTTTAGAAGAGAGCAGGTTTAGATCTATTGCTGAACTTGTTTTAATGTTAAATAAAAGTTTATTAGATGTAGTGGGAGAAGAATCTGATTTTGTAACTTTTTTTGTTGGAGAGTTGGATTTACAACAAAAAAAATTTTCTTATGTTAATGCAGGACATTGTCCTGTAATTATAAGTGCTGATGATAAGATCCAACATTTGCCTGCAGATTATCCTGTGCTTGGTTTTTTTGATCTTAGTTTTGAAATTAAAGAATTAACTTATAATAATTATTGTAATTTATTTTTATATACAGATGGTTTTTATGAATGGGAAATGGAAAATGGGGAGCAATTTGGTTTGGATAGGTTTTTAGATTTAGTTGATAAATATGTAGCTAAAAAATGTATCTATTTAGAGGAAATTTTGGTTGTTTTAAATAATATGAGTGAATTTCCACCTATGTATAGAGATGACTTAACAGCTTTGTTTATAAGAACAAAGGAGAGTGAGGATGGAGTTTGTTCTTGAATCTAATGCTGAAACAAAACAAATTAGATTAATTGTTGTAGCTATAATGGCTATTTTAAAAAGATTGTTAAAAGAAGATATTTTGTATGATTTGGAAGTAGCACTTAGTGAAGCTTGTACTAATGTGGCCATACATGCCTATAGTGATTCTTATGAAGAAAAAAAGATCAAGGTAAAATTAAAAATAGAACTTAAAAAAGTGATTATAATTGAGGTTATTGATTGGGGGGATGAATTTAGTTTGCCAGAAAATTTGCCTGATGAATATTCTGAATCAGGAAGGGGAGTTTATATTATGCGTAAAGTTATGGATAGATTAGAATATGAGCGTATAAATAACCAAAATTATATTATAATGCATAAGAGTGTGGAGGAAGAAGAATGGAAAAATTGTTAGTTGAAAAAAACAATGAAGTATATTTAGTTAAAATAGTAGGAGAGCTAGAGATTGATAGTGTAGAAAAATTAAAACCAAAATTAGAAGCTGTTATAGAAAGTGATAGAAATATTTTAGCTATAGATTTATCTGAAATTACTTTTATGGATAGTACTGGGATAGGATTTTTAGTGGCTTTAAATAATAAGTTAAAACGAAAAGGTAAAAAATTGGTTTTAGTAAAACCATCTGTTCAAGTTATTAAGACTTTGAAGTTAATTAATATTTATCATTTTTTTGATCAGATAGAGGATATTGATAAAATAGAGGATATTTATAAAATAGTTAGTTAAGGTTGTAGATGCTGTTGCAAACTGTTAAGAATTTAAAGTTGTTAAATTGTAACTATCTTATTATTAAAAAATTATTAAACTTGTATCTAATTACTCAAAATATTTTGTGCAGTTGGTTTTTAACTATTCCACAGTGATGTTTGCAGACAAATCTTAGAGAGAATAATTTTTTATAATTTTGGGTTTGACAAAATGATGGTTGAGATGTTTGGGTTGAAGAAGATAACCGTTCCTAAACAAATGTTAAGTCAGAGTGGAATGTATGGCCTTATTTTATGCAAAAAAGGGTAAAAAGGAAAATTTTGATTGTTGTGGCAGATATTTTGGATAAATGAGAACAAAATTTTAAAATTTTTGTAGTTAAATTTTAAATAACTATGTTGTATTATTTAAAACATTATTTTGATCCTGATTTTGATTATCAAAATTTGAAGCCAAAATTAAATGAAAAAGGCCAGGCCGATCATTTTAATTTAGACTATGTGCAAAATGTGCGAAAAGGTGATGTGTTGGCCGAATGGCAGGAAATTTCTGAGGGAGATGCGTCAAAATATGATGAGCGTTTTGTAAGTGATAAAAAAAAATGGCCTCTTGGACCTAATGTGGCCGTAAATCCTAAAAATAAAGATCAAATCATTGCTACAGCTGATGGTTATGTATTTTATTTTCAAGATAAAATTGCAGTTAAAACTGTTTTAAACGTACGTCGGGATGTTGATTTTCATACGGGCAATATATATTTTGTAGGAGACATGATAGTTCATGGCAATGTACGTTCCGGATTTAAAATAAAAGCTAAAAACATTAGAATAAAGGGTAATGTAGAAGGAGCTAAAATATTTGCTAAAGGTTCTTTAGTGATTGAAGGTGGGATTAAGGGTGCAGGGGAAGCTGAAATACGAGCTCAAGGTAATGTAAAAGTAAGTTTTTGCGAAAAAGCAAGTTTACGGGCAGGAGAGAAGTTGTTAATAGAAGGCTCAGCACTTCATTCTCAGTTGTTTTGTAAGAAAATTCTTATTGTTAATGGACGCTTACAGGGCGGTATCGCTACGAGTGGAAATTTGATATATGTAAAAGAGCAACTGGGTGGTGGAATGGGGGTTAAGACTGAGTTGGTTTTAGGTTATGATAGTGATCTTTTGCAGATAAATTTTGCCTTGGAAAAGAAAATTGGTGAACTTTATAAACAGGTTCATAATTTAACTTTAAAAATAGAAAGAGAGCAAAATAAACAATTAATTAATAATTTTCAACAGGATATGAAAAGATTAGAGAAAAAAATAAAAATCTTACGTAAGGCAAGAAAAAAAGTACATGAAATTTTAAATGATGAATTTAAAGGTAAAGCAAAAGTTATTTGTCCAGGCAAAATAAGACCTGGGGTTGAAGTTAGTATTGGACCCTATTACTATAAAGTAGATGATTTTTTAGAAAATGGTAAGTTTGTGGTTGAAAATGACGACATAGTTTTCAAGCAACCAGCTTTAGATAAATAACTAATGGAGTATGTTTTAAAATGGATATAGGTACTATTATTGGTTTAGTTCTTGCCTTTGGACTTATCTTGGGTTCTATTATTATGGGTGGGGGGCTTGGAGCATTTATAGATGTCCCCTCTATTTTGATTGTTGTTGGTGGTGTGATTGCAGTTACGTTTGTTATGTTTCCTATGAAAATGGTGTTTGGAGCCATTAAAGTTATGTTAAAGGCCTTTTTTGGTTCTTCTCCAGATCCAAAGGCTTTAATTAAAAATATAGTTGATCTTGCTAATTTGGCTAGAAAAGAGAGTTTAGTAGCTCTAGAAAAGGCCAACATAGATGATCCTTTTTTAAAAAAAGGGGCTCTTTTAGTTGCTGATGGCACAGAAGAACAATTAGTGCGTTCTGTTTTAGAAACAGAAATAGCCTTTATGAAGCAAAGACATGCTGCAGGTCAGGAAATTTTTAAATCCATGGGAGACATGGCGCCTGCTTTTGGTATGATAGGAACTCTTATTGGATTGGTGCAGATGCTTCAAACCTTAGATGACCCTTCGAGTATTGGTCCTGCTATGGCTGTTGCTTTGCTGACCACATTTTATGGAGCTGTTTTGGCCAATGTAATTTTTATTCCCATTGCTAAAAAATTAGAGCAAAAAAGCGCTGAAGAAGTGTTATTTATGGAGATTGCTCTAGAAGGTATTATTTCTATTTTAAATGGGGAAAATCCTAGAATTACTCAAGATAAATTAGAGGCCTTTTTGGCCCCTGCCTTAAGAGAAGGAAGTCCGGACTAATATGCCTAGAGAAGAAGAATGTAAATGTGAAGGCGGTTTGCCGGGTTGGTTGGCCACTTTTGCGGACCTTATGTCCTTGTTATTAACTTTTTTTGTGTTATTATTGTCTTTTTCTAACCAGGATGTCCAAAAGTTTAAGGACATGTTAGGTTCTATAAAAGAAGCCTTTGGTGTTCAGATTCAAAGAAAGGAGGCCGATTATACTGCTTTTTCTCCCACTAAATTTGAGAGAAAAGATATAAAAATAGATCAAAGTGTTAAGCAGATTTTGGGCATGGTTCTTCAGTTAAAAGCCATGCTTGAGCAAAACAGTAATCTTAAAAAATATGTGCATGTCAGCTCTGATGATAATGGGATTTTAGTGAGAGTTAGTAGTGGGGTGATGTTTGATCCCGGAGATGCAAAGATAAAGCCTCAGGCTTATCCTATTTTGGATAAAGTGATAAAAATTTTAAAAGAAAATAATTTTGACTTGGTAGTAAGAGGGCATACTGATGATAGACCTGTTCACAGCAAGAAATTTCCTTCTAATTGGGAGTTATCTGCTGCTAGAGCTGCTGCAGCTGCCAGATATATTATAGAAAAAGGCGGAATTAATCCTGCCCGAGTAAAGGCAGTGGGATATGCTGACACAAGACCTTTAGTGCCCAATACTTCAGAAGCCAATAGAGCTTTGAATCGTAGGGTAGAATTTTATTTTAAACGCCCAGAAGTAGAAAGCTGGTAAATTTTGTCTAAATGCACAAAGATATTCTAGGATCGTATCCTGAGCAATTTTTAAAAAGAGTTGAACAAAAAATTACCAATTATCCTGACCGGTTGCCTGTATTTTTAGGGTATGCACCTGAGTTGGTTACTTATTTTAAGCAAATTGATAGGCCCGTAGCTTTTGTTTTACCATCGGTTGAAAAAAATAATTTATCTTGTGCTAAGAATTGTTTGATTATAGTAGAAAAGGATTTATCTTTTGTTTTAAAGCAACTTACTAAGTGGCAGGCAGAAAATAAGGGGAAAAAGTTTTTAATTTTTTCTTTGCCTTATTTTTGGAAAAGATATAAAGATTTTTACCAATCTCTTTATAGTAGCTTACAATTAAGCCAGAAATTTAATTTTTGGGAAAAAGCAAAGTATAAAAAATTTGCTTCTGAGCCTAAAATTCTTTTAATTACCTCCAAATACTTTTTAATGGGGGAAATAATATCTGCCTGTCAACGTCTTAATTATCAATATTACCTCTTACAACTTCCCAACCAGGAAATAGGGACAGAAGAGTTTATCCAGGGATTGTTAAAAGCGGTTGTAGAATTTAAACCAGATTTTATCTTTACTATTAATCACCTTGGAGTGGATAGAGAAGGTATTTTAATAGATCTGTTAGAAAGATTAGAGTTACCTTTAGTTTCCTGGTTTGTAGATAATCCTCATCTTATATTATATTTGTATAATAAAGTTAAAAGTAATTTAACTTTTATTTTCACTTGGGATGCCGATAACATCGAACTTTTAAAGAAAAGAGGGTTTAATAATGTTTATTATCTGCCCTTAGCTGCAGATACTTACAGGTTTAACCCGAAGAACAATAAACTTATTGACTACAGATTAAAAGAAGATATTTCTTTTATTGGTAACTCTATGGTTTATAAGGTGTTAGAAAGAAAACAAAAATTGGCTTTTTTCCCTGACTTATTAACAGATATAGATAAAATAGCTTTAATTTTTAAAGAAAGTAGTTTTTTAACTGTAAGTGATTGTTTAAAAGAAAAATTTCCCCATGTATATGTGAAATGGCAAAATCTTCCTGATATTGAATATAAATTAAGTTTTGAAGCTCTTATTACCTGGTTAGCTACTTTATATTATCGTTTAGAATGTGTAAAAGAAATTTTGCCTTTTAATCCTAAAATAGTCGGCGATAAGGGATGGTTTGAAATTTTACCCCCAAAAGGTTGGCGTTATGGAGCAGAGCTGAATTATTATAAAGATTTGCCTTTTTTTTATGGAAAAAATAAAATTAATTTTAATGCCACTAGTGCCCAGATGAAAGGTGCTGTTAATCAGAGAGTATTTGATGTGCCTGCTAGCGGTAATTTTTTGATTACAGATTATAGAAGTCAAATGGAAAATTTATTTGTATTAAATAAAGAAATAGTTTTTTATCGACATAAAGATGAAATACCAGAACTAGTTGATTTTTATTTAAAGCATCCTACATTAAGAGATAAGATTATCCAAAGGGCTTTGGAGAGGATTTTACAAGAACATACCTATGAACATAGAGTTAAATTTATCTATCAGACTATGAAACGAGCATATCAAATGTGAGTTTTTTATCCCAGATTTAACTGTAAAAAAACAAAGTTTGTGTTTTTGTCTAAATTGTCAATTATAATCAGTTTAACTTATTGAAAAAAAATTTTTGTTAAATTTGTCTCTTAAAATAATTTTTGCAGTTGCATACTTTGCTTGCGACGTTAATTTTTATTTAAATACGTGAATAAAGTTAGATGGAGTCTTGTTGAAGCCTATTTTAATTATCCAGATTCAGAGAATGGGGGATGTGGTTTTAACCTATCCTCTTTTTTTGTGGTTACAAAAAGTTTATCCCCATCATCCTATCTATTTTTTTACAGAAGACTTTATAGGTAAACCTATTCAAAAATTTTTCCCTGGAGCTAGATTTTTCTCCTGGTCAGAGTTGTCTTTGGTTTTTAAAACAAAATTTTTGTTTAGTCTTAATTTAAGCCACAGAAGAGAATCGGCCTGGTTAAACAAACAAATTCTAGCAGAAGAGAAGTATGGTTATATTTTAGGAGATGATGAGAAAAGTCTCTATATTAAAGGTAAGTGGCAACTTTATCGGGCTAGTCTGGTAAGAAATAATAAATTTAATGGCTATCACTGGGCTGAGTTAAATGCGTTGGATGTGGTTCCTTTTTCTATAATTAGTAAATGGTCCTGGAATAAATCTGAAATTCAAGATCCTAAACAAATAGGTTTATTTTTGGGAGCTAGTGAAAAGACAAAATTTCCAGAAGTTATTTTTTGGGAAAAGTTGATAAAGTTGTTTTTATATAAGGGCATAAAACCCTTTCTTTTGGGAGGTCCAGGAGAAAGCGATTTGGCTAAGTCTTTGATAAAAAAATATGGTTTACCTTCAGCGATGGATCTTACAGGCAAGTTTTCTTTGGTGGAATTTGCTAAAATAATTTCTTTTTTTGATTTAGTAATAAGTCCAGACACAGGACCTATGCATATTGCCACTTTTAGAAGTAAGCCAGTTTTAAATCTTTCTATGGGCAATGTGAGTCCCTGGGACACTGGGCCTTATTTGCCAGGTAATATGGTGCTTAGAAGGCGTACATCCTGTTTTCCCTGCTGGGAGTGTGATAAAGAACTGGTATGTAAAAAAGACTTTTCTCCTCAAGCTGTTTATAATTGTATAACTCAGCAATTTGTGGAGGTTAAAGATTATTTTGTATATATTGTAAATCGTAGATATGGACTTTTTTGTCTAAAAAATAAAAATAGGTCTGATGATGATTATATTAGAGAGTTTTGGCTGCTTGTTTTTGGATATTTTTTGGGTTTATGGAGTGATGATGAGTTGATAACGAATATTTTAAATAAAGTAGATATTGCATGTCCTGAATTTAGACTCTCTTTATTAGCTCAATCCAGGTATTGTCTTTCTGTAATAAAAAAGATTTTTAAAGAAAAATCATGGGATCCTGACTTTTGGTTAAATTTTAATGTATTTTTTAGGCCTATGGCAGGTTATTTTGAAAGAGAATGGCCTAATAATAATTTTTCTTTATCTTCTCTTAAACAAAGTGTTTTTTGGTTGGAACAACTTATTTTTTGGCTTGAATAGCTTTGGGTTAAAGTTTTTTTATGACGTAACTGCAAAAGCCTAAAATTGGCGTTTTTGATGAAATTTTCAATTTAAATTAATTTTTGCAGTGAGATCTTTTATTTTAATTTGCTTGTTAGATTTTAGTTAATTTTAACTGACAATGGTTTTGAATTTGTCTTTTGAGATCAGCTAGAGTGGTAGTAGCAGTACCTAATTGGGCTACTACTAAGCCTGCGGCATAATTGGCCAGGATAGCTGCAGTCAATAAGTTTAGTCCACTGGCAAGGGCTAGAGCAATGGTCGCAATGACAGTATCTCCTGCCCCTGTTACGTCAAATACTTTTTGGGCAAAGGTTGGAATGTGATATATTTCTTCATTTTCTAGAAAAATCATCATGCCTTCTGGTCCAAGGGTAATTATGAGATTGCGAAGTTTGAATTTGTTTAGGATAATTTGGCCTGCCTTAATGAGAGAGTTTTGATCTGTTATTTTAATACCTGCAGCTTGCTCAGCTTCTTTTTTGTTGGGAGTGAGAAGGTAAAAATTTTTATAAAAAGAATAGTTTTTTTCTTTTGGATCCACGATTAAGTTTTTTTGGCCTATTAGTTCTAGCACTTCTGGACAAATACATCCTTTTCCATAATCAGAAATTATAACAAATTGTCCGTCAAGATTTTCCAGACTGTTTTTTAATTGATTTATTTCTTGCCCAGATAAATGCTCTATTTTTTCTCTATCTAAACGGATCATTTGTTGATTTTGACAGATGATTCTAGTTTTTAGGGTAGTGGGTCTTGTGTTTGATGTCTGGAGGAGAAAATTTATTTTTTCCTTTTTTAATAAGTTTTTAATTTGTTGCCCGTATTCATCATTGCCAATAATACCTACTAAATATGGATTGGCACCTAATTTTTTTATGTTTTTGGCTACGTTTCCTGCTCCTCCAAGCATATATTCGTCTTTTAGGATGTGCACGACAGGCACAGGTGCCTCTGGGGATATTCTCTCTACATTGCCCCAGCTGTAGTGATCTAGCATTACGTCTCCTACGATAGGTAGAAAAACTGGTTTTATTTTGCTAATTTCTTGTAAGAGAAATTCTTTATCATACACTTGTTAACTCCTTAAATATGATTTACAAATCAATGTGATTTAAATGCAAATCTTAGTAAACTAAGTTAGTCTAACTTTACTTGTTGTTTTTTTGTGTGGCGGTTACGTATTAACTGCACAATATTATTTGTACGTCCATAACATTGGTAAAAGTTGGACCAGTAATAAAAAGACCACCTATAGGTTTAAAAAAATTGTAGCTATCGTGGTTGAGTAAGAAGATTTCTGGATTTAAGCCTTTGGCTTTGGCAAGTTTTAAGGTCTCTGAAGTAATTATTGCTCCTGCAGCATCGGTTGGACCATCTGTGCCGTCTGTCCCAGCAGACAAAAAACAGACATTGGGGCCTGGATCCAGTTCTAAGGCAAAGGCTAAAGCAAGTTCTTGATTTCTACCACCTTTACCCTGGCTATCGCCCATGTTTACTGTAGTTTCTCCTCCACTAATGATACAGCAAGGAGGTTTTAGGGGGTGGCCGCTGGTGGTTATTTCTCTGGCAATACTGGCTAGAAATTTAGCTGCTTCTTTGGCCTCTCCCTGCAGAGATGAGGTTAAAATTAGAGGGGTGTAACCTAATTGTTGGGCCCGGGTTGCAGCAGCTCGTAACACTTGTCTGTTAGAAGCCAAAATTATATTTTTGACAGAGTTAAAATAAGAATCGTTTTTTTTGGGAGTGTCGGCAATTTGACCTTTTATCCCTTGAGAAAAAAAGTTTTGTAAATGGTTTGGAAGTCTTTCCCACAATTTATATTTTTGTAAAATAGTTAAACAATCCTGCCAGGTAGAGCTATCTGGATAGGTTGGACCTGAGCCAATAACGCTTAAGTCGTCCCCAATAACATCACTGATAACTAACGTTAATATGGGATTAGGATGAGCAAGTTTAGCGAGCTTGCCACCTTTTAACTGGCTTAAGTGTTTTCTAATAGTATTTATTTCGTAAATATTGGCTCCACTACTTAACAGAAGGGAATTAATTAGTTGTTTATCCTCCAAAGTAAGAGGAGGTTCTGGAAGCACCATAAGAGAGCTGGCTCCTCCAGAGAGCAGAAATATAAATAATGTGTTTGTATTTTTATATCGTTGAATTGTTTCAACAATGAGCTTTCCACCTTCAAGGCTATTGTGATCTGGTATAGGATGACCTGCTTCTATGAGTGTTGTTTTTTTTAAATTGCACGTATGGTTGTATTTGGTTATTATAATTCCTTCAGTGAGGTAGGTTTGAAGTATATTTTCAAGATTTTTTGCCATTAAGGCACTGGCTTTTCCTGCTCCTAAAACAACTATGTGTTGGAATTGATTTAGGTTGTAGATTTTTTGGCCAGCTAAGAGTATAGATGTGTTGTCTAAGGTTAAGTTGTGGGAGATTATAGTAGTTGGTAGAGCAGATGCTATTGCTTGAGTAAAGATATCTTGAATGTGGTGAGATAATTTTTTATTTGGCATTTGATTTGCTTGACAGTGGGTAAAGTTATAGTTTAGGCAACATTTTCTATAAATTATAGGAGGAGTTAAGGCAAGATGTCAATACAAAACTCTTTACAAAAAAGAGGTCTGGTTTCCAGAATAGGTTTTGTCTCTACAAGGTTTGCAGGTACGGATGGAGTTTCTTTAGAAGCTGCAAAATGGGCGGAAGTGCTTACTAAGGAAGGATATGAATGTTTTTGGTATGCAGGATTGTTAGAAAAAGAAAATAAAGAAACCTACATGTGCGTGCCAGAAGCCTATTTTAAACATCCGGAAAATGAATGGATAAATGAAAGAATATGGGGTAAAACTCGCAGAAGTGAGCTTGTTACCAGAAGAATTCATAATTTGGCAGAATACTTAAAACATACTATATATGATTTTGTTAAAGAGTTTGATCTGGACCTATTAATTATTCAAAATGCCTTAACTATTCCTATGCATTTACCCTTAGGCCTTGCTATAACAGAATTTCTTTCAGAAACTGTAATGCCTGCTATTGCTCATCATCACGATTTTTATTGGGAAAGGAGTCGTTTTCAGGTTAATTGTGTGCCTGATTTTCTGGATATGGCCTTTCCTCCAAGAGATGTTTACTTGCAACACGTGGTCATAAATCAGAGTGCCAGAGAAGAATTAGCTTTAAGAAAAGGTGTTTCTTCTATACTAATTCCAAACGTAATTAATTTTCACAAACCACCAGAACCACCAGATGAATATGCAGCTGATATCAGACAAGAAATTGGTTTGGAACCAGGCGATAAGTTGATTTTACAACCTACCAGAGTTGTTCCTAGAAAAGGTATAGAACATAGTATTAATTTACTTCAGCGTCTAAAAGATCCTAAGTGTAAATTAATTGTTTCTCATCCAGCAGGAGACGAAGGCAGTGAATATCAATATCAGTTGATGAAATTAGCAGAATCTGTGGGGGTGGATATTCGTTTCTTTGGGGATAGGGTAAATTATAAACGACACAGAAATTGTTATGGTAAAAAGATTTATGTTCTTTCTGATATTTATCAACAAGCAGATTTAGTGATCTATCCTAGTATTTACGAAGGTTTTGGCAATGCTTTGTTAGAGTCTTTTTATTATAAAGTGCCTATTATTGTAAATAGATATCCAGTATGGATGAGAGATATTGAGCCCAAAGGTTTTAAAGTGCCGGTTATGGAAGGATTTATAACAGAATATGTCTTGGAAGAAGCTAAAAAATTACTTTATGATGCTTCATATCGTCAAGAAATTACAGAATATAATTATAATTTAGCTGCACGATATTATAGTTATACCATTCTTAGATATGGCTTAAATACTTTAATTCAAAATATTTATCATCAAGTTTAATAAGTTTAATAGAAATTGGAAAAAATTCTTTTAGTGTTGAACGCTTAATTTTTATAATTAAGGTTTAAGTATAGTTTTGATTTTTTGTAGTTATTTTTAAATAAAATTAATTTTTTCTCGTACTAGAGACATAGTGCGTTCTGCTGTTTCTAAAGCAAGTTTATTGCCTTGGTCTAAAATTTCTTCTATTAAAGAAGGATTATTGTCCAATTGTTTTCTTTTTTCATGGATGGGGATAAGTAATTTTTCTAGGTTAGACAAGAGAATTTTCTTACAATCTACACATCCCCATTTGGCCTGAGTGCAATTTTCTTTTATTTCTTCTCGTATTTGAGTTGGAGTTAATAGTCTATGATATGGATAAAGATTACATCTGGCAGGGTCTCCTGGGTCTGATTTTCTTTTTCTATTGGTATCAGTGAGCATGGACATAATCTTTTTTTGAACACTTGAGAAATCTTCACTTAAGTAAATGGAATTATTGTAACTTTTGCTCATTTTTCGTCCATCTAAACCGGGGAGACGCGAAGCTTCTGTTAATTTAGCTTGAGGTTCAGGGAAGGTATTGCCATACAAAAAGTTAAATCTTCTAGCTATTTCTCTGGTTAATTCGAGATGGGGAAGTTGATCTTCTCCTACAGGGACGTAATTGGGCCTGTAAATTAAAATGTCAGAGGCCATAAGTACTGGATATCCCAAAAAGCCATAAGTATTGAGATTTTTGGCCGCAAGTTCGTGCTTTACTTCTTTGTAGGTAGGATTTCGTTCTAGCCAACCCAAGGGAGTTAGCATAGAAAGGATTAAATGTAATTCTGCGTGTGGTTTTATTTGAGATTGGATAAAAAGTATGCATTTTTTAGGGTCAAGGCCCACAGCTAGCCAGTCTTTGACCAGCTCAGAAATAAAGTTTTTTACTTTTTGGGGGTTATTATATTCAGTAGTAAGGGCATGCCAGTCTGCCACAAAAAAATAACATTTATATTCTTTTTGAAAATTTAACCAGTTTTCCAGGACTCCAAAGTAATGACCGAGATGAAGAGGACCTGTGGGGCGCATACCAGAAACAATAGTGGCTTTAGTTTGTGTCATCACGTACTCCTTAATTTAAAATGTATTTGTAAATAAAGTTTAGCAAGTAAGTTAGAAAATGATCCAAATAGCCCAGGAAAATTAGTACTAATAAAATAACTAAGCCAAATTTTTCTAGTTCTAAATATTTTTTTATCCAGGAGTTAGGCAAAAAATAAAGCAGCATTTTACTCCCATCTAGGGGAGGAAAGGGTATAAGATTAAATACTCCTAAAATAATGTTTACTATAACTCCTGCACTAGATATTAAATAAATAGGATACAAAATATAGATTTGAACAAAGGAAGGACTTGAAGTCATGATAAGTGGTACTAGTTTGAAAATTAACCAAAAAATTAGAGCTAGAGCAAAGTTTACTGCTGGACCAGCAGCAGAGACCCAAAATAATCCCTTTTTTAGGTCTTTAAAATAGGCAGGATTAATAGGCACAGGCTTGGCCCAACCAATTTTTCTGGTGATAAGAAGTACAGCTAGTCCAAGTGGATCAAGGTGTTTTATGGGATTTAAGGTAAGCCTTCCAGCTTGTTTAGCAGTGGGATCTCCCAAAAGATAGGCTACGTATCCATGCCCCACTTCATGCAGGATAATACCTAACATTAAGGGCAAAATAAAAATCGAAAGTTCTCTTAAAAAATTATAAACTGTCTCCATAAGGTCAATTTTAATAGCAGTTAGTTGGAAAACCTGCAAGAAAATTGTTTCTTTTCAATAATCTTTGAGGTTATCGTCTAGTAAGTTAATTTTTAGTCCCTGCCTTGCCAAATTCGTTAAATTTTGTCAAAATAAAAGATAAGTTACGCATTATTCCTACGTAACTTGAGATGGTTTTGGGTGAGACGAATTTGCAATGTTTTTAGCTTCGTCCTTATGTTTGTTGAGCGTTGATTTTCATACCTGTTTGAGGTAGATACGTTTTATCGTTGGATTTAAGGCAAATTGTAGAAGCATAAGCAAGAGCCTTAGGACCTACGTCTTAATACTGGTACTTAAAACTTTTAACCTAATGAAAGTAGGGAAAAATGTCTTCTTTTTCTGAAGATTTAACGAAAGAATTGGCAGCAAGTGTACTAAAAGAAACAGCAGATAATTTCTTTGGACACAGACGCAACATAGAGCTTGAAATAGATTTTCTAAAGAAAAATATTCAAGAGTTAAAAAAACAGGCTCAAAAGATAGAAGATTTAAAGGCTATTTTAGCTAATTTTTTAGTAACTAAAGAAAATTGGGTAAAATTTTGGGAAAATTTAAATATTCAGATGGATTATACTCCCTATGCAACTCAAGAAATAAATTGTCCTTTTGCCTTGTTTTTACGTAAAAAATATAAAAAATGTTTTTGTCTTTATTATTTGCAACTGAGTAAAAAAATAAAAGAATATAGAGAAGGGAAAGTAAAATTAGTAAAAAATAGAAAACAAGTTACCTTTCATTATGATTTGGCAGTTAAATTGATAGATAAAATAAATTCTGACATAGAAAACGTAAATAAGTACTATTCTCCTAGTGAATTTTTACAGTTTTGTAAGCAGGTATCTTTAGATGATAGTCAAAAAGCAGATATAACAGGTTCTGGTTTTGTTTATAATATTGATCAGGAGTTTAAGTTTAAAAAGATGACAGCAGATGATTTTGGTTTAAAAGTTTATCCCTACCTGCCAACAGATAAAAAAACTGTAAAAAAAATTTTGTCTTTTTTAGACAGTGTTTATACAAATCATAAAAAACACATAAAGTCTATTCTATGATATCTATATTTTTATTTTGCCAAAATGATTTCTAAAGACTTTCTTGCAACTTTACCTCCTAAAAGTGGTGTATATTTAATGAAAGATGGAGAAAATAATGTTCTTTATGTAGGTAAGGCTAAAAATTTAGCTAAAAGAGTCAGGAGCTATTTTCAAAAAAATATTTTTGATTTTAAAGTAAAAAGTTTAATATCTCAGGTAAAACATATTGATTTTATTATTACCAATTCTGAAAAAGAAGCACTTCTCCTGGAAGCCAATTTAATAAAGAAGTATAAACCTAAATATAACATTTATTTTAGAGATGATAAACAATATATTTTAATTATTTTAGATAAACAAGAGAAATATCCTAGTTTAAAAATTGCTAGACGTCCTAAGGCTGGATGTGTTGTTTTTGGACCATATCCTTCTTCTTATCAGGTACGTGAAATTATAAAATTGATTAATAAAAATTTTAAATTAAGAAAATGTGGTAAACATCAATTTAAAAATAGGATGCGTCCTTGCTTACAATACCATTTAAATAGATGTTTTGCTCCATGTTGTTATGATGTTGATTATAATGAATATCAAAAAGAAGTACAAAAAGTAGAATTGTTTTTAAAAGGAAAATCTAAAGAATTAATTAATGTTTTAAAAAAAGAAATGCAAATGTATGCAGATAATTTAGAATTTGAAAAAGCTGCTTTTGTGCGTGATAAATTAAAATATATTAAATCAATGCTGGAAAAACAGAATGTAGTAAATTTTGAAAATCAAAACACAGATATTTTTTATTTAAAAACAAAAGATGACAACGTGTATTTAAGTGTGTTATCTATGCGAGAAGGAAAGTTAATTGACAAGAAAAATTTTAATTTTTCAAATGTTATTGTTCAGGATAATACGGAATTATGGTCTTTTGTTTTAATTCAGTTTTATTTATTTAATGACAATGTACCAGATAAGATAGTTATTTCAGATAACGTTGATTTAAAAGAACTAGAAAATATTTTTCAAGAAAAAAAAATAAAAACAAAGATTATTTGTGGTCAAAAAAAATATGATGATTTTTTTAAAATAGCTGAAGAAAATTTACTTTATAGTTATGATAAAAAACAATCTATCTTAAAAAATATTTTCCCTTCTAAAAGCATTGCCAGTATAGAATCCTTAGACGTATCTCATTTTTATGGAAATAATACTTATCTTGGAAGCGTTTATTTTGAAGATAATAAATTTGTTAAGGAGAAATATAGATTGTATAAATTTGACAATATAAATAGAAATGATTTTTTGCCTTATAAATTGTTTTTGCAAAAAAAAGCTAAATATAATAATTGGCCAGATTTGTTTTTAATTGATGGTGGACTTACCCATTTGGATTATTTTTTGAAGCAATTACGGCTAATGGGAGTGGAAGATAGAGTTGAAGTTTTGGCTATTAGTAAAGGAAGTTCGAGAAGTTTGGGAAATTTAGATGATAAGATATACTCAAAATATCATAAACAAGGGGTTAAATTAGCTCCAGGAGATAAAGATCTTTTACTGTTGCAAAAATTACGCGACGAGGCCCATAGATTTGTATTGTCTAAACAAAGACAAAGCAGATCCAAAGAAGTTTATCGTGATGTATTGTCTGAATTAAAAGGAATTGGACCAAAGACTGCTTCTTTATTATGGGAAAAGTTTAAAACCCTAGACAATATATTACGGGCAGATATAATAGAATTGCAATCTATTCCTGGGATTGGTTATAAGAAAGCCTTATTTATAAAAAGTTCTTTAGAAATTTTTTTTAGCAAAAAATAATAAAATTTAGAGTTATCTTATAATTTATAAAAGCTAAATGAGCATTAGGGTTGCTTTTATTTGCTGTTCGTTTTATTTGGTGTTACGAAAAGTTTGATGTCAAATAATAGTTAATAAATGGAGCATTGGTGATAGGAAATTAACAGTTGTAAAAGGTAATTTGTAATTAGTAATTGTCTATGTTAGATTATTAGTTTATTGGTTTTAATTTAACGTGCTCACGAATGATAGGAGAGTAAATATGTTAATTAGGCAGTTTAGGGGGGAAGAATTTATAAATAGAGAAAAAGAGATAGGATTTTTTTTAAATTATTTTAAGCAAAATCCCAAGAGGGTTGTTTGGGTATATGGCCCAAAGAGCACGGGTAAAACTACTTTAATAGAGTATATTATAGAAAATTATTTGCTAGAAGATAAGAGTTATAATGTGAAATATATAAATTTTAGAAGAGTGCTTATTAGTAGTTTTGATAATTTTATAGAAAGTATTTTAGAAGAACGGGATGAAAATGAGATACAAACAGAACTAAATAGGAATTACAATATTTTTGGGTTATTTAAATTAGAGGCAAAGACATTGAGAAAGATAAAAGAGAATAAAAAGAACTTATTTAATTATTTATTAGAAGAGTTTAGAAAAGAAAAGAAAAAAAGTATTTTTATTATTGATGAAATTCAATCTTTGCAAGACATATACATTAATGGGAATAAGAAATTACTTAACGAATTTTTAAATTTCTGCGTTTCTTTAACCAAAGAGACTCATTTATCCCATGTTTTGATTTTAACTTCTAATACGATATTTTTAAGTGAGATATACAGCAATGCCAAGATGAAAGTAACCAGTGATTTTAAACTAATAGACCATTTGGGATATGAGGAGATAAAGACGTGGTTAATTAGTAAGAAGGATTTGGGATTTAGGGGTGAGGATATAGAGCTTATTTATGAGTATTTAGGGGGGAGTGTGGCTCACATAAAAAAATTGCTTGATTTTAGGAAGGAATATAATTCATTACAAGAGCAGTTAGAAGAGATGGTAGAAATTGCAGAAAATGAGATAGATTTTTTTATACAGACAAATAAATTAAGCAAAGAAGACATAGATAGATTTAAATTTGTATCCCAAAAGATTATGGAGAATGGATATTTTGATAATAAAAAGTATAAAGGTTATATTGATATAGTTTCTAAATTTACAGAAGTTGAAATCTTGTTTTACGACGCAATAAAAAATATCACTAAAGCCAATAGCAGGATATATGTAAAGGCGTTTGAGAGGATTGTGTAATTAGTAATTGATAATTTGTGTTCTATATAATACTGGTGAAAAGCCGTAGGGTATATTTTTTTATTAAAAATTATTCGTTTGAGTGAGTGATGAAAAAAAACTTTTGGAAAAAAAACTTTTTTTCTCCTTTTTCTCTTCCTGTTTACTTTTTTGCTTTAACTATTTTAGTGGGTACAATTTTCCTGCATCATCCTCTGAGTTTACAGAATACATCTATTTCTTGGTTAGATGCATTATTTACTGCCACTTCTGCTACTTGTGTTACAGGGTTAGTAGTAGTTGATACTGGCTCCTTTTTTTCTCCTTTTGGTCAGGGTGTTATTTTGGTGTTAATCCAATTAGGTGGGCTGGGGATAATGACCTATACTAGTTTGGTTTTTTATTTATGGAGAAGAAAGATTTCTATTACAGATAGGATCGCTATAGGTCAATCTTTGTTGCATGATCCTTCTTTTCATCTGGGACACTTCTTGATTTCAATGGTAAAATTTGTGTTTATCATAGAAATATTAGGTGCCCTGGGCTTGTATTTGTTTGATCCAATATATTTTTCGCCTTTTTCTGCTTTGTTTCATTCTGTTTCTGCTTTTTGTAATGCTGGATTTTCTTTGTTTTCTTCTAGCTTGATCCAGTGGCAGGATTCGATTTGGATAAATTTAGTTTTTATTGTGCTTATTGTTTTGGGTGGGCTTGGATTTGCGGTTATTTTAGAGCTATATGAATGGTTAACCGGTCAAAAAAAGAGCAAGTTAACTTGGCATACTAAAATTGTCCTAGAGACAACACTGGCTTTAATTATTGGTGGAACGGTTTTGATTTTTGTTGCAGAGTTTTTTGCTCATCCTGAGCAGACTCATTTGAAAAAAAACATACTTACGGCTTTATTTCAGTCTGTTACTTGTAGGACAGCTGGTTTTAATTCTGTAGAAGTTAGCAAAATGACCAACTTATCCTTGCTTATTATGATTTTTTTAATGTTTATAGGGGGGTCTCCTGGTTCTTGCGCTGGAGGAATAAAGACCACTACTTTTAGAACTTTTATTGCTTTTTGTTGGTCTAGTTTGATTGGGAGAAAGCAATGCGTTATTGGAAAGTATGCTTTGGAAGATAAGAGTTTAAATAAAGCTTTAACATTGATCATTTTTGCTTTTGTCTTGATTTTTGTGGCTACTGCTATTTTATTGGCCAGCGAAGGTGGGGACGTGCCACATCATTTAAGCAAAGGACTTTTTTTAGAAATTTTGTTTGAAGTTGTTTCTGCCTTTGGCACTGTTGGATTGTCTGTGGGGTTAACGCCACAACTGTCAATTGTGGGCAAATGGGTCATAATATGTTTGATGTTTATTGGAAGATTAGGACCTATTTTGTTTCTTTCTTTGTTACAAAGCTGGCAATCTCAGGAAAGATTTAAGTGGCCAGAAAATTCTTTATTAATTGGATAGGAGGATGGTATTGTGGCAAAGGTTGAAATAGGAATTATTGGGCTGGGTAAATTTGGGTTTTATTTGGCCAAATCATTGATAAACTTAGGGCATAATGTGGTAGGATTGGATAATAAAACAGAACGAATAAAAAGGGCTCAGGACCTGTTAACTCAGGTTTATGAGGGGGATGCTACAGATAAAGCCACCTTATCCCAACTTGGTTTTGCTGATTTTAATCACGTAGTGATAAGCGTGGGACACTCTATGGAAGCAAGTATTTTAATTGCTCTTTATTTAAAAGAATTAGGGGCAAAAGATGTTTGGTGTAAAGCTATAAGTGATGAACACGAACAGGTTCTAAGAAAAATAGGCGTGGATCACGTGATTTTTCCTGAGCGGTTTGCTGCAGAGCAACTGGCTAGAAGTTTAGTGGTTCCTGGCTTGATAGATTATTTGCCTATGGGAAGAGGCGTGCTTTTAAAAGAATTAGTTATAGATAAATGGGCTGGAAAAACTTTAAGAGAATTAGATTTAACTAATAAATACGGGGTGCAAGCCATTGCAATTAAATCAAAAGATAATAACGAATATACCTTTGTTCCAAAGGCGAATTATAAATTGCAAAAAGGAGATGTGTTGGCCATTGTTGGCCAGGAAACCAGTTTTATGAAGTTAAATAACTAAGTTTTTTTATTTTCTGATCCAGGAAAGAGTTGCTACTCCTGGGATAATATTTAATAGGTTTAAATAATGGCCAAATAAAATTAAACTGGTACGATGGGGTGGAGCAAGATTATAATCCATTAATTCCCAATAAGATAATATTTGGGGAATGGTAAAAGAAGTTTTCTCTAAATTTGTAATTAATTCTGTCTTTTTTTCTTTTTCTTGCAAAAAATTTTTATAATTTAATAAAGTTTTCCAGAGTAAGATTATTTGTTTTTTCTTTTTGAAAAAATTTTTTTTATTCACAATCCACAAAGCAAAGACAAAAGGTAAATGGGTAAAGTAAAACCACTCCTGAGCAAGATCGTAAACATAGTAATTATGAACGGAGTGATATAATTTTAAAGCCAGATCTCCTATTTCTAAAAAAGGCTGGTTGGTTTTAATACCTTGACCGGGTGCTATGGTTTTCCATTGGGGATGATCCAATTTCCAGAAAAAATGCCATAATACTTTTAAGAGATTAATGGACGTGGCCGAGGCTCTGGTGAGGTAAACAGGTGTTGATGGACGCAGCTCTTCTTTGGGTACAGGAGAGAAAAAGAGTACACTTTGAACCTGTTTGGTGGCACTTATGCTTAAGTCTGGAAGGAGCAGGTATTGGTCTGGGTTTTTTAAGTATTCAAAAGCAGAAGCAGGAGCAAGGTCTAGTGCTCCTGAGAGCAAAAGTTGATTGAGAAGACTTGGATGGTCATTTTGGTAATAATAGTCAGGATATTCTTTTTTTAAAAAATAAAAAAATGGCCAGATGTTTAGGTAAGAAATTTGACCTATTTTTAGGAAGTGTTTATTCATTTTTAGCTCGTTTGGTAAAGTGATGAAAACTTTTTAGGTTATTTTTATGTACATTAATTTAAATTATGTTGCTACATTACTTACAGTTTTGCTGAAATTATGGTCGGGCACTTTAAAATATACCCAAATTAATTATAATACTTATCTTTCTTTAAAAAGACAAGGACAATATGTATTGTTTGGAATTTGGCATGGCGAATTATTTCCTTTGTGTTATATTCACAGAAGTCAAGATATAAGGGCTTTGGTTAGTCCCAGTCAGGATGGGGAGATTATTGCTCAAATTTTAAAAAAATTAGGTTATGATTTGGCCAGAGGTTCTAGCCACAGAACAGGGGTTAGGGCTTTGGTGAGCATGATTAAAAGTTTTCGGTCGAATCCAAAGGATATGGTTATTACTCTGGATGGCCCAACTGGACCAAGACATAAAATAAAAGATGGTATTTTGTATTTAGCTTATAAATTAAATCTTCCTATTTTGCCTGCAAGGGTCAGAATGGATAAAAGGTTTGTTTTTAAAAAGTCTTGGGATAAGTTTGAACTGCCTTATCCTTTTTCTACCTGCCGTATTTGTTATGGTGATCCGGTTTGGGTAAAAGATTTAGATAAATTAGATAATTATAAAAACGTATTATATGAACAAATGGAAAGTATTTATGGTAGATGATCTTATAATCCAATTTTTGACGTGTATTTCCAGAACGATAGATATGGACAAGGTTGATATCTATGGAAAAGCCTTGGGCACGCTGTTATGGGATTTTTTAGAAAATAGAAGATATGAAGCAATTTTGTCTGTGCAAAAACATTTACAGGTTGAAGAAAATTTAGCCCGAAGCATAGCGAAAGAGAGCTTTATTAACACGGGAAAAGCATTTTTTGAGTCTTTTGTGGTCCAAAATTTTGATTTTAAATACATAAAACATAAAGTTAAAATTAACAATTTCCGTTATTTGCAAGATATAGGCATATTAAATAGACCGATTGTGATAGTAACGGCTCATTTAGGGGCCTGGGAGATGTTGTTGGCTATTTTAAAAGTATTTTTGCCTGATAAATCAACTCAAGTAGTGGTGAAGTTTCCGAAAAATAGATTGTTAAAAAAGCTTTTAGAGAGAGTGAGGACCGGGCGTAATGTCCAGATTTTAGGACATCGTCAGGCTGTTGCTTCTTTGCTTCCTCATTTGCGCAAGAATGGCTTAGCTGCTTTTTTGGTAGATCACAATGCCCTGTCTAAGGAGGCGATTTTTTTACCGTTTTTAGGAGAAATTGCTGCTGTAAACATGGGGCCGGCCTTAATTGCGGTTCGAACAAAGGCTTTGGTTTGGCCTGTTTTTGCTTTGAGACAGGAGCGTAATATTCATTTAATACTACAAAAACCTTGTGATCCAGATAAGATACAGGGGAGTATTAAAGAGAAAGTAAGAAAAGTGGCAGAATTTTATACCAAAGCAGTGGAAGATATGGTGTTGACCTATCCAGAGCAATGGTATTGGATCCATAGAAGATGGAAGACTAGACCTGATTTTACATATTAACAATATTGGTTTGCAATATGCGCGTTAATTTAGATTTGGAACAAAAAAGAAAATTGGATTTATATCTAGAGTTGTTGTTAAAGTGGAACCAGAAAGTAAATCTGGTTGGTTATAAGACAAAAAAAGATATTTTAACTTATTTGATTCAGGATAGTTTTTATTTATTTACATTTTTAAAAGATAAGTTGGTTTCAGATAAAGAGCAGGTTTTTTTGGATTTAGGGTCTGGAGCGGGTTTGCCTGGGATACCTTTTAGGTTAATCTGGGATAAAGGCTTGTATTATTTGGTTGAGATTAGAAAAAAGAGGATTTCATTTTTAAAAAATGTTGTATTTCAATTAAAATTGAATAATACTTTTGTTTTGGATAGGCCAGCAGAAAGTTTACCGCTTGCTTATCTCTCTGTTGATTTTATTGTTACAAGAGCTTTTAAACCTTATTTAGAGGTTTTAAAGATTGCCTTTCCTCTAGCTTGTCCACGAACAAGGCTAATTATTCTAACCAACCTCTCTTCTCCTCCTACTTTACCTGGAGAATGGAAATTAGAGGATGTGTTTGCCTACACTATAGGGAGCAAAAAACGTTATTTTTGGTCTTTAGTCCCAGTATTTTTAAACAGTTGTCCTAGTTGAGAGTTTTTAAAAATTATTTTTGTAGCCACTTCATTGGCTACGTCTGCTAAATCCATTAATCTTTCTAAATAATCCAGGATCTCTAATCTTCTTTCTTCTGAAGAATATTGAAAGTCTTCCTCTAATCTCCCGGATTTTAAATATTCTTCCAAATCAGTTAAAAATTTTTCATTTAACATAGGTTACTCCTTTAGAATAATTTTTGTTTCTACTAAACAGACCTTGAGTTTTAATGGTGATAAGGGTGTTTTATAATAATTGTTAAAGCCCTGTAAATTTGTTCCAGGAGTAATATATAAGCAAGATCATGAGTAAAAGTTAAGGGCGACAAAGAAATTAGGTGTTGAGCTCTTTGTTTTATACTTTCGTTGTGTCCATAAGGTCCTCCTATAACAAAGCAAGGTGTTTTTTGTATTTTCCATATCTTTTGGATAAAATTGCTAAATTCTATGCTTTTAAACAGTTTCCCGCGTTCGTCTAATAAAATTAAGGAATCTTTAGGATCGAGTTTATTTAATATTTCTTTTTCATTTTCCTTTTGCTGAAGAAATATTTCTTTTTTATTGCTATCCTTTATTATTACATCTTCAATATTACATATTTTGTTTATTTTTTGTAAATATTCTCGTTGGGCTTCACGGTAAAAACTTTTTTTAGCTTTGCCCACGTGCAGAATTTTTATTTTAGATGCTATTTTTATAACTCTTGCCCTCCTGTTTTTTTATAAACCTTGTTAAAATAAGTCTAAAGATTTAATTTTTAACTCAACGTCTATAAAAAAGAAGGTTGTTAATTGGTGTTAGAGTTTTAGATACAATTGTCTTCTAGTTGAATAAGATCCATGTATATTTCTCTTCTTCTGGCTAGAGTAATTTTATCACCATCTACTAAAATTTCTGCTGCTCTTGGACGAGAATTGTATTGAGAAGACATGGTAAAACCATAAGCTCCAGCAGAAAAAATGGCCAATAGTTCTCCACTTTGCATTTCTGGAAGTTCTCTTTCTTGAGCCAGGAAGTCTCCAGACTCGCAAATTGGCCCTACTACGTCCACTACGATTTTGTTGGTTTTATTTTTTTGGACCACAGGTGCTATCTTGTGATAAGATTTGTATAAAGATGGCCTGATAAGATCGTTCATAGCTGCATCTACAATAATAAAATTTTTGGTTGGGGTTTTTTTGTTATAAAGAACTCTAGTTACTAAGATGCCAGCATTACCAGCAATTACTCGGCCTGGTTCTAAAATTAGGGTAAGGTCTTGGTTGGCCAGTTTTTGTTGAAGCGCCTGGCCAAATTCGCTGGGATGGGGTGGATTTTCTTGATCATAAGTTATGCCCAGTCCACCGCCAAGGTCCAGATATTTTATTTCAATATCCAGATCAGACAACTTGTCTTTAAATTCCAGAATCTTATCCAAAGCGTCTAAAAAAGGATCAATAGAGGTGAGCTGAGACCCAATATGGCAATCCAGGCCAATGGGTTGAATATGGGGTAGGTCTTTAGCCAGTTTGTAGGCCTGCAAGGCTATGTCTTCTACTAAACCAAATTTATTTTTTTTTAGGCCTGTGGAAATATAAGGATGAGTTTTGGGATCCACGTCTGGGTTTATTCTAATGCTTATGCGGGCGGTTGTGTTCATTCTTTGGGCAACTTCATTAATTTTTTTTAATTCATCTTCTGATTCTATGTTAAACATTAAAATATCAGCCATGAGAGCTTCTTCTATTTCGTGTTCTCTTTTGCCCACTCCAGAATAAACTATTTTTTGGGGATCTATGCCTGCTTTTAAGACTCGAAAGAGCTCTCCACCAGATACTATGTCCATTCCAGCACCCATCTGTCCCAATAATTTTAAGATACACAAATTGGAATTGGCTTTTACAGAATAGCAAGTTAAGTGTTTCAGTTCTTTAAATGCAGAATCAAAGGCAGTAAAATGTCTTTTAAAAGTTCTTGCAGAGTAAATGTAAAGAGGAGTGTCGTATTCTTTGACTAAATCTTGGACCTTTACGTCTTCTGCGTATAATTCTCCATTTTTGTACTCAAAATAATGCATCTTCCTCTCCTATAATTTTTAGGTGTTTATTTGTTGTGAAAATAAGCCTAAAATACCTGAAAAGGGTTTTGGTTTTTTATTGTATAAACTTGAGAATAGGCCGCTTGTATCGACCTATATCTATTGAGCACTTTTAATCTAATTCTCGTAATTTGTTCCTTAGTGGTTTTTAATATAGTGGAAACTAAATATTTATTTTGAGTTAATTGTTGTACACTATACGCCTGTATATTTTTTTCTTGATAATTGGTAAAAGGACAGGATAGACATTGGGCAGCTGTTTTTAGTTCTATTTGAGCAATAATTTGTTTTAAATTTTTTAGCTGACCATAAAGGTAAAAATCTATTTTATATTGGTCTGGAGTAATTATAGTCACCTGTTTTATTTCCACTTTTAATTTATCAGCATTTAGGTTTGGTTCTGGCCATTTTTTTACACCACAGGCAAAGATTAGACAAGATGTGAAGATAAGACTTAGAAGAGAGTATAATTTAGTTCTCATTTTTCCCCCAAAATTTTTTTTTCCATTTGTGTAAAATATTTAGTGCTTCAAGGGGGGTTATACTGTTGATGTCTAGTTTTGACAACTCTTGAAGGATGCAATTATCTGGAGGTGGTGTTTTTTGGTGCTCAGAATTTAAGGGCTGGATAAAGGATAATAGATTTTTTTGGATGATTCTTTTTTGAATTTCAGCCTCTTTTTTTTCCAAAGCAGAGAGAATTTCTTTTGCTCTGGCAATAACAGGTTTGGGAATGCCTGCTAGTTTGGCTACTTCAATACCATAACTTTTGTCTGCAGGGCCAGGGACTAGTTTACGCAAAAAGATAATATCTCCTTTCCATTCCTGGACCGCAATGTTAAAATTTTTAATGTTGGAATATTCGCTTTCTAATTGGGTTAATTCGTGATAATGAGTGGCAAATAGGGTTCTTATTTGTTTTTTGCTAAGTTCTTCTGCTACGGCCCAGGCTAGAGACATACCGTCAAACGTACTTGTGCCTCTACCTATTTCATCTAAAATAACCAGGCTTTTTTTAGTGGCTAAGCGCAGTATTCTGGCTGTTTCTGTCATTTCTACCATAAAGGTTGATTGTCCCTGGGCTAGATTATCGGAAGCACCTACTCGAGAAAAGATTCTATCTACAAGTCCTATTTTGGCTTCTTGAGCTGGCACAAATGAGCCCATTTGGGCTAAAATACAAATGATTGCCGTTTGTCTAAGCACAGTAGATTTACCAGCCATGTTCGGTCCTGTGATAAGTAAAAGATGGGTATTGGGAGGAAAGTATACGTCGTTGGGTATGTAGTTATTTTTTCCAATCACTTGCTCAATACTGGGATGGCGTCCTTGTTTTATATAAAGAATTTGGCTGTCTTCTATTTCTGGTTTGGTCCATGACCATTTTCTGGCCGTTTCTGCCAGTGACTGCCAGTAATCCAGGTCCGCAATGTTTTGGGCCATTTTTAGAAAACGTTCTTTTTCTTTAGCCAGGATTTGTCTTAAAGAAACAAATAATTCGTATTCTTTTAATTTTCTTTTTTCACTAGCAGCTAAAATTTTATCTTCTAGTTCTTTGAGCTGAGGGGTAATGTATCGTTCTGTATTAACCAGAGTTTGTTTGCGTTCGAAATAATCTGGGATTTTATCTTTATGGACTTTACTCAGTTCTAAATAATAGCCAAACACTTTGTTATAACCCAGTTTTAGCTGGGGCAAGTCGTGTTTGGTTCGTTCTTGCTGAAGTAATTCTTTTAATTTTTGTTCACTATGTTCAGTTAATTCTATGAGTTCGTCCAATTCCTGGTCAAATCCTTGCTTAAAGATATTGCCCTCTGTGGTTAGGGGAGAGGGATTATCTAGAATTGCTTTGTGTAAGAGTTGTTGAATGTCTTCTAAAGGATCTAGATTTTGGGAAAGTTTTTTTAATAAAGCAGGAAGTTCTTTTTGAGTATTTAGAGTGGTTTGGATGTTAGGTAAAATTTTGAGGGTTTGTCTTAGGGCTACGAAGTCTTTAGGGTTGGTGCGGCCTAAAAAAATTCGGATGGCTAGACGTTCCAGATCGTAAATTTTGTCAAGCAAAGTTCGTAAGTTTGTTCTAAGTTCGTCGTTTTGAAAAAAAAAATTAACAACTTCTTGATGTAAACGAATAGTCTTTAGATTTTTCCATGGTCTGGAAAGACGGGTTTTTAGAAGTCTTCCCCCCATGGGGGTAAGCGTGTTATCCAAGACGTGAATTAAAGTGCCTGATCCCTTTTGCCCGTTTAAAAGAGTAAAGAGTTCCAAATTTTTTTCAGTTATTTCGTCTAAAATTAAATAACTAGTGGGAGTTAATACTTGAAAAGAATGGAGGTGAAAGCTAGCATCTTTTTGAGTTTGTAAGTGATAATACAAAATACTGCCACAGGCTTTGATTAATTCTGGTTTGTCCTCAAGATCTAAAACAGATAGAGAATTTACTTGCTCTGTTTGGCAGATTAAGTTTTTGGCTTTATGGAGAGAGTAGTAGGTTAGGGTGGATAGTTTTCTGATTTTATTTTTAAACAAAATGACAATAGAATCAGGCAATTCAAAGGTATCAGGGATAAGTATTTCGGTAGGATCTAATTTGATTAACCATTGCCAGATTTCTTCAAGGGTATTGGTTTGTAAACCGCTCCAGGAGCCAGTGGAAAAATCTGCCCAGGCAATGGCTCCTTTGGATTGTTTTCTGTCCCAGAACAAGGATACTAGATAATTATTGTCTTTGGATTCTAGGTTTAAATCTTCTACTATAGTTCCAGGAGTAAATACTCTGGTGACCGCTCTTTTTACGATTTTTTTTGCTTGCTTGGGGTCTTCTATCTGATCGCAAAGGGCTATTTTATAGCCCTTTTTTAAAAGTTTTTTTAGGTATTCGGAAACAGCATGATGAGGAACTCCACACATGGGGACTTTTAGGTCTGCTTTGGGATTGCGTGATGTTAGGGCAATTTGCAATTCTCTTGCTGCTATCTCCGCGTCTTGAAAAAAAAGTTCGTAAAAATCGCCCATGCGAAAAAATAATAAGCAATCCTGATACTCTTTTTTTATCCCCAGGTATTGCTCTAACATGGGGGTAAGTTTGATATTGGAGTAAGTAAGATTTGTTTTACTCATGTAAGGACGTGTAAAAGGCTATGGAATGCCAGGCCGAACATCTGGGACATAAGAAAAATAGAGATTTTCTTTTTAAACCACATTGTTCGCAGATAAAAAATTTAGCCTGGAGGAAGTGTTGGATAAAAAATTCTAGGTGAGCCTTAAAATTGTCAGACAGTTGTTGGGTTGGGACGTCTAATTGGAGCAATATTAATCTGGCTGGCCAGAAATTGTTGTTTAGGATTAAGGATTTTTCTAACCAGGTCCTTGCCTGCTCTTGTTCTTTAATTAAGATTAAAAATAGAGCGTTGTAATAATTATTTAGAACAGTAGGTTTATTGGCCAAAACTTCCTCCATGATTAAAATAAAGTCCTGTAGAGCTTGAGGTTCGTCAGTTTTATGTTTTAGAGCTTCATACAAACCCTCTAAAATAATAAAGTCTTTGTGCTTAGGAGCAGAGTAGATTGCTGTGTGGAAGTTATTTTTGAACTCTTTAGGATTGTTAGTTTGCCAATTAGTTAATAAAAGTTCTAGCCAGGCTTCTGGACTTTTGGGATAAATATTTAGAGCTTTTTTTATTAATTTTATTTTTTGAGGTAGATCCAGGGTTTGGGACCACTTCACCAGATAATGAGCTTCAGCTTTATAGTGGTTTAACTTGTGATAATAATAAACTGCTTGTTTAAAGTCGTGGCTTTGGGCATAAATTTTGGCTAGGGCTTCAAGAATGTTGGAGTTGTCTCCCGCAATTTTCCTGGCTTCTTGAAGGGCCTGGACGGCTCTGTCTATGAGACCAGCCCTTTTATAATCTATCCCCAATTCATACCAAGCGCGTGCCTTTAGGACAGGGGAAATATTAGGTCTGGCAATAATACTTTGACGAATAAGAATAGCTCGTTCAAATTCGCTTTGAGCTCTAATCAAATTGCCCAGAGCTAGATATAATTCTATGGAGTCTGGATTATCTTTGACAGCTTCACTTAATTGTTTGATAGCAGTAAGCGTATCTGCAGTGGAGGGCAAATAGCCTTCTGTATTAAGTTGCTCTGGAAAAATGTCTATTTTTTTTCTAGAAAAAAGTTTTTTGAATATATTCATTTTCTATAGTTTAATATTTTTAGATCATCAAATCACCAATAACAAATAACCCAATTAGTGATTACTAGCTTTGTTGAGCCTCTGGCTCGTTATTTGAGCTCACGTTATAGTCATTTTCGTTTAAAGGAATGTTTCTAAGAGAAGATAATTCTTTTTCCAGTTCTTTTATCTTTTTACGGGCTTCTTTTAACTGGGAACCTATTTTTATCCTGTCTGAAAGCAAGTAGAGAACAGTAACAAAAGCACCTAGCACAAAAGAACTAAGAACTAGGAGATAAAGAGGAATAGCAGGACTGGATATAGCAAAGCCTAAAAATTCCAATTTTAAAGAGATACTGCTGGTTATAAGTTCGTTATTTTGAATGAAAAAAAGAATGGAAAAAAAGAATAAAATAACAAAAAAGATAATTTTTACATAGCGCATGGCTTTACCCCTTTTTTTTAGTTTTTAGTTTAAGTTTGTGTTAATCAAACCTAAGACTTTAAGGTTAAATTAATGTTTAGATTTGATTAAAATAAGCCTTTAGTTTATTATAAGTTTTTTGTAAATGCTCTGGTAAGACCATAGTTTCTGAGCAAACAGCCATAAACGAATGGTCTCCTATCCACCTTGGCACTAGATGAAAGTGAAGGTGTTCTTTTATACCAGCTCCTGCTGCTTCTCCAATATTTAGGCCAATATTTAAGCCCTTGGGATTTAAGGCTTTTTTTAAAATCTGGGTACATGTTTTAAGATAACTCATTATTTCTTCGTGTTCTTCCTGGCTTAGTTCAGTGATACAAGAAACGTGTCTGTAAGGAGTCACCATGATATGTCCACTCATGTAAGGAAATTTGTTCATGATTACAAAACAATACTTTGCTCTGTATAAGATGAGTCTCTTTTCGTCTTCTTCATGGTGTTTTGGTATACAAAATACACATTCGTCAGGTTTTGGTCCTAAAATATATTCAATTCTCCATGGGGCCCATAAGGTGTACATCTCTTCCCTCAATTAATTTTTAGCTATAACTATTTTTTAATAAGCAAAAACTTTAGATTTTGTAAAGAAGTTTTATATCGGCCTCAGGATTAAGCCAGCCAAATAACAAATAGTGTAAAACTGAATAGGCTAGCTAAATAGGGAAGAGAAAGTTTTTTTAGTAACAAAATTTATGAAGAATTTTATTTATATAGCTATTTAAGTTACTTCTCTATTAAAGTTTGGGCTATAAAATTTGGCTTAAAAATTGTTTTGCTCTTGGGTGGTTGGGATTGTTAAAAAAATGATCTGGAGTGCCTTGTTCCAGAATTTCTCCTGCATCCATAAAGACTATTCTATCTGCGACTTCTTTGGCAAACCCCATTTCGTGAGTCACCACGACCATGGTCATGCCTTCTTTAGCCAGGTTAACCATTACGTCTAGGACTTCTCCAATCATTTCTGGATCTAGAGCTGAAGTTGGTTCGTCAAAGAGCATTACTTTGGGTTGCATAGCCAAGGCCCTAGCAATAGCTACTCGTTGTTGTTGGCCTCCTGAGAGCTGTCCTGGATAAACGTGGGCTTTATCTTCTATCCCAACTTTTTTTAACAAAGAAATAGCTAATTCGTTAGCTTCATTTTCAGGGATTTTTTTGAGCTTAATTGGAGCCATAGTTATGTTTTGAAGTACTGTTTTATGAGGAAATAAGTTGAAATTTTGAAACACCATCCCAACTTCCATTCGTATTTTGTTAATATCACATTTTGGGTGGGTAATATCTTGACCATTTACAAATATTTTCCCTCTGTCTATTTTTTCTAACCTGTTTATGGTTCGCAGCAAAGTTGATTTTCCTGACCCACTTGGTCCTAAAATAACTACTTTTTCTGTGGGTTTAATCTGGAGGGAAATATTTTTTAAGGCAACAAGGTTGTTGAAAAATTTATAAACATGTTGAATGTCTATGATGTAGTTATTAGTTGTCATAAGGCCTCATCTTTTCTTCTGTAATACTTACGAGTTTAGATAACAATAAAGTAATAAGTAGATAAATCAAGGCAACCATGGTATAGGTTTCAAAATAGGCAAAACTTTCTGTAGCAAACTCTCGTCCTCGTCTAAGCAAATCTCCTACTGCTAATATAGACACTAAAGACGTGTCTTTTAAGAGGGCAATAAATTCATTGCCAACAGGAGGCAAAATAGTTCGCATGGCTTGAGGAATTATAACGTAAAACATGGTTTGTTTGGTGTTAAAGCCAAGAGAGCGGGCTGCCTCTGTTTGTCCTTTGTCTATTGATTCTATACCAGCTCTAAAAACCTCTCCCATGTAGGCACCATAACAAATACTCATAGCAGTAACAGCAGCAACAAAGGGAGGTACTTTAAAAAAACTACCTAAGGCATAGTAGATGTAAAATAATTGCACCAAGAGAGGTATACCCCTTATTACTTCTACGTAAATAGAGGCAATTAAATTGATACATTTATTTTTAGATAGTCTGCCAAGACCAGTTAAAAGACCTAAAATTAATGAGAAAAATATAGAAACAAAGGTAATTTCAAAGGTTACAACAATACCATCAGATACGAATTCCAGGATGTCTAAATAAGGATCTGGATATCTGATTACAAGATAAAGTAAAATGCTAAGGGCAGCTATTAAGGTGATGTGCCAGGCTGTAAATAAGCCAAAATCTTTTTTAGTAGGGATGGCTGCACCATCTGAAACTTCTATTTGAACTTTTTGCTTATTATCTTTCATCCTTAATTCATTGTCTGTTAAAAAAATTTTTTTTCATTTAATTTAATTAAGCGTTAAGTATTGAGTTTTTTAATACTTAACGCTTCATTTTACGGTATATGTCGTTTTAACATAGATCAGAATTTATTGGCCAAACCATTTTTTCTTTAGTTTTGCTTCAATGCCTTTTTCTTTCACAGCCTTAATACCTTTGTTGATTAGATCTAAAATTTCTTTGTTTCCTTTTTTCACTGCAATTCCATAATACTCATCACCAGCTTCAATAATAGCTGCTATTTTTAACTTGGAAGCAAAATTCTTTTCTCTTAATGCATAATTAGCTGCCACAGGATCGTCACACACTACACCTGCTAATCTTCCGTTTATAAGGTCTTGCATAGCAAGGCCAATTTCGTCGTAGGATTTAGGAATAATCCCTTTTACTTTTTTTATAGCAAAATAGCCTGTCGTTCCTATTTGGGCTCCAACTTTTTTGCCTTTAAGGTCTTCTAAAGATTTTACGTTACTAGAAATAGGGACGACTAAAGCTTGTCTGACTTTAAAATAAGGAATACTAAAGTCCATAGCCTTTTTTCTTTTTTCAGTGATACTTACAGAAGAACAAATTGCATCGTATTCTCCGCCAGCTAAACCAGCAAAAATTCCATCCCAGGCTGTATTTTTGAATACAGGAGTAAAACCAGCTTCTTTACCTGCTGCTTTCATATAGTCTATGGAATAACCCACAATGTGTTTGTTGGCGTCAATAAATTCCATAGGTGGCCAGGTTGCATCTACAGCAAAAACTATTGTTCTGGCTGCTGCTATTTGAGCTGTAAGCAAAATAAACAGGGTCATAAGTAAAAATTTTCTCATCACTTTCCCTCCTACAAGTTGTTTTTTAAAAGACAAATTTTTTACCCAATTGTCTCATATTGGTCAAGTAACTGTCTTTTTTGCAAGAAAGGGGGAACTTATCACTATTAACTATTATTATCAACTAATTTTTCTCTTTTTAATTTATTATTTTTATTGGTCTAAATTATTTTTATTGGTTTTTAAAAGCACTTCCATTTGTTCTAAATCTTCCAAAAGGTCGTTTATTTGTTCTTTATCTTTGGAGTCTGTTTCGATATTTGTATTTATTTCCTGGATTGCTGGGGCTGATTCTGAGGAGGAAGTTTGTTCGTTAGACGTAGATGCTTGATTTTCGTCAGTTATAGGTTCTATGTGGGCCTGGAATAAATCTGCAGATAGTGATTCTGGAGAAAATGATATTTCTATTTCTTCTTTAGACGTCGTTTTTTCTGGTTCTGGTTCTAAAGTGGTCTCTGGTTTTATTTCTTTAATTTGTTGAGAGGCATCTGTTGTTTTTAAGTTAGATTTTCCAGCTGGTTCTTGAGTTGTTTCTACATTAAGATTTAACTCTATTTCCATTTCTTGATCGTTGTTTGTTTGCTCTTTTTTGTCTTTTACTTGAAAAAAACCTGGAGCAAAGTTTAGCCAATTTAGGCCAAATAATTCTTTTTCTTTTTGCCAATTTCTACCACACTTGGGACAGTGTTCAAAATGATCAAAAGAGGTATATTTACATTTTTTACAATACATTATTATTTCTCCTGTGAAGACGAGTTTTTCATTTTTTGTAAGGCTTCTTCTCGTAGAGCTCGCCTCAAAATTTTACCTACCATGGTTTTAGGTAGAGTATCTCTAAACTCTATTTGGCGTGGAACTTTGTAATTGGCAAGTTTTTCTTTACAAAATTTAATTATTTCTGCTTTGGTTAAAGTCACTCCGTCTTTTGGAACTATATAAGCTTTTACTATTTCTCCTCTGGTGGGACTGGGAATGCCTACGGTTACTGCTTCTTTCACTTTGGGATGCTCATACAGTACTTCATCAATTTCTCTTGGATAAATGTTGTATCCTCCAGAAATAATCAAGTCTTTTTTTCTATCTACAATGAAAAAATAACCTTCTTCGTCCATATAAGCAATATCTCCAGTGTAGAGCCAACCATTTCTTAAGGCACTTGCTGTTTCGTCTGGTTTGTTCCAGTATCCTTTCATGATCTGGGGACCTTTGATGATAAGTTCGCCAATTTTTCCAGGAGGTAAAGGTACTGTACCCAGTTCCATATCAACTATACAGGCATCTGTATCGGGAAATGGAAGACCTATGGAACCATATTTTTTTTTGCCTCTAAGAGGATTTAAGTGGGTAATAGGTGAGGCCTCTGTAAGGCCGTAACCTTCTATTATTTCTGCATTAGTTATGGCTTTAAATTGTTCTATAATTTCTACTGGGATAGGGGCTGAACCTGATAAGCAATATTTTATTGATGATAGATCAAAATTAGCAAGGGTTTTTTGTTGCAAGATAGCCGTAAATATAGAAGGAGCTGCTGGAAATATGGTTGGTTTTATTTTGTTAATGGTTTTTAAAATGTCTAAAGGTGAAAATTTAGGCATAGGAACAATAGTCGCTCCTATTGCAGTTGCAAAATTTACACATACGGTCAATCCGTAAATATGAAAAAATGGTAAAAGTGATAAAAATGTATGATGTTCATTTTTCATTGCCTGTAAAATATGAATGCACTGTTGTATATTAGCTCCCATGTTGTGATGAGTAAGCATTACTCCTTTTGAAACTCCAGTAGTTCCGCCGGTATATTGAAGTATTGCTATGTCTTTTTTAGGATTTGGTTTAAAAATTGAAAAGGTCTTGTTTTTTTTTAACAATGTTTTCCAACGTAAGATTTTATGGGAGTAGGGTATGTGGATTTTTTGTTCTTTTTTCTGTTTTAATTTATAAAGGAAGTTTAAGGGAAATTTTAGACAATCTGCAATACTGGTTATAAATATTTTTTTTAAAGGAAGTTGCGGTAAAAGTTTTTTTATCTTTGGATAGAGTAAGTCTAAAGTTATTAGAAATTTGGTTTGGGAGTCATTAAAATGATGTAAGATTTCTTTTTCCATGTAAAGAGGGTTGGTCATTACGATTATTGCTCCTGTTTTTAATGCTCCCCAGTAAGATAAAATGGTTTGAGGTAGGTTGGGTAGCATAATAGCTATTCTGTCCCCTGGTTTAAGTCCATGTTGACTTAGATTGGCAGCAATGAAGTTGGTTAGTATTTTTAGATTTTTATAGGTTATTTTCCAATTATTAAATAAGATGGCAGTGCGGTTTGGATGTTTGTCTGCAATACGGTCTAAAAAGTTATATAGAGGGATACTTTCGTAGTTTATGTAAGGTGAGACTTCTTTGTCATAATTTTTTAGCCAAGGACGCTTAATATCGTTATCTAACATTTTTCCTCCTGCGTTTTTTAGACTATGTTTATGCTGCGCATAGTAGTGAAACCAACGAGATTAAATAGTTTTGTGAATATTTTCATTCGCTATTAACTAGTATTGTGGATAAATTTGTTTTTGGTGTTGAGTTTTTAAAAGGGTTAAAAAGAGATTTTGGCGTTAGCTTAAAAATAAAAATTTTTCAAGGATTATTTTTAAGATTTCAGGCTGTTAAAATCATTTATTTAGGCTGATTACATACACGAATGTACAGATTTTTTAGGGTAAAAAAACTTTTTTTAATATCTAGTTACCCTTATAACATTATAATCATTCCCTAGTTATATTCCTATTTCACTGTCGTTTTTAGTGGATTTAGCTTGGTAAAAGTATAAACTTCTACATTGACTATTTGGTTAGGCGTGATTATCTTTTGAACTTGTTTTGAAAGTTATTTGCTTTTGTAGGAGGTAAAGCGATGAGGCGTCAGAGGTATTTATTCAGCGTGTTGGTTTGTGTGTTTTTGTTTGTAGGGACTGCTTGGGCACAGTTGCCCGATTTTACAGAATTGGCGGCAAAAGCTGGAAAAGCAGTAGTAAATATTGGCACCGTAAAGATTGTTAAGGGGCCTGATTTGCGAGGATTTTTTCAGGCGTTCCCTAGAGGAGGACCCTTTGATGATTTTTTTGATCAGTTTGAAAGGTTTTTTGGCCCCCAATTTCAGGGTCCAAGAAAAGAAAGATCTTTAGGATCTGGTTTTATTATTTCTCCTGACGGATATATTGTAACCAACAACCATGTGGTGAGAGGGGCAGATAAAATTAAAGTTACTCTTCATATTAACGGAGAAAAAAAGGTTTATAAAGCCAAAATTGTGGGTACTGATCCTGAAACTGATTTAGCTCTATTAAAAATAGATGCCCACAACTTACCTACCCTACAATTTGGTGATTCTGACAAATTAAAAGTTGGTCAATGGGTAGTGGCGATAGGTAATCCTTTTGGCCTGGATCATACAGTAACAGCAGGAATAGTGAGCGCAAAAGGTAGGGTCATTGGTGAAGGGCCGTATGATAACTTTATTCAAACAGATGCCTCTATTAATCCAGGAAACAGTGGTGGACCGCTTTTGAATTTACAAGGTAAGGTTATTGGAATAAATACTGCTATTATTGCCTCTGGTCAGGGAATTGGTTTTGCCATTCCCAGTAATTTGGCCAAGAAAGTTATTTCCCAATTAAAAACCAACAAAAAGGTTAGACGGGGTTGGCTTGGAGTTACTATTCAGGATATTGATAGCAACATGGCCAAAGCCCTTGGCCTAACAAAAGCCAAAGGAGCTTTGGTTGCTTCTGTAACGCCTGGAGATCCTGCTGATAAAGCTGGTATTAGGGCTGGTGATGTTATTATTGCTATCAACGGAAAGCCTGTGAAAGATGCTGGGGATTTGACCAGAAAAATCGGCAACTTACTCCCTGGTACTAAGATTACAGTGACTGTGTGGAGAAAAGGGCGGATTAAAGATTTTAAAGTAGTATTGGGAGAAAGAAATCTCCAGCGCTTAGCAAGTATGAAAGGCGGAGAAAAGGCTCTTGTTTTGACTAAAGTTGGTATTACTGTAAGGCCCCTGACTGCAAAAGAAGCAAGGGCGTTAGGGCTTTCTATTTCAAAAGGACTTTTAATTAGTTCTGTAGAAGAAGGTTCTCTTGCTGCCAGAGCTGATGTTAGACCTGGAGATGTAATTCTTGAAGTAAATGGAAAACAAGTAACGAGTTTGCAAGATTTAAAAAGGATATATGAAAAAGACGTTAAACCTAAAAAAGTTTTGATGTTGCTTTTAAAAAGAAATCAGCAAAATATTTTTAGGATTATTTCTTTACAAGATGTGCAATAGATGAGCGAAGTTTATTTGACTTCTGGATGTAAGGTTAATTTGTTTTTACGTATTCACGAGAGGTTGGCAAGTGGATATCACTTGCTGACCTCTGTTTTTATACCTTTGGATTATCCTCAGGATAGAATAAAGATAACTCTTTTAGAAAAAAGTGAAATTCATTTAAAGACCAATCTTTCTTCATTAGCTACCAATAATATTTTAGAAAAAGTTTTTTATTTATTTAAACAAGAAACAGGATTTAAATATGGTTGTTCAATATTTTTAGACAAAAGAGTTCCTTTAGGTGCTGGTTTAGGTGGAGGTAGTGCCAATGCTGCTGTGTTTTTAAAATATTTAAATTCTATAGCGAACTTTCCTCTATCTCAAGATAGATTGTTAAATTTAGCTAGCAGAATAGGCGCTGACGTTCCTTTTTTTCTTTTAAATCAATCTGCTTGGGTAGAGGGAATAGGAGATAAAATCTGTCCACTAGAATTAAATTTAAAGGGATGGTACGGATTATTAGTTTATCCCAAGCTCCATATTTCTACTGCCTGGGCCTACCAAAAATGGGATGAGTTGAAAAAAAAACAAAAAACTTACTTGACATTCTCGACCTGGACGAATAAAAGACTTTTTTCTCATGGCACGTTTGTTCTTTTAAATGACTTTGAACGTGTTGTTTTTAAAGCTTATCCGTGTTTACGAGAATTAAAAGAAAAGATATTGGCTCTTGGAGCAAGTGGTGGTTGTTTGAGTGGGTCAGGTTCAGCTATGTTTTTTTTATTTAGAAACAGAGAAAATCAAAAAAAAGCTCTAAATTTTGTTGAAAAAGAATCTTTAATCTTCTATAATTATCTTTTTTAAGAAAACATCCTTGCTGGGGCGTCGCCAAGCGGTAAGGCAACGGGTTTTGGTCCCGTCATTCGAGGGTTCGAATCCTTCCGCCCCAGCCATTTTTTTAGGGTTCTAAAAATGTCTAAGTATGGTGAACTAAAAATTATTACTGGCACAGCAAATCCAGAACTTGCAAAGGCAATTTGCGATTATCTGGGGATGAAATTATCTCCCACTTTAGTTACGACCTTTAGTGATGGAGAGATAAGGATAGAGATTGGCGATAACATGAGGGGGGATGATGTTTTTGTTATCCAGCCTACTTGTTTTCCTGTAAATCATAATTTGATGGAGTTATGTCTAATTTTAGATGCCTTAAAAAGGGCTAGTGTTGGAAGAGTAACTGCTGTAGTTCCTTATTATGGTTATGCAAGGCAAGATAGAAAAGTTGTGCCCAGGGTGCCTATTAGTGCTAAGTTAGTGGCAGATTTTATTACAGTAGCTGGTGTAAATAGAGTACTGACAGTTGATTTGCATGCTGGTCAGATTCAAGGTTTTTTTAATATTCCTGTGGACAATCTTTACGCTGCAGAAGTTTTGTTAGAATACATGTCAACTATTGAGGGAGATTTGGTGATAGTTTCTCCTGATGCAGGGGGGACAGAAAGGGCGCGGGCTTATGCCAAGAGGTTGGGGGCTAATTTGGCTATTATAGACAAGCGTAGAGATACCCCAAATGAAGCGCATGCTATGAGGGTAATTGGAGAAGTAGAAGGAAAAGTAGCTGTTGTGTTGGACGATATGATCGATACTGCAGGGACCATGGTTGAAGCAGGAAGAGTTTTAAAGGAAAGCGGGGTAAAAGAAGTTTATGCTTGTGCTACTCATCCTGTTTTGTCAGGACCAGCTATAGAAAGATTAAACCAGTCTTGTTTTAAGGAAATTATTGTTACAGATACTATTCCTTTAAAAGGCAAAGAGAAAGAATGTAACAAAATTAAAGTGATATCAGTGGCTAGTCTTATTGCTAAAGCAATTCACAATATACACACAGAATCTTCTGTTAGTGTGTTGTTTTCTAGATTTAAGTAATGTTATTGAAGGAGTTAAAATATGGCGGAAATGATTAATTTGCAGGTAGAAAAAAGAGAGAAAACAGGTAAAGAATTTAACAGAAAATTGCGTAAACAAGGCTACATTCCCGCTGTTTATTATGATTTTGAGGGGAAAAATGTTTTGTTACAGGTGAAGACAGGTTCTTTTTTAAAGGTTTGGCACCAAGCTGGTACTACTAATGTAATTGAACTTGAAGTAAGAAATGGTGAAGAACCTCAAAAGTATCAAGCTTTGATCTGGGACGTGGAAAAACATCCAGTAAAAGAACAAATAGTTCACATAGATTTTTATGGTCCCAACTTAAGAGAAGAAGTGGAGATGCTTATTCCTATTAAAATTATAGGGAAGGCAAAGGGAGTAGAAAAAGGTGGAGTTCTGGAAGTATTTAGAGAAGAATTAGAAGTAAAATGTTTACCTTTGAATATTCCTGAACATATAGAAATAGATGTAACAGATTTGGATATAAATCAAAATTTACACATAGACGAAATTCCTTTTCCAGAAGGAATAAGACCAATTTTTGAGGAAAATTTTGCTGTGGTGGGAGTAGTAGAGCCAGAAAAAGAAGAGGAAGAAACTGAAGAAGAGACCGAAGAGGAAGCTTAACTTGAATGAAAAACTTTTGCCCAAAGCTTAAATTTGGATATATGGAGATAGTTTTTGTTTTAAAAGCCCCTTTTTTAAAGGGGCTTTTATTTTAGAAAATAAAAAGTGTTTTGTTAGGAGTATTTACTGGGTTTAGTTAGATGATTGGATACGTTGCTTCTGAAGTTTTATAGGTGGCTAACAGGTTTAATGTTTAAATTTTAAATGTTTTTTGGTCCAAGAAGATTTTTATTCTTACGTTACTTAGCCAAGCTTAATTAAAGCGAGGTTTTATTTTTGTTTTTGGCGCGCGTTAGCCTTCTTGTTGCCACAAGCACATTTCGATATCTTTTACTTAAGACTTAGAAAATGGTAAAATTAATAGTTGGATTGGGAAATCCTGGAATAAAATATAAAGATACTAGACATAATGTAGGATTTAAAGTAATTGATAGGTGCCTTTGTTCTGATAATTTAGTTTTTTCTTTTAAAAAATTTTCTTATGGGGAATTTTTTTCAGCTAGCTTAACTATAGATGAAAAAATTATTAAGTGTAGTTTCTTAAAACCTCTGACTTATATGAATGAGAGTGGAGTGGCTGTTAGTCAGATTGTTCGCTATTTGAAGATATTACCTTCAGAAATACTAGTCGTTCATGATGAACTTGACTTGCCTTTTGGCCGGATAAAATTAAAAGCAGGTGGTGGTACTGCTGGCCATAATGGTTTAAAATCCATCTGTCAGGCTTTAAAAGATAAAAATTTTTTGAGATTAAGAATAGGTATTGGTCGTCCGATGAGGGACGAGGATATCGCTAGTTTTGTTTTGTCTGGTTTTTATTCAGAACAAAAAAAAGTCTTGGATAAAATTTTAGATGTTTCCAAACAAGCTGTTTTTACCTGTCTTGACAAAGGTTTTCACTACGCTCAGGAAAAATTTAATGCCAAAAATACGTTTTTTTGATTTGAAAATTCAATAATTTTAATAGGTTATAAGGTTTGCTAAAAGTTTAAGGCGAGCTAGACTAAAATAATTAAGATAAGATGTTTTTTTAGCCTTAAACCAAAGGAAAGGATTTTATCTTCTTGAATTTCCTAAATCAAAATAAAAAGCATAGACTTATTTTTAATTTTAGGATAAATAGAATTCTATTCAGGCTAAATCAAATTTGTTTTAGTTTAGTAGAGATTAGAATTAGAGGGTGATTTGGAGATAAAATTTATTGCATAATTTCTCTTTATTGATAAAGGAAAATAGCATTTTTATTTGCAATAATTCTGTTAAAAATTTTAGAGAGAGTTGAAAAACGAAAAAATTTTTGTTATAGATGGAAATAATTTTAGTTTTGTTTAAAGTTTAAATTAATTTTTATATTGAATAGTTTGATATTTTTAGAAAGTCTAATTATCGTCGTCGGAGGTTTTAATTGTGTTTAATGTAGGAGAGTTGGTGGTATATCCTGCTCAAGGGGTTGGAATGGTAGAAAAGATAGAAGAGCAGGAAATTGGGGGCGTCAAGACTCAATTATACATTGTGAGGATTTTAAGTAATAATGTGAAATTAATGGTTCCTGTTAAAAATGCGAAAAATGTTGGTTTACGTTCTGTTTATACTAAGAAACAGGGAGAGGAAATTTTAAATTTCTTAAAAGACAGAACGGATTTTACTGGTTATACTGGACAAAACTGGAATAGGCGTTATAGAGAATATTCTGAAAAATTAAAAAGTAGTGATTTAAAAGATGTTGCTTACGTGTTGAAAGAGCTGTATCTTATTAGTAAAGATAAAGAATTGTCTTTTGGGGAAAGAAGATTATTGGAAAATGCTATGTCTTTAATTTCTATGGAACTTTCTTATGCGTTGAACATACCTCAAAATGAAGTTAAAAATAAAGTAGAAGAATTGTTTGCTGATATTTTAAAGAAAAAAAAGCAAGAGAAAGAAGAAGATGATGATAAATCAGAAGAGGATCAAGGTTAAATAAGCAGTTGCATTGTTGAATAATATTTATTATATTAAAAATTAAACATAATTTTTAATTGCTTTAAAAGGATTCAACTGTTAAAATTATTTTAGGCAGTTATATGTATTTAACAAGAAAAATTTTTTTCAAAAATTTATAATTTTACAATTTAATCAACAACTCAAATTTTGGTCATTTGCAGTTACGTCTTAAAAATGTAATTTATTGTTGTCGTTATATCAAAAAAATAATCTTTAGGAATAGTTTCAACCCATCGTCAGTTTTATAATCAAGTTGTATAATCCAAAAATTATTCAAGTTAAATTTAAAAATTCTGTGTTTTCTATAATAAGGAATAAGTATCTCGCAAAAAACTATAAATTAACAACAAGGTCTATTTGTAAAGAAAATCTGTAAGGAGTTGTATAACTAAGTGAGGGTTAAGAGTATAGGGGGCAATTTTTATTATTAGTCTCTTTTCACTAGTTGAAAAAAATTTTTTATATTATAAAAAATAAAATTAAAAATGAGGAGTTAGGAATTTATGAATTTGTCTGAGTTGAAAAAAAAGTCTATGTCAGAGTTGATGGAATTAGCTTCTGAACTTAAGTTAGAAAATCCAAGTGGTTTAACTAAACAGGAGCTGATTTTTTCTATTTTAAAAGCCTGTGCAGCCCAGAATGGAAATATTTATGGCGAAGGGGTTTTGGAAATTTTGCCAGATGGTTTTGGTTTTTTGCGTTCACCTTTGTATAGTTATATGCCAGGGCCTGATGATATTTATGTGTCTCCTTCTCAGATTAGAAAATTTGGTCTTAGGACTGGAGATGTTATTTCTGGGCAAATACGTCCTCCCAAAGAAGCAGAACGTTATTTTGCGTTGTTAAGAATTAATGAAGTATGTTTTGCTCCTCCAGAAGAGATTCGCAATATTATTTCTTTTGATAATTTAACTCCTATTTATCCTAACGAACGTTTTATTATTGAAAATGGAGCAGAAAATTATTCTTCCAGGATAATTGATTTGTTGACACCTATAGGAAAAGGTCAAAGAGCACTGATCGTTGCTCCACCAAGGACAGGTAAAACAATGCTTTTACAGACCATTGCTAATTCTATAAATGCCAATCATCCTGATGTATATTTAATTGTTCTTTTGATTGACGAAAGACCAGAAGAAGTAACTGATATGGACAGAACAGTAAAAGCAGAGGTTATTAGTTCCACGTTTGACGAACCACCTCAAAGGCATGTACAAGTAGCTGAGATGGTTATTGAAAAGGCCAAACGTTTAGTGGAGAGAAAAAAGGATGTGGTTATTTTGTTAGATAGTATTACCCGTTTGGCCAGAGCTTATAATGCTGTTACACCTTCTTCTGGAAGGGTGCTTTCTGGTGGCCTGGACGCCAATGCCTTACAACGTCCTAAAAGATTCTTTGGCGCTGCCAGAAACATTGAAGAAGGTGGAAGTTTAACTATTATTGCCACTGCTCTTATAGATACTGGTTCCAGAATGGACGAAGTTATTTTTGAAGAATTTAAAGGTACGGGAAATATGGACTTGTATTTGGACAGGCACTTAGCAGAAAAACGAGTTTTTCCTGCTATTGATATCAATAGGTCTGGGACGAGAAAAGAAGAGCTTTTATTACCTCCAGATGTTTTAACTAGGGTCTGGATTTTGAGAAAAGTGCTTGCTCCTATGAATCCTTTAGAAAGTATGGAATTTCTCTTGGACAAAATGAAGGGAACTAAATCCAATAAAGAATTTTTGGATATGATGAATAAATGATTTTTAGAGTTTTTTCTTTTTTACTTGCGGGGGTTTTGTTTTTTTCTGTTAATAGCTGGGCCTTTCTCCCTGAATTTAGCTTAAGCAAAGAAGCTGAATTAGGGCGTAAGTTCAAACAATACATTCGTTCGCATTTTCCCCTTATTCAAGACCCAGAAATTGTGAGTTATGTGCGCAATATTGTTCAGAGATTAGCCCGGACCGTCCCTAATTATCCGTTTAAAATTGAAGTTGACGTGGTGAACAACAATTCTATGAATGCCTTTGCCACGCTGGCAGGATACATGGTGGTCTATTCCGGGATGATTGTTCATGTGGATTCAGATAGTGAATTGGCAGGAGTTTTAGCTCATGAGCTTGCTCATCTTACTCAAAGACACGTGGCGAAAAATATTGAGCGTTCCAGATTGATTGGACTTGGCACCATGTTGACCCTTTTGGCCGGGATTTTTGTGGGCGGGAATACACAAGCAGGACAGGCTTTAATAGTAGGTTCTCTTGCGGGAGGACAAACTGCACTATTGAAGTATAGTAGAGATGATGAACGGGAAGCAGATCAGATAGGCCTAAATTACCTGCTCAAAGCGGGGTATAATCCCTGGGGGATGGTGTTGATTTTTGAAAAGATACGAAGGCAAAAGTGGCTTAGTGGGGCGAGTATTCCTACTTATATGTCCACTCATCCTGGTATAGAAGAAAGGATCAATTACTTAAAAGATCGTCTTACCAGATTACACGTCAAGCCAAAATTAATTAAAAGTAATAAATTAAAAATAGTTCAGACCTTATTAATGGCCAAATACAGTGAACCAGAAATAGCTTTTTCTTTTTTTAAGAATAATGATTGTTATTCTACATTAGGTAAAGGTATTCTTTATACGAGACTAAATAAATTAAATAAAGCCAAGAGGTGTTTTATAGTATTAGAAAAATCATCTTGCAAAAATTCTGTGTTTTATAGAGAAGCTGGAATATTTTATTATAAATTTGGCAAATTAAATGAAGCCCTAAATAATCTACAACGGGCTTTATTGTTAAATCCAGAAGATAGTTTAACTATGTTTTATTATGCTAGAGCCTTAGCTGAGAAGGGTGATGTGCCAAATGCCTCTAAATATTTTCAGGAAGCTTTAAAAAATATGTCTTTTGATCCAAAAGCTCATGAGATTGTAGGTATTTTTTATGGTAAACAGGGGAAAATGTTTTTGGCACATTTGCATTTAGCTTATGCTTATTTGTTGGAACATAGATTTCAGCAATTTAAATTTCATTTTAAAAAAGCCAAATCTTTACAAAAGACTTTAGAAGATAAAAAAGAATTAGAAAAATTAGAAAAGCAATATAAACTTATTTCTAAACCTTTTTGATTTTTACAACACATTCAACCTATATTTTTGTTCAACTATAGTTTATAGATTATGCGATGAATAATATTATTTATTTGCCAGCAACGGATTGTATTTTTTATAGAGAAGGTTTTTGTTTGTATGAAGAAATTTTAAATCCTGGTTATTTTGTAGAATTTAGATGTAAAGTGTTAAAAAAATGGGAACGAGAATATGAAGATTTATTAGATAGAGCAGAAATTTTTCATCTTGATTTAAAGGTGGTAGAAAGGATTTGGGATAAGGGTAATAGGGATAGATTAAAAGATATGTATAATTGTCCCACTTTTAAAGCTGGGGAAGATGGACTTTGTTTTTATCTACATGGAGATATTTGTTTGCTGACCTTACCTATATGTAAAGGTAAGTGTCATTTATTTACGAGGGGTGAAAAATAATTGCTAAGGGGTATATTATGCAAAATAATTTTATTATTTTTCCCTATTTACACAAAGAATACTTAAGTAGTGAGCTCAAAAACAAAGCAAAACTTTTAAATATTGGTTTAGCAGTAGATGATGAGAATTTTTTTACTCCAGAAAATCTTCCCATGTCTTATAAGGAAGTTAAATCATATTTAAATTTTTGTTTAGAGTTTGGATCTCAGTTTAAACATATTAAAGATATGCAGACTTATTTTTATACCAACAATATGGGGTTAGATTCAGAAGGAATAATATCTTTAGTTTCTGAGCTTGCGTTAAGATTAAAAGAGGATAATTTAAACAAGGATGTAGTTAATAAAAATCAAGAAGCTTTAAAATATCAGATGGTGCTGATTCTTTTTTATGCTTATGAAGAAAAAATAAAAGAAATTATAGAATTAGAGCATAAAGTAAAGGTTGGTTTGGACAAAATAAAAGACATTTTAGGCATAGAAGAAGATGAGGGTTTTAGAAAAGATTTATGTTTAGAATTTATGGCCAAATATGAATTAAAGCTGGATCAAGTTCTGCCAGCCTTTGATTTTTACCTTTCACCTAAAATGAATTTATTAGTTACGGGAGAAAATGTATTTAAGGAGTTAAAAGACAAAGGAGTGCAGTGGCAAAAGAGTGCAGAAAATTTTGGGTTTGTTGGAAAGATATTTAAAGGAAGTTTGACTGTCTTACGTAATGAACCGAGGAATTTTATTTATTGGCAGTATAGTAGTAAGGTTTGATACTTGGCACATCAATAATGGAATGTTTGTTTCTATAGGTTTGTTTTTTTTTTTGGGGTTAAGATGCAGGCTAAACGCATATTAGTGATAATTGATATTGGATAGATTTTGTTGGGGTTGGTTAAAGAGATGGTTAAAATGTAGATTTTTGTTTTTTAATATTGTAGTATATACCTTATTTTATTGTTGGAGTAAGAACAACAAGGAGGTTTAAATGAAAACAGAAAGAGTAGGGGCCAGGATTAAAAAGTTTCGGGAAATGGAAGATATTTCTCTAGAAGAATTGGCTGCAAGGACAGGTCTGGATGTTGATTTTTTAAAATCAGTTGAAGAAGAGGGAGTATATCCTTCTTTGGGGCCTTTATTAAAAATAGCTAGAGCTCTTGGTACTCGCCTGGGAACTTTTTTGGACGATACTATTACTCAAGATCCCCTTATTATTAGATTGGAAGAAAGAGAAGAAGAGTTAAGCATTTTAAAAGGTAAGGATAAACCTGTAGCTTTAAGGTTTTATTCCCTTGGAAAAGGTAAAAGTGATAGACACATGGAGCCATTTTTTATCGAAGTATTGCCTGAATCTTCAAAGGATAAAAAATTATCTTCCCATGAAGGAGAGGAGTTTATCGTAGTTCATTCTGGAGAAATAGAGTTAACTTATGGTCAGGATGTTTATACCTTAAAAGCAGGAGATAGTGTTTATTATAATTCTATAATTCCTCATTATTTATGTTGTAAAGGGGATAAACCTGCTCAGATCTATGCTGTGCTTTATTTCCCTGAAAATTAATTACTTTGCGACATTTGTTTGTCTAGCTAAAATTAGGGTTTATACATTTGGTTATAATTTAATAATGTAATTAAAAATTTAGATTTTTTGCATAGAGTTTATAAAAAAAATACAGGTGTTTTTTTTAGATTTAAATTAGGGGAGATTTTCAATGTGGGATAAAACGTTACGAGAGATAACTTTGGGGCAATTATTAGATGAAACAGTGGAAAGTTATTCAGATAATGATTTTGTGGTTTATGTGGATAGAGATTTTCGTTTAACGTATAGAGAATTTTCAGAACTTGTGGATCAGATGGCCAAAGGTCTTATGGCTTTGGGAGTGAAAAAAGGGGAAAAGGTAGCTATTTGGGCTACAAATGTGCCTTACTGGGTGGTATTGCAATTTGCTACAGCCAAAATAGGGGCAATTTTACTGACAGTTAATACTTATTATAAAAAAAATGAACTGAGTTATCTTTTGGAGCAATCAGAAGCAGAGAATATTTTTCTTATAGATGGGTTTCGTGATACAGACTATGTGCAAACTATGTACGAATTGGTGCCAGAGTTAAAGACAAGTCAAAGAGGTTTTTTACGTTCCAAAAAATTTCCTCATTTAAAAAGGGTATTTTTTCTGGGTCAGGAGAAACATAGAGGGATGTATAACTTACCTGAATTAATGGCTATGGGTAAGTTGATCAGTGAGTCCGAATATTTGGCCAGGCAAAAAACTCTTTCCCCTCACGATGTGGTTAACATGCAATATACTTCTGGCACTACGGGTTTTCCTAAGGGAGTGATGTTAACTCATTATAATATCGTTAATAATGGTTATTGGATTGGAGAACATCAGCGGCTTGGGCCAGAAGATAAAATCTGTTTGCCAGTACCTTTGTTTCATTGTTTTGGCTGTGTTTTGGGGGTATTAGCCGCTTGTTCGCACGCTTCTACTTTAGTTATTTTGGAAAATTTTAGTCCTTATATGGTCATGGCTTCTATAGAGACAGAAAAGTGCACTGCTCTTTATGGTGTCCCCACTATGTTTATCTCTATTTTACAACATAAGAGCTTTTCTAAATTTGATTTTAGTTCTTTACGTACTGGTATTATGGCTGGATCTCCATGTCCTATTAAAGTAATGCGTCAGGTAATGGATGATATGTATATGAAAGAAATTACTATTTGTTATGGATTGACTGAAGCTTCGCCTGTAATTACTCAAACCAGAGTGGATGATCCCATTGAAAAAAGAGTGGAAACTGTAGGTAAACCTATGCCAGAAATAGAGGTAAGATTGATAGATCCAAATACTGGAGAGCCTGTACCTGTAGGTGTGCAAGGAGAAGTGTGTTGTAGGGGATACAATGTAATGAAAGGCTATTATAATATGCCAGAGGCTACAGCAGAAGCAATAGATCAAGATGGTTGGCTTCATTCTGGAGATCTTGGAGTGATGGACGAAGATGGTTATTTGAGCATTACAGGACGATTAAAAGATATGATTATAAGAGGTGGAGAAAATATTTATCCCAGAGAAATAGAAGAGTTTTTATATCACATGGAAGGCATTCAAGATGTTCAGGTAGTGGGAGTTCCCAGTAAAAAATATGGAGAAGAAGTAGGAGCTTTTATAATACTAAAAAAAGGATATGAATTAACCCCAGAAGATGTAAGGGATTTTTGTAGAGGCAAAATAGCTAGATATAAAATTCCTAAGTACGTTGCTTTTGTAAAAGAATATCCTATGACCGCAAGTGGGAAGATCCAAAAATATAAATTAAGAGAGTTAGCTGCCCAATTATTCCCTGATGCCTAAGATTTATAAATTTTAGTTGGTGTGTTAAAAAATGATTATTTGTAATTGTTTAGCCAGATTAAATATAGATGTAAAAGGACTAATTTTTGATTGTGATGGGGTTTTGTTTGATTCTAGGTTGGCTAATATAAAATATTATAATGCAGTAAAAAAAATGTGTAATCTTCCTACTCTTAGTCCAGAAGAGGAAGATTATATTCACATCCACTCTGTTCAGGAATCTTTTCAAAAAATTTTACCCCAGGAGTTTTGGCCTAAAATTCCAGAAATAAGAAAACACATATCCTATGATAAATTTTATAAATATCTAAAAATGGAGCCAGGTCTAAGGGAGCTTTTAATATTTTTAAAACAAAAAAATATCCGTATAGCCATCAATACTAACAGAACCAACACAATGTTTCCTATTTTATATTACTACGATTTACATATCTATTTCTCCCCTGTTGTAACTGCTGATACAGTGGTGTTTTCAAAACCTCATCCTGAAAGTGTATATTTAATTTTAGATAAATGGAAATTATCTGCCCATAACGTTGCTTATATTGGAGATTCTATTTTGGATGCAGAATGTGCTTTGCAAAGCAAGGTCTTTTTTTGGAGTTATAAAAATCCTGACTTGGATTGTGATTTGTTAATTTGGGATTTTTATAGTTTAAGAACATATTTAAAAGATATGGGGAATTAGTTTTGTTATGGGGCTATGGGCCAAGGGTGATGGGTGATAAGTGATCTGTGACCAATGAACGGTGAACTGTGAACAGTGATTTGTGTATGGAATGCTTGGAGGGGCAGACCTATGTGTCTGCCCGTGATGTATTTCTAAAAAGAATAGATTTTTGATTTGACTAGTCTAAGAGGATTTTTTATTAATTTTTTATATTATCTTTAGGGGAATATGTTTAAAGGAGAAATTTTTATGTTTATTTTAAGTAATTTATTGCAAGCTCTAGCTAGTGTTATTGATACTCTTTTAACTCTTTATTTTTGGGTGGTTATTATTTCAGCTTTGCTATCCTGGGTAAATCCTGATCCCTATAATCCTATTGTAAGAATACTACACAACCTCACAGAGCCTGTGTTTTATCGAGTTAGGAAGTGGATTCCTTTTACTTATATTGGAGGATTAGATTTATCTCCTATAGTAGTTCTTTTAGCTATTCAATTTTTAAAAGTATTTTTGGTCAAGACGTTATTTCAACTTTCTATAGCCGTAGCATCTTAAATTTTAGGAGCAAAAAGAACAAAATACCTCTGGGACTAAATAAATATTGGTAAAAGTTTTTGATAGATAATTGCTGTTAATTTTTTTTGGGGGGAAGTAACTGATATCTAAGAGAGGTAAGGAGAGTGAAAAAAACTAAAGTTGATTTATTGCATTATACTTTTTCTACTTCTTTGTTTGGTTATAAAAAGAGTGAGGTGGATGCTTTGATACAAGAAATATCAGAGCAACTGGGTAAATTTACAGAAGAAAATATGCTTTTAAAATCGAAGGTAGAAGAGTTACAAAATAGATTAGCTACTTATAGGAAAAGAGAAAAAGTTTTGCAAAATACGCTTGTTACCACTCAAAAAATGGTAGAAGAATTAAAAGTTAATGCCAAAAAGAAAGCCAAAACTATTTTAGAAGAAGCCAAACAAAAAGCAGAAGATATAGTAAAAGATGCTCATCATAGATTATCTCAGGTTTATTCTGATATTTTAGAACTAAAACGTCAAAGACAACGTTTTCAAATAGAGTTAAAAAGTCTTTTAGAATCTCATTTAACTTTATTAGAAGAAGAGAAAAATTGGACTGAAGAGATGGATCAAATAGATAAAAAAGTTAAATTTATGTTTAAATGAGTTATTTGATCAGTTCAGAGTTTAGTGGGTAATGAAATAATTAAAAATTAAATTTTTATGATTGTATGCGGTATGTCAAATTATTCTTTTATTTCCGCAGCAAAAGAGGGGGGTTGGTATTTGCAGGTTTGGGTTCAACCCAGGGCAAAACAGGCTGGCGTTATAGGAGAGCAGGGGGATAAGTTAAAAATAAAAGTTACTTCACCTCCTGTAGATAATAGAGCCAATGCTGAGATTTTAAAAATTTTACAGGATAAACTGGGTTTAAAAAAGAAAGATTTAGAAGTAGTTAAAGGCAAAACCAATAGAGAAAAACTTATTTTTATTAAAGCTAATGAGGTAGATTGGGAAAAATTATTTTAAACTTTTAACCAAGGAGGGGATATGGAACAATACGAATTGGATCTAATTGAGAAGTATAGGCATCAAGATGAAGAATTAAATAGACTTTGGGAAGAACATCTAGAATACGAAAGGAAGGTAAATAAATTAGAACGTAAACTTGCGTTAACTCCTGAAGAAGAATTGGAATTAAAACAATTAAAAAAATTAAAATTAGCAGGTAAAACTAAAATTTTAATTATTTTAAATAAATATAAAGATATGGAGGAAGAATAAAATGGAGCTCACAGGGGCTCAGATATTATTAGAGTCTTTGAAAAAAGAAGGTGTTAAGTATATTTTTGGTTTTCCGGGGGGGGCAGTTATTGATATTTATCACTATTTACCTGAGTATGATTTTGAGCATATTTTAGTGCGACACGAACAGGGTGCTGTGCATGCGGCTGATGGCTATGCCAGATCTTCTGGCAAGGTGGGAGTTTGTCTGGTCACCTCAGGTCCTGGAGCGACTAATACAGTTACAGGTATTGCTACTGCCTATATGGATTCAATTCCTTTAGTAGTTTTTACTGGTCAGGTGCCAACGGCTTTAATTGGTAATGATGCTTTTCAAGAAGTAGATATAGTAGGTATAACCAGACCTTGTACTAAACATAATTTTTTGGTGAAAGACGTAAAGGAATTAGCTTTGACCATAAAAAAAGCTTTTCATATAGCGAGGACGGGGCGTCCTGGACCTGTCTTGGTAGATTTGCCTAAGGATGTAATGCAGGCCAAAGCTGAATTTTCTTATCCAGATAAAATATATCTAAGAAGCTACAATCCTCACTATGAACCAAATAAAAAACAAATTAAACGAGCTATAAATCTTTTGTGTAAAAGTTCTCGTCCTCTTATTTATGCTGGTGGAGGAGTTATTTCTTCTAAGGCAAACGAAATATTAACTACTTTTGCCAGAACGTTTCGTATTCCTGTTACTACTACGCTTATGGGATTAGGTGCATTTCCAGCAGATGACGAGCTGTGGCTCGGTATGTTAGGTATGCATGGAACTTATGCCGCTAATATGAGTGTGAACAATGCCGATGTGTTGATTTCTGTGGGTGCAAGATTTGACGATAGAGTTACAGGTAAGATTTCTACATTTGCTCCCAGGGCCAAAATAATTCATATCGATATAGATCCCACTTCTATACGTAAAAATGTTCAAGTCGATGTGCCTTTGGTTGCAGATTGTAAATTGGCTTTGGAAAATCTGTTTAATTTTCTGGTAGATATGGACGATGTTAATTGGGAAACTAAGCATGTGGAATGGTTAGAGATAGTAAAGGAATGGAAAAATAAACATCCTTTACGTTACGAAAAAAGTGGGACTTATATAAAACCTCAGTTTGTAATAGAAAAAATTTACGATTTAACTAAGGGAGAGGCCATTATTACCACAGAGGTTGGTCAAAATCAGATGTGGGCTGCTCAGTTTTACAATTATAAGTATCCCAGGACTTTTATTTCTTCTGGTGGATTGGGGACAATGGGATATGGTTTTCCTGCAGCTATTGGAGCTCAGATAGCTAATCCTGATAAATTAGTTATTGATATTGCTGGAGATGGATCTATACAAATGAATATTCAGGAATTGGCTACAGCCGTTAGTTATAACTTACCTGTAAAAATTATTATTTTAAATAATGGTTATTTGGGTATGGTGAGACAATGGCAAGAGCTATTTTATAACAAGAATTATTGTGCTACTGTATTGCAAAAAAATCCAAACTTTGTTGCCCTGGCTAAGGCTTATGGCGCAGAAGGCTTTAGGATTGATAAACAAGAAGATGTAGAACCGGTTTTAAAGCAAGCTCTTTTTTCTAAAAATACCTGTGTAGTAGATGTGATTGTTGAACCTGAAGAGAATGTGTACCCAATGGTTCCTGCAGGAGCCTCATTAACTGAAATGTTGTTAGTATAAGGAGGCTTATAAGTGAGACACGTATTATCGGTTTTGGTAGAAAATGAAGCAGGGGTTTTATCCCGAGTGGCGGGTTTATTTAGTGGGAGAGGTTTTAATATTGAAAGTTTAAACGTGGCCCCTACATTAGAACCAGATGTATCTTTAATGACCATTACTACCAGAGGAGATGAACAGATTATTGAACAGATCGTAAAACAATTGCGCAAATTGATTACGGTCATTAAAGTAGTTGATTTGTCTTATGAGCAGGTAGTAGAAAGAGAAATGGTTTTGATGAAAGTTAATACTACAGATAATACAAGAGCGGAAGTGCTAAGAATAGTGGATATTTTTAGATGTAAAGTGATTGATGTAAGTTTAACTGATTTGACCATAGAAGTTACAGGTACTCAAAGTAAAATTAAAGCTATCATAAATTTACTTCAGCGTTTTGGTATAAAAGAATTTGTCCGTTCAGGAACTGTGGCCATAAAAAGAACCATGCAGTTGGATTAAATGTTATTGTGGTAGAGAATGTATAGTTATAGGTTGATTTGACAAAGAGATAGGCGTAAGTTGGTTGTCATTTTTTTAATCTTAAAGGGGATATAGCAGCTCAAGTAGCTTTAAATTCTGATTTACATCAATTATGTTTTTTTGGGGATTAAAAGATTTATTTTTTTCTTGTCTAAAAATGTCCCAATTATTTCTTGGTTTATAATTCTCCCGTAATGCAATAGTAATTGGTTATTGGTGGTTGGGCGATGGGATGTTGTAGAGGTTATAGAGGTTGTAGAGGATAAAGATGGGTAATAATTGGCGGGAATTTGGTTTGGCAGAGGGCACATGAAATGGTTTTAGATGTTTATAAGTTGCTTCAATCTTTTCCTAAAATAGAAGTTTATTCTCTTGTGGATCAGATAAAAAGAGCAGCCTATTCTGTTCCGGCCAATATTGTTGAGGGGTGTTCTAAAAAAAGCAAAAAAGAATTTAGAAGATATCTATACATTTCACGAGGTTCTTTAGAGGAACTAAGATATTTTCTGCTTCTTTCAAGAGATTTAAATGATATATCTAGAGAAGAGCAGGGTAATTTTGAAGAAAAGCTAACAGAAATAAGCTATCTTCTTAACCAATTAATCAAATCCCTAACCTCTACTACCTCTAGAACCTCTATAACGTCTAGAACTTCTAGACCCCTTAACACCTCTAAAAATTGGAGAAAAACATGAAGATAGAGATTTTTCGCAGAGCTCCATTTGTAGATCGGGAACAGGAGATAGACTTTTTGGTGGAGTGGTTTAATCGTGTGCCGCAGAGGATCTTATGGGTATATGGGCCTAAGTCGAGCGGGAAGACTACCGTGATGGAGTATGTTGTAGAAAATTACTTACTTAAAGATAAGAAGAGGTTTTGGGTTAAGTATTTTAATTTAAGAGAAACAGTAATAAGTTCTTATGATAGTTTTTTAGATACTTTTTTTGTAGAGTTGGAAAAGAGTGAGAGTGAGAAAGGAGCACGGATAGGGATAAATGTATTTGGTTTTAAAAGTGAGGTTTGGGAAAGAATAAAAGAAAAAAAGATAAACTTATTTAAGGCATTTATAGAGGAGCTTTGGAAGATAAGGGGTAAAGAGAAGAGATGTGTGATGATAATAGATGAGATACAGAAGTTGCGGGATTTATACATAAAGAATGGAAATGGAGCAAGAGAGCTGCTTAAAGAGTTTTTAAATTTTTGTGTGAGACTCACCAAGGAGACACACTTAAGTCACGTAGCAATACTTACTTCAAATACGATCTTTATAGAGCGGATATACAATGATGCGAAGTTGAAGAAGACGAGTGAATTCTGGAAGGTGGATCCTTTAAAGAAAGAGCGAGTGAGGGAATGGTTGAGAGAGGAGGGCTTTGGTGAAGAAGAGATAGGGCTTGTGTGGGAGTATTTGGGTGGGTGCATCCCTGACTTAATCAAGGTGATAGAGGCGAGAAAGAGCGGTCGGGATTTAAAGGAGCATTTGGAGCGAGAGGCCTGGTTGGCATATACGGAAATAGTGGATTTTATGGTCAGGGGTGACTTTACTGAAAAAGACATAGAGATGTTTGAAAAAATAGCTGAGGAGATTTTGCAAAAAGGATATTTTGAGCTCACAAAAGAAAAGAGGGAATATTTAAAGATAATAGAAACCTGGGCAGAAAAGGAAATCTTATTTTACGATCCTTTGGAGCTAAAAGTGACTGGCAATAGTCGGGTATATGAGAAGGCGATGGAGAGGGTGGTTGGTGAACAGTGAGCTGTGAACAGTGACCAGTGATCAGTGCTTGGTGAATGGTGAATAGTGATTGGTGAATGGTGAATAGTGAACAGCTCACAGCTTACAGCTCACAGTTCACAGTTCACAGCTTACAGATTACAGTTCACAGATTACAGTTCACGGTTCACAGTTTACAGATCACAGGTGAGTAGTTATGCAAATAAGAGAATTCAGACAAGATGAATTTATAGACCGAGAAAAGGAGATACAATTTTTAAAAGATTGGGTAAATCATATTCCTAAAGAAATTCTCTGGCTATATGGACCCAAGTCCACAGGCAAGACTACCTTGATAGAATACGTTATAGAAAAAGAATGGACTTCAAATTTAAAAATATTTGATAAATACTGGATAAAGTACATTAATTTTAGGAGAACTATGGTTGGGAGTTATGCTAGTTTTATAAATAGTTTTTTTGAAGAGTCAGAAGGAGAGGATGATTTTAGTGGAGAGGTTAGGGCTGGTTTTAATATAGGAGTTATAAGATTGGAGGCAAAATTATTAGAAAAAATAAAAAATAACAAAAAGAATTTATTTAATGAATTGATAGAAAAATTTAAAAAATTAAAAAAGACAAAAATATTAATTATAGACGAGATACAGACCTTAGAGTCTATTTATTACAATGGAGAAAAAGAATTGTTAAAGGAGTTTTTAAATTTTTGCGTTAGTTTAACCAAAGAGACGCATTTGTGTCATGTAATAATACTTAGCTCTAATACCATCTTTATAGATAGGATATATAATGATGCCAAATTAAAAGTAACGAGCAGGTTTAAAAAAATAGATCATTTGGATTATGAAACTATAAAAGAGTGGCTTTTGAGTAAGGATTTGGAGTTTAGCTCTAAGGATGTAGATTTGATCTGGGACTATTTGGGGGGATGTATTCCTCTGATTCAGAGGGCACTTAGAGAACAAACGTATTTTAATAGTTTAGAGGAATATTTGGAGAATGAAGTTAAGTTGGCAGAAAGTGAGATAATTGATTTAATGGTAAAGTTTATGACAGATGAGGAAAAGAAGTTGTTTGAAGATATTGCCAGAGTAATTATTCAACAAGGGTTATATATTGTAGAAAAGGATGAAACCAGAGAAAAAATGAAAGTCATAGATTTTATGGCTGAAAAGGAGATATTTTTTTACGATCCTCTTATGAGAAAAGTTACAGGGAATAATAGATTGTACGAAAAAGGATTTGAGAGAATTTGTAATTAGTAATTTGTAATTAGTTGTTGGTGGTTGGGTGATAGGGGATAAGTGATCTGTGAACAGTGAACGGAATGGTTGTAGGGGCAGACCTATGTGTCTGCCCGTGATGTTTTTATAATTTGTAATTGGCGATTGGTGATTAGTGATTAGTGATTGGTTGATGGTGTATAGTGGATGGTTTATAGGTGAAGGGTGATAGGCTAAGGGCGATAGGCCATTTATAATTTATAGGTTACAGATCACAGGGGAGTAGTTATGTTAATCAAGGAATTTAGAGGAGTTGATTTTATAAATAGAGATAGAGAAATAGAGTTTTTCTTGAACTATTTTAAACAAAATCCAGAAAGAATATTGTGGGTATATGGTCCCAAGAGTACTGGCAAGACTACACTTATAGAGTATATAATAGAAAATAATTTGCTAAAAGATAAGAGTTATAACGTCAAGTACATCAGTTTGAGAAGAAAAATGATAGCCAATTATGACAATTTTATAGATGCTTTTATTAAACCAGAAAGTGAACACAATTTTTTTAAAGACGTAAAACTTACAGTTGATTTAAAGTTTATAAAAATAGATAGTAAATTATATGAGAGGATTAAACAAAAAGAATATGATTTTTTTGAAGCAATGGAAGATCAATTTTGGGACTTATCAAAGAGTAAGAAGAATATTTTAATAATAGATGAGATACAGACTTTAAAAGAGATTTATATGGATGGAGGCAAACTGCTTTTAAATGAATTTTTAAATTTTTGTATATCTTTAACCAAAGAATTACACGTTTCTCACGTGTTAATATTAACCTCAAACACGATATTTTTAAGCGAGATATACAATAATGCCAAGATGAAAGTAACCAGTGATTTTAAATTGATAGATCATTTAGGATATGAGGATATAAAGACGTGGCTAATTAGTAAGAAGGATTTGGGATTTAGGGGTGAGGATATAGAGCTTATTTATGAGTATTTAGGGGGGAGTATGGCTCACATAAAAAAATTGCTTGATTTTAGGAAGGAACATGATTCATTACAAGAGCAGTTAGAAGAGATGGTAGAAATTGCAGAAAATGAGATAGATTTTTTTATCCAGACAAGTAAATTAAGCAGAGAAGATATAGATAAGTTTAAGTTTGTGGCAAAACAAATTATAGAAAATGGATATTTTAATAATAAGAGATATAAAGGCTATATTGATATAGTTTCTAAATTTACAGAGGTTGAGATACTATTTTTTGATCCAATCAAAAATATAACAACAGCAAATAATAGGATATATGAAAAGGCGTTTGAGAGATTGTAATTTGCCATTTGTTATTGGTAGTTGGTTATTGTCCCCCAGTGTCAGGAAAAAGGTCGCTTTTTTTTAGAAGGGGAAGGTATGAAGGGCAATAAGGTGATGAGAAGGTTAAATTATCAGGGAGTTTGATCGTTATTTTTTTTATTTAGATAAATATGACATTATAAAGGAGGAGTATGTTATGAAAATTTATTATGACCAAGATGCTAGTTTGGATGTGTTAAAGGATAAGGTTGTGGCTATTATTGGGTATGGTAGTCAGGGGCATGCTCATGCCCAAAATTTACGGGATTCTGGGGTGAAGGTAATTGTAGGACAACGTCCGGGTGGGCCTAATTATTTAAAAGCCAGAGAAGATGGTTTTGAGCCTGTGAGCGCCAGTGAGGCTGCGGCCAAAGCAGATATAATTCAAATTTTAGTGCAAGATCAATATCAGCCTGGGGTGTTTGAAAAAGAAGTATTGCCTAATTTAACAGCAGGCAAAGTTTTAGTCTTTAGTCACGGGTTTAATATTCATTATAATCAGATAATTCCACCTAGGGATGTGGATGTGGTTATGGTGGCTCCAAAAGGCCCTGGACATTTAGTGCGTCGTGAATATGAAAAAGGTGGAGGAGTCCCAGCTCTGGTGGCTATTTATCAAGATTATACGGGTAAAGCGTTGGACTATGCTCTGGCCTATGCTAAAGGTATTGGAGCTACTAGGTCTGGAGTAATAGAAACTACGTTTGCTGAAGAAACAGAGACAGATCTGTTTGGAGAGCAGGCAGTATTGTGTGGTGGGGTGAGCGCTTTGATTCGTGCAGGGTTTGAAACTTTGGTGGAAGCTGGTTACCAGCCAGAAATTGCTTTTTTTGAATGTATGCACGAATTAAAGCTTATTGTGGATTTACTTTATGAGGGTGGATTTAAAAACATGCATTATTCTATTTCTGATACTGCTGAATATGGAGATTATTCCAGAGGACCAAGGATAATTAACGAAGACGTAAAAAAAGAAATGAAAAAAGTATTGGAAGAGATCCAAGATGGAACTTTTGCCAGAGAGTGGATTTTAGAAAATAAGGCAGGTTGTCCTTCCTTTTTGGCATTGAGAAGAAAGTTTAATTCTCATCAGATAGAAGAAGTGGGAGATAAATTACGTTCTATGATGGGTTGGTTAAAAAAGAAATAACTAGTTGATGATTGGAGCTTAGTGAAGGGTAGAGTGGAATGAGGAATAATTGATTGTTTGCAGAATTATTAAGCTGAGTTTTGAGATAGTTGTTTTGCCCTAACCTGTTATTTGTTTCTTTTAAAAATTGGATCTAATAAAGATTTGTTTAACACAATAAACGTAGGGCGTCCGTGAGGACAAAATTCTTTATGAGGGGTTTTTTGCCATTGACTTATGAGGGTTAGGGCTTCATCTGGAGTTAGGGGGCTATTGGCTTTTATACTTGCTTTGCAAGCTGCCAATTTTAGTAAATCTTCGTAATTGTTTAGTCCTTTGGCGAGGATATCTTTTAAAAAATTTTTAGCTTGCTCCATGGAAAATACACTAGGGATGGCCTTAATTTCTAATAATTTTTTTTGTTTAAAACTTAAACCAAATCCCAGTTCGTAGAAGTATTTCCAGAGGATGTCTAACGTTTGTATTTCTTCTGAAGATAATTGCAACTTAAAGGTAAAGAGCAAGTTTTTGCGTTCAAAAGCCCTTTTTTTAAATTGTTCAAATAAGATGCGTTCGTGCGCAGCGTGTTGATCCAGTAACAAAAAATTGTTTTTTATTTTTAAGAGGAGATAGCTATTGTCTATTTGGCCAAGATAAACAAAATCACTTGCATGTTGGTCTGCAGTAAAGGTGGTATAAGGAGTTTCTGCTTCGGCTACGATAGATTGTAACTGGGTATTGTCTGACTTTAAAGAGACAAAAGGTGTAGGTGTTGAAGCAGGTATTGTTGAACTTGAGGTAGAATAGGATTGGTTAGTAGAGTAAACAACGTTGGGGATAGATATGGAAAAGTTATCAATGCTTTTTTCAATGGCTTTTTTTATGGCTGTAAAAACTTGTTCTTCTTGAGCAAATTTTACTTCTGCTTTGCTGGGATGCACGTTTACGTCCACAAGTTCAGGAGGTAAGTCAATAAATAAAATTACTTGGGGAAACTCATTGCGTAAGATTTTGCCTTCGTAGGCTTTTCTTATGGCACTCAAGATCAGTTTATCCTGTACAGGACGTTTGTTTACATAAAGTAAAATCCTGTCTCCTCGGGCCTGGATGCTTTCTGGCTTACTTGTGTAGCCAGAAAGTTTGATGTCTTTGTATTGAAAATCTATTTCTATAAGATTGGAGACAATGGAATTAGGCCATATTTTTTGTAGTCTGGCCAGTAAAGTTTCGTGGGCGTAAAAGTGAATTTGTTCTTGATTGTCAGTAATAAATTTAAACTCTACCTCGGAATGAGGTAGAGACTGTTTAAAAAAAAGTTGCCAGCAACGTTTTTTTTCTGTGCTAGGAGTTTTTAAAAATTTTAATCTGGCAGGCACGTTGGAAAAAATTTGCTCCACCTTTACCTGGGTACCAAAAGACATGGGAACAGGTCGTTTGGATAACGTCTGACCGAATTCTACTTCTAGTTTAAAACCAAGTTCTTGAGTTTTGGGTTTTGACTGTAGGGTAAGTCTGGAGACCGAAGCAATAGAAGGCAAGGCTTCTCCTCTAAATCCATATGTAGCAATGGATAATAGGTCGTTAAAATTTGTAATTTTACTGGTAGCGTGTCTAGTTAGAGCTAGTTCTAATTCTGATTCTGGGATGCCAGAGCCGTTATCTATCACTTCTATTAATTCTAATCCGCCTTTTTTTATGGTTACTTCAATAAATGTAGATTTCGCGTCCAAACTATTTTCTACTAGTTCTTTTAAGACATTAGCAGGTCTTTCTATGACTTCTCCTGCTGCTATCTGGTTTTGAATTTCTGGAGGTAAGATTTTTATAGCCATTTTATTTGCCAATACTTCCGAGATTTAACAGGTTTACTACCACTTGGTAGCGTTGTTCATAGTCTGTTTTAGAGAACAAAAAGCTCAAACTAAAGCATTGATGAAGATAAGTAAGGGTTAAACTTTTTTCTAGATCTTTGTGTTTTTCTAAATCGTATCTGGCGAGAAGAGAGAGACGCCAATGAGGAATAAATAGAATACTGCCTCCTAATTTTAGAATTTTTGTTCGGTTTGACCTATGGCGTTTAAATTCGTCAATAGGTTCTTGGGTGTCTAGAGAAATAAAACTGGTTAATTTGTCTGGCCAGGTGAGATTGAGAATTTGCTCTTGCTCTGTTAGTTTTTTTAAATAAAACGAATAATAAGTTTTTGAGCTAAAAGAGAGATATGGGGTTATATTTATTTGAGCCTGGGTTAAAAGATCTGAAAATGGCCTTCGCTTATACTTTTTAAGATCGTTATTTCTTCTAGCTTCTCGAAAATCATAGCTTTGTTCAAATTTTAATCTTACAAAGTTAAAGTATTCTTTTTTTAACGTACCGTTTGAATTTAGATAATCTTTTCTCAGGATAAAAAGATTGTTTATGTCGTAGGTTATTTCTTCTTTAGGAGAGATTCTATCTAGGGAATCAAAATAAGGAAGTTCTCTTTGGTCTTTATCTGGTTGGAAATTATAAATTATTTCTGGTTTTATTATGTGTTTTAGTTTTGTAAAATGGAATTTTTTGTCTTTTAAATTATAATTTTGTTTTTGTAAATCATATATTTTATATAATTCTGAATAAGATGAAATGGAAAAATTATAAATATTACGTTGTAAATATTTGTGTTTTGTATCTGTAAGTGGATTTTCATTTTGGTATTTATCTATTAGATAAAAAGTTTCTCTATATCCAAATTTGGGTATTATAGTAAGGTAAGGATACTTAAACGTTTTGCTAAGGATGGGATAAATGTCTAGACGTTCTGCTCTGGTGCCGTATTGTCGCCAAAAATATACAGATTGGACGTTGGTTTGCAGATCTAGGGGGAGATAGGGGAGCTTTGTTTTATAGATGTTTAGGTTTAACTCTGGTAAACGTTGTATCGTTGGGTCTTTTGCTGCTGGCAGGTTGTGGTTTTTGTAGGCTAAATTTTCAGTATAAACTAGTTTGGCATCAAAGAGATATTTATCAAAAGAGCGGAGGATCTGTAAAGAATTTACTCTGGTCAGGCTATCAGCTTCTTGAATGTCTCGTCCAAATTGTTGTAAAAATTCTTTTCGGCTTTGGTTAAAACCAGAATATCCTGTTTTAAATTCCCGTAAATAGTTTTGGTCAGACACGTAATCTAGATCCAGTTTAGTTTGCCATTCAGGGTAAAAAAGAAAACTATTAACTTTTCCTCTAAGCCAGAATCTATCTGCATTGGGGCGGATGAGGTCATCTGTTTGTAAAAAAGATGGTTCCTCACTTTGGAAGGGAGCAGTCTTTAGGTCGTGCAAGTAATCTAAACGAAGAAGACCTTTTGTTGCAAGATTGGGCGTAAATCGGTATTCTAGACCGTGCATTAAACCACGTTTGGAATAATAATTTTCGTAGATAGTTAGGTCTTGTTCTTGATTTATTATCTGAAAGTAAGGTTGATTATAATTAAATCCATTTAAAGAAGAATAGCCTAATTGGGGGAATAAAAGGCCACTTTGGCGTTTATTTTTGGCTGGCACTATAAGAATTGGGGTATAGAGCACGGGAACATTTTTGATTAAAAATTTAGTGTTCCACAACGTAGCATAACCTTTTAGAGTGATTTGGCCAGACTTAGTTTTAAGAGACCAGGCCGGTGTTTTACCGTCGCAGCTGGTGAACGTTGCTTCTTTAAATTTATAAGTATTGGGGCCTTTTTTTTCCATGTATTTGGCTTTTACGTAAATGTGAGGGGTGGGGATAAAAATTGTTCCATTTTTTACCCAGCCAACTTTATTTTTTAGATCAAATTCTGCTTCTTTTCCTTCTAATATGTCTTCTTGCCATTTAATCTTTACATTACCTTTTAAATACACCCAGTTGGTATCTATGTAATAACGGATATAATCTGCCTGAAGATAATTTTGCCCTTTGTATAAATAAACATTACCCAAGGCTTCAATAATTTTGGTAGAATTTTGAGCTATAACTTTATTGGCTTCTAAATGCCATAAGGAATTGTTTTTGGCTTGAGCAAAAGAGGAAAAAACAACTATACTCCAAAAAATGATAAAATTAAAAATTTTTTTGTTTAGTAACATAATCTATTATAGGCACAAAAAATAAAAATTTTCTTTTTTAAATTATTTTAACATAAAAAAATAATGGTCTAATAATTTAACTAGTTAGACATAAATTTAACAATAAAATTTTTTCAATAAATTAAACTAGTTACAATTTGAGAATTTAATTAAAAAGGCCAATTTTGGGATTTTGCAGTTACGTCAAAAATATATTGGGTGTAGTTACCAAAGATCAAAACGTAAATTTTTATTTATAATCTATTTAATATCAAGTTTCAAGCTTTATATTCGGTCTAGTGGAGGATAGTTGGAACAAAAAATAAATGTATCTAAGCTGTTTAACGGGGCAAAATTTTTAAGCGATTAATCTTCAACTATTTACTATTAATGACTTGAACTTGGTTTTAAAAAAAAGAAATTTGTGGATTGATAAGCCAAAGAAAGTTGGTTATCTATTTTTGGAAATAGTGCGCAAGTCCTTGTCAGACAAAAATAAACTTAGTAAGTGCTGATTGGGGGATGGGATGAGGGTAAAGGTTGTAGAGGTTATAGAGGTTATAGAAGTTCTAGAGGTGGTAAAGGTTGTAAAGGTTATAGGGGATAGGGATGGGCCATAGGCAATAGGCTATAGGCTATGGGCCATGGGGGATGGGTGATCTGTGAGCAGTGAACGGAATGGTTGTAGGGGCGAGTGGCGCTCGCCCAAAATTCTTTTTTGGGGGGGGCAGTATACCAGAACCTCTAAAAATTGGAGAAAAACATGAAAATAGAAGTGTATCGCAGAGCCCCATTTGTAGATCGGGAAGAAGAGATAGACTTTTTAGTGGAGTGGTTTAATCGTGTGCCGCAGAGGATACTCTGGATATACGGTCCCAAGTCGAGTGGGAAAACTACGCTTATTGAATACGTAATAGAAAAAAGGCTCCTTGCAGAAAAAGAATGGTGGAAAAAGGGAAAATACTGGGTGAAGTACATAAATTTGCGGGGCAAGTTAATAATTTCATATAGGAGTTTTTTAGAGTCATTTATATATCCAGAAGATGTATATAGGGAGGAGGTAGAGAGGGATTATTGGTTGTCACTTAAGTTTATCGGTATAGAGAGAAAGAGATTAAAAGAGATAAGGAAGAGGGAGAGGGACTTATTTGAGGAGATAACAGAAGTTATAAAGAAGGAAGCCAATGGCAAGAAAGCAGCGCTAATAGTAGATGAGATACAGATATTGAGGGATTTATACATAAAGAATGGAAATGGAGCAAGAGAGCTGCTTAAAGAGTTTTTAAACTTTTGTGTGAGGTTGACCAAGGAGACACACTTAAGTCATGTAGCAATACTTACTTCAAATACGATCTTTATAGATCGGATATACAACGATGCGAGGTTGAAGGAGACGAGCGAGTTTTGGAAGGTGGATCATTTAAAGAAAGAGCGAGTGAGGGAATGGTTGAGAGAGGAGGGCTTTGGTGAAGAAGAGATAGGGCTTGTGTGGGAGTATGTGGGAGGAAGTATTTCCCGGTTGATCAAGGTGATAGAGGCGAGAAAGAGTGGGCGGGATTTAAAGGAGCATCTGGAAAGGGAAGCGTGGCTGGCATATACGGAGATAGTTGAACTTTTGAGGAAGGTTGAAGATAGGGAAGTTAAAGAAGGATTTAGAAAGATATGTGAAGAAATTTTAAGAGAGGGATTTTATCAGGTTAAAAGTGATGAGGATAAGAAGATAAACAAAGCCATAGAGTATTTTAGCGAGAGAGAAATCTTATTTTACGATCCCCTGGAGCTGAGAGTGACGGGCAATAGTCGGGTATATGAGAAGGCAATGGAGAGGGTGATTGGGCCATAGGCGATAGACCATGGGCAATAGGCCATGGGCGATAGGCGATGGGTGATTGGGCCATAGGCGATAGGCGATAGGCGATGGGCGATAGGCGATGGGCGATAGGCGAAAGGCGAAATAGGTGATAGGCGATAGGCGATGGGAGAAGGTGGTTTTAGAAATTTAAATGTTTGGCAAAAGAGCAAGGAACTTGCTGTTTATATCTACAAAATTACTAATAAGGAGCCTTTTTTAAGAGATTACGGCTTGCGAGACCAAATAAGGCGAGCTGCTGTATCAATACCAAGTAATATAGCAGAAGGTGATGAAAGAGACACAGACAAAGAAGCTGTGCGTTATTTTTATATTGCTAAAGGCTCTTCAGCCGAAGTATTAACACAGGCAACGATTGCATTTGAGATAGGATATATTGATAGGGATACTTTTGAGGAGATAGAAAAAAGATGTACACAAATATCAAAAATGTTATGGAAACTAATTTCTGTCAGATCGAGAAGTTATAAATAATGGGCCATGGGCGATAGGCTATAGGTGATGGGCGATAGGGAAAATAGGCGAAAGGTGAAATAGGCTATAGGCGAAGGGCTATAGGCGATAGGCTATAGGCGAAAGGCCATGGGCGATAGGCCATGGGTGATAGGCCATGGGTGATAGGCCATAGGCAATAGGCGAAAGGCGATGGGTGATAGCCCCTAGCCCTTAGCCCCTAGCCCATAACCCTTAGCCCATAACCCATTACCCTTAGCCCCTAGCCCATTACCCATAACCCTTAGCCCATTACCCATAACCCTTAGCCCATAACCCATAACCCTTAGCCCATTAAGGAATCATGTTAACCA
>JAUZRP010000007.1 GCA_030950395.1 Desulfonauticus sp. | reverse complement strand
AAAAAAATCAGAGAATTAAAGCTTCCGTTAATTATGTTCAGATCAAAAAGTGGTAGAGCCCACGTTTATCTATTCATGAAAAATTTCACATCAGCAGAAGAAGTACGATTAGTTATGAAAAAGTTTGCCTCTAAGTTGGGTTTAGCAGATAAATTAGACAGAATATATCCAATGCAAACAGAATTAGGTGAGAAAGAAACAGGATCTTGGTTAAATTTACCCTACTTTAATCATGAAGAAGGAAGTAGATATGCGTACAAAGACGATTTTGATGCAGCTACAATAGAAGAATTTTTTGAAATGCACAAACAATACGTGCAGGAGAATCTAGATGACTACCTACTAGAAGAAATAAAACTACCTACAAAAAAAGTTAAGCATACGAACTTAGAAGAATTACTTTTACCATGTCAGAAGAATGCCTCAAGACTAAATAACGATAAAATTCCAACAGATATAGGAAGAAATGATTTTTTACTTCACAGTTACGTTTGGGCAAAAAGAGCAGAAACATATACTAAAAAAATAGAAGAATATAAACACCTTGATGCAAAAGGTTTACTAAAACATTATAATAAAAATTACCTTAAAGAACCATTACCTGAAGCTGAGATAGAAAAAACGATTTTTAAATCAGAAGACAAAGAATATAAATATTTATGTACAAGACCACAGATAAAAAAATACTGTGATCCCTCTGCATGCACAAGACATCTATGCGGCATCACTCCAGATCAAGCTTTAGAGTTAGTGGGAGCAGAAGAAGCTCTTGGACAGATAACTAAATACTGTAGTACGCCCCCAATATTTTACGAAAGTGTTGATGTAAAAACTATTCATTATGATTCAAAAGATGGCAAGGGAAGCCATGAACGAGTTAGAGTAGAGATGAAAGGATCTGATTTTTTATACAAAGATAAATACGTAACCAGACTAGCGGACGCTGGGTATTTCCCTCATGACTCTATACTCAAAATGAAACCTCACGATTTTAGAAAAATGAATATTGGTAGATTAAATAGAATGAGTTATGAAAAAGCAGAAGAAGAAGCAACTCCCGAATACGAGTTTAAAACACTGATACGAGATTTTTTACATAAATGCACCGTAAGTGTTGACAAGGCCCATTTATTGGATGGCGCCTGTTATTACGATGAACACACAAAAGAAGTGGAGATAAGGATACATAGATTAATGGAATATTTAAAAGCCATTAGAGACTTTAGAACTCTGAAGAAAGTATGTTTTGATTTAAAGAAGATGTTAAATGCTAGAAAAGTGCCAGGAACAGTAAATGATAAACTTGGAAAAAAAACATCTTGTCCTACGTGGCGTTTCAAAGGATTGAAGAACAAGGAAGATTTTTTTATAACCACAAGCCCCTACCAAAAACAACAACAGATAGAAGGTAAAAAAGATGAAGAAAATTAGAATAGCTGGTCCCCCCGGTACAGGTAAAACAAGACGTTTAGTAGAAATTTTCTATGACTGTATACAACAATATTCTGCCACAGAGATAATAGTAACCTCTCATACTAACACTGCAGCCGATGAAATTAGAAGAAGAATATTAGATGATGATAATATTCAGGAATATCAAGACGCAACAGGCACAGATATATTTCGCTTAGTAAGGGAATCTAGAAAAACCTTAGATGATACCATAACAACGATGCATAAATGTTTTATGGCAAGAATACCTGAAAAAAAAGGAAAGGCTGTTGTTTTTAATATTGACGACTACAATAATTTAAAAATACAATATCCTTTGTTTGACTTTTATACTGGCTCTACAGAATTTTATAATTTAGAAATGTTAATA
>JAUZRP010000069.1 GCA_030950395.1 Desulfonauticus sp. | reverse complement strand
TATAGTACATTAACGATCATATAATCTAAAATGCCTACGATAGTTTTTTAATACCAGAGATCCTCGTTTTTCTTGTCCCAAGCTAGCTCAGCCTGGTAGAGCTTCCGGCTGTAGTTGTTGGCTTTAGATGGCTGACCGAATAACAGCATATCAGGCATACAGAAACCGGGTTGTCGAAGGTTCAATTCCTTCGCTTGGGACCACAAAGTTTTCTATGAATAAAAATTAATTTTGAAAATAATAAAAAGATAGACTGGATTTAAGAAAACAAATATGAGATCTTAAATTAAAAAATTCAATGCCTATTCTGTTTTTTTGACTTTTTGAGCTGCTGGGCCTTTTTGGCCTTCGCCTACTTCAAACTCGACTTTATCGCCTTCGTTGATGAATCCTTCAACATCTGATTTGTGAACAAACAGATCGTCTCCACCTTCTCTTTCGATAAAACCAAAGCCCTTAGTACGGTTAAACCATTTTACGGTGCCTTGTTCCATTTAATTTTGGGATAATTTGTCGCTATATTAACTAAGGTATCAAAAACAGATCAAGTCAAAAACAATAGTGGCTAGAAATCTTTAGGAATATGATTTTGTTCCTTTAACCATGTCACTTGTGGAAGTGTAAATCTCCAAATAATATCCCCTCGTTCCTTTTCTTTAAAGTCCCAAGGTGCGATAATCACAATATCATTATCTCTAATCCAAACTCTTCTCTTTAGTTTTCCTCTAATTCTACCACGTCTGGTAATATTATCAGCACATTTTATCATGACATTTTCGCCTCCAAGCATCTTTAAGACTCTGCCAAAAAGTTCACCTTCTTCAGGAAGACGAATTTCTTTAAGAGCACTTTCATTTTTTACTTGGCGCTTACCCATGAGTGTAATTGACATTATGAGCATATAACTGATAGTGTTTTTGGCGATAAGGAATTCTAGTTTACTACAATACGCAAGGAATTTTATCTATTATAGTAAAAATTAATCTATGGAATTTAGATGTATAGACGAATGTTCTCAATGTTGTATTGAAAGAGAGTATTATCCAAACAAAAGATTTGGAAAAATAGGAGTACTAATTCTTCCTGAAGAAAAAGAAAGAGTTGAAAAATTAGCAAAATTAAATCGATTAAAGATCAAAATTTTGCCAAGAATTGGAATTTCTGA
>JAUZRP010000068.1 GCA_030950395.1 Desulfonauticus sp. | reverse complement strand
ATGATTATCTACATCACCAACCATGCCTGCTGAACCTAATTCATCAGATGCACCGCTTCCAATGGATATGATAATATTGTTAGGTGTACGTATATCTTCCCAAATAGCATATAATCTATTCATACCATTTTTAAGCCCTGTCTTTTTGTATGTTCCAACTGCTGTAGAACCTTTTTCAACTAAAAGCACATTCCCATTAGCTGAATATATATCTTCTGATATGGTACATGTGATTTGACCGCCTATCATAGATATTAATTTTACATCCATAGAACAAGGTAAAAAAGTACCTCTTACAAGAAATAAATTAGGGTCATAATGATGTATGCCTGCAACTGTACTTATACCGCCTGTATATGGCTCTATACTAGGCTTTTTCGGTGCATTTAATGCTATTGCCTTACTCTGTATGTTATTGCTCTTAATTGAGCTATTTTGACCGATTGAGAGTTTTGCACCTGTACCTTTGATGATTTTTGGTATATATACTTTTGGCATTACCTGTGTAAGGGCTTTAGGTAAAGCAGGTAAAGTTGGCTTTACTTCTTTTGGCTTAGGCTTTATTTTTTCTTTGAGTTCTTCAATAAAATTTTTTTCTTTTACTACGTTTCTTTCTATGGTCTTTATTTCAATAGGTGGCTTGCTATTCTTAAGTAAAAAATAAAAAACAGAAGCAGCTATAATAGCCGTCAATACCCCTAAAAACAAAAATACCATTTTGGAATTATCTCGTGTTTGACTCTCTTCTAATAATTCCTCATCTTCGTTATTTTCTAACTCATTGTTATTTTCATTCATCGTATTTCTCTTTTTATTCTTGGATTATTAGTATTGTCATACTCTAAATTAGGGTTTACCCCATACCCACCATTGAGTACACCTACAAGTTTTTTACCACTTCTCAAAAAGAATAATTTACCTGTTTTGTGTACGGTTTTTACATAGTATCTACCCACTCTTTTAGTGTGAGAGTTAACAGAAAATTCTTTATCATCTTCTCTCAAAAATATTGCAGGCATTTTTTTAGTTCTATCAAAACCAAAATGAGTAAATTTACCATCATCATAAACGTAATTTGGCGATATATCGCTACTTCCTTTATTCACTTTTTTATAAAAATCCCAATTTCTAGGAACGGTCACACGATCTAAATCTTTTTTTATATTTTTAACTTCCCTTTCTCTTTTGATCTTTTTATATTCTTCTTGTTTTAAC
>JAUZRP010000067.1 GCA_030950395.1 Desulfonauticus sp. | reverse complement strand
TTGTAAATGAAGACAACAACGTAAAAATATTAATGACCCTTACCACACCAAACTGTCCGGTTGCAGAAACGCTACCTGTGGAGGTGGAAGATAAAGTAAAGTCTCTTAAAATGGTGAATGATGCAGAGGTAGAAATCACCTTTGACCCACCCTGGACACAAGATTTAATGAGTGAAGAGGCCAAGCTAGAGTTGGGTATGTTATAATTTTAGTGGTATGGCAAAGCAGATTGTAAATAGAGTGGCCAATAGTGTTTTAAAAACTATAGACTTAGAGGAGCTATACCCTAAGGGCACTAGAGTTGCTTTTGATATTGCCCCTTGGCTACAAGAGGGTATTATCCTTCGAGAGAAAGACTTTAGAGAGGCTGTCTCTGGGCATCCGTGGGAGCAATATAAAAACCAATATGTTTCCATACACTGCAGTACAGATGCTATTATTCCTGCATGGGCTTTTATGCTTGTTGGCACAAAACTAATCCCTCATGCCAAAAAAACAGTCATTGGATCTCAACAAACCCTAGAAACAATTTTATTTACTGAGGTTTTAAACACCCTAGATGTTAGCCAATACCAAGACACGCCAATTATTATTAAAGGGTGCGCAAACAAACCTATCCCTGCGGCAGCTTACGGAATGTTGATTTCAAAACTACAACCCATTGCAAAAAGTATTATGTATGGAGAGGCCTGTTCTTTTGTGCCACTTTATAAAAATTAGCCTAGATCTAGATTTGCTGCTATTTTAAAAAAATCCTATTTTAATAAAAAACAATGAAAAAAATACTCCTATCAATAGTATGCTGTCTTATTACTTTTACTGGGTTTTCTCAAGAAAAAAAAGAGGCTGCTAAAGGTCCATGGACTAAGGTTACAAATCTGTCCCTGCTTTTTAACCAAGCGGCATTTAACAACCAATGGCAAAGTGGAGGTACGTCAAACTATGCAGCAAACTTTGGCCTAACCCATGATGCAAACTACAGTAAAGAAAAAATCACTTGGGATAACCGCATTGTTATAGACTACGGTATTGCAAATCAAAAAGATC
>JAUZRP010000066.1 GCA_030950395.1 Desulfonauticus sp. | reverse complement strand
CCTTTTTACTCAATTATTTCAGATACAACGCCGGCGCCTACTGTACGGCCGCCTTCACGAATCGCAAAACGCAATTCTTTTTCCATTGCTATTTCTTTTCCAAGTGTAATTTCTACACTGATATTATCTCCGGGCATTACCATCTCTACGCCATCGGGCAACTTAATCGAACCGGTAACATCGGTAGTACGGAAGTAAAACTGCGGACGATAACCATCAAAAAACGGTGTATGACGACCACCTTCTTCTTTTTTCAACACGTACATCTCACCTTTAAATTTGGTGTGCGGGGTAATGGAACCGATCTTCGCTAAAACCATGCCGCGCTCTATCTCTTCTTTATCAACACCGCGCAACAACAACCCTACGTTATCACCGGCTTCACCACGATCAAGTAACTTACGGAACATTTCAACACCCGTAACAACTACTTTACGGTTCACACCAAGACCGATCATTTCAACTTCTTCACCCACATTGACCACACCACGCTCGATACGGCCTGTACCAACTGTGCCACGCCCTGTAATTGAAAACACATCTTCAACAGGCATGATAAAAGGCTTATCAATATCACGATCCGGTGTTGGGATATATTCATCGACCGCGTTCATCAATTCAATGATCTTATCGGCCGCGGGACCATCGGGATCGTTTAAGGCTTCAAGCGCGCTGCCCATTACAATCGGAAGGTCGTCACCGGGGAATTCATAAGAAGAAAGAAGTTCGCGCAATTCTAGCTCAACCAATTCCAATAATTCCGGATCATCAACCTGATCGACTTTGTTCATAAACACGACGATATAAGGTACGTTTACCTGGCGCGCCAACAACACATGTTCACGTGTCTGCGGCATGGGACCATCGGCAGCGCTAACAACCAGGATGGCGCCATCCATTTGCGCGGCGCCTGTGATCATGTTTTTTACATAATCCGCGTGGCCCGGGCAATCAACATGGGCATAATGTCTTTTCTCTGTTGTATACTCTACATGGGCGGTGGCAATTGTAATGCCGCGCTCACGCTCTTCGGGCGCATTGTCAATACTGTCAAAACTACGCTCTTCTGACAATCCTTTTTTAGCCAGTACAAGGGTAATTGCCGCTGTCAATGTTGTCTTGCCATGATCAACGTGGCCAATGGTACCGATATTTACGTGTGGCTTACTTCGATCAAATTTTTCTTTAGCCATTTTAAAACTCCTTCAAAAATATTAATTCCTAAATCTTTTATCCCGAAACGAAACAATCTCTGAGCCCACGACCAGGATTGAACTGGTGACCTCATCCTTACCAAGGATGTGCTCTACCGACTGAGCTACGTGGGCAATACACCCTTAGAAACAACTTACAACGTTTTAATTATTTTGATTAATCAATTATGGGGTTACGCAGAGCGGGAGACCGGACTCGAACCGGCGACCAACAGCTTGGAAGGCTGTGACTCTAGCCAACTGAGTTACTCCCGCTAAATGTTTCTGCGGTACGAGCATAACCAATAAAGCAAATCACTATATTAAAATTCTGTGAGCTGGTGATGGGACTCGAACCCGCAACCTGCTGATTACAAGTCAGCTGCTCTACCAATTGAGCTACGCCAGCTCGATGGAAAAATCGTTACTATCCTTTTCCAACAAAAAAAGCAAGTCTTTTTTCTCGTTTTTTTTTATTTTTTCTTATTTTTTTATTTATGCACACTAGCAATAGCTTCTAAGCTATTTTCTGCCTTTTCTTTTACTCGTCTAGCCAAATCTAAAAAAGCTTTTTTGGCAAAAGAGTCCTCAGGCAGTAGGACCACAGGTTTACCCAAATCTCCTGCAACAACAGTTGCTGGATCAAGAGGTATTTCTCCAAGAAAATCAAGGTTCAATTTTTGGGCCAGGTCAGCTCCTCCACCTTTTTTAAACAAAGAAATTTCCCTGTGACAATGAGGACAGATCAAACCGCTCATGTTTTCTACGATCCCTAAAATATTAGCTTTCGCGTATTGCAAAAAATTAATAGCTTTCCTCACGTCTGCTAAAGACACTTCTTGAGGAGTAGTTACCACTACACACAGAGCCTCAGGAATAGTTTTTAATACTGTCATAGGTTCGTCTCCAGTGCCAGGAGGAGAATCAATCACTAAAAAGTCTAACTCTCCCCAATCCACCTCTGACACAAACTGCCTGATAGCCGATGTTTTCATAGGTCCCCGCCACAAAATAGCCTGATCAGGATCTTCTAGCAAACATTCCATAGAAACTACTTTTAAGTTGGCATTAAATTGTTTGGGTTTTATAAATTTGTGCTCATCTACTTCTAATAATCCCTTTAACCCCAACAAATGAGGCACGCTTGGCCCGTGAATATCTACGTCCAATAAGCCAACTTTGCAGCCCATTTCGGCCAAAGCAACAGCCAAATTAGTGGCCACAGAACTTTTGCCTACTCCTCCTTTGCCGCTCATAACAAAAATCTTATACTTTATTTTGGACAGAGTTGAAGAAATAATCTCGTCTTGAATAGACTTAATTGGATCGGATTTTTTATCAACACTACATTCTGACATGACCTTTCCCCCTTTTACAAACTAAATTCTCCAAGACTCTTATCTTCCCAGCAAAAATTCACTCTTAGCCTACTTGCTTCTAGATATCTTTAAAAAGTTCCAACTGCAAAAAATTACCTTTAATTTAAAAACAGTTAGAGACAAATTTAACAAAAAATTTTGCTTTCAATAGTTTTAATTAGTTACATCTTACAATAGTTTTAATTAGTTACATCTTAACAATTTACCCGAAAACACAAATTTTGTTCTTTTTATTTTGTAATTAGCGATCTTATAAATATTTTAACAAAACAAATCCAAGAATTAATAGAACAACGAACAGGGTTACAACGTAATTAAAACGTTTCTCCAAAAATTCTCTTGCTCTATCACCCTGCCAATAAATAAGAGCTGCAATGGCATAAAATCGTATGCCTCTACTTAAGAAGGATACAAGTGTAAAGGATAAAATAGAAATCTTAAAAGCTCCAGCAGTTAAGGTACATAGTTTATAAGGGATGGGCGTAAGTCCGGCCATACCTACGGCCAAAACTTTATATTGCCGATATAAATTTTGAAGATAAACATACTTATCCTGCAAACCATAAAATTTAACTAGTCCCATTCCAATGGAATCCATAAAAAAATAACCTAAAAAATAACCAGCTATCCCACCTATAATAGAGGCCAAAAGACAGATAGTAGCATAAAAAAAGGCTTTATCTTTTTTAGCCAGCCCCATAGGAATAAGCAAAGCATCTGGAGGAATGGGAAAAAAAATAGCCTCTGTAAACGAAACTACCACCAGGGTTTTAAGCGCTCCTTTACTCCTGGCCACATTCCAAAATTTTTCTAAAAAAGTCTGTTTTACCATCCATATCTTCCTACAAGATCTACAAACATCACTCCTCCCAGTTCTTCTTTGCTCACCTCTGCCTTGTGCTTAGTAATTTTCCATAAATTCTGACTTTTTCTAAGATATCCTACAGGGATAACCATAATCCCTGGATCTGCCAGTTGATCCACCAAAGGTTCTGGAACATCAGGTGCCCCAGCAGTAACAATAATCCTATCAAAAGGAGCATACTCTGGCCAACCTAAAGTGCCATCATCCAGTTTTGTTTTTATTGTTTTGTAACCCAACTCTTGAAATAAATTTTTAGCTCTAGAATAAAGGTTTTCTATCCTTTCCACTGTATAAACTTCTAATCCCATTTCAGCCAAAATTGCGGCCTGATAGCCTGATCCCGTACCTATTTCCAGGACTTTCATCCCAGGTTTGGCCTGAAGCAACTGAGACATTAACCCTACAATATAAGGCTGAGAAATGGTTTGCCCATAACCTATAGGCAGAGGATGGTCAGCATATGCCTGAGTTTCTAAAGCTTCATCCACAAAAAAATGTCTAGGCACTTTTCTCATAGCCTGAAGTACGAGTTTATCCTTAATACCTCTGGCTTCTATTTGTTCTTTGACCATCTTTTCTCTAAGTTTCTTTAAATCTCTTCTTTTTATCATTTACTCTTCCTTGTTTTTATTTTTCCCCAGATAAAAGAACGCTCCCCTTGTATGATTTGTTCAAAAAAATAAGATTTTTTTTCAAACATCCATTGAAACAATTTAAAATTATCTAGCTTTGAAAGAGTAAAAAAAATTTTTCTCCACCAAAAAGCAGCCTTAAATTCTCTTACCTCTTGACTTATTTCTATGTAAAATCTCTTTCTTATTTGTTCAAAATCTGGAAAACAACTAAAACTTTTGGCTAAAATAAAAGCACTTTTAAAAGCATAGAATATTCCTTCCCCAAGAAGCGGATCTGCCAATCCTGCTGCATCTCCTATTAAAAAGCACTGTTTGTACCCAGAATTGAGAGTAAAATTGCCATAAGGAAGATAGGCACCAAACAAACGAGTAGGGCTTATATTGAGTTTTTTTCGACAAAAGTCAAAAAAATATTTTTTCAATTCCTGACCAGTTAATTTAGCACTTAAGACTCCAACACAATAACCTTGTTTATGAGGGAAAATCCAAAAATATCCTTCTGGAATATTAGCGAAAAAAATATGTGGAAAGTAAGGGAAATCTAGCCTAGAGACAAAAGTTTCTAGGGCAATTGCTAGGCCAGGCTCGCTATAGTTCTTTAAAAATTGTTGTCTCGCAAGTGTTTTACGCACAACACTAAAAACCCCATCAGCCCCAATTATACAGGAGGCAAAAAATTTTCGACCAGAGGCCAACCTCACTGCGTTATTCTCAACATCAACATTTACAACCTTATCCACCACAACCTCTGCCCCACTCTGCTTACAGCACGAGTACCAATAAAAATCAAAAGAAGTTCTATCTACTATTTTAAAACAGGCTTGTAAGTTATTTCTATAAATAACACCATCAGGAAATCCTATCCCATATCTGGGACTGGAAAAAAATATAATTTTTTTGCTCTCTAATTCTTCTAAAGCTCCAGGCTTAATTTGATTAATAATCTTTTGAGTCTTTAAAGTAATTAATCCCCCACACAATTTAAACCTGGGAAACTGTTTATAATCAATGCCCAAAACTTTAAATCCCTGCAAAGCCAGTAAATAACCAATCACACTTCCCCCAGGTCCAAGTCCCACCACAATAACATCAAATTTTTCCTTTTTGCCAGACATTGCCTCAAAAATATCTGTTTTTAACTATACTTTTAACGATTAACGCTACCCCCCAAATTAACCACAATTTGCGGTCAAAAAACTTTTGGTTACTAACTACGTTTAAATTTTTTTAAAAATTTTTTCTGCGTTAGTCCAGACAGAAGTAATAGAAAACATTGACTTTTAAGTTTATCTCTTTATAATTGATAATTATTTTACTTAAAAAAAATATCTCATTATTTTAGAAGTAAACACTTTTCCATGGCACAGACATAAAACAAATGGAGGCAACATGAGTTCGTTTTTAAAAAAACTATTTTCCTCAAATAAAGATACTTTTGAGCAACCCAATTCCCTTGTTTCTGAACACTCTCAGATCCAAGAATTAACTCATTTTTTAGAGGAAATTCAAGAAGGACACTTTAAAAGATACCTTTCTGTTCAAGGAAAAAGTCCCCTGCAAGAAACAGTGAAAGCTGCCAATGCCGTAGCAGCTTATATCTCTGGCCAATTTCATACCCTCAACATAGAAAACAGCGTACTTTCTACAGCCTCGGGCAAAATCACTCAATGTGAAAAGAATATCTTACTCCACAGTGAAGAAACAGAGCGAATGGCTCAAGATTTGAAAGAATCCTCTGAAATAGCCTCTCAAAACATAGAACTTATTTCTAATGCCATGCGGGATCTCAACACAGCAGCTCAAGAAATTGCCCAAAACATTCAAAAAACAGCAGAAAAGGCTTCAGAGACCACACAAAATATTAATTTTGCCAGAGAAACTATGAACAAGTTGGCCGCAAGCTCTAAACAAATCAGTGAAGTAACTAACTTGATTAATGAAATTGCAGAGCAAACAAACCTTTTGGCTCTAAATGCCACCATAGAAGCAGCTAGAGCTGGTGAAGCTGGCAAAGGATTTGCCGTTGTAGCCAATGAAATTAAAGAACTTTCTAGACAAACAGCAGAGGCTACAGAAAAAATTTCTCAAATAATTCATCACATCCAGGCTGATGTAGAAAAGGCAGTAAAAGAAATGGGCAATATTTCAAACATAGTGGAAGAGCTAAATGATTATGCCAACACAATAGCCAGTGCCAGTGAGGAGCAATCCGTGACCATAGCTGATCTTGGGAATAACATTCAAAATACGGTCAGCGTGGTGCAGGAAGTAAGCGAACACGCTGAAAACTTGCTCAATCATTCCAACGAATTTGCAGCTATACGAGACGATCTAGAGCTCACCAACAACTGTATTGCCAATATTGTTCAAGAAGAAGATATTCTGCTTTCTTTAGTACAAGTAGATCCCAACATTGACAACCGAGTCATATCAGACTTGCTGCCTATCACTACCAAAATAAAACTTATATTATTCTCCCACTTGCGTTGGAGAGGGAATATTTTTTTAAGCAGCGTGCTTACTAATATCCCTCCAGAAATAGAAAAAGATCCCAGTAAATGTGAACTAGGTAAATTTTTAAACAACTATCAACCAGATACAACAGAAGAAGAAAAACTGCTCCAAGAATTAAAACCTATCCACCACAAACTCCACACCAGTGCCAAAGAGTTAGATAATTTGTTTTTAGAAAACAAAACCCACAAAGAGATCTTTGATTATTACAATGCCAACATAGAACCCTACTTAAGTCAAATTATAGATTTATTTTTTAAATGGTTGGCTTTAAAAGGATCAAAAGTTGGTGCAACTTCAAAAGATGAAAACATCATCTCTTGGGGGCCAGCTTTTGAATTAGGCATAAAAGCAATTGATCAACAGCACAAAAAACTAGTAGAAATGGTAAATCAATTTCACAAAAAACTGCTTCAAGGAGTCTCTCCTCAAGACCTAAACGAACTCATTGGAAAATTAATAGAATACACTGCCACCCATTTCAAAACAGAAGAACAATTTTTTGCAAAATATGGTTATCCTGAAATAGAAATCCACAAAAAAATCCACGAAAAACTGGTTGCTCAGGTGCTAGAGTTTAAGGAGCGCATCGAAAAAGGAGAAAAAAATGTTTATTACAACCTAGCTAGCTTTCTAAAAACTTGGTTAGCTAATCATATTTGTGTAACAGATAGAAGATATGCACCCTTTTTAAAAGAAAAAGGGCTAAAATAATACCTCTAATTACCGTATAGATACTTTGCAAGTGACACATTTCTTTTTACCTCTAGGCACTTTAGTAAACGTTTTAACTGTTGTTTGTGGCAGTTTAATTGGGATATTTTTCCACAAATGCATACCTTCCCGTATTCATACTACAGTAATGCAAGCCATTGGCCTATGTACCCTGCTTATAGGGACGCAAATGGCCTTAAAATTCGTTAATCTAATCTTTTTAATCTTCTCTTTATTAGGCGGGGCCATACTAGGAGAACTATTACAGCTAGAAGATAAATTTATCTCTGTAAGTGAGAAGATAAAACAAAAGTGTAAAACATCCGCACCTAATTTTACCCAGGGCTTATTAACTGCTTTTCTTATCTTTTGTATAGGCTCCCTAACTATTTTAGGTGCTTTAGAAGAAGGAATAAACAACAACCACGCTCTTCTTTATACCAAAGCCACATTAGATGGATTTACAGCTATAGCTCTTAGTGCATCCTATGGCGTGGGGGTATTGTTTTCTGTCATTCCTTTATTTATTTACCAAACGACTTTAACTTTACTAGCAGCAATGCTCCAACCATTTTTTACCCCTGCCCTCATTAACCAACTTACTGCTGTAGGGGGAGTACTAATTATTGGTCTTGGAATAAATCTATTGCAGCTAAAAGAAATTAAAGTAACTAACTTGCTTCCAAGCCTTATCTTTGTTTTCATCCTCAAACCCTTTCTTTAGCAAACTTCTCATCTCTTAAACGCTCCAGCTGCAAAAATTGTTTTAAGTACTTAGTCCGAGTTTAATAAAATTTTTTCAATAAGTTAAGCTGGTTGCAATTTAACAATTTAATCAAAAATACAAATCTCTAGCTTTTGCAGTTATAACAGTAAAAAGACTTATGTTCTCAGCTCCAATCCAAAAAATTATCCACTAATTACTATCATTGATTGGCTCCCTTGGCACTGGAAACCCAATAATCCATGCTTGACTGCTATACAAAATTCAAATAACTATCAAATTTTCATTTTTTTAAACTTCAGCCAAGCAAAGATTGAGCTTTTAAGCTAATTTGTTCTCATACCATAATATTATAATACCGTAAAATTCCTTGCAAAGTCTAACTTTGCAAGATGTCTGAGAGGAGAAAAATTGAGCACGCAACAAAAATCTCATCAAGATGAAAACAAGTTAATCCAGGCTAGAAAAGAAAAGGCCCAGCAATTTCTTAAGCAGGGGATACCCATTTATCCCAACAAATTTAGAAAAAAACACGACATCAAACCTATTTTAGAACAATACCAAACTTTATCTCACGAAGAACTGGAAGAATTGGATAGAGTTTTTATTGTAGCCGGCAGGATAATGGCTCTGCGCTCTTTTGGTAAAATTACTTTTTTTCACATTCAGGACCACTCTGGTAAAATTCAAGTCTTTGCGCAAAAAAATATTTTAGGGACTGAAAAATACAATATCTTTAAAAAATTTGACGTAGGGGATATTGTTGGCGTTAAAGGACCATTATTTAAAACCAAAACTGGCGAATTAACCATAAAAGCAGAAGACATAGAACTAGTTACCAAGTCCTTACGTCCTTTACCAGAAAAATATCACGGTCTAAAAGATGTGGAGTTGCGTTATAGGCAACGTTATGTAGATCTTATCGTCAATCCCAAGGTAAAAGAAATTTTTATCAAACGTTCCAAAATAGTGCGTTTTATAAGATCGTTTTTGGACGAGAGAGGTTTTTTAGAAGTAGAAACCCCTATGATGCAGCCTATTCCGGGTGGGGCTACGGCCAGACCTTTCATTACTCACCACAATGCCCTGGACATGCAGCTTTACTTACGCATTGCTCCAGAGCTGTATTTAAAAAGACTTCTAGTGGGTGGCTTTGAACGAGTCTATGAAATAAACAGAAATTTTAGAAATGAAGGCATATCTACCCAGCATAATCCTGAATTTACCATGTTAGAATTTTACATGGCCTATGCTGATTTTACAATTTTAATGGAATTAACCGAAGAGCTATTTTCTTCTCTGGCCAAAGCAATTTGCGGCTCCATGAAAATACCTTATGGTGAACACGAGATAGACTTAACCCCGCCCTGGGAAAAGTTATCTTTTTACGAATCCCTAGAAAAAATAGGCAATCTCTCCCCTGCTGAATATCAAGATTATGAAAAGGCCAAAGCCTTAGTTAAAAAACTAGGTGAAAAAGTTGTAGAAGGAGAAAAATTAGGCAAAATTCAAGCCAAGTTGTTTGACTTATTAGTAGAGCCCAAACTAATTCAGCCTCATTTTATCTACCATTACCCCACAGAAATATCCCCCCTCTCTAGAAGAAATGAAGAAAATCCTGACATTACCGACCGTTTTGAGCTCTTTATTAGTGGCAGGGAAATGGCAAATGCCTTTTCAGAACTAAACGATCCCTTTGATCAACGTCAAAGATTTTTGGAGCAAGTCAAAGAAAAAGAAGCAGGAGATGAAGAAGCCCATTTTATGGACGAAGATTATATCCGTGCCCTAGAATACGGTATGCCCCCTGCTGGTGGCGAAGGAATAGGTATTGACCGTCTGGTAATGTTATTGACCAATTCGCCGTCCATCAGGGAAGTCATCTTATTCCCCTTGTTAAGACCTACAGGTTAAGGCCTAATGAATTTTGAACTTTTTATTGCCAAAAAATACCTGTTAACCAGACAAAAACAAAGTTTTATCTCCATTATTACGATTATCTCTATTTTAGGAGTGGCCCTGGGAGTAGCAGCCCTCATTATTGTGCTTGGAGTAATGAATGGTTTTAGCCAAAATTTAGAAAACAAAATTTTGGGAGTAAATGCCCACATTATAATAGGCAGTTACACTGGACCTATTCAAAACTATAGTCGGATAATTCAACTAACCAAAAAAATTCAAGGAATAAAAAGCGTTGCTCCTTTTTTATACAGTGAAGTTATGGCCAGTGGCCCAGGTGGAGTAAAAGGACTTATTTTACGAGGCATCAGACCCCAAGACGCAAAAGTATTTGAACTATCCAAAACCTTAGTAGCAGGCAACATTGCAAGATTAGATCAAAGCTCTCCTTTCCCTGGCATTATTCTGGGAAAAGAACTCGTGTCTCAATTAGGCCTAACTCTGGGCAGCAAAGTCAACATCCTAGCTCCTAGCAGCAAAAAAACCAGTATAGGTTTTACACCCAAAATTGTTACCTTTGAACTAATTGGCATATTTAACACTGGTATGTACGAATACGATTCTTCCCTTGGCTATATTTCCTTAAGACAGGCCCAAAAAATGCTAGGGCTAAAGAAAAATAGCATTACAGCTCTGGAAGTAAGAGTGTTTGATATTTATAAGGCCCCTTTACTGGCTAAAAAAATCCTTGAACAGCTTGGTTATCCTTATTATACCCGCAACTGGATAGAAATGAACAAAAATCTATTTTCTGCTCTAAAACTAGAAAAAACAGCTATGGGCATTATTTTGTCCATGATTATCCTAGTTGGCACTTTTAGTATTGTAACTGCTTTAATTATGCTCGTCACAGAAAAAACAAAAGATATTGCCGTAATGATATCTATGGGAGCAACTCCCAAACGCATCAAGAAAATATTTATGTTCCAAGGAATAGTTATTGGAATAATTGGAACATTTTTAGGTTATATAGTAGGACTTAGTATTTGCTTTTTGTTAAAAAAATATCAATTTATAAAATTACCAAAAGGCGTATATTATATCGATCATTTACCTATTTTATTAAAATATTCTGATTTAATTATCATTGGTTGTACAGCAATTTTTCTTTGCTTTTTGGCCACACTATATCCAGCAAAACAAGCTGCCAAATTAGAACCAGCGATTGCTCTACGTTATGAATAAAATTAAAATATAAAATATCTTAAGGTTTAAAAAAATAAATGATAGATAATTGCCAAAACTTACAACCAGATAATCCTAAAAATAAAACTATTGAGATTTTATATAAATTGGAACACGTGCAAAAAACTTTTGTTTCTGGCACAGAGCAAATAACTGTGCTAAAAGACATTAACTTAACTATTCACAAAGGAGAGAGAATAGCAATACTAGGCAGCTCTGGGTGTGGTAAATCCACTTTACTGCACCTAATGGGCACCTTAGATACTCCCACCAGAGGAAAGGTGTTTTTTACCAATAAAAACTTACATACTTTATCTGAAAAAGACAAAGCCGTGTTTAGAAATCAAAAACTTGGTTTTGTGTTTCAATTTCATCATTTATTACCAGAATTAAACGTCCTGGAAAACGTTGCTTTACCGGGCATTATCCAGGGTATGAAGCGTAAACACGTATTTTCTCTGGCTCAAGAAGCATTGACTCTGGTAGGTATGGAGCACAAACTAAATGCTTCTATACCTGTGCTTTCCGGCGGGGAAAAACAACGCGTTGCCATTGCCAGAGCTATTCTATTGAGACCAGAAGTTATTTTAGGAGACGAACCAACGGGCAATCTAGACGAAGAAAATGGAGAAAAAATAGGAAAACTTCTTTGCACTTTAAATCAGGAAATAGGTACTACTTTAATTATAGTAACCCATAATCTGGCCTTAGCTAACCTGATGCAAAAAAAATATTTTTTAAGGACAGGACATTTGTATGAAAATTAAATGTATTCAACTCAAATTTTTAACTTTGATTTCTGGTTTTATTTTATCTTTTTTAGTTTTACCTCAGTTATGTCTGGCCAAAAAAATAACCATAGCTGTCTTTCCCTTTGAAATAAATGCGGATCAAAATTTATCTTATCTAAAAAAAGATTTACCAGCTCTTATAAAAAGCAGATTAGAGAAAAAAGGTTTTAAAGTAATAGACTTAAAAACAGTGGACAATCTTCTGGAAAAAGAAAATATAAATTATTTGGATATAGACACGGTAAAAGATTTATCCCTTTTGCTAAATGCATCTTATGGTCTTTATGGTAGTTTTAACAAAGTAGGACAGACCATAAGCATTGATACTCGGCTAGTAGATGCCTATGGTACTCAATCTCCTAAAGCTTTTTTCGTGGTAAAAAAAGGACTTATTAATTTACTACCTGCAGTGGATGAACTGACAAAAAATATAAAATTAGAGCTTTTGAAAAAAGAAAAAATAGTTAGTATCGAGGTGGAAGGCAATAAAATCCTTGATAAAGAAGTAATTTTACTCCACTTACATACCCAAAAAGGCGATATCTTTGATGCTAAAAAATTAAATCAGGATCTAAAATCTCTTTACAAATTAGGCTATTTTGATGACATTCGTTTTTTGGTCCAGGATACACCTGAAGGCAAAAAAATTATCATCAAGGTTAAAGAAAAACCTCTTATAAAAGCAATTTCTGTAGAAGGAGCTAAAGCTATTAGTGAAGATGATATCTTATCTACTATTTCTACTAAAACTGGAACTGTGCTAAATCCTTCCATTCTGGCTGAAGACCTGGAAAAGATAAGAGCCTTGTATAAGAAAAAGGGGTATTATAAAGTGCAGGTCTCTTATAAAATAGAAACCGTAGATAATAAACAGGCTCGTTTAATTTTTAAAATTAAAGAAGGACCAAAGCTATACATCAAAAAAATCACTATAAAAGGAGCTAAACAAATCGATCCGGATGAACTTAAAGATCAATTGGCTCTAGGAGAAAGAGGATTTTTCTCCTGGATAACAGGTTCTGGCATCTTAAAAGAAGAGCTTTTGGATAGAGATGCTGCTGCCCTAGAGGCTTATTACGCTAACAGAGGGTTTATCAACGCACGGGTGGGTAAACCAGAAGTAAAATTTAAAAATGACGGTATATACATCACCTTTAACGTAGTAGAAGGAAACAGATATAGAGTAGGTGGAGTAAAGTTTGCAGGTGATATTATTTTTCCAGAAAAAGATCTCTTGAACATTATTCAAATGGATGAATATGCAAAAGAGCATAAATATTTTGACCGGTCTGTGCTTAGAAAAGACTTACAGGCTATTGCTGATTATTATACCAATTATGGCTATGCTTTTGCAGATTGCGATGTCCAGATTAAAACAGATCCTAAAAAACAATTAGTCTTTATTACCTACATACCTAGTAAAGGACAAAAAGTCTATATAAGACGAGTTCTTATAGAAGGGAATGAATACACCAGGGACAATGTTATCAGAAGAGAGATGAGGCTTGCAGATGGTGATTTATTTAGTGGAAAAAAATTAAAAAGATCTAACGTTAGGTTAAATAAACTGGATTATTTTGACACTGTTGACATTCAAACCGTGCCTACCAACAATCCTGCCCAAATGGATCTTATAGTAAAAGTAAAAGAAAAACCCACGGGCATGCTCACTGCTGGAGCAGGCTACTCATCTTATGAAAAGCTATTTTTTACAGCATCTGTACAGGAACGAAATTTATTTGGCAAAGGTTACAGCATTTCTCTTTCTGGAAGTTTTAGCGGCAAAAGCACCAGTTATGTAGCCTCTTTCTGGAATCCTCATTATCAGGACAGTAAACTGGGAGTAGGGCTATCTGTTTATAGACAAAAAGATGATTTTTTTAACTACAAAAAGAAAACCATAGGTAGTAAATTCAACTTTGCCTATCCGTTAGGAGAATACACCAATTTATATTGGAGTTATAAAATTGAGCAATATACCATAACTGATGTGGATACGGATGCAGATCAAACTATTAAAGACATGGAAGGCAACAATTGGGCCAGTGTCTTTACCATTGGGGCTACCAGAGATACTACAGATAGGTTGTTAAATCCTTCTAAAGGGACTAAAAATACTCTTACCTTAGAATACGCAGGTGGTTTACTCGGTGGAAATGACAACTTTATAAAAACGATTTATGATTTTAGTTGGTACAAACCTGTTTTTAAAAATTTAACCTTTCACTGGCATTATAGACTGGGATATCTTACTAAAAACGGGGATGAACCATTGCCCTCTTTTGAGCGTTTTTACCTTGGGGGGATAAATTCTATTCGTGGCTACCCCGGGCGAGAAATCGCTCCCAAGTATGATAATGGAGATTATAAAGGAGGAAATAAAGAATTTTTTACTAACTACGAGCTTCTCTTTCCCATCAACAAAGAGTTGCAAATTTTGGGCTTGTTCTTTTTTGATGCTGGAAATACATGGGATGAAGATCACGATGTGGATTTTAAGCTGTATAGAAGTGTGGGTACTGGTATTCGCTGGTATTCTCCTCTTGGACCATTGCGTTTAGAATTTGGTTATGCTTTGGACAAACTTGACGGAGAAAGACCGAAAAAATTAGAATTCAGTATTGGACAATTTTATTAAAAACCCCTAACTTTCAAAAACAACCTTTGAGAGGTCAGTTTGGGACTAAGGCACTAAATGAGGGGTAAAGCAATACGATGGTCCTTGTGGCCGTTTGGTAAAAAAACATTAGCTAAAAGGAGTTAACTATGAAAAGATGTATTAGTGGAGTAGTTTTGGCAAGTTTGTTTTTGTTTTGGACAGGTCTTGCCCTGGCTCAGACCAAAATAGGGGTCATAGACATGCAAAAAGTAATTTCTCAATCTGATCCCGGTAAAGAGGCCTTTGAAACCCTTAAGAAAAAAACCGCAAAAATGAAAAAAGAACTGGATAAACAAAAAAAAGAACTCCAGTCTCTAAGAGAAGAATTGCAAAAACAAGCCCTGGTGTTAAGCCAGGAAGCAAAACAGGACAAAGAGTTAGAATTTCGAAAAAAGCTTAGAGATTTTCAGGATCTATGGCAGGCTTATCAAAGAAAAATAAAAATAGAAGAACAAAAGTTAAGTCGCCCCATCATTCAAATGCTAGCAGATGTAATAAAACAATATGCAGAAAAAAATCATTATACTGCCATCTGGGACATGAGGGCCAGTGGCCTTTTATACACTACAGATGCGATCAACATAACCAATCAGATCATGGCAGAATTAAATCGAGCCTGGAGAAATAAACACAAAAAGAAAACAGGTAAAAAATAATGCTTTTATCAGAAATAGCAAAATATCTTAATTTAGAGCTTAAAGGAGAAGATAAAGAAATTCGAGGGGTAAATACTCTGGAAGCAGCTAAAAAGGATGAGTTAAGCTTTTTAGCTAATCCCAAATATGTACCCCACTTAAAAACTACTAAAGCAGGGGCAGTTGTAGTCTCTTCAGAATTTGCATCCCAAGTTTCTTCTGCCCTCATAAGCTCCAATCCTTACTTTGATTTTGCTAGAGTTGTGCAATTGTTTGCTAGGCCCCAAGGGACCTTCAGAGGGATCAGTGAACTAGCTTTTATCCATTCCACCGCCCAAATAGATCCCACTGTGACCGTTTATCCTTTTGTTTACATAGGAGAAGGTGTAAAAATAGGAGCCAATACAGTCATCTTTTCTGGATCTTACATTGGAGAAAGAGTTGAAATTGGAGAACAATGCACTATTTATCCTAACGTCTCTCTACTTTGTGACACCAAAATAGGTAATAATGTCATCATTCATGCAGGCACGGTTTTGGGTAGTGACGGCTTTGGATTTGCCCAGGGACAAAGCGGGTTGGAAAAATTTCCTCAAATTGGCAAGGTAGTGGTAGAAGACAACGTGGAGATAGGTGCCAACACCACTATTGACAGGGCTGCCATTGGAGAAACTAAAATTGGAGCTGGAACAAAGATAGATAATCTCGTGCAAATCGCTCACAATGTTCAAGTAGGTGAAAATTCTATAATAGTTGCCCAGGTGGGTATATCCGGTAGTACTGTTTTGGGCAAACAAGTTATTCTGGGAGGACAAGTGGGGATTGCCGGACATTTGCACCTAGGAGATGGGTGCAGGGTAGCTGCTCAATCTGGGGTAGGTAAAGACATACCACCCCAAACAGATGTAGGAGGCACGCCTTCTATGCCTCATAAAACCTTTTTAAGAAGTTCTCTTATTTTGCCTAAACTGCCAGAATTGTATAAAAAAATCAAAAAATTAGAAGAAAAGGTAAAAGAACTGGAAACAAAAGTTCAGGAGTAATGTATGTTAGATCAAGTGCAAGGAGAGATCGTAAGTAAAGACATCTTAGACTTACTTCCCCATCGTTATCCTTTTTTGCTGGTGGATAGGGTTTTAGAATACCAAGCTTTTAATTACATTAAAGCCCTAAAGTGTGTAAGCATTAACGAACCTTTCTTTCAAGGACATTTTCCTTCTTACCCTGTAATGCCTGGGGTGATGATTTTAGAATCCTTGGCGCAAGCAGGCGGTATTCTGGTAATGAAAAGTATTCCAGAAGCTGTAGATAACAAAATATTTTTATTCACAGGGATGGAAAAGGTGCGTTTTCGAAAATCTGTATTTCCAGGAGACACCTTAATATTAAAAGTTTATTACGAAAAACACAAACTAAACCTCTGGAAAATGAGTGGTAAAGCCATAGTTAATGGAGAAATAGCGGCTCAAGGAATATTATCAGCTGCAATTGTTCCTAGGGAGGATAAATAGTGTCTGTTACTATACATCCAACTGCAATTGTCCATCCAAAAGCTGAGCTTGGTACAAACATTAAAATAGGTCCTTATGTAATCATAGAAGAAAAGGCTATCATAGGTGATAATTGCACAATAGATGCTTTTGCTCAGATCAAATCTTTTACCCAATTAGGTCAAAACAATCACGTATTTTCTTACGCTTTTGTAGGGGAAATACCGCAGGATTTAAAATTTGCTGGCGAAGAAACCTGGTTGATTGTTGGTGATAATAACAAAATTAGAGAATACACCACACTGCACCGAGGCACTGCAGAAGGAGGCGGAAAGACTCAAGTAGGCTCCAACTGTCTTTTTATGGCTTATACGCATGTGGCCCACGACTGTCTGATAGGGGACAACGTTATTATGGCCAATTGTGCTACCTTAGGAGGCCATGTGCAAGTAGACAATTATGCAGTTATCGGTGGCTTGTCTGCAGTACATCAATTTGTGCACATTGGTGAGCACGTGTTCATCGGCGGTAAAACTGGTGTTGCTCAAGACGTGCCGCCTTATATGTTAGTAGCAGGAGAAAGGGCCAAAGCGTTTGGTCCCAATATCATTGGCTTGAAGAGAAAGGGTTTCTCCAAAGAAGAAATTCAAGCCCTAAAAAAGGCCTCTCACCTGCTCTGGCAGGCTAACCTTAGCCAAAAAGAGGCCTTACAACAAATTTTAAATAATTTTGGTCAGTACCAAAGCATTGTAAAACTGGTTAATTTTGTCCAAAACAGTAAACGCGGTATTATTTCCTTTTCCAAAGACAAATGCGTAGGTTAGGACTTATTGCAGGAGGTGGCCAATTCCCTTTTTTAATTGCCACTAACGCGCAAAAACAAAATTATCAGGTAATTTGCGTAGGCTTTAAAGGACATACAGAACCTGAATTGTCCTCTTGTGTAGATAAATTTCTATGGGTCAAATTGGGTCAACTGGGAAAGGTTATAAACTTTTTCAAAAAACATCAGGTAAAAGAAGTAATTTTTGCTGGTCCTATAAACAAACCAAAAGCCCTCAGTCTAAGGCCAGACTTTAGGGCTGCTAAGTTATTATTTAAACTAAAAAGCCTCAATGATGCTGCCCTGTTTAAAGCCCTTATTTCAGAATTTGAAAGCGAAAATCTAAACGTTATCGGCATAGAAAAATTTGTTCCCCACTTAATAGCGCCCAAAGGAGTACTTTCTTTTAGAAAGCCCACAGCAAACGAGCTGGCCTCCTTTGAATTTGGTTGGCCTATCTTAAAAAAAATTGGAAAATTAGACATTGGTCAATGTCTGGTAGTAAAGGAGAAAATAGTTATAGCTGTAGAAGCCATAGAAGGCACCAATGCCACCATACAAAGAGCAGGCGATCTGGCAGGCCCTGGTTGTATTGTCTTAAAAGCTTTTAAACCAGGTCAGGATAGGAGGATAGACATGCCAGCCCTGGGGCTGGAAACTATCCATACGATGATAAAAATCAAAGCCTCTGCCCTATTTTTTGAGGCTAAAAATTGTTTGTTTTTTGATTTAGATCAAAGCTTGCAAAAAGCAAATGAACACAATATCGCCATTGTAGGGGTGGAGTAATTGACATGGCAAAGGTCTCCAGAAGGGATTTTTTAACAGGTCTGTTTAAAAAAATAAGAAAAAAAGACAATGCCTTTACAGGCCTAAGTCCAGTATTGATAAAAGCAGATAAAGCTTTGTCCAAAGGCAGTTATAGGGAAGCTATAAAACTGTACAAAACAGCCTTAAAGCAGGAAAAAAATCTTGACCTAGAAATACTAAAAAAGTGTGCTTATGCCTATTTTAGATTACACGAATTTGACAACTCTAGAGAATACTTTGATAAAGTTTTAGAAGTAAAACCAAGGGAACCTTTTTGTCTGCTCTACAAAGGACTTGGTTTTGCCTATGAGGGGGATTTAGAACAAGCTATCAAATGCTGGGAGTCGTACTTCAACCTAGAAAAACCTTTTATTCAAAGAGAAATCAATGCTATAGTGGGACTTTACAAAGCAGGAGAACCTCTCGACTATCAAGAAGTTGTTCAAGATGTGGAAAACGCCATTCAAAAGCAGAAAAAATCCACTTAATCTTAACTTCCCCTCTCGAGCAAAGAGATTGCCTCAAAAATTAGTTCGTGGCTAAATGCGTTCTAATTAGAAACAATTCCAGGCTGTGGTTGGCTAAAAACAAAAAGCTAGAACTTTTTGCGGGTTAAAAAGTCTATAGTCACAATTGACGGTTAGCCTGATAGGTCAGACAACCCTTTCTGTCTTAATTATCCCCAAAATTAGGTTAAAGCCTGTTTTATGGCTTTTACTGGAGGATATAGAGCTCCGTGTTTTTCTAACGGCAATTTGGGAATAACTGCTAAAATATCTTGAGGGGTTAAATTAAGAGCCCAGTCTATGTCTTTGTTTTTTACCAATTCACAGGCAACCTCTGCGCAGACAAAATCGGACCCACAACCATCCGTATAAAAAGAAATATCTGTTATTTTGGATTGCTCTACGTGCAGATAAAATTCTAACACACTTCCACAACTGGGTTTTACTTTGGCCCTGTGGGTATAACTTTCAAGTTTACCCACAAATTGAGGATTTATCCATCTTTTTACGAATTCCTGACCAAATTCTTGGGCGGTTTGTTGGTAAATTTTATTTTGCAAATTATTACAAAAATTTTCTAAGTCCCTCATACTTAATCCTTTATTTCCATTTTAGACGTTGTTCCAAATTTTGGTCTATCTCAATTCTAAAAGAATGTAAAACTTTATCTACCAGTACCTGCCCAGGCGCAAGGCCTTTTGCTTTTCGCACGTATTTGACTTCTGTACACATGACCTCGGCCCGATCAGAATGTTTCTGAAAACTGGCCAAGGCTGCCAAACAGGCTGCCTCTTTTAAACTTTTTTCAGGCACAAACTGATCTTTATTGTCTCTGCGCAAAATAACGTGAGCCCCCTGCCCATTTTTTACGTGAAACCAAAAGTCAAAATCACTGGCCATAGTTAAGAGTTTATGGTTGGCCTGACTATTTTTGCCTCTTAAGATCAAAAAACCATCAGAAGACACGAAAACACTAACTTGGAGTCCTTGATATTTTTTGGGCAAATAAATTTTTTTTTCTTTTATCTGAGATAGCTGCTGTTTTTGCTCATTGGCCTCTAAAATAGCCTGCTCTATTTCCTTCTTTCTCTTTTCAATGGCCTTTAAACCTCTTTTTCCTTTTCTAGCCAGAGCAAAAAACTTTTCCATATTTTCTAACACAGTTAATTCTTTATCCAGAGGAATACAAACCTTGTTCCCATTTTCATCAACCAGACATACTTCTGATAACTTTCCCTTTTTATCCAGTTGATATAAATTCTCCTGTAATAAGCGTCCCCATTTTTCCTGTTGAATTCGTTTTTCTTGTAAGGCTAAATCCTGCTCTAATTTTTTTAAAGTCTTTTTTAATCTTTTTACTCTGGCCTGCCCCTGTTTTTCCGAATATTCAAAATGGGCTACCAGAGTTCTTAACTGAAGCTCCCCCCACACATTTAGGGCCTGTTCCAGATCCTGAGTCACAAACAACAACTTGCCTTGATCTGGCCACAACAAAATTTTGTCCTCATAAACATAAAACTTATCAATTTTACCCTGTTGTAGCCTTTGATAAAAATCCTTTTGCTCAGCTAAAGACAATTTCTTTAAATAGGCACGCAAAGGAGGAGTTATCTGAGGGTAATCTCTATAAACATCTTGTTTTTTATCTATTTCTAAAAGCTCTGGCCAAATAACCTGGTCAAATTGAATTTCTTGGACTACCTCTGGCTGCAACCCTATTTCTAATTTTAAAAAATGCTCTCCAAAATCTAAGCATATAACTCTCCTGGGCCAAAAATATTTTACGTCCTTTACAAACCGATTCAAAAACAATTTTCTAAGACGCATAACCCAGGCAGAAGGAGTAGCTGGATTGTCCAATTTAATTGAACCAGAAACAAAAAAACCTCTCTTGCGAGAGGCATAAAAATAGAGAAAAGTCTTGGAGGAAAATCTAAACGTCCACAACTCTGGATAGGGATTGTAAATCTTTTCTAATCTGGAGCAGATTAATTTTGATTTTAGATGAGACAAAACATATCTACAAAAATTAGCTTCCATAGCTTAAAAATGAAACACTACACAGCCCTCATAAAGGGTTAAAAACAATCCTTAACGATCTATTTTAAAAGAGCTTCCTCTTCTTCTTGCTTGCTCTTACATTGAATACATAAAGTAGTAACAGGACGAGCCTTTAATCTAGCCAGACCAATTTCTTCACCACATTCTTCACAAATACCAAAGGTACCATCTTCAATTCTGGACAGGGCTTCGTCAATTTTCTTGACCAGTTTTAGGTCCCTATCTCTAAGCCGCAAAGTAAAAGCCCTATCACTTTCTGCAGTAGCTCTATCTGCAGGATCTGCATATATTTCAACTTCTTCACTCATATCTTCCAAGGTACTCTCACCTTTAGAAAGAATTTCTTTTTTCATATTTAAAAGCAAATTGCGAAAAAATTCATAATCCTTCGGCTCCATACAAGTCCTCCCTATAAATTATAGGACAATTTGTCTAACAAGAAATAGGTCAAAAGTAAAGCTAAATTCAAAGATTGTCTATTACAATTCTGTGACAAATTCAAATAACACACAGTTATCAACTAATAAAAAAACGTAACTGTAAAGGCTCAAAAAAAATTTGTGTTTTTGATTAAATTATCAAATTGTAACCAGTTTTAAGTATTGATTTTTTTTATCAATCTGAATTTATTTAACTTTTCATAAACAGAACTTCTTTTCTTCTTTAATGATCCAACTGCAAAAACTTCAAAATCTATCTCGATATAATATAATAAATATGTTACATTGAGATAGATTTTTTGTTAGTAACTCCTTTAATATAAAAGGAGGATGAAATGTTATACTATAAGAACAGAAACCAAAAACCTTTATTTGATTTCTATCCTGGGCTTACTGATAGACATCTAAAATACCTTAAAAAAAACTATTTACTATTACTTTAGATTTAATATTCTGCCTTATATCCCTGTTAAGCATCTGGAAAAATTTTTCTCTACCTTTACAGGACGAAATACTAAAGACGTTCAATCTGTTATCGGTTTGTTTTGCATCCAGGAAATTCTAAATTTATCTGACTCAGAAGCTATTGAAGCTTATTGCTTTAATGATGCGGTCAGATTCGCTTTTGACCTGCCTAAAAATGCCTATATGTGTGAAAGAACTTATTATTACTATCGCTCCAAGTTAATGGGGCAGGCTTATGAAATCTTTGATTCTATCTTAAATAACATCATAGAGAAACTCAATATTGACCTATCTATTCAGCGCACTGACTCCACCTTAGTGAAAACTGCTCTTAAAAATATGTCCAAACTGGAATTATTTAAAACCACTATCCAAAAATTTTTAACAGAGTTACAAAAAACTCATAAAAGAATTTATAGCCGCATAGATACAGAGCTTCGCAACAGATATTTACCTGAAGATGAAAATAATCACTGGTTTGCCTCCTGTAAGCCTACAGAATATGGAAATAAACTTATCCAAATGGCCAAAGATATTTTAAACTTAATTGAAATGTTCAAAGAGCACAAAAAGGTTAATCAGCTAGAATCCTTTCATTTATTACACAGATTGGCTAAAGAACAAATAACAGTAGATGGTGAGGATGTCAAAATAGGCGTAACTCTGGAAAAGAAAGGAGAAGCTCTGGTAAATCCTCACGATCCTGATGCTCAGTATAATGGTTATTATCAACAAACAGGCTACAAACTAAACATAATGGAGACGTGTTCAATGTCCAAAGATATTCCCAATCCTAAGCTAATCACCCAAGTAGAAGTGGCCAAAGCCGATGTGCTTGACCAGAAACTTTTACATACAAGTATTGAAAAATTGGCCAATAAGCAAATTCAACCAGAAATAACCTTAGCTGATAATGGTTATGATAGTGAAGCCAATAGGCAAAAGTTAGAGCAACAGGGCATTAAACTAGTAAGTCCACCAGCAGGAGAAGCTCCAGAAGGTTTTGGGTTAATGGACTTTAAAGTTTCTCAAGATGGCAAAGAATTGTTAGAATGTCCCCTGGGTAACAAATGTCTAAAAAACAAAATTAAACCATCCGAAAGCAAGACTAAATCTTATTTTGATAAACAAACGTGTGAGCAATGTAACCACCTAGAAGGTTGTCCAGTCAAGCTAAGCAAACGTAGAGCAGTTATTTCCTGGCAATGGCATCAACCCAACCTAGAAACCCGCAGAAGGATGTTTAGCGAAGATCAAGAAACAATTTCTTTATACAAACAGCGTTCAGGAATAGAATCAACCTTTAGCCATTTAAAAAATAAATTTGGCCTAGCCAAAACATCCCGCCGAGGTTATCTCCAAAATACCTTTCAGATAATCTTGTCAGTTATCGGTCTCAATATTCATCGTGCCTACAAATGGCTCTTAAGGTATGGAGGATTCTGTCAATTTTCAAAGAACAGCTTTAAAAATAGGGAAATAACCCCAGAATTGGGTACTTTAAGCGTATTTTTAACACTTTTACAACATATTTGTATTATGTTTTGTTGTTTTTATCAAAAACTTTGTTGCTTTTATCAAAAACAAAAAACTAAACCTAAATTTAGCTTGACTTTAAATAGCTAATTTTTGCAACGGGGTCTTATATCTCGAGTAGTGCCAAACGACAAATAGGCAGTAAAACTTTTTCCATCCCGTCTTTTTTTCTTGCCATTGCTTTTTTCTCCAATTATAGCCTCTAAAAATTAGCGTTACGTGTTGGGCCTTAAAAAAATATTAGTAATTAATACTTGGTGATTGGGTTTGGAGGGCGAACAGCGTTCGACCAACATCCTATTTACAATAATATGCGTACCATAGGGCAGGTGTTTGCCCGTGATGTTAAAATATTCGTAGGAGGTATTTTTAGATGTTAATTGGTTGTCCAAAAGAAGTAAAAAACAATGAATTTCGTGTAGGGCTCACTCCAGCAGCTGTTAAAGCTTACACCCAGCAGGGGCATACAGTTTTTATTCAGCAAGGTGCAGGAACGGGGTCTGGCATCAGTGACGAAGAATTCAAAGCAGCAGGAGCCTCTATTTTGCCTACAGCAGAAGAAGTCTGGGATAAGAGTGAAATGATCGTTAAGGTCAAAGAACCTATGCCTCAAGAATACGATCTTATGAAGGAAGGACAAATTATATACACCTATTTTCACTTTGCTGCAGACGCGGTCCTTACCAAAACCTGTTTAGAAAAAAAAATTATTGCCATAGCTTACGAAACTGTCCAGGAAGACAACGGAAATCTTCCCCTTTTAAAACCCATGAGTGAAGTTGCAGGAAGAATGAGCGCTCTTATGGCTGCCTTTTATCTAGCCAAACCTCAACATGGGAGAGGCGTGTTACCCACTGGCGTACCAGGAGTACTTCCTGCCAACGTAGTGGTTATCGGAGGTGGAACAGTAGGTAGCAACGCAGCCCGTATTGCAGCAGGTCTGGGGGCCAAAGTAATTATTTTAGACATTAACACCAATACCCTGGAACATCTTGGAAACATTATGCCAGCCAACGTATTTACCTGTTTTAGCGATCCGGTAACCTTAGAGCGCTGTCTAATAGAAGCAGACATAGTAATAGGAGCTGTGCTCATCCCAGGAGCCAAGGCCCCTAAAATAATTACCAGAAGTATTTTACAAAAAATGAAACCCGGTGCTGTTTTTGTGGACGTGGCCATAGATCAGGGTGGATGTGCAGAAACATCCCGTCCCACAACTCACGATAATCCTATTTTTATAGAAGAAAATATCGTCCACTATTGCGTTGCTAACATGCCAGGAGCATACGCCAGAAGTTCTACTTTTGCTTTAAACAACGTAACCATCAAATATGGTCTAAAAATTGCCAACCTGGGAGTAGAAAAGGCATGTAAACAAGATCCCCATCTTAGAAAAGGACTCAACATGTATAAAGGCATTCTTACCTGCCCCCCAGTAAGCCAGGCCTTTGGACTGGAAAATCAATGTAAATATCCTGAAGAAATTTTAAATTAAAAAATAAAGGGCATACCTGTTGTGCCCTTTATGTTTCTCTCTTTTCATTTACCTTCCCCACTTCTTTTTTCATCCTTGCAGTTTTTGAGAAAATTTACACAACCTTGCCAAAAACAACTATTAGGTATAACTTTTGTAATTAGCCAATGCAAAGAATATAAAAGTTTAGAGTTAAAATAACAAAACATACATATTAATTAATCGCATCTAAAAAAAGGGGATGAGATCATGAAACATCAAACCAATTCTCTCCAAAAAATAGGTATTATTTTTTGTACCTGTGGTCATAGCTTGGAAAAATATCTAGATTTTCAAAAACTTTCTCAAGAAGCTAAAAATCTAGACCATGTCCAGTATGTGGACGTGGTCCATCTATTGTGCAAACAAAACAATAGTTTTTGGAAAGCCTTAAAAGGTAAATTTAATAGATTTATCTTTGCAGGCTGTTCTGAACGTTCTTCTCTCACGTTTTCCGAAGATAAAATTAGCCAGATTTTAAAAATCCTGCAAATAGATCAGGGATATTTTGAAACTATCAACCTAAGAGAGCAATGTGCCTGGGTGCACAAACAGGCATCTAAAGACGACATCACCAATAAAGCCATAGACCTGCTTCACATGGCCCATACCAAACTTATCACCAACACCAAAGCCTTACAAACCAAAAATCTGGCACAAGAAGTGTTGATCATAGGTGGCGGAGTGGCAGGGCTAAGCACTTCCCTAACTCTGTCGCAAATGAACATTAAACACACCATTGTGGAGAAAAAAGCTCATCTTGGCGGGCTAACGGGTCAGGTACCTTTTTTGTGGCAAAGTGAAGGCTCGCAGAGTTTTTGCACTTCTGAATGCGTTTTGCCAGTGCTAGCGAGAGACGCTCTATTCTCAGATAAAGTAAGCCTTTTAACAGAAACCGAAGTTATAAACGTGCACAAAAAAGAGGAAAATTTTGAAGTAGATCTTTTAAAACAACCAGAATACGTAAACCCACAGCTCTGTATTTCTTGCGGCAAATGCAGTGAAGAATGTCCAGAACAAGGTCCTAATCCCTTTGATTTTGGCCTGACCCAAAAAAAAGCCATAGGCAAAGGACATTTTTTGCTCTTCCCTGATACCTATACTATTGATAAAAATATTTGCACCGCATGTGGACAATGTGAAAAGGTCTGCCCTACCCAGGCCATAAACCTCTCTGCTGAGCCTAAATTCCTACACAAAACCGTAGGTAGCATTGTCCTAGCCACTGGCTTCCAGCCTGAAAAATTAAACAAATACAAACAGTTATCTCCAGAAAACCCTAGAGTTATCACTTTGACCCAGTTTGAACGTCTTGTTGCCCATCGTTTTTTTGGCAAACCACCTATCAGCATTGTATTTGTGCTTTGTCAAAAAGACGATGTAGGCTTTTGTTCAAAGCTATGTTGCACCATTACCTTAAAACACGTATTTAGATTGTCTTCCTTTTTTATCGGCACTGAAGTAACGGTTCTGTACAAAAATTTACGTCCCACAGGCCGAAATGGAGAATATTATTTAAAAGAAGCTCGCGAAAGAGGGGTAGAATTTATTCAAACCGAGGTACGCAAGATTTCTGGAGAAGACTGGCTGGAAGTAGAAACCAAAGACGGCACTTTTGAAGCTGATTTAGTGGTTCTGGCAGAGCCTCTTTTGCCAGAAGAAGTAAAACTCGCGGCCCAACTTGGCCTGCAAACAGATGATTTTGGCTATCCTGTAGAATTTCACCCCAGAGTAGTAAGACCGGGCATTAGCATGGTAGAACGGGTATTTCTGGCAGGTTCAGCCAAAGGACCAAAAGACGTTCAGGATAGCATAGATTCTGGGGCCAAAGCGGGATTAAATGCAGCAGCAGCCCTCAAAGGCAAAAGCCAAAAATATGTATCCTGGATAGATCAAGACAAATGCTCTCATTGCGGACTGTGTTTGCCCATGTGTCCTCACGGAGCAATCATTAGATCAGACGATCCGCCGTATTTTCGTATTGCCTCACATTTCTGTAAAGGATGCGGTCTATGCGTGAGTGCCTGCGCATCAAAGGCCATTACCCTGCGCAACCTGGAAGATGCTCAAATTTTAAGTATGGTGGACAAGGCTTTTAGACATGCCAAACCAGACGAACCCAGAATAGTAACCTTTTTGTGTTATTGGTGTGCCTATGGAGGAGCAGATCTAATAGGACCCAAAGGCTTTAATATCCCCATAAATGTGCGCTCTATCCGCATAAGATGCTCTGCTTCTTTGTCTCCAGAATTAGCTTTGGAAATACTTTTACAAAACAAAGCAGATGCTATTGTCGTGGCAGGATGTCCACCTAAAAATTGCCATCATCAATGGGGAAATTATTTAGAAAAAAGACGGATAAAAATGCTCAAAACCACTCTAAAAGCCATTGGTCTTAGCTCAGATAGACTGCGTTTTGAATACATAGGAGTAACTTCTTATGACAAACTGGCTAAAATCTTAAATCATCTGAACAAAGAACTAAAAAAGGAGGTTTAATTGTTTAGTCAAGAACAGCTTCAAAAATATGCTAACATATTAATCTGGGGACTGAAAAAAGCTAGAGGAGTATCCTATAAACCTAACGATGTCATTTTAATTAAAACAGAGATAGAATCCTTGCCTTTAGCTAATGTGCTTGTAAAAGAAATCTTAAAAATGCATCTTCAGCCTGTATTAAAAATAAATTGGCCTCCAGAAATAGAAAAAACGTTTTTTTCTTATGCCCAAAAAGAACAGCTTGAGTTCAAAATTCCAGGCGAGGCTGAACTATATTCTAAATTAAACGGCCTTATTTCTCTGTTGGCCCCATCGTCTTTGACCCATCTCCAGGATATAGAACCAGAAAAAATAGCCACTTTCACTCTAGGCAAAAAATACTTGCGAGACATTTTAGAGCAAAGAGAAAATGAACAACAATTTGGTTGGACCTTATGCATTTACCCCACCCAGGAGCTGGCCAGCAAAGCCGGACTCTCCTTAGAAGAATACAAAAATGAAGTAAGTAAGGCCGTATTTCTAAACGAAAAAAATCCCACCAAGACCTGGGAACACATCTATCAACAATGCCAAAAAATAAAACATTGGTTAAACAGTTTAGACATTCAGAGCCTACACATAAAATCCCAAAACATAGACTTACACATAACCCCTGGAGAAAAACGCAAGTGGATAGGCATCTCAGGCCATAATATCCCAAGTTTTGAAATTTTCCTTTCTCCAGACTACCGCTATACCACAGGAGTTTATTTTGCAGATCAACCCTCTTACAGAAGTGGCAATCTAGTAAGAGACGTTTGGATCCAATTTGAACAGGGCAAAGCCGTAAAAGTTAAAGCCTCTCAAGGTGAAGACTTTGTTCAAAAACAACTGGTCTTAGATAAAGGAGCTAGCTATCTGGGAGAATTTTCTTTAACAGATAAACGCTTTTCTAATATTTCTAAATTTATGGCCAACACTCTCTTTGATGAAAATTACGGAGGTAAATATGGCAATTGTCATGTTGCCCTTGGAGCATCTTATGCAGACACTTATGCTGGCGATCCCAAAGAACTAACTCCGGAGTTAAAAGAAAAACTAGGTTTTAATACTTCTGCCCTCCACTGGGATCTGGTAAACACTGAAGATAAAATCGTTACAGCCACACTCAAAAATAAAAAACAAATCGTTATTTATAAAAATGGACAATTTACCCTGGATTTATAATTCGCATGGGTAAACAAGCTTTTCTTGACCATCACTTTTAACAGGAGTATAAATTTTTAATCTAAATCAAATTTAAGGAGGAAAGCTTATGTTTGGCATTGGTATTCCAGAACTAATAATTATTTTAGTTATAGTGTTAATAATTTTTGGTGCTAATAAATTGCCAGAAATTGGAACAGGTATGGGAAAAGCTATTAAAAACTTTAAAAAAGCTACCTCAGAACCAGATGAAATAGAAATATCTCCCACAAAAGACTCCATAAGCCAGGATACTCAAAAAGAAACCAACAAAGAACAAGCAAAATAAGCTAAAAAAACATCACAGCAAAATTTTATATTTCTATCTTCAAATACAAGGGTAGCATACAACCACTTATTCTGTGACACTTAGAACTTAACGCTTAAAGCTAATAGGTGTGGTGTGTAAAAGATGTTAAAAAAAATTAGAATTGTTATTCAGAGTATTTTTGTATTTATTATCACTCTTACTGTTCTAAATTACATTCATTTTGTAAATACAGGCCAGGGAAGGCCAGATCTAATAGAAATATTTTGTCCCATTGGTGGATTTTACAATCTGGTAATGTGGCTAAAAACTGGTTTTATAGATCACCTTCATCCTGCAGGTATGATTTTAATCTTAGCAGGCCTTATTACCACTATTTTCTGGATGAAAGGCTTTTGCGGATGGATCTGTCCTGTAGGCAGTGCTTTAGATTTTTTGGGCTTCTTGGGCAAAAAAACAGTGGGCAATTATACTGATAAAATCAAATTACCTTCTAGCCTAAAAGTGTTGAGCATAGGTATTTTAAATTTAATTAAGTTTGGAGTTACCTTGGCTTTAGTTTATCTAATAGTAAGTTTACCTGGCAAAATTATGCCTATGATGTATCAAAACGCCATCCTACCAGAAGACATAAGCCTATATAAATTCTGGATAGATGCTTTAAATGGACAACACAATTTAACTCTTATTATAATTTTTGCCATACTGATTTTATCTTTTATTATACCAAGATTTTGGTGTAGATATTTGTGTCCCTTAGGAGCATTTTACGGTCTATTTAATCTGATTTCCTGGTTAAGATTAAAAAAAGAAGACACATGTATAAGTTGTGAATTATGTAAAAAGGCCTGCTATCTTGGTCTGTCTCCGTGCACAGACAACTTGCTCAACAATACTCGTTGTGTAAGCTGTCTAAAATGCATTGAAAAATGTCCCAAACACAGCTTAAAAATCCATTTAACCTTTGTAAACAATATAAAACCTATCCTTTATCCTTTAGTTTTAATCATTTTATACGTAGGTATCATAGGTCTAGCCATAGAAAATAACGTCTGGCACTCTAAAATAAGTCCCCAAATGTACGCCAGGCTCTTTGTTCAACACGGCCTAATAAAACCCTGGATGATAAAAGAATTACAAAAACATACCCCACCGCGGGGAATGTTTTTGCCCATCCCAAAATAAATAAAAAACAAACAGCTGGGACATGCCAATATCTGAGCATGTCCCAAAGAATTATTTAGAAGAAATTATTTTAAATTCGTCTCTTCTATTTTTGGCCCAAGCAGCCTCGCAGTGACGAGGATCAAGAGGATCTTCTTCCCCATAACTTACGATCTGCATCCTGTTGGCATCTACGCCTAAAAGAATCAAAAATTCATAAGCAGCTCTAGCCCTTTTTTCACCAAGCGCCAAATTGTATTCTTCTGTGCCCCTTTCATCACAATGGCCCTCAATAACTATTTTTATTTCAGGATGCTTCTTTAAGATCTCAGCTTTTTGTTGCAAAATTTTACGAGCTTCTGGTTTCAGTTCATAAGAATCAAAATCAAAAAATATTCTTTTAGCAATAATTTTTCTAATATCTTCCTTTTCCTGTTGCGCTTGTTTTAACTTTTCTTCCTGTAAATTTTGTTCTTCAACAGTTTGTCCTTGTTGTTCTTGGACTGAAGATAAAGTTTGTTCTTCTTGGTGGTTTGTTACGTAGGGTTTTGTTTGAGCTCCAATTTGTTGGTTAGAAGAAACACCAGCAGGATATGTCTCTATCTTTTTTTTGGCACATCCCATTACTAAAGTTAACATCAAAATTGTCCCAAATATCCATCTCGTCCTCATAGTACTTGCCTCCTTTAAAAATATTTTTCCTCCACCCAACTCCAGGATGGAGAAAATGTGCTTATGTTGTTTGTGGGAATTAAATAAGGACCATCACCATTTATAGTAGTATAATACAACTTATACTTACCACTTCTATTAGATGTGAAAACTACAAAATAACCATCGCTGGATACAAACGGTTCTTCGTCATTACCAGGTCCAAACGTAATTTGTTTTTCCTGCCCTGTTTTTAAATCGTGCACAAAGATTCTATGTCCCTCAGGTGTAAGCCTGCTAAAAACTATTAGCCTGCCATCAGGGCTAATAACAGCACTTGTATTATAATTGCCTTCATAAGTAATACGTTCCACTTGATTATTATGTAGATTAAACAAAAAAATATGAGGATTGCCCAATCTAGAAGAAGTAAAAACCATTTTTGAACCACTTTGATCAAAGCAAGGAGAAATATCAATACCCCAATGTTTGACCAGAGCTTTTTCTATTTTTAACTGTTTATCTAACAAATAAATATCAGGGCTACCACTAAAATCCAAACTAACTGCAATATCTCCCCAGGGAGTAAATACAGGAGAAATACAGCTATTACCGGGCAACTTTTTAAATTGCATGTTCCCTGTTTTCAGATCCAAAATTCCAAGTTTATGTTGCTCGTGCTGAATAACAGAAAAAACTATCTTTTCTCCATCAAAAGACCAGGAAGGACTTAAGACAATACCCTGTATGTCTGCCAACTTCTTTAACCCGAATCCATCGGCAAAAATCTGATAAATACTGCTCTTTTTTATCCCTTTATGCACAAAAACAATAGGATTAACAAAAAATGCCTTATTTCCCATAATCAATTGCAATAAATCTCCCAGATATTTCCTCACCATGAGTACTACTTGTCGTTGATTGGTTAAATCAAAGGCCTTGCCCAAGATCATTTTTTGTTTAAACACATCAAAAGTTCGAAGCTCTATCCTAGTCTTGCCTGTATCAGGCAAATACCTTTCGCCAATTGTAATAACAATATCTGCGCGTGAAAGAAAAAACTTTTTATAGTCTATTCGAGCTACATCGTTAATTTTACCTTGCTCTAAGATATCTTTTGGGGACAACTGCTTGAAAAAAGGAAACAATTTTAACTTCACTTTAATACACTGGACAACCTCCTGGACCATAATTGAATTTTTCTTCCCATCTAAATTTATAGGCTCGGCAACAAAAACATATATCTTACTTTCTGCTGGTCCATAAATAGTAACTCTTAAGGGCTTGGCCCAACCAAAATCAACCCCAAACAAGCCTATAATTAAACTAAAAAGTAAAAATTTTTTCATTGCAACTCCTCTGAATCAAACGTGATAAAAATAATTCTTTCCTGCAAAGCACTCGGAGGGGGCGGTAATTGTTTTGTGGCTTGGATAGCTTTTAAACACGATGCGTCAAACAGACTATTTCCTGAAGTTTTTTCAATATCTGCCCGAACTATATGTCCCTCTGCATCAAACTCTATTTTTACTATAGCCACTAAATGCTCTCCAAACCTTAAAACAGGAAATCTCCAGTTACTCTGAATCTTTGCCTTGCAAATTTGAGCATAAACTTCTCCAAGAGAGGCACTGCCTTTGTCTGCTCCCCTTTGCACTGCAGCCTTAATCTCTTTTAGAGCCTGTTCTTTAAGCTCATTTTCTTTCGCCACAGAGTCTGTCTGTTGTTTTATCTGAGCCAATAACTTGCGTATATCTTTTTGTGTAAACTTTTTTGTGTTTTCTATCTTTTTTTTCTTTTTACTTGTTTTTTTGGGGCTTATTTTTTTTGTTACAGCAATTGCTTCAGGTTTGGACACGGACTTAGGACTAGTTTGAATCTTTGTGTAAGTTTTCTGCACAATTTTTTTTTTCGTCTGCTCCGATTTAACTATTTTTTTTACTTTCTGCAAATTCACCAATTGCACATTGTAAATTATTCTCTTGTGAAAACGTAAATTATTAGAACTTATGCTCAAAAAAACACTGCCTATAAAAATAAGGTTTAAAATACAGGACAACAAAAAAGAAATTATTTTCATTTAGTCTCTTCTCTTTCTACTATTACTCCAAGTTTATCCAGACCTGCAGCCTTTATCTGACTCATAACCTTGATGACCAATCCATAGGCTACGTCTTTATCTGCCTTTAAAAAGATCATATTTTTATTTTTTACTCTATTTTTTAAAAAATTAGTAAGTTCTGCTAAAGAGACTTTATAAGTATCAATAAATATGGTACCGTCTTTTTTTAAACTAATCACTAAATTTTCAGCATCCTGGGGAAGCGTGCTAACAGTTTTGGCCTTGGGAATATTGACCTCTATACCTTGAGTTAACATTGGAGCTGTAACCATAAAAATAATAAGCAATACCAACATAACGTCCACAAAAGGCGTAACGTTTATTTCTGCTAAAAATGTATTACTTTTTTCTAAATCCATTGCTATTCTCCATCTTCACCTTTTATAGCCAATAAATTTCTTTGGATGTGATTTAAAAATAAATTTGCAAACAATTCAAAATCAGTATTTATATCCTGTAATTTACTTAAAAAATAGTTATAAGCCATAGTAGCTGGTATAGCCACTACAAGCCCAAAAGCTGTAGCAATAAGGGCTTCTGAAATACCTGGAGCCACTGTAGCCAGAGAAGCTGTTTTTTGTAAACCTATGGAGTGAAAAGAGTGCATAATCCCCCAAACAGTACCAAATAAACCAATAAATGGAGCAGAATTGGAACAAGTAGCCAAAAATGGAATGCCTCTTTTTAAATTAAGTAGTTCTAAATTTTTACCATTTAAAAGCGCTCTTTTTAAGTTATCTTCTAAAATCTTAATCTTTACGTTCAAAGGCAAAGAAGACTTGCCTATTTTTTTAAACTCATCAAGACCTGCTAGTAAAAATCTAGCACTAACTTTATTAGAATTTGTTTCTAGGAAATTTTCTAATTTTTTAAAATCATAAATATCATTAAAAAGTTGAAAAAATCGTCTATTTTCACCTTTTACAAAAGAAAACAAAAATAATTTATAAAAAATAATAGTCCAGCTAAAAACAGACATACATAACAAAATAAATAATACAATTTTAACAGCCAGAGTAGCATTGCTTAATAAATTCAAAACAGCACTCGAATCAAGAGTTACATTAAATACCCCACCCATTCTTATCTCCTTTTTTATACTAAAATTTTGTTTTTAACCCAAACAAACTTAATTTTTGAGCTTTTCAAGTGAAGGGCTTTAAGTGAGCTTAGTCAAAATCAGAGGCAAAACCTGTTCAGCTCCTTTTTCTATTTTCAAATCTGATACCCCTTCATAAGCTGTTTTACCTAAGTTTATTTCTATTATCCTGCCCCCTCGTTGTTTCACCATTGCAGGCAAAGTATTGGCTGGCGCCACTTCTCCAGAAGTGCCTATAACTAGGGCCAAATCTGCCTCACTACAGAAGGCTTGACTCAGCAACATGGCCTTAGACGGAATTTGTTCTCCAAAAAATACAACATCTGGTCTTATGGTGCCTCCACAATCACTACACAACCAGGGGATAGTATCTTTATTCAAGGTATAAACCTGCTCAAAAGGATAAGATTTATGGCACTTATGGCAATAAAATTGAGTGCATCCCCCGTGAAATTCTATCACGTTTTTTGAACCAGCTCTTTGATGCAAACCATCTATGTTTTGAGTAATAATGGCTTTTAAGATCCCTTGTTTTTCCAGATCTGCTAAAGCCTTATGAGCAGGATTAGGAGCAGCTTTTTGAAACAGGTCTATGGCTTCTAACAAAAATTCCCAAACTCCTTGAGGATTATGTTCCAATGCCCACGTAGAGCAAACTTCCCACGGGTCAAAGTGAGACCACAATCCTCCAGGACTTCTAAAATCAGGAATGCCGCTAGGAACAGAAATACCTGCTCCGGTCAAAGCCACAGTATAATTAGCCTCTTGCAACCACTTAGCAGCCAGATCTATCTGGTACTCCAAATCTAATTCTAACTTATTATCTAACGCCATTTAACCTCCCTCTAACCATACTCGCATCTAAAATCATAAGACCCAATTTGCCCGCTTCTTCAAAAAAAACAGGCAAAGTTTTTATCCACTCTAAACCAACAAACCTATAACCTATCTGTTGTTTAACATTTTTTGGACCAAAGCTTCACTATTTTTTTCTGCTTCTATCCATTGCCTTTGGTCCAGCCCGCTTCCCAGGGCTATTTTTTTGCGCATCTCTTGAGAGACCAAATCTCCTGGTGCGTGGGCATCGTTGTTAATAATTAACCTTGCTCCATGTTCTAAAGCCAAACGAGCCACGTGACCATTGGTATAAGAGTGGCCTTTTCTTGTAGTAATTTCTAAAAATACTCCAAGTTCTGCAGCCAATTTTACCTCTTCTACAGTGATCAACCCTGGATGAGCTAAAATATCCACGCGGGCTTGCAAAGCAGCCAAATTAGTGCCTCTAGCCACAGGCTCCACAATGGTTTCTCCATGAACGATCACGTATTCTGCACCATTTTTTCTGGCCAATTCAGTGCATTCTGGAATCAAGTCAGGAGATACGTGGGTTAGTTCAACTCCTATAAAAACTTCAATACCCATGTGTAAAGCATACTTTTTCTTTATAGGCAAAATACTTTTTAACACAAATTCCAGGTTGGTTTCATCCACATGATCACTGATGCCGATGGCTTTGTAACCAGCAAACTTAGCCCGCCTTATAAGCTCTGCTGGGATAAGTTCTCCATCACTAAAAATTGTATGCGTATGCAAATCTATCATTGGCTTTACTCCTCCATCTCTACCCCAAAAAACTACATTTAGTTTTTAGCCATTGCAACTAAATCCTTTGATTAATCGTGGCTTTAAGGATGCAGCAGACTAAAAACGCAACAACCACGCCTTACACTAATTACCAATTCACTCCACTTGCTTTATCTAAGCAAATATAATAGATGTCTCAACACCAACTGTCCAGATATAACTGACAAAAAAACTTAACCCTATAAACCTTTTTATTCTGAAGCGGTGCAAGTATTTTTTCAACCAAACGATTGATTAAAAAGGAGTACTGTGTTTAAACCAACTCCATGGATCAAAAATGTTCTTCTGGATAGAGACGGAACTATTATCGAAGAAAAACATTACTTACATAAACCAGAAGATATTGTTTTTTACCCTCAAACTCTGACTTTTTTAAAACAATTACGTGACAACAATGTTAAGATATTTATTGTCACCAATCAAAGTGGTCTTGGTAGAGGATATTTTTCTCTAAATGACTACCATGAAGTTGAAAAAAAGATAAAAAACACCTTAGAAAAACACAACATAAAAGTGGAGGCCACAGTCTTTTGTCCTCATAAGCCAGAACAAAGATGTTCCTGCCGAAAACCCAAAACCGGTCTGTGGGACACTCTGAGTCAAAAATTTTCTCTCTTACCAGAACAAAGCGTTATGATAGGGGATAAGCTCTCTGATATAAAATTTGGTCTAAATGCCAGATGTGCTATTAACTTTTTGGTTTTAACAGGCCACGGGACCAATGAGGCCCAAAAACACAAACTTCCTTTTACCAGTTCTTACACTCTGGCCACCTGGCAAGGACAAAAAATCGTTGTGGCCAAAAACCTTTACTTTGTCTGGCAATATTTAAAAAAATGTAAACTTGGTTATTCGTAATTGGTAATTTGTAATTGGTGGATGATTGCAATTTTGGATTAATGTTTGAAAAATAGGATTGTAGATGTCTGATGACAAATATATTCTAATCCGTTTCAGTTCTTTAGGGGACGTTGTTTTAACTACAGGACTTATTTATTATCTAGGAAAAACTCTCCAAAAAAAAGTTATAGTTATTACTAAAAACAAATTCTCTGCTGTATTTGATCATAATCCTTATGTGCAAGAGATAATAAATTTAAATGATGGAACTTTTCGCAATTTACTAACTATACGAAAAAAAATAATTCAAGAGTATAAAAACATACCTATACTAGATTTACATTGTAATCTACGTTCTAGTTTGTTAAAATTTTTATTGCCAAATCATCCCAAAAAAAATTATATTAAATTACCTTGGTCAAGAAGAATTTATCTGTTTAGTCAAGGAAAGATAAAGTCTAATAAACTTCATCTCTCTGTTCCTGAGAGATATGCTTTGAGTTATTTTAATTTACAGACATTGCCTCCTAAAGAAATGTTGCGACCAAAATTATTCCTATCTAAAGAGGAAATAAGTTGGGGAAGTACTTATTTAAATGATTTAGGTCTAGGTAAACAAAAATTTGTAGCCATTCATCCTTATGCTTCTTTTACTAACAAAACCTGGCCCAAAGAGCAGTGGCGGACTTACATTCACTTGCTGGAAAAATATAATATACCTTACGTTGTCCTGGGTAGATCTAAAAGTCCTCTTTTGCCTCACTGTGCGCAAGATCTGACCAACAAGACCGATCTAAGACAAACTATGGCCATCCTGGCCTTGTCCCATCTGGTGCTTTCTACAGATTCAGGGCCTTTGCATCTAGGTTGGGGCTTAAACAAACCCCTTTTAGGCTTGTTTGGTCCCAGTGATAGAGCCTGGGGTTTTTTCCCCTACGGAGAAAACGTTCAGATCGTGCAAAAACCTGTGCCCTGCCGACCTTGCTCCCTCCACGGCCAAAACAATTGCAAATACAACAACCAATGCCTAACCCAAATCACACCTAAAGAAATCCTCTCCTTAACCAGGAGGTATTTTTGTTCCTAAAAACTTTACGGAAAAACTGAATAACAGAAAAATAACCTATTTTAACAAAAATATCCCAAGCACGATAATTATGGAGGCCAGGGTTCTCAGGACCACATAACTTTCTTTATACAGCACTGCCCCTATCCAGACTCCCAAAACCATACTGGCTTTACGCAAAGCCACTGCATAACTAATAGAGCAAAACTTCATTCCATACCGAAAAAACAGCACTGACCCGGCCAAAAACAGACCGCCCCAAAAAATCAAAAGATAAAATTCTTTTACCTCCATCCAGACTTCATCCAGGCTAATTTCCTTTCTAAAAAAAACAGTCAAAAAACAAAACATAAAAAAGACCATCAACGTAATGTAAAAATAAATAAAAGTCCCTGACAGCTGATCTACTCCTGCCTTATCAAACACAGAACCCACAGAAGCAAACACACTTGCAGCCAAGGCCCATAAAACTGAAGTTTTATGACTCCTTTCTTTAGAAAAGGGCAAATTTGAAGGCTGCCATTGCAATAAAGTGGCCCCAAAAGTGATAAGGAAAACACCCACAAATCCAGAAAAAGTTAAAGTTTCTCCAAGAAACCAGTTAGCCCAAATAGGCACGAACAAAGGACTCAGCCCAGTTAGAGGATAAACCAAAGACAATTCTCCGTTTTGATAAGCCTTGCCCAGACAAAGTTGATAAAAAGAATACATAAAACTGGCCACAAGGCAAAAAATCACTGCAGAAAAGGGCATATGTTTCCATAAAGACCAATGGTAAACAACTAAGGGCAAAAATAACAATAAAGTAGCCCCAAAAATAGACCAGATAAATAGTTGTTTTTGAGGACTCTTTTTAACGCAAAAATTCCAGCCCAAATGAAATAGAGCAGAGAGAATAATAAAAAATAAGGCCTGTTGCTGCATAGTTTAACTCAAAAACTCTTTTTATCTCAAAAAATTAAGATTAGGAGCAGATAAGACCTGAGGTAAGGGAATTAAAATATCTTCTAACACGACATTTAGCTCAGCATAACTGGTTGCTTTAAAGACTTTTTTCAAAAGAGAATTGGCATAAAAAAAATTAGCAAAAAAATAAACAGCCCATTTTTTATATAATTTAATAGCTCTGGTAGGTTCAAAATTTTTAAAACATCCATCCAACATCTTTTTAGCTACAAAATAAAAGGTATCTCCGTCAGGCTTAAATCCTTTTAACAGCTCTGCAAATATCCATGGCCTAACGGCTGCAATTCTCCCCAAAGCAATTCCATCACAGCCACTAACATCCAAAATTTTTTTTACATCCTCTCCTGTAAACACATTCCCATTACCAAAAACAGGTATGGTTACCTGTTTTTTTACTTCCCCAATGTATTCCCAACGAGGTCTTCTTCTGCGTATATCAGAAACAACCCTTGGATGATAAATCAAGGCATCTGCCCCTGCATCCTCTAGCCTCAGGGCAAAATCTTTAGCAAACTGAACATTATCCTCCAAACCAGTTCTAAACTTTACTATTACAGGTATGTTTACAACTTTTTTTACTTTTTTTACTATATCTATCGCTAAATCTGGCGTTTTTAACAAACCAGCGCCATATCCTTTATTGTATATCCTAGAAATAGAGCAGCCCATGTTTATGTCCACTCCAAAAAGACCTTCTTTTTCCACCCTCCTAGCCGCCCGACACATTGTTTCCACCTCATTTCCCACGAGCTGACACACCAAAATATCTGCCTCTTCATCTGTCCATCGAAATACTGATGACTTGGTTCTGTTTTCTACAGGGACCATGGTCCCAAGACACATCTCTGTATATAAAAGTCCTGGAGCAGCAAAACTTAAAATCACCTCCCGCAATACAACATGTGTTAGTCCTGCCATGGGACTTAAAATAAGCCTATTTTTTATCTCTTTGGAACCTAACTTTAGAGAAGTAGCTAAAAAAGCATCCATAACCTACAGAATTCTCTTGGAGCGAACACACCCATTTGCCTACTTACGACCATTGAATTATAAAAATGTCATCATAAGGGGCCAAAAAATGACACTAAAAAGGATAAAGCCGTATAACTAAAAATGGAAACCAAAAAACTTTTTTGAACGTTCTCAATGCCCCTTGTGGTATTTAGGTTATTAACAACTTTGTGGCAATAGCCTTAAAAAATTTTGTTTACTTTTCTGGCCCTAAAAAATAGAATGTATTTTAACCTATAACCAAGAGAATACCACTATGCTAAAACTCCAGATTCCAGGCCAAAAAAACCTTAATCTTTCGCATTTAGTCTTAGACTACAACGGCACTCTGGCCATAGATGGAAAACTCATCTCAGGGGTCAAGGAACGACTAATCAGTCTTGCCCGTACACTTAAAATCCACGTGATAACAGCAGATACCTTTGGAAACGTTAAACAAGAACTAGCCCACATTCCCTGTACTGTTTACGTGCTATCGTCTACGCATCAAGACAAAGAAAAGATGAATTACGTAAAATCCTTGGGATCAGATCATACCCTGGCCATTGGAAATGGCTGTAATGACTGTCTAATGCTCAAACAATCCGCTCTTGGCTTAGCAGTAATACAGGCAGAAGGGGCTTTTAGTCAGACGCTTTTAGCTGCTGACATTATCACTCCAGACATACTATCGGCCCTGGATATTATCCGTTATCCGCTACGCCTTGTAGCCACCCTAAGAGTGTAACCCTCTATTTAGACCAGCCTACTAACCTCAGAAACTGTTGAAAACGTAAGGACACATAAGGGCAACCTAAAAAAACTTTTACGTCAGGAGTGTAAAACGCTCTTTTAGGTTGCCTTATTAATAATTTGTACGGTTAGCTTAACTAATCCCAATCTCCTGGTCTGTTAAGTAGCAAGCAGGATCAGGGGCCCAGATGTCTCCATAGTAAGCCTCGGCTCTGGCTCTAAAATTACCTGCACACACGTTTAAAAACTTGCACTTTGCGCATCTACCTTTAACGTATTTCTTTTTGTCCTTTAATTTGGCTAGTAATTCTATTTCTGGATCATCCCAGATTTGAGAAAAAGGGCGCTCTAATACATTGCCAAAAACGTGATTGCGCCAAAATTGATCAGGATGCACCTTGCCATCCCAGGAAATACAACCAATACCTCGCCCAGAATTGTTGCCTTCGTTAAACTGCAACAATTGCCAAACATCTTCTGCTCTTTTAGGATTTTCTTTCAACAACCTCAAGTAAAGATATGGTCCATCGGCATGATTATCTACAGTAAGCACTTCTTTTTTATACCCCTTGTCAAACAATTCTCGAGTCAAATCAATAATTAAATCTACTACTTCTCTAGTTTCAGCATGACTTAAATCTTCTTTAATCAATTCAGATCCACGCCCTGAATAAACTAAATGATAAAAACACACTCTGGGAATTTCTAAGTCCTTTAAGATCTGAAAAATTTTAGGCACTTCCTGGGCATTCCTTTTGTTAATAGTAAAACGGACCCCAACTTTTAGGCCTTCGGCCTGACAATTTTCAATGCCTTGCAAAGCTTTTTTAAAGGCCCCAGGAACACCACGAAATTTATCGTGAATTTCTTCGCCCCCATCTAAAGATATACCTACATAAGACAAGCCTACTTCTTTTAATTCTTTAGCCTTGTCTCTGGTAATTAAAGTGCCATTAGTTGAAATCACAGCGCGCATACCTTTTTGCACAGCATAACTAGCTAGTTCTGTTAAATCTTCACGCACTAAAGGCTCACCACCAGAGAACAACATAACAGGACAACCATAATTGGCCAGATCATCTATCATTTCTTTGGCCTGTTTAGTGCTTATTTCATCTTTACCTGCTTCATCTACAGCCTGTGCATAACAATGAACGCATTTTAAATTGCACCTTCTGGTCATGTTCCAAACAATTACAGGCTTTTTGTCCTTAGAAAACTGCAAAAGATGAGAAGGCAATCTGTCAGAACATCTGCCATAACGTATAGCATCAGAAGGCTCTACATTGTCACAATACAATTTGGAAATCCCTATCATTTTTACCTCTCTTTGTTATTGAATAATTTTTGTCTGGGGTTGGGCAAACCCAAGGGTCTCTTCTAATTGTTTTTTAGAAACTTCTAAATTGTTCTTTAAATCCAACCTTGTGTGCAAAGGCACTTTATCAAACTCTCCATCTTTGGTTAACTCTTGCAATTTTGCCATTTCAGACTTAATTTTATTTAGACGTAATTTTAATTTTTCGTCTAAAGGCAAAACCCTTTCAGCCAAAGACGCAAGAAATAAGATCTCCTCTGTAAGTTGGAAAAAATAACTGGACTGTAACTGTTTTCTTAATTTGTAATAATAACCTATTTTTTTTAAGCCAAAATTTAGCTGTTGAAACAATTTTTTAAACATCATCTGCCACCCTAATTTTAAAAAAATCCCCAATAGTCCAAATTCTTGGCCACCAAAAAAAATCTTATATAAAATTAGCCCAATTTACAACCAATAACCAAGTTACTAATTACCAACTCCAAACTTTCCCAAACCAAATCCTACAAGCACAAAAGACAAAAGCAACGGCAAGACCCCAAGAGCCAAAAACACCCTCCAATAGCTGGTTCTATGAATATACTTATATGCAATAAAGCTTACTATAAAAGCCCATATCAGACCAATCATCTGACCAAGTACGGGCAGAATACTAATAATCATAGGAGCACTGCCATAAGCCACTGCTCTAAAAGTACCTTCAAAACCTCTTTTTCCTGCTCCACACACCAATAAAAACAAATGATTTACAAAAGCACCAGCAAATAACAATCCTGTTAGCAAAATAGGATATAATATCAATATAGCCAGAGAGCTAATACCAGAATGCAAACCAAACATAGCCAAGCTGGGCTCTCCCAGACCCTGCTGGCCAGCCAGTTTAGCCAATAAGTCCGTCAAAAAAGCTCCTACGGCCTGAATTTCCGCTATCAGCAAATAAAAGACCAAAGGTTTTACATAGCCTTGAAAAGGCATGCGTTCAAAAAAACGAGAAGGAGAAAACAGTATGGCCTTTAAGGTCAAAAAGAAACCAGGAAAAAAACCATATTCTTCAAGCCGCTCCCAGGGAATTGCGGTTTGCTTTTGCTTCTGATACACATTCTGCTTGCTATCCGTGTAATTTTCTTCAAATACAGCTTCCAAACTATCCTGCTCTTCATTTTTTGAACAGAGATTATCTTCAGCATCTTTTTGTTCTTCATTTACTTTAGGAGCTTGGGGCATATCCTTCTCTGTTGTGCCTTGTTCAAGGGGAAATCCTTGCCTTTGTTCTGGTAGTTCTCTAAAAATAAATTTATGCCCACACTTGGGACAGGTAGCCTGTCTGGCTTTAGGAGGTATTTTTTCTTCTGGAACATCTCGACTAAATTTACATTTAGGACAAATTATCTCCATAAGTGTAACTCCTGCTCATTTTTATGTAATTGACTGAGGATTAAACCAGCGTCCAAAATTTAATGACAAACGACTCTTCTCTTCACTTCTAACACGAAGATAAACTGTATTTGGGTATTAATGTATTAAAATATACCCATAATTTTAAAAAACGCTCCCAATACACCCAAAATTGAAACCATTATGGAAATAGAAAACATTTTTAAGGTAAAATTTCTGTGCTCTGCATCCCTACGATCAAGCCTATCCGATAACCTATTAATTGAATCTATCACCTGACCAAACCTGAAATTCATATCCTCTCTTAAACTATCAATACGCTTATCCATCTGTTCAAAACGTTTATCCACCTGTTCAAAACGTTTATCTATTTGCTCGAAACGTTTATCTACTTGCTCAAAACGCTTATCTACTTGCTCGAATCTCTTATTTACTTGCTCAAAGCGCTTATCCACCTGCTCGAACCGATAGTCCACATCCCTTTTAAAATCCTGAATTTGTTCTCTCATTAATTCCTGATTTCTTCTGAGCTCGTCTATTTGCACCTGTAGATAATCAAATTTACTATCAAAATATTTGGTATTAGGCACTATTCCAGCAAATAAAGCAAAGATTTCTGCTGGGAACTGCTCTTTTAATTTTTTTTCTTTTTCTTCATTCACTTTTATGCTCCTTTTCCTAAATACTTAATAGCTTTGCTGTGATTAGGCAAACAAGGAAACACCCAACTTTTACATTATTTTCTAACTACTTATCCGCTGTAAATCAAGTCTTTGACTTACGGACTAAAAAAAAAAAATGTCAAAAATTGCAATCAAATCAATATTAATTAACTCCTAATTTTAAACTTGCCTAAAATAGAAATAAAAGATAATTTTTTTAAAGTGGTGAGCAAACAGGAAACTCCTGTTGAACCTCTTGGGCTTAGAAAATATGTAGTCCTCTGTCCACAATTTATAAACAACTGTATATTAACACCTTTTAAATATAAATAACAAACTTAATTCGTAGGAGGAAAACTATGTTTTTAGAGTATCAACCAGAGCTGGAGTACAAAATTAAAGACCTAAACCTAGCGGATCTTGGCTTAAAAGAAATGCAACTCTCCGAAAATGAAATGCCAGGTCTTATGGCCTTACAAAAAAAATACGGAGACTCCAAACCTCTCAAAGGTTTAAAGATCACTGGCAGTTTGCACATGACCATTCAAACAGCCATGTTAATCCAGACCTTGCACAAATTGGGAGCAGACATTCGCTGGGCGTCCTGCAATATCTTCTCCACCCAAGACCATGCTGCTGCTGCTGTAGTAAAGCTCGGCCTAGCCAAAGTATTTGCCTGGAAAGGTGAAAGTATAGAGGAATACTGGTGGTGTACGGAGCAGGCTTTAACCTGGCCTGACGGCTCTGGACCTGATCTCATCGTAGATGACGGCGGAGATGCCACTCTATTTATTCACTTAGGAGTGGAAGCACAGACCAATCCTAACATCTTGGAGCAAAAGCAAGAGCATAAAGAAATGCAGGTCCTGGTAGAAAGAATCAAACATGGGTTAAAAAAAGATCCTAACTACTGGAGTAAATTAGCCAAAAACATCAGAGGTGTATCCGAAGAGACCACTACAGGTGTGCACCGTTTATACCAGCTGGAGCAAGAAGGCAAACTGCTTTTTCCTGCTATCAATGTCAACGACTCAGTAACTAAGTCTAAATTTGACAACCTCTATGGATGTAGAGAATCCCTTATAGACGGCATAAAAAGAGCGACAGATGTAATGATCGCCGGAAAAGTAGCTGTGGTCTGTGGTTATGGAGACGTAGGCAAAGGTTGTGCACAGGCTTTTCGAGGCATGGGAGCAAGAGTTATCGTAACAGAAATAGATCCTATCTGTGCTCTTCAGGCAGCCATGGAAGGTTATGAAGTAAAAACCCTAGACGAGGTAGTAGAAATGGGAGATATTTTTGTCACTGCTACTGGTTGTTGTGATGTGATTAGAGGCGAACACATGGAAAGAATGAAAAATGAAGCTATTGTCTGCAATATCGGTCACTTTGATGCAGAAATAGAAATGAGTTATCTTGAAAACAATCCAAAGTGTAAAAAAATCAACATTAAACCTCAGGTAGATAAGTGGATCTTAGAATCTGGAAAGGCCATTATTGTGCTGGCTGAAGGCAGGCTGGTAAATCTTGGCTGTGCTACAGGACATGCCAGTTTCGTAATGAGTGCCAGCTTTACCAATCAGGTACTGGCTCAATTGGAACTGGCCAAAAACAATTACCCTCCCAAAGTAATGGTCCTCCCCAAAAAATTAGATGAAGAGGTAGCCAGATTACACTTAGATAGACTGGGCGTAAGCCTGGAAAGACTTACTCCTAAACAAGCCGAATACCTAGGTGTGCCTATAGAAGGGCCTTACAAACCAGATCATTATAGATACTAAAAAACAATTAATCCCCCTTCGAAAAGATTGAAGGGGGATTAACACTGCTTGCCTCTTTTCCACATTTCCATTTTAAAAATCTTCTGCAAAAAATCTTTTTGAACAACTAGAGTTACGTTAATAAGAATTTTTTCTTAATAATTCTATCTAGTTACAACTTGATAATTTAATCAAAAAACCAACCTTTCTTAATTGTGGCAATTGCATCCTTAAACCAATTTTTACAATTTACTACTCTATCACAATCTTTGCATTTTCTATAAGTAAAGGGAAAAAATGGCTTTTACCAAGACTTTTATTTAAAACCAATTTCCCCTGGGCAACTATAATATCTCCCTCATGAACCATATCTGAGGAAGTAACAATAATTTCTCTCTGGCTCTTAGAGCCTGTACCATCTTGAATATGAATCCAATTTTTCCCCATAATTCCAGAAAAAATCTTTACCACTTTTCCACGTACTTTAACAATTTTATTAGCCAATTCTTTTTTTTGGTCAAAAATCTGGGCTATAGTATAACCTCCTTTTACTTTTTTTATCATGCCAGGTTTCACTAAAACGGACTCTTTGCCTAATAAAGAAGCACTATGAGGATTTTTCATTTTCATTCCCATCATCATATTATCGTGGGAAGACAACACCTTTTTACCATTTATTGTCACAGAATTACTCAAAACAATTTTTTTAAAGGTTTTGTGTAAAGATTTGCTATAAAAATCATACATTATATGACCATTTTGATAGGCAATAATATCACCTTTTTTAACAATTACTTGCAAAGTAGCTAACCAAACAGTGCTATTGTTACATTTAATCTTCATTATAGTATAAGGTCCAGCGTTTGTATAAGCAACAACAACGCCCTCGCCCTTTACCAACTCCTTCTCATGCATCCACGGACACTCTTGTTGTTTAAAAGCCCCTCTCTTGTTTTCTGATAATACTATTTTGTCTGGTTTTGAATCTGTTTTCCGATCACATCCAAACGTCAATATACTGCTACTTACTAGTAACAACACCACTAAACCAAGTCCAAACCCATCTTGAAATCTTGACACCAATCTCATTTCTCCCCCTTTATTTTTTTTACAACTAACTATCTAACTAAATCGTTATCCTGCAAAAGATAAAGAATTATGTTTTATAGTTAGTTTGTTTTTTATAATAATTTTAATTCACCTAAACGGTAAGAGATAAAAGCCTAACGTTTAGTCCTACTAAACTTAAATTAACCTAGTACAAAATACAAATTTTTACTTTTTTGCAGCACTTTCCTAAATTTCAGCTATCTTTTAAAAAAGCAGCAATCTATATCGCGTATATATCAATTAAAACTTTTTATTATGGTGATGACATTCAAAACAATTACGTTTATTGTGTTTATAATTATGACACGCTCCATAACAGAAATTCCGCCAAGACTCATCATCGGTGTTTGACACAGATATACTCTTGCCATTTATAGATGTTCGCAACAAAAAAATATTACTTGAACCATGAGGTTCATGACAATCAGTACAACTAAGGGTATAGTGTTGTTGGTAGCTATAAGGCGGTCGCGGGCGTTTAATAAATCCTCTTTTTACCCCATGAATATCTCCATTATTAGAAAACCATTTTATTGGCAGAAGATATCTGCCTAACCTAGAACTCCAAATTTGATTGTAGCCATTATGGCAATCTGTACATAACCTCACAAAATCAGGTAAATTTGAACCATCTTGTACCTCATCACCTGCTGGCTCAAATTTGGGATCATCTGTATCAGAGCCATACCAATAAGGAGCTTGATAATCACCATACCTATTCATTCGTTCACCCTCATCATCACCCCATAATTGATTAGGATTTGAGGGTCTTGTCACAGCTGTTTTTAATTTCCCATCCGCATTGCTCACAGGATAATTACGTTGGACAATATGGGGATTATGACAGGCATCACAGGGATTTAGCGTTTTGGGTAAAGACCATTCGTGACCGTTAGCATCGTACATAGTAGTTCCTAGAATTTTTTTAATGTCATTTAAATTGTGTGACGAACCAGGAGCAGTATGACTAAAGGCCTGTTTCAAATCATTATCATAACTATCTGTGTTCCCCCCAAAATTATAACTATAACTTCTATTGATTATCCCGCCCCCCTCTTGATAGCCACCTGTTTGAACATGACAATCAAAACAAAAATTAACGGTCTGACTAGTATAATTGGGAGAGAATAACAAATAACCAACCGCTCCATTGATAGGGACAGGTTCTGCTCCATTAATACTTGCATGTTGTTCATGACAATGGGCACAATGACCACGAGGATATTGAGAGATACCTGTACGTTTTACTCCATAATTAGAGTTGCCATGAGCAGAATTCAAATAATTGCCCGCGTAAATTGGACCACTTGCCCAAACAAAAATACTTACTAATAACATTATCTTAAAAATAAATTTCCCACTTTCTCTATAAGACTTAAAAAACTCTCTAATATGCATAGTGACCTATTATTTATTGTTTATTGGTATGACATACACTACATCCTGATAAAGCTTTATCCAAATCATAATTAGTGTAATCCCAGCGTAACATTTTATAATAAGGACTTCCATGAGCACGGTGACAAGATAGACACATCACTACATCTTGTCCCGGAACTACTTTACTAGGATCTGCTACACTGTTTGGATCAAGCCTGGCAACAGGAGCAATTAAACTATAGTCCAAAGTATCGTCATTGTAATGCTGATATTCCCCTTTATTAGGTAGAATAATATCAGTAGGATGTCTAAACCAAGGAGAATTATCTCCTACCCCTGTGGAGCTGTGAAAATTACCATGACATTGAGCACAAAGAGAACTAATGCTCGTGGATGTAGAAAAATCTGTAGCCCCTTGATATTCATTATGAACCGAACTTGTTGCATCGTGCTCCCAATGAGGTTCTTCTTTGCCCAACACACCCTTTAAAAACCGATAACTCTTCCCAACTGTGCTCCCATCAAGAACAACATCGTGAGTATGATGCGCCCCTTTCATAGCCAAAAATTGATTAACAATAGTTCTATCTCCATGACATCCATATTTCCCAGCACATCGTAGTTGTGACGACATAGACGTCCCGCCAGGAGGAGTATTACCCAAATTTGGATCAGGACCACTAATGCCAAAAACATTATGGCCTCTATTATTTCCATTGTTAATAACATAATAAAAATTCCCCCCAGCCAAAGGTTTATTGGGGGACACCATATTATAAACAATAGGCACTCCATTAACTATAGTATTGGTTCCATCACTTGTATGGCAACCTATGCAATCACAAACTAAAAGCATAGGATTTGGGGTACTAGACGCTACAGGCTGTCCATTAACAAGATGATAAGCCATGGGTTGCCCCCCCTGACTATTATGCATAGTATGACAGTTTGAACACTCACCTGTTACTTCAGCGTGTAGGGGCATACAAACACACAACAAACATACAACCACTATATTCCCAAAAACTAATCTTCTCACTCTCATCACCTTTTAATTTAAAAGGCCTACTAATAAGGTCTTAAAACAGTGATCTATGCAATAAATTGCCTTATGTCTTCAACAAATATATTTAAATCACTAAAGACAATCTTTCTGTCTTACTCCTGAAAAATACTAATTCTATTATTACCTTGATCAACTATAAAAATTTGGCCCGCTCGATTAATATATAAGTAGGAAGGTAAATATAAACGCCCCTCTCTCCAACCAAATTCCGAAAATTCAAACATAAATTGTCCTTTTTTATTAAAAACCATCACTTTACTTTTATGTCGATCAAGCACATAAATTAAACCATCTGGCCCTATAGCTAAACTAACAGGAAAAAGAAATTCTCCATGTCCATTCCCCCGTTTACCAAAACTAAAAACCAACTTACCTTCTTTATCAAAGATACAAATTTTCCCATCCACAGTGCTTAAGGTATAAACAAAGCCGTTATCGTCGACCTTAACATCTTCTAACCCACGTCCATATTTAACCAAAATCTGTTTTTTGAACTTTAAATCTGCATCAAAAATCAAAATTCTTTGATTTGCCTTATCCACCACGTATAATTTTCCTGAAACATCAATGGCCAAGTTACCAGGATAAATATTGTTCTCGCTTGGAATTCCACTAAAATCTAGAGGGGAAATGGCATGTTTTACCAAGCTAACTACAAGCACTTGTCCTCGAGAGGGTTCTGAAAGAAATAATCTACCCCTCTTATCTCTTACAATACTCACAGGATAAGACAATGCTCCGTCAGCATTAAACTCAGCAAGAAAATTAAAATCGGCACCAAAAGAAAGAATCCTATTATTGGTCGCATCTGCCACATATAAACGCTGCTTTTGTTCAGAAAAAAAAACAGAGCCTAACAAACCAAATGAACCAAAATCTTTCCCTCTTGTGATAGAAAAAACATATTTTATCCGTTCTTTCTTTTGCCAACCTAAACTATACTTAGGTAGCACCAACAAAGCCATCAAGACAAACATCGCTACATAAATTTGCTTTCTAACCATTTGTTTTTTCACCATGCCTCTCCATCCATCGCTAAATCTTACCAAAATTAACATCCATTACTAAACAGAGTTTACTAAAAAATTATTAACTTTTTGTGGATACGCCTTGCGTTATTAATAGCCTTTATGACATTGAATACAAAGGTCTTTTTTTCTATCAAACCTTAACGAAAACTGATATGGCGTTCCCATTAATTCATGACAGGTAATGCAACTAATTGCCCTCTTAGATCGAGGATCAATAGCATCTTTTCCTATAGGGTGAGTAAATCTGGCCTGTCTTTTGTGACATCTTGTACACATCTTTATATCCCCTCCTTCAAAAAACAACCTATAGTTTGAACCATGAGGAGAGTGACAAACACTACACTTGCCTTCTTTTACTAGAGGATGTTTATATTTATTAGTTTTATTAAAAAAATCCCTTTCACTATCTTCATGACAGTGAAAACAGTTTTTTGCCTCATTTTGTTTTTCCAGTTTTTTTGCATTTGATGCATGGGGGTCATGACAATTTAAACAAAATACTCCACTTCCTATATGACTATTTATTTTGTAAAAATCCTTTCTTTTATCCGGATGACATTGGAAACAAATAGAAGCACTATTTTTCTTCAAAGCCACGGTCTTAAATTGAGGTCTCTTATGACAAGTTGTACACTGTCTCTTTTCAAAAGGTTTATGTAAGATTGGCCTTATTAAGTGCCTTCGTTTTGTACTATGAGGATTATGACAAGACGTACAATCTTTATTTTGAACAGGGTATCCAAAATGGATTTTTTGCAATCTAGCATAGCTATAAGAATGACAAGACATACACAAAATTTTAGGTTCTCTTTTTAATAAGCTTTCATGCTCTGACCTATGCACATCATGACAGCTTAAACAACGGCCATTTTTCACAGGGATATGTTGATATTTTTTAGTAAACTGCTTTTTAACATGGCACGCAAAACACAATCGTTCTCCCTGAGCCTTTAACAAATGAGATGATGAAGATGCATGAGGATTATGACACTTAAGACATTGGCCTTCTTTAAAAGGCGGATGAAAATAACCACGCATTTTTATTGTTTGTCGTTCATTTTTATGACAACGTGTACACAATATACCAACGTCTTCCTTCAATAAATGTCCATGTTTTGCAGCATGAGGATTATGACAGTAAGTACATTTTAAATCTTTAAACGGTTTATGGATAATTTTTTTAGAAAATTCTTTTTTTAACTCAGAATGACACGTAAGACATTTTTTCACATTACCCACAGGGTTAAAATTTTGAGCCCAGCCCCAAACACTCATCATCGCATTAATCCATATTAACATGGCCAAAATTAAAAATAACTTAAAACAACTTCGGACCCTCATTATCGTTTCCTTACTTCACTCCTAAAGACAAATAATCATTTTTTAAATTTAACACTAACTCACACCAAAAACAAAACTCTTAACTTTACATTGTTAAAACTACTTTAACCGATCTTAAAATGCCCTATAAACTTGTAACAATATCTATGCTTTTTAATGACAGGCCCCGCAATTTCCATTTCTAAATGGAACATGCATCACAGCATGCAGCAATGCCTTATTTTTGGCACTATGAGGTTCATGACAAGCCACACAATTAGCCTGGGATATATCAATATTATGATGAGCTTTCCGCAAAGCTACATTATTGATATCATGACATCTAACACATAAATTTGCTCCACAAAAAATCAGAAGATCTTGATTATTCGCATCATGTGGCTCATGACACTTTAAACATTCCCCTTGTTGGGCTGGCTTATGTTTAAAAGGTTCTTTTATTAAATTCTCAGCCAAATTCTTGTGACATGATAAACATAGATCTCTTACAGGTAAATTTAATAGCCCTTTAACCTTACTTCCGTGAGGATTATGGCAACTTGTACACTCTCCCTTTTCTAGGGGCTTATGCTTATATTTCGTAGGATCCATAGCTGCTTTGGCTACGTTTTTATGACAAAAGTAACATAAATCAGGACTTTTCTCTAACAAATGAAAATCCTCATCACTGGCATGAGCATCATGACAAACAAGACACCTACCATCTCTAAAGGGAACGTGTACAACACCACCAGTAACTTCATCTAACATCGCTTGATGACATTTAAAGCAGAGTTTATCTTTTTTTAACACCAACAAATCATTGTTATTCGCTGAATGCGGGTTATGACAAACTACACACTTTCCAAGCCGAATTGGAGTATGGACATTGACCTTATCAAACATAATTTTTTCCTTTTTATGGCAACCATAACACAGCTGAGTTTCTTTCGATTTTAACTCAAACTTCTGGTTAGAAGCATGAGGATTATGACACGTAAGGCATTTGCCTTGTTTCACTGGGACATGCACTAGCCTCTTTGTAAAATTATCTTTTTTATGACAATCAAAACATAACAATGCGCCTTCAGCCTTTAAGCCAAATTTATAATTGGAGGCATGCGGATCATGACAACTTGTACAATCCCCTTCTTTTATAGGTTTATGTTGAAATTTCTTATTAAAACTAGCGTGCTTTTCTTTATGACAGGAATAACACAACTTTCCTTTGGGCAAAATAGTTTGAGCTTTATAATCAGTAGTATGCGGGCTATGACAGGCAAGACAATTCCCTCTTTTAATAGGCTCATGTTCGTAACTCTTGTTACTAAAAGCTTTTTTATCTTTTTGATGACATTGATAACACAATTCTGCCCCCTTCTGGGATACTCCCAAAGGATTTGAACTATCGGGTGAATTATGACAATTTTTACACTCTCCCCGGACAAGAGGTGGATGAACAGATTCGTGAAGCAATTCTTTATTGGACGCTGAATGAGGAGTATGACAATCTAAACAAGAGTTGGGTCCAGGTTTATAGCCAAAATGGACCTTAATAAATTTTGCATCGTTAATATTATGACAACGTTGACAACTATCCGCAAAAGACGCCTGCAAAAGCTTTTTATAATTAGACCCATGTACATTATGACAAGTTAAACATCCTTTGTTGCTCTTAAGAGGAGGATGAACATATTTTTTTGTATAGGGAGTCTTCGAATGGCAAGAAAAACAAAGGCTATTTCCGTTTTTCTTTAATAAATTTTTATAGTTAGAAGCATGAGGGTCATGACAACTTGTACATTTTCCATTTTTTACTGGAGGATGAGGATATTTACTTTTAAGAAAATTTCTTGCCTCCTTATGACAACGAAGACATAATTTATCTTTATCCGCCTTAAGATAGATCCCCCCCAATACGCCATGAGTACGATGGCAGGTTTTACATTCCCCTTTAGCTACAGGGGCATGGACAAATCGTTCTTGTTTAAATTTACTAAAGTCCTTTTGATGACAATCAATACATTTTTTCCTTGCCTTGTGCGAAGAAATATTCCTCTTACACCCAAAACCAAGGCCCAGACAAATTATGACTAGCAAAAATATTAAAGAAAATTTAAATCTGTTCACAATTAAACCTTTTTATAGATTGTATCTTAACTATTACGCAGCTTTGGACCAATATTTTTGTTTTAATTTTTCTAAATTTTTTTTATAAATCTTAATATCAGCATGTTTCCTCAACCTCTTTATATATTCAGACAATATTTTCTTAAATTTTTGCTTACCTACTATCTTTTTTAACATATTTTCCACTTCTGAAAATTCTACTACTTTTCCTTTTTTTCTGGCTTTTAATTTGATAACTTTATATCCAACATCATCAGCTATAACTCCGCTCACGCTACCAACGGCTAAACTCTCTAAAACTTTTTTTAACCTTTCAGAAAATTTACTGGTATAGACCCAAATATAATCCCTTTCCACAGCTGATCCCTGAGCCACCCGCTTAGCTAAAAACTCAAAACTAGCACCTTGTTTTAACTTATTTAAAAAATTTTCTGCTTCCTTACGTTTGGCAAAGTATACTTCCGAAAAACATACTTTCGATGGAGTTCTAAATTTATCTTTATGAGTCCTATAATACTCCCGTAACTCCTTTTTAGAAGGTCTAGCCAAAGGATAAATATATCTTATTTTAAACAAATTAATAAGTAACTGTTCTTTACGCTGCGTAAGAATATCGAGCAAATTACTATCCTCCAGGTAGCGAGACTTCCTTTTCAAAGCCTCTTGAACAATTAATTCATGAGTAATTAAGCGAGTTAAAACCATTTTTTTAATCTTTTTCACGTATTCTCGTTTCTTTTCTTTGTCTTTTATTTTCTGTAACTTTCTATTATTTAAAACTATTTTCAAGTCCTCAATAAAATCTTGGGCCAAAATAGGCTTACCATTAGCCCTAGCAATTATCTTGTCTTTTAAAACACTAAATGAACTCTCTACACCGCACTCATCCACTAATTTCTTATCTATCCAAATACGTGCTCTTTTTCTTAAAAAAGCGAAAAATTTATCAGACAGATCTTTTTCTTTTAATTTTTCTAACTTTCTCTTTATCCACCTCTTTACGTGTTTAAATTTTTTTTCATCAAATTTACCGTCCTTACAATAAAACTTCTTAAAATAAGCCCGTATTTCTGCGTCAGAAACTGAAATTTTGTCCAAAACTACTTCTTTTCTTAATCTAAGAATTAGTTGATTGATCTCAAACAGTCTAAAATTGCGCAAAAAAACAGGATCCTTATCCAATCCAAGGTTAATAGCCTCTTCGATGATCAAACGTTTATCTATCAATTTATTGAGCACATCTAACAAATTCACTCTATGCAATACGTTAGGCGACAATGATGTCCATAATAATTCTTTATGTTCCTTTTTCAACTCATTTTCAAAAATACGTTCATCAATAACATAACCATTTACTTTGGCTAAAATAAGACCAAACCTCGACGCAACAGCAAATTCCCCACCCAAGACAATGGACAACCCTATTAACCCGAACATCAAATTGGCAACCTTCAACCACCGTTTATTTCTCCTCACTTTTACCGCCACCACTAGTTCACCTTTACTCCTTAAATACCTTGGCCCTCATTACCTTTCTTCTTACATCTAAAATCCAACTGCAAAAATTATTTTAAGCAGTTAGATATAAGTTCAACAAAAATTTTTTCACAATTTAAACTCGTTATAACTTGATACTTTAATCAAAAACACAATTTTTAGACCTTTTCAGTTACATCCTCTAATACTACTTTATTTTTCTAACCATTTTTTTATTATGTTTTTTGGCTAGGGGATCACGTTGTGAGCCTTGCCATGACAGGATGAACATTTGGACACGTCTGCCTTCCTGCCTCGCTTATGACTATTCGGATGACAACGCCTACACGACGGTATCTCCTTGTGCTTA
>JAUZRP010000065.1 GCA_030950395.1 Desulfonauticus sp. | reverse complement strand
TTTGGTGCGTCTAGTAGGATTCGAACCTACAACCTACGGATCCGAAGTCCGTTGCTCTATCCAGTTGAGCTATAGACGCTAACTAGATAGAGCAATGGGGTGGATAACCGGACTTGAACCGGCGACCTCCAGGGCCACAACCTGGCGCTCTAACCACCTGAGCTATACCCACCACAAGTGGAGAGCTGCCGAGCCATTCACTTATGGTGGGTCAATGGTCGGAGTGGAGGGACTCGAACCCCCGACCCCCTGGTCCCAAACCAGGTGCGCTAACCAAACTGCGCTACACTCCGCTTTGTGGATTGAAATTATATGAAAAAATATATTTTATGTCAAGAGAAAAAAAGAGTTTTTTAATTTTCTCTAAAAATATCTCTACTAAAAAGCTTATCTTTATATTTTTCTATTTTTTCATCGATTCTATTTGCTATGATTATGTCGCAACTATCTAAGCTATCTATATTTTCAACAATATCTATATTTGAAATGACAGCATCACTAAAATAGTATTTCATCTCATCTTTTTTTAAGCTTGGTTCGTAAATTTTTATTTTTTTACCTTTAAAAGCTAACCGAGATATAATATCTAAAATAGAAGCACTTCTAAAATTATCACTCTCCGCTTTCATTGTAAGTCTATAAACACCTATAGTTTCTGGGGCTTTTTCTAAAACTTTTTCTACTATATAATTTTTTCTAACCTCATTTGCTTCTACAATTGCTTTCATCAATTCATTTGGAATATCTTTATAATTTGCTAAAAGTTGTTTTGTATCTTTTGGCAGACAATATCCTCCATATCCAAAGCTTGGATTGTTATAATGCATTCCAATTCTTGGGTCTAAACAAACTCCTTTTATTATATCTTTTGAGTCTAAATTATGATGCATTGCATATGAATCAAGTTCGTTAAAAAATGCAACTCTCATTGCAAGATATGTATTTGCAAAAAGTTTTATTGCTTCAGCTTCTGTTGGATTTGTAAGTAAAATTTCTATATCCTCTTTAAATGCAGCATTTTTTAATATTTCAGCAAATTCTTTTGCCCTTTTACTTTTTTCACCTACTACAATTCTACTTGGATAAAAATTATCATATAAAGCTTTTCCTTCTCTTAAAAACTCAGGTGAAAAGAT
>JAUZRP010000064.1 GCA_030950395.1 Desulfonauticus sp. | reverse complement strand
CGTGTTTGAGATCCCTGGTAAAGGCTTTGTTTTTTCCATAGTAGCCTCATAATAGGCTTTAAGATAAGCCTCCAAAAACCCTTGCACATCCACTTCTCGCAATATGTCATTTAAGGGCATATTCTGTTCAAGTCTTCTAGGAATTTCCATAATCATCTTCTTGCTAAAATACTCTTGTCCATACACTGCAAGTGCCGTTTTTAATGCTTCCAAATAAGCTTCTCTGGAATCTACTATGGTACCATCTAAATCGAAAAGAATTCCTTTCACTTTCAACTTTTTGCTATTTTTCATTTTCTTCGCTCTTTGAATATTTTCAATTGTATTTTTCGATAACTTTTTATTTACCCCATTTGTCTAGGTTAGTGCTTAATAAATTAAGATGTACAAACCGCTTGGGAATGACATGTCATGGTTAGGAAAGCCCGCATACGCTTGACAAGTACAGATTACCGCAAACTAGAAGAGGTATGTGCGGAACTAAAAGCCATTGCTCAGAAAACAGGAGTTAAAATGACGGGACCTCTTCCCTTACCTACCAAACGATTAAGGGTTCCAGTTTTGAAATCTCCTTGTGGAGAAGGCACTGCCACATGGGATAGATGGGAGATGCGTATTCATAAACGTCTAATTGATATTGACGCGGAAGAACGTGTTATGAGACGCATTATGCGGATTCGTGTTCCTGAAGAGGTTCATGTAACAATAGAACTTCTCTAAACAGTGTTATTCCCATTTAAATAAGGGGCACTCTTTACATTTTTCTAAGAACTCTAAACCTTTTCTTAGTTGTTTTGAAAAGACCTTTTTCGTCTACCTCTAGAAGTCCCTTATCCTGCAAACTATTTAGGTATTTTTTCGATTGCGTATAGGAAAGACCCACATCTCTCATCAACTCTGTCTTTTTCTTTCCAGAAACAGATTTTCTTAAGATCTCAGAAGTAATGTCATGTCTATCTCTATTAACCATAAACTTCACTCAAGAAGTATATTCGCTTTTCTAACAAATAAAACTATATTATTTAACCTCTAATAAATAAATTGATACGAACCTATCATTAGAATTAAACTTATTGTAAGGACAAGGGACCAAAGTAGTTTGTTCCACAAGAAGACTTTGAAACCGTCTAACATCCCGAAGGGAATGAGATTGAAAAAGGCTATCCATCCATTAAAAAAAGCCCCCCACATACATATTATAAAATATTGAGGAGCGAAAAAGGCAGCAGCAAAAAACA
>JAUZRP010000063.1 GCA_030950395.1 Desulfonauticus sp. | reverse complement strand
TTACGTAAAAAGCCCCTGCCATATGAGGGGCTTTTTACTTTTAAAAACATTTCATTTTAACTGCATCCAAGATAAACTGTTGAAGGGTTTTTTCTTCTTCTATTGCCTTTGTCTTTGCCTTTTTCCACACTTCATAGGGCATTCTAAGTAAAAAGGTCTTTTCCTTTTGCTCTTCACTTGCCTTGGCACCTTCTATGAATTCATCTGTATTTTTTTTGAGGCTCACTTTATGTCTAGCCATGTTTTAATCTCCTCCCACAATTTTTTTATCTCAAAGGCAGCCTTGCCCTTTGGTTCATATTCCATGACACTAAGTCCTTGCGTTATTGCCTCCCTAAACGCTACCCTAAAACCAAGAGTTGTCTTAAAACACGGGATTTCTTCTTCTTTTATGGTGGATAAAGTATCTTCTGTTAATTTTGCCCTTGCAGGCACCATGTTTAATAACACCTTTGCCTCAATGGGTTTAAATACCCTTGCCTCTTCTATGATATCCAAGGTGTTGGATAAACTCCACAGATCAAACTGGCTTGGCTGAGTTGGAATAATTACATGGGTTGAAGCTAAAATAGCAGATCTAAAAATCTTTGAATCCCTGCCACCAATATCTATTATCACAAGGTCAAAACCCCTTGATAACTCATCTATATCTCTGTGCAAAGACTTTGATGGCTTCATCACCATCTGAAAGGACTTTAAATTTTCATTTTCTTGCCTCCTTTCATAAAAGGCAAAACCACTCGCCTGTGGATCAGCATCTATAAAAAGCACCCTCTTGCCTTCTTTTACAGCCATAAGCCCAATGTTTATGGCCACAGTGCTTTTACCTGTTCCACCTTTCTCATTTGCCATACAGATAATATTCATAACTTTACTTAAGTAACAAAGATTAATAATCTTTGCAAGCAAAATATAATAACTTTTTAAAATTAGCTAACTAATCTAAATATGATAACTTAGTTAAGTTTTTTTGGATTTAAGAAAAAACACACACAATTTTTTTTAAAACCATTTATTTTTAGGGATTTTGTTTTTGATATTTTGCTCTTTGTAGTGTGTGTTTTGTTGTATGTCTGTTTGTTTAAGAGTGTCAAACTGGCAACTTATTGAAATTGTTGACAAAACTATCTTTAAAAGTAAAAGTTACAGAGTTAAAA
>JAUZRP010000062.1 GCA_030950395.1 Desulfonauticus sp. | reverse complement strand
AAAAGAACTATGAAAAATGATAAAAATAATGTCGAACTAAGATCAAGGCTTTTGGATTTCACTACGTGAAGCAAATGAAACCAAATATTGGTTAGCGATAATTGATCGATTAGATTTGGTTGAAAGAGATAAGTTGGTATTATTATTAAGTGAGGCAAAAGAAATAACCCTAATTTTAGGATCTATAGCCTCCAAAGTGGACAAAAAAATAAAGTGAAGGTAAATAACATGAAATATACAAATCTTTTGTCCTTTTTCTTCTTTCATTTATCTTTTAAGAGGTCTGTATCTTTTGTCTTTTGTCTTGTTCCACAGGAACCAATAGTGACAAACAGATCGTTTTTTCCGGCACCGTAACGTTAGTCTTTACAGCCCAGAACTAGAACCCGTCTCTTCGTTTTTCGAATTCTCGATGCCTTTTATCGGGATAACTTTTTTATGAAACCGTATGTGGCAAGGGATTGGTCTTGAAAATATATAACCGCTAAGCGGCAGAGAACGCAGAATGCCTTTTTATTAATAAAGTATTCGTTTTTCTTTGTTGAGTGAAACGAAACCCTCGGGTTATATCCGGGGCGTCCTTTGCCCCGCCGTAAGTGGGCGGGGTTGAACTTAAAGTTTGTTTTGTTAATAATTTGAAATGTTTTTCGCTAGACCGGGGTTTGTTTATACAAAAATGACGGACGGTTTGGACATGCCGGCTTTGATAGTAGCACAACCGGCCGAAGTTGCCCGGGATATAATCAAAGCTCAGCAAAAGGGCAAGGATGTAATCTATACAAAATGGTTTTGGAAATACATCATGCTTATCATAAAACTGGTGCCGGAACGAATATTTAAAAAGATGGACCTTTAATTTAAACGAGAGTTAAAGTGGACGGCCAGTGTTATGCGGACTGTCCATAATTTTCTTGACAGGGAAAGGGCGTCCCACTTATTTTGCATGTGAATTAGTATTATAAGGAAGAAAGGAATAATGATGCAATCTAGTATAAGAATACCGGAGTTTATATTCCACGCTTCTCATTTAACGCCGGGCGAAGTGTTTTTAGAATTGGCTGTGGTATTATATGAAAAGAAAAAAATCACCTTAGGCCAAGCTAGTGAATTATGCAACCTTTCACAGCTTAAATTTCAGCATATATTAGCATCGCGCGATATATGTATTCATTTTGATAAAAAAGATTTTAAAAAAGACTTAAAAACACTAAAATCATTGGGGCTTTTGTGAAGGTTGTTTCAAATACGTCGCCCATTATAAACTTAGCCGCAATTGGTAAGTTAGAAATTTTAGAGAAACTATTTGGTAATATTTTTATCCCGGAAGAAGTGTATCATGAAATTTGTGTAAAAGGTAAAGGCCAGACCGGGGCACGGGAAGTTGAAGCATTTAATTGGATTCATCAACAAGTCCTTAAAAAATCAGATCATTTGGTGAAGGCATTAAAGCTTGAATTAGATGCAGGTGAGGCTGAAGCAATTGCACTGACAATAGAAGATGGCGCTGATTTACTTTTAATTGATGAGTTACGTGGAAGAAACACTGCTGAATACTACGGATTAAAATTTATCGGAATATTGGGTATTCTTGTACTTGCAAAAAATAAAAAAATTATAGGGTCTTCAATAATATCTGTGGGTAAAAAACCACAAATCATGTAAAAATAATTGAAAAGCATCGAATTATTTTGGATGATTATTTATCTACAACAATCAGAAAAATAACCCGATGCGAATTATAACTTTACTGAATAAATGTGAGAAGCTCAAATCTTTTGTCTATAAAAAAGACTATCTCCAAGGAGCCGATTTAATAATTGAAATAAGGGCAAGGAAAAACAGTAAACCTATTTGTTCTTCTTGTAAAAAACCCGGCCCAACTTATGATCACGGTTCCGTACCCAGGAAGTTTGAATTTGTCCCTCTTTGGGGTATGCGCGTATTTTTGAGTTATAAAATGCGCCGGGTCAATTGTAAAAGATGTGGCGTAAAAACCGAGGAGGTCCCTTGGGCAAAAGGAAAGAATACAGTAACAAAAACCTACTCACGGTTTTTATCACATTGGGCAAAAAAAATGTCATGGAACGAAGTTGCCGAAACATTTAAAACATCATGGCACAGTGTTTATGTGTCTGTGCGGGAAATGGTTGAATATGGGTTAGAGAATAGGCGCTTGGACGCCATTGTTTCAATTGGCGTTGATGAGATAAAATTTGGGTCGGGGCATAAATATTTAACACTTTTATATCAGATAGACAAAGGGGTTAAGCGATTATTATGCATTGAAAAAGAGAGGACAGCCAGCAGTTTGGAATCCGCTCTTGAAGCTCTGGGCGATGAAAACCTTAAGACGATAAAATATGTTTGCAGCGATATGTGGCGGCCTTACTTAAAAGTAATCCGGGAAAAACTCCCCAAGGCCTTAAATGTATTAGATAGGTTTCACGTTAAAAAAAAGCTGAACGAGGCTGTTGACGCTGTACGTAAAGCAGAAGTTAAACAGATGAAAAAGGATGGTTTTGAGCCCGTGCTCGATAAGACAAAATATTGCTTTTTAAAGAATGAAAAGAACCTTACAAAAAAACAAAAATTGAAATTAGACGATGTGTTGAGGTTAGACCTAAAAACGGTCAAGGCCTATTTATTAAAAAACAGCTTTGAGATATTCTGGGGATATAAATCACCCCGTTGGGCAAAATGGTATATGAAAAAATGGTGCGAGAGGGCAAACAAATCCAGCCTAAAACCCATGAAGGGTTTTGTTAAAACACTAACTCGACATGAAGAGCTGTTAATGAACTGGTTTAAAGCAAAAAAAGTGTATTCTTCGGGTGTTGTAGAGGGCTTAAACAGGCGTGTAAATTTGGTAACAAGAAAATCGTATGGTTTTAAGAACTATGAAATACTTAAATTGGCGTTATTTCACACCATGGGGAGTTTACCAGAGCCGGAAATGACCCACAGATATTATTGAAGACCC
>JAUZRP010000061.1 GCA_030950395.1 Desulfonauticus sp. | reverse complement strand
GGAATATTTTGGCGGTTGTCCTTTTGATATTCAGAGTTTGTTATTGAGTAAAAATTCTTTGCCCAATTTTGAATTAAAGTCTTACTTACATAGAGAAGCCATGCTGATGCGAAGTAAAATTGATTTTACTATGATAGATTTGGATACAGAAGAAAGACAGGATTATTTTATAGAATTAATGAAGACCATAATAGAAAACGGTTTTGCCCTTAGAAATTCCAAAAATAAATTGCAGACAGAAGTGTTAAATGTAGTAATAGATAAAGATATTTTATTTGTGAGGGCTGAGACAGGGGAAATTATTTTTAATTCTCAGATAATGAAAAAGGGAGCTGAGCTTTATTTGAATTAAGGTGAAACGTTAAAAATTAGAAATTTAGTGGGGCTCAGCTTTAATTTGGTAAAAAAAATTTTTAATCTTTTTATGTTAATGGAGGTTTTATGTTAAAGACAGAAAAGATTTGGTTTGATGGCAAATTGATCCCTTGGGAAGATGCCAATGTGCATGTTTTAACTCATTCTTTGCATTATGGCGTTGGAGTGTTTGAAGGCATACGTTGTTATAAGTGTATGGATGGAAGCTCTGCAGTGTTTAGATTAAAAGAACACGTACAAAGACTATTTCATTCTGCAAAAGTAGTGGAAATGGAGTTAAATTTTTCTCAAGAAGAGATAGAAAATGCCATTATTGAAACTTTGAAGGAAAATAAGTTAGCAGAAGGATACATTCGTCCTTTGGCTTTTATTGGCTCAGGGTCTATGGGTGTGCATCCGGGAGATAATCCCGTGCATCTTATTATTGCAGTCTGGCCCTGGGGAGCTTATCTTGGAGAAGAGGCTTTAAAAAAAGGTATCAGGGTAAAAACTTCGTCTTTTACCAGACATCATGTGAACATAATGATGACTAAAGCCAAAGTATGTGGTAATTATGTTAATTCTGTTTTGGCCAAAAGAGAAGCAGTGGCTGATGGTTATGACGAGGCGTTGATGTTGGATCCCGAAGGATACGTTGCTGAAGCCACTGGAGAAAATATTTTTATTGTGCGAAATAGTGTTATTAAAACTCCTCCTCTGGATTCAATTTTACCCGGTATTACTAGAGATTCTCTTATTACTTTGGCTAGAGATATGGGATATGAGGTGGTGGAACAAAGATTTACAAGAGATGAGTTGTATAGCGCTGATGAAGCTTTTTTTTGTGGCACAGCTGCAGAGGTAACACCTATCAGGGAAGTGGACAGAAGGGTTATTGGCAGTGGACAGGCTGGTCCTATTGCTTTGCTATTGCAAAATGAGTACTTTAAAATTGTAAAAGGGGATAACCTAAAATATGCCGGGTGGCTTACTAAATTTGAGATCTAATGACTACTCAACTAACCGCTAAATATCGTCCTCAAAAATTTTCTGAGGTAATAGGGCAGGAGTATATAAAAAAAATCCTCTCTCGAGCAGCTCAAGAGGATAGGGTAGCTCACGTGTATCTTTTTAGTGGAACCAGGGGAGTGGGTAAAACCACTGTGGCCAGAATTTTGGCCAAAGCAGTTAACTGTGAAGATGCTCCTGTGTCAGAGCCGTGCAATAATTGCACTCATTGTAAATCAATTACTAAAGGAAATTTTCCTGATGTTATAGAAATAGATGGAGCTTCTCATACTGGCGTGGATAATGTTAGAAAGTTGAGAGAAGATGTCTTTTTGCCCCCTATTTCTGGACGTTACAAAGTAATCATTATTGATGAAGCACATATGCTTTCTAAGGCTGCTTTTAATGCTCTATTAAAAACCTTAGAAGAACCACCAAAGCATTGTATTTTTATTTTTGCCACTACAGAGCCAGAAAGATTTCCCATTACTATTGTCAGTAGATCTCAACACTATGTTTTTAATTCTTTAAGCCAATATCAAATCCAGCAGCATTTAGAATATGTTTTAAATCAAGAGGGGATAAAGTTTGAGTCTCAAGCGGTGCAACTTATTGCGAGAAGAGCTGATGGATCGGTACGGGATGCCATGTCTTTGTTGGCTCAGGTCCTGGCTCTTTCTGATGGGGAATTGTTAGAAGTTGAGGTGCGTCAGATTTTGGGTCTTGTGGGAGATGAACTGTTTCAAAAATTGTTCGAGCTTATAGCCAAACAAGACTTAGTGGAGATTCATAAGACTGTAGAGTATTTAAGAGAGCAGGGGCTTGATCTTGGATTTTTTTTAAGAGAATTTGCTTTGTATTGGCGTAATCTGTTTTTATTGGCCAAACTTAGGGGGGAAGCTAATAAAATTTTAAATTGGGACGAAACAAGGCTTAAAATTTGGCTTAATATGGTCCAGCAATTTAGTTTAGCTCGGATTCATGCTAGTTGGCAAATAGTATTGGAGGGACAAAGAAGTATTTTAAAAAACATAGACCCCGTTTTATCTTTAGAATTATTGTTGTTTAATTTGGCCTGTCTTGCTGAATTGGTGAATGTAGAAGATGATATTAATTCTATTACACCTTCAAAAAAAAAACAGAGTGAGCCAGTAACAATTGCGTCTGGAGAAAAAAAAAATGTTTTTTCTCAGCCAATAATTCAAAAGTTTGAGAAAGAAAAAAGTAAAATAAAAAACTTTAAAGATGAGTTAAAAAAACAACCTTTAATTAAAGGTCTTATGGATGAATTTGGAGCTATGCTTTTGCACGTAAAGCAAAAATAGCTAAATAGGGATGAAAGAGGTGCGTTTTTTTAGAAACTAAAAAATAGGGAGGAATGTAAATGCAGGAGTTGATTAAACAGGCTCAGATGCTACAAAAAAAGATGCAGGCCATGCAGGAAGAGTTAAAGACAAAAGTGGTAGAAGCTTCTGCTGGTGGAGGTATGGTCACGGTTAGGGCTACTGGGGGGCAGGAAGTGGTGGAGATCAAAATTGATCCTGCCGTGGTCAATCCTGACGACGTTCAGATGTTGGAAGATTTGGTTTTAGCTGCTGTAAATGAAGCCTTGAAAAAGGCTCAAGATATGGTTAAAAGTGAAATGGCAAAATTAACAGGTGGTCTAAATATTCCAGGCTTGTTTTAAATGTTAGAACGTGTTCCAGAACCTATAAAAATTTTAACCCAGAGATTTTCTGAGTTTCCAGGCATTGGTCCTAAAAGTGCTTTACGCATAGTAATGGAGCTTTTAAACTGGCCTGAAGAAAAGGTCGTTAGTCTGGGACAAGAAATTGTGAATTTTCGTTCTCGTTTAAGTCCTTGTTCTTTTTGTCAGGCTCTTACAGAAAGAGATCCTTGTCCTATCTGTAGCGATCCTGCTAGAGACGATAGCTTGCTTTGTGTGGTAGTGGATTTGGATTCTATGTTTGTTTTAGAAGAACCGGGTTTTTATAAGGGGAAGTATTTTATTCTTGGTGGTTTACTTTCTCCCCTGGAGGGAAAAGAGTTTGACACCTTAAATTTGGATACTTTTCGCAAAAGACTTGCCCAAAAACAACTCCAAGAAGTTATTCTTGCCTTGGGAAGTACCGTTGAAGCGGAAAATACTGCCTCTTACCTAAAAAATTTGGTTAAAAAAGAATTTCCTTTTTTAAATGTTACTAGATTGGCTCAAGGGATTCCCCTGGGAGCTGAAGTAAAATATATGGACAGGGAAACGTTACGTCAATCTTTAACCTTTAGGCAGAAATTTTAGTAGATAGATAGGGTAAAATCTTTTAACAAAAACTAAGAGAGGTGAAATATGTTAGAAATAAGATTACATGGAAGAGGTGGTCAAGGAGGAGTTACTTCAGCAGAATTATTGGCCAAGGCCGTTATAGAGCATGGTAAATTTGCTCAGGCCTTTCCTAGTTTTGGTCCTGAGAGAAGGGGAGCTCCTGTAGAGGCTTTTGTGCGTATTTCAGATGAAAGGATTAGGATAAGAGAAAAAATTTACGAACCCAATGTTGTAATGGTGTTAGATCCTACTTTGCTTGGCGTAGTAGAAGTGGATAAAGGTTTACATAAAGACGGAGTGGTGGTCCTCAACGCTCCAGTGTCAGCAGAAACTATAAAAAAACAGTATAATTTTCCTAAGGTGGTTCAGGTAGATGCTTTAAAAATTGCTTTGGAATGTCTAGGTGTGCCTATTACCAATACTACTATGTTGGGAGCTTTGCTTAAAGCAATAGAGTTTTTAAAGCCAGAAGACATGGAAGGAGTTTTGTTAGAAAGATTTGGCCCAAAACTTGGGCCTAAAAATTTTAAGGCCCTGCAAGAAGCTTATCATCATGTTAGTGTGGCTTAATTTTAAACGTATAATTGGTGAAAGCAATTTCTTGCCACGATAACTCAGCTATTTCATTAATAATATCTATCAGAGAAGGGACAGTTTACACTGTCCCTTTTTTAGTTTTTTTTAGCTGGTTCAGGAACGGATATTTTTTTTGAGCATTATATCTAATAAGGCCAGGTTTACACATAAAAATAGACTAATTAAAGGCTTGGCTAGGGAGGGAAATGTGTTTTTTGTATGAAAGGAATTGTACGCTTGGATAATTGTGGGCATTAACGATTTTTGAGAAGATTAGTTTAACTTATTAAAATTTTTTGTTTTTTGTTGCAAAAGGTGAGGAAGGTAAATTTTTTTTATTTTTGTAGCTTGATTTTTTGGCCAAATATTGTTTGGGTTTAGGCTAGTTGGCACTAAAAAATATTTTTTAGATGAGGTTAAAATGGGACTGTTAGAGGAAATTAAACTACCTGAAGACTTAAAAAGATTAAGTTATGAAGAATTAGTAACTCTAGCTCAGGAAGTGCGAGAATTAATTATAACAGTGGTGTCTAAAAATGGGGGACACTTGGCTCCGTCTCTTGGCGTGGTGGAGTTGACCTTGGCTTTGTTAAAAGTTTTTGATCCTGCTCAAGATAAGCTGGTTTGGGATGTAGGACATCAGTCTTATCCCTATAAAATCCTTACAGATAGGAAAGATAGGTTTGCTACGCTAAGAAAGTTGGGAGGTATTAGTGGTTTTATTAAACCAGAAGAAAGTCCTTTTGATTGTTTTGGAGTGGGGCATTCTAGCACGTCTATTTCTGCTGCTTTGGGTATGATTGTGGCTAGAGATTTGGCTAAACAAACTCATAAAGTAGTGGCGATTATTGGGGATGGTTCTATGACTGCTGGCCTAGCCTATGAAGGATTAAATCAAGCTGGAGATCTGGGCAAGGACTTGATTGTAATACTAAACGACAACGAAATGTCTATTTCCAAAAATGTAGGTGCTCTTTCTTCTTTTTTAAGCAGACAGCTTTCTTCCCAGTGGATGATAAAAATAAAAAAAGAAATAGAAAATTTTTTAAGACAAATACCTAAAATAGGTGAAGATTTAATTGTCTATGCCAAAAAAGGAGAAGGATCTTTTAAAAATTTTTTTACACCAGGCATTTTGTTTGAAGCCTTTAAGTTTAATTACATCGGTCCCGTGGATGGTCACGATATAGAAGGGCTGGTGGATGTTTTAAGCGAGGTAAAAAAATTAGATGTTCCTGTGCTGGTTCATGTGTTAACTAAAAAAGGCAAAGGCTATGCTCCAGCAGAAAAAAATCCTGTTTATTTTCATGGAGTTAGTGGTTTTAAACCAGAAAATTGTCAAATCAAAAAAATTACGTCTGAGAATACTCTTTCTTATACGGAAGTTTTTGGAGCTACTTTATGTAAATTGGCTAAAAATGATCCTAAAATAGTTGCAATTACAGCAGCAATGCCAGAAGGTACTGGTTTACATAAGTTTGCCAAGCAATTTTCAGAACGTTTCTTTGATGTTGGCATTTGTGAACAACACGCAGTAACTTTTGCTGCTGGGTTAGCTAAAGAAGGGTTTAAACCTGTAGTTGCCATTTATTCTACTTTTTTGCAAAGAGCTTATGATCAAATTGTGCACGACGTTTGTTTGCAAAATTTGCCTGTTGTTTTTTGTTTGGATAGAGCAGGTTTGGTGGGAGAAGATGGTCCTACTCACCACGGGGTGTTTGATTTATCCTATTTATCGCATATTCCCAATATGATTGTCAGTGCCCCAAAGGATGAGGCAGAATTACAATTATTGCTGTATACTGCTTTAAAGCAAAATCAACCTTTTTCTATTCGTTATCCAAGAGGAAAAGGAGTAGGGGTAGATTTATATACAGAATTTTCAACTATTCCTATTGGCTCTGGAGAGTTGCTTAGAACCGGTCAAGATATTTTATTAATTGCTGTGGGTAGTATGGTTTATCCCGCTTTACAGGCTATACAAGATATAGGCGATTATGATATAGGATTATATAATTTAAGATTTATTAAACCAGTAAGAGAGGAGTTTTTTGAGTTAATACAACAATATAAAATTCTTATTATTGCAGAAGAAAATGTTTTAATAGGAGGTGCAGGAAGTGTTATTCTAGATCATTTGAGAAATTTAAATTTATTGGATAAATTTCGAATTTATAGAATAGGTTTGCCAGATAAATTTATAGAACACGGTTCTCAGGCAGAGTTAAGACAAAAATATTTATTGGATAAAGAGGGATTAAAAGAACAGATATTAAAATTTTTAAAGTAGCCTATATAGATTAAAGGAGGAGATGGTGGCAAATATTTTGAGTAAAAATAAAGAGTTGTCTGGTTATTTGAATCAATATATGGATAGGTTAATAGATAAAGAAAGTTTGGATAAAAAAGATATTACCTTTGGTGTTGATAGTGGTCGAATGGTGTTTTTATATAATAAACAACATCAAAATATTGATCCTGTTTTGATTGGCCAACCTGCATCTATTAAAGTGAATGCGAATATAGGAACATCTCCTTTTATTAATGATTTAGATTTGGAATTACAAAAAATAAAAGTGGCTTCTCATTATGGAGTACATACTATTATGGATCTTTCTACTGCTGGAGATTTAGATGAAATTAGAAAAATTATTTTGGATCGCAGTAGTATGCCTGTAGGTACTGTGCCTATTTATTCTGTGGCCCAAAAATATATTGAAAGGCGAGAGTCACCTGCCAAATTTAGTATAAATGAGTTGCTGGAAGAGATAGAAAAGCAGGCTGAACAAGGTGTTAGTTTTATGACTTTACATTGTGGAGTTACAGAAAGAGCAGTTAAGTTAGAAGAAAAGCAAAATCGTTTATTAGGCATAGTTAGTAGAGGGGGGTCTATTTTAGCTAAATGGATTAAAGAGAATAATAAAGAAAATCCGTTATTGACCGAATATGATAAAATTTTAAAAATTGCTTTAAAGTACAATCTTACTTTGAGTTTGGGAGATGGCATGCGGCCTGGAGCAGGACCAGATGCTGGAGATGCTGCTCAATGGGAGGAAGTGATAGTTTTGTCTGAACTCACTTTAAAAGCATGGGATTCTGGTGTTCAAGTAATGATAGAAGGTCCTGGTCATGTGCCACTCAATTACATTGCCGACCAAATTAAAATAATAAAAAGGTTATGTCATTATGCTCCATTATATGTACTTGGTCCTTTGCCTATAGACATTGCTCCTGGTTATGATCATATAGCAGGCGCTATTGGAGGGGCAATAGCTGCGTTTAATGGTGCTGATTTTTTGTGTTATTTAACTCCAGCAGAGCATTTAACCTTACCTGATGCCAAAGATGTAAAAGTTGGAGTCATTGCTTCTCTTATAGCTGCCCAGAGTGCAGATCTGGCGTTGGGCAGAAAACAGGTTTTAGAGAGGAATAAAAATATTTCTCTGGCTAGAAAAGAGCTTAATTGGGATGCGATTAAAAAATTTGCTTTGGATAAAGAAGTGTTGTGTTTGAGAAGAAAAGATTTTGAAGATAAAAAAGAATGTGCCATGTGTGGAGAATTTTGTGCAGTAAAAATGCTAAGATAATAAAGTGTTAAGTGTTTTGATGTTTAATTTAATAAAGTATAGTCTTGTTTAAATTATGGGAAACGTTTGCTTAGAAAGAGAAGTTAAGTTTGAGTTGGGTAGGTTAGAAGATTTGTTGGGTTTAGATAAGAAGCTAGCTGGAGAAGAGTTAGTTCAGGATTGGACTTTTGAGAAAAATATAATTTTTGATAATGAGAAACAAGAATTAAAAAATAAAAATATGGTCTTGCGTTTAAGACAAGACCAAGAGATTACTTTTACTCTAAAAGTCCCTTTTGATTCTAAGGATGAGCTTAAAATTAAAGAAAAAAAAGAATACAACGTAAAAGTAGATAATTTTGATTTGATGCAAGAAATATTAAATTATCTTGGTTTTAAAAGTTTTTTAATTTATCATAAATTTAGAAAAGTTTATATTTTTTATAATGTCTTGGTATGCCTTGACATTTTGCCTTTTGGTTACTTTGTAGAATTAGAAGGGGAAAATTTATTTGAAATTGCATGTAAATTAAATTTAAATTGGGAATTTCGTTCTGATTTAACCTATTATGATGTTTATCAGAATAAATTAAAAAATAATGCCAAATGTAAAATGTTTTTTTTGGATAGAGAGCAGGAAGATATCAAATTATTACTAGGCTTAAAATGATCTAGTCGTAAAAAAGGTATTAGAGATGGACATTAAACAGATAGAAATAAAAATAAAAGAAGCTAAAGACTATATAAAACAAGGCTTCTTAGATGAAGCTAAAGAAATATTAACTTTTATTCAAGAGCATATTAAGACTAGTAATGTAGAAACTAAGCAGGAATTATCTCATAAAGTTGATGAATTATTAGATAAAATCAAAACCATAGATTCTTCGCAAAAAATTGTTGTTGATATAGATAGAAAATTAAGTTTAAGTGAGCGTTACGAACAAGCTTTGTTTTTGATGAACTTGGGTTTATATGAAGAAGCTTTAACTGTTTTTAAGAATCTTATTTTAGAAAATTATAAAGTTAGTGAAATTTTACAAAAAGTTATCCAATGTTTTAAAAAAATGAATAAAGAAGTTAAAATATGTGAATATTTTGAGGATGTGTTTAACAATGCAGAGGTTTCAGATATTCATAAAGATTTGATTAGGTTAGAAATAGGCAAATTAATGGAATCGTTGGGTATATATACAAAAGCATTTAAATATTATAAAAGTATAAAAAACAAACAATTGGCAGAAAAAATTAATAATAATTTAGAATATATTTCTTCTAATTTGAAAGGAGATCTGAAATATAGTTATTTATTAGATAAATACATAACTAAGGAGCAGTTAGAAGAAGCAATAAAAATAGCTAATGAAGAAAATAAGAGTGTCGAATATGTTTTAATTAAGCATTTTAAAATTCCTAAAGAAGAAGTTGGTAAGTCTCTTTCTTTTTTTTATAATTGTAAATTTATTCCTTTTTCAAAAAAATATAGACCTCCTCTGGAAATAGTTCATAATTTGAAAAAAGAATATCTTTTAAATAATATTTGGATGCCTATAGATAAAAATGATAATAAAATTACTGTAATAATTGATGAACCTGACGATTTTTCAAGAACAGATACTATTAAAACCATTTTAACAAGTTATGATAACACTTTAACAATAGAATTTGCTGTAGGTATAAAGGAAGATATAATAGAAATAATTAATTATTATTTTCAGAATAAGAATGATAAAGAATTTTCTACAATTAATTTAGATGATTTTGAAAATATAGAAGATTTAATTGATGATGTTGAAGCTGAAGTTGATGATACTGAAGATGATATTGCTATTTCTGAGAGTGATAGTAAAGTTGTTAAATTCGTAAATAAAATGATTTTAGACGCTCATACTAAAAAAGCTTCTGATATCCATATAGAGCCTTCTGTTGCTAATAAATCAACTACTATAAGGTTTAGAATTGATGGAATATGTCAAAATTATATCAACATTCCTAATCCTTTTGCTAAAGCTATTGTCTCTAGGATTAAGATAATGTCTAATTTGGATATTGCCGAAAAACGTTTGCCTCAAGATGGTAAAATAAAATTTAAACATCAAGGTCAAGTTTTATTGGAGTTGCGTGTTGCTACTTTACCTACAATAGGTGGTTATGAAGATGTGGTCTTAAGATTATTGCATACAGGTAAGCCTTTGGAGTTGACCCAACTGGGCATGACAGAAAAAAATTTGGAACAATTTAAATCTATTATATCTCAACCTTATGGTTTAATTTTGGTAGTGGGACCTACAGGTTCTGGTAAGACTACTACTTTGCATTCTGCTTTAAGTTATGTGAATACTCCGGAAAGAAAAATCTGGACAGCAGAAGATCCTGTAGAGATTACTCAGGAAGGTTTAAGGCAAGTGGAAGTTAAGCCTAAAATAGGTTTAACCTTTGCTAGAGTTTTAAGAGCTTTTTTACGTGCTGATCCTGATATCATTATGATAGGAGAGATGAGAGATCAGGAAACAGCATCTACCGCTATAGAAGCTTCTCTCACTGGCCATTTGGTATTTTCTACTTTACATACTAATAGCGCTCCAGAAACTATTACTCGTCTTTTAGAAATAGGCTTGGATCCGCATAATTTTGCAGATTCTTTATTGGGGATTTTAGCTCAAAGGTTGTTGAGGACTTTGTGTCCTAATTGTAAAGAAGGTTATCATCCTAGTCAAAAAGAATTTGAAAGCTTAGTAGAGGAGTATGGGAGAGAAAAATTTGAAGAATTGGGACTGGTTTATGATGAAAATCTGATTTTATATCGCCCCAGGGGGTGTGAAGAATGTAACAATACAGGATATAAGGGTAGAACAGGTATTCACGAGTTATTAATTAGTAACGAACGTGTTCAAGAATTGATTAAAACAGGCGCGTCTACAGAAAAGATAAGGCAAGTTGCTTTGGATGAATTAAAAATGACCACTTTAAAACAGGATGGCATGTTGAAGTGTTTTCAAGGATTAACAGATATAAAAGAGGTACGAAGGGTTTGTGTTAAGTAGATTTTGGCCATGTTGTCAAAAATTAACAGATAAATAGTGGTGAGAATATATTTAGTTCTTGTTTGGGAGTAAATTAAAATTGTAATAGACATAGGTGGTAAAAGTTTTAAAAATACATTTGGCAGCAATGGATTGGGAAAGCACGCTGTGTGGCATAGGGGCAAGTTCGCAAAAGTCCATTCCGATCAGGTTAATAGGTTTTAGGTAAAAAATAAAATTTTTAAACCATTCAAAACTAATCCCTTGTGGTTCTGGAGTGCCTACGCCAGGCATGATAGAAGGATCTAGTCCATCAGCGTCAAAAGTAAAATAAAGAGGTCGGTTTTGAATGATTTTTCTACACTCCAGAGCAGTTTCGTGGGCTGACTTTAATTGCCAACTAAAAAAAGAGTGAATATTTTTATTATTTTTTATGGTTTGCCATTCTTCTTTACAGACACTTCTTATACCAATTTGAATTAGAGTTACGTTTAATTCTAAACATCTGGCCATAACACAGGCGTGGGAAAAATTACTCCCTTCATAGCTTTCCCTGAGGTCTGCGTGCGCGTCTATTTGTAGCACTACCAGGTCTTTATAGGCTTTGTGATAAAATTTTATTAGGGGTAAAGTTATGGAATGTTCACCTCCTAGGGTTAAAAAAAAGTCTTGCTGAGGAGAGTAATTGGTTAAAATGCGTTCTATAGTCGTCAGATAATCTAAGATACTGTTTATATTTCTAGGAGGAGCGTTTAAAATGGGGAAGTCTAAATAATCTTCTAAGGCAATGTTTAGTTCAGGATCAAAGGTTTCTATTTGTTTACTGGCCTCAAAAATAGCTTTTGGTCCAAATTGAGTGCCAGTCCCATAACTAACACTGCCTTCAAATGGACAAGGTAATACCCAGATCTGTTTTTTGTTGTTTTTGAGAGATAGAGGATAATCAAATAAACAGTCCATTTTTTATAAAATTACCCGTTGCTGCTAAGTAATTTAGGATTGATATCTAGTATTTGTGTGTCCAGTTTTAAGGGATAAAAACAACAGCCGAGATGGTGGTTGTCCACATTCCTCCCACTCCAGCGGTTACACAAGGTGCAGAGCAAGATTTAACGATTTTTCCGCTCATAAGATAAATTTCTCTTCTTTCATCATAATCTGTATTGGCATCAAATTCTATGCCTAATGTAGTGGCCAACATGGTTGAGGCCAGGTCTTCTGCAAAATCGCCTATTTCTTTTTCGTCTGCTCCAAAGGTTGTGTGTTCTGAAATATAACCATATTGATTGGTATCAGCAGGGAAAGCAACACCTACAGCAGAGCCAACCAATCTACCTTTTTCATTAGTGGCATTTTTGGCCATAACGCAAAAGGTTATTTGGCCCGGGTGCAAGAGCTTAATGCCTTCTTCTCTATCTACAAACTGACATTTAGGTGGCAAGATGCTGGAAACGTAAACTAAATTTTGTTTTTCTATTCTGGCATCTCTTAGGGCCAATTCAAAAGATTGCAATTTGTTTTTATGCCGACCAATTCCTGTAGTTAAAAAGGCTTTTTTGGGTACGAACATTTAACTTTCCTCCAGTTAAAATTTTTTTAACGCATTATTTAAGACGTAACTGCACAAGCCCAAAATTGGCGTTTTTGATTAAATTTTTTCGATCTGTAACTATTTTAAATTATTAAAAAAATTATTGTCAAATTTCTGTTTAACTAATTAAATTAGTTTTTGCAGTGGGATCATTTAAATAAGATTATTTTTGTCTTAAAATAAATTTCTTTAGGCCTGATTTTTTTATAATCCCACTTATTTGAGACGTATTTTTAGAAGTTTTTACAATCAAAAGCACTCTATACCAGGTTGTATTTTTTATTTTAGCCTTTTCTAGGGTAAAAGAGCAATTTTCTTTTTGACAAAAGTTTTTTAGTTGTTTGCGTACAGTTTTTAAATAGGCCTGAGCCAGGTGTTGTTTTTTGTAAGCTGCAAATTGATAGACGTATTTATACGTTTTTGTTTTTTGGACTGATTTTGGTTTATTTTTCTTTGTTTCTTTTTTAATTTTTTTATTTGTCTGTTTGTTATTTTTTTTGAGGTCCTTTTTAGTGGGAGTTTTGTTTTGGTTAGATATTTGTTTTGCTTGTTGGGTTTCAGTTTGTTCTTTTTTCTGTTTTGATGTCTCTTGAAGTTTGTCCATAAAGACTAACTTTTCAGGAGGAATAATTTTTTCTTGTTTTTTAGATGTAATTTTAGGGGTATTATTTTGTGGTATAATTTTATTCAGGTTATATCCTCTTCCCACAATTAATCCCAGGATAAAAGCCCAGCACATGCCTATGAAAAAAATAAGCACAAGATAGATAAGGCGCGTGCTGTTTAATTCTAACTTAAAGGTTGATTTTTTTTTCTTTGTGTTGGCCATGTTCGGTAATCCAATTAGTTAAATTTTGCCTTATTTCAGTAAATTAGCTCCAGGCCAGAATGAAACGAGCAAGACTAGGCACTAGGCTATATATTTACATTTTTTCTGGAGCAGTGACCCCAAGTAAGTCTAATCCATTCGCTAGAACATATTGTATAGCTTTTAATAACAACAATCTTGCGTGAATTAAATTTTTATTTTCTGTATTTAAAATTGGATGTTCGTTATAATATCTATGTAATAATGCTGCTAATTCGTAAAGATAAAAACTCAAATGGTGAGGAGATAATTGTTGACAACATAATATAATAGTATCTTCAAATTTAGATAAATGTTTTAATAGATATAAATCATCTTTGTGATTTAAAATGTGAACGTATTGTTGTGGATTTTTCAGGGAAAACGTAATATTTTTTTCTATAGATTTTCTAAAAATTGAGCAAATCCTGGCATGGGCATATTGGACGTAATAAACAGGATTGTCCATAGATTGTTTTTTTACTAATTCCAAATCAAAATCTAGATGGCTATCACTCTTTCTGCTTAAAAATATAAATCTAGCAGCATCAACTCCCACTTCATTATAAACTTCTCTTAAAGTTACAAATTTACCTGCTCTGGTGGACATAGCTATTTGATTGCCTTCTCTCAGTAAATTTACCAGTTGGACCAAAATTACTTCTAGTTGATCCTTGTTTTTGCCAAGCGCCTGAACAGCTGCTTTCATTCTGGGAATGTAACCGTGATGGTCTGCTCCCCAGATATTTATGACCAATTCAAATCCTCGTTGATACTTGTTAAAGTGATAAGCAATGTCAGAGGCAAAATAGGTGAGAGATCCATCAGATTTTTGTAAGACTCTATCTTTGTCGTCGCCAAATTGAGAGCTTTTAAACCATAGAGCACCATCTTTGGTATAAAGTAAATCTTTTTCTTGTAAGTAATTTAAAACCCTTTCTACCTGGCCACTGTCCAGTAAAGTTTTTTCTGAAAACCAGACATCGTGATTTACTCTAAAATTTTTCAGATCATCTTGGATATCTTTAAGAATTTTATCTTTAGCATATTCAGTGCAAATTTTTACAGCTTCATTTTCGGGTAGCTCCAGAAGTTGGTTGTTATGTATGTCAATAAGTGCTTGGGCTAGATTAAAAATATATTCTCCTCTATAACCATCTTCAGGAAAAGATGCAGGTTGATTTAATAGTTCTTTATATCTTGCCCATACAGATAGTCCAAGCAGTTTTATCTGCCTTCCGGCATCGTTAATGTAATATTCTGTTTCAATGTTATAACCTGAAAATTTCATAATTCTAGCCAGACTATCTCCTAGAGCTGCCCCTCGTCCATGTCCTATGTGTAATGGTCCTGTGGGATTGGCAGAGACAAATTCTATTTGAACTTTTTTGTTTTGACCAAATTGATTGGCGCCAAAGGTTGTTTTTTGACTGAGTATGTCCAGAAGAATGTCTTGCCAAACCTTTGGCTTAAAGTAAAAGTTTAAAAAACCAGGGCCAGCTACTTCTATTTTCTCCATTAGATCTAACTGCTGTAGTTCCTTTCTAAGGTCTTCTGCCCAGGTGCGAGGATTTTTACCTACATTTTTGGAGGTGAGCAGGGCCAGATTAGTGCTTAAATCTCCAAATTTGTCTTCCTTGGGGTAGGTGATAGTAGCTTTTTGGGGCCAGGTTAAATTGTATTTTTTTAATACTTGGTTAAGATGGTTTTTGAGAATATTTTGAAGTTTCATTTACTTTACCTGCACAAATTGTTTGGTTTCTTTTAAATTAGAACATTTATAAATAGTTACTTCCTCTTTGTCGTGTAAAATTTGAGCAGTCATTTTGCTCAATACGTTTTTAGGACCTATTTCTAAATAATTTTTAATGTCGTGATCATACATTGACTCTATTAGTTGAATCCATTTCACTGATGAAGTCATTTGTTTTTTTAGAATTTCTTTTATCGTATCTCCATTTAATTCTTTATTGCCAGTTGTATTTAAATAAATAGGAATTTCAGGTGAAGAAAAATCTATTTTTTCTATTTCTTTGGCCAATTCTAAAGCAGCTTCTTTCATTAGAGGAGAGTGAAAAGCTCCACTTACAGGAAGTTTTATGGCTCTAGCTTTTTTAATTTCTTTAATTTTTGTTAAAAGAGCGTCTATCAAATGATTTTCTCCACTTACTACATATTGAAGCGGAGTGTTGTAATTGGCAATTAAAATAATACCTTGCTGAGCTAAATCTGAGACGATTTTTTCTAAATCTTTATAAGATATTTTTAAAACAGCTACCATTGCTCCAGGGGCAAAATTCCCGGCTTCTTGCATTAACTCTCCTCTGATGGAAACTAGCTTTAAGGCATCAGCAAGACTGATGACCTTGGCTGCTACTAGGGCCGAATATTCTCCCAAACTATGACCTGCAACTGCCTGTGGTTTGAGCTGATTTTTTAAATATCCCCAAAAACAAAGATTACATACAGTCATAGCTGGTTGTAAGTAACGGGTTTGGGCTTGATCTTCTGCCCCCCCATCCCAATATATCTCTCGAAGAGGTAAACCAGAAATTTTTTCTCCTAATTTCCAGAGCTCCATAGCCTCTGGCCAATATTCGGCCAAATCTCTACCCATACCTTTTTCTTGAGAACCTTGTCCAGGGAATAATAAAGCTCCTTCAAAGTTAGTCATATATTAACTCCGCTTGTTAATATTTCTGATATAATTAGGGCTTTTACAAGATCAGCGTTAACGGGTTAAGGTCTTAACGCTAAATAAGAACAGAATAACCTAATGATTTTTTGATAAAAAGTCGAGAAAAAATTAACTTAGTAATTGGGAATTTGTAATTGGTTATTGGTACGTTTTTAACTTATCAATTAATGTGGTTAATAACTGAATAATTCATACTTTTTTGCATCTTAGAAAAAATTATAAAAAGTTTTTTAGGGAGAGTGATAGGGAAGTAAAAACTGGCTTAGATAATAGTTTGGTGTAAAAAAGCCCCTTCTGGTGAAGGGGCTTTGACAAACAGATATTTCGGGGATCTAAATTAACTTTCAATAGCTATTTTTTTAGACTTGGATTTTTCTGTTTTTGGCAATTTAATGGTTAGAACGCCTTTTTTATACTTGGCTTCTATTTTGCTTTCATCTACTTCAGCAGGCAGAGGAATAGCCCGGTAAAAAGTGCCATAACTTACTTCCATACGAACGATATTGTCTTTTTCGCTCTTTTCTTCTTTTTTCTTTTCTCCCTGCAAGATAAGATAGTTATTCTCCAGACGAACGTCTATGTCTTTTTTATCTAACCCTGGTAATTCAGCTTTTACGATAATTTCTTCGTCGTTTTCCCTTACTTCTATTGCTGGAGCAAAAGAAATTTCCATATCCCCATGCCAGGCTTCCCTTAACATTCTATCCATTTGTTCAAATAGATCAAATATACTCTTGGTAGGAGTGAGATGATTTTCTGCTTGTCTTAAACTTGGAACAAATTTTTCTAACATATCTTCACCTCCTTGGCTTATTTGCTAAGCTCTACGATTTTATATGGTTAAGGCAATTATTGGAAGCACCTGCAAAAAATTTTGCAGGTGCTGTTTTTATTCGGCAACGATTTTAATCTTGCGAGGTTTGGCTTTTTCTGCTTTAGGTAGGAATAAGTTTAACACGCCATTTTTTAGATTTGCTTTAATCTTTTCTTTATCTACCACGTCAGAAATGGTAAACTGCCTTCTAAACTCTCCGGGCACAAACTCTACGTGGATATCTTTTGCTTTTTCTGGTTTGGTCCAATTTATTTTTGCTCTAATTTCTAATTCATTTTCTTTTAAATCTATATCTAAATTATCTTTGTCCACTCCAGGTAAATCCATTACAATATAGAAACCATCTTCTTTTTCTATAATATCTGTGTAAGGAGAAAATATAATTTCTTTTGGAGTTTCTTGCTTTTTTATTTCTTTTGTCATAGCTGGCCTCCTTTTATTTAGCTTTCTATTTGTATTTTCTTAGGTTTGTTTATATCTAGTTTAGGAAGAATTACTTCTAACAGTCCATTTTTCATCTTTGCTTTAATTTTATCTGCATCAATAGGAATATTTAAATTGATAATTCTTTGGAAAATTCCAGTTGGACGTTCTTGCCTATAATAATTACCTTGCTCTGATTTTCTTTCTCCTTTTAAAATTAGACTTCCGTCCGTGAGTGTTAATTCTACATCGTTTATATCAAGACCAGGAAGCTCACTATAAACGTATAAATTGTCTTCATCTTCATAAATATTAATAGCAGGATAAGCTATTCTTTTTTGACTTATAACACTTGGACGTAAAAATTCGTCAAAAATACGATCAAATTGCTTTGGTAAATCATAAAATGTTGCCAAATCTATAACCATTTTTTCACCTCCTGTAATTAATTTTCATTTTTATAAATAAAAACAAAAAAAAAATAGTCAAGGTTTTTTAGTAAAAAATTAAGGTTTAAAGAGCTAAAATTTTTGGTTTTATAGCTCGTAGGTAGGGATTTCAGATAGGGAAGTTTTTGCTGCAAGACAACAGAGTTGAAGATAAATTACAACCCCTGTTCCCTCACGCTTTATAAGTTTAGTTTTTTGGTAGGTTGAGTGAAGGGATTAGGCAAAGATGTTGATAAAATTACCTAGCATAGAATCGTAAGTGGAGATGGGTCTGGTATTAGCTTCAAAAAACCTTTCATTTAGGATTTGATTTACCATTTCTTGAGCAAGGTCAGTGTTGCTTGTTTCTTTGGATACTATTTGTTGTTCTATTTGACCTGTTTGGGCATTAGGTTGTAATTCGATTTGTTCTGATATGGCTCCAGGGTTTTGATCTTGACTTATCTGGGATACAACCACCCCTTTACCGTCTTGACCAGTTTCCAGATCTACTCTGCTGGCTTTAAATTCTGGAGTATTAATATTGGCTATATTATTGGCACTTACTTCTTCAGCAAGGCTAGAACTTTTTAAAGCTGATGTGGAAATAGAAAATACCTCCATTGTGGCTGCTCCTTATTTTAATAAAAGATAGTAATTCTTTTCCACAATTTTATGTTTATCCACCACTTTGAGGTTAGACAATTGTTTTTTAAATCTATTAAAGTATTTTTCAGGTATAATCAAGAGGATGGGATAATTTTGTTCTAATTTTTTTTGAACCTGATTAAAGTCATTGGTTTCTTCGATATTTGAACCAGCATAATAGGTATAGATACCAGAGTATACTTTATAGGCTAGAGGTTTATAACCCTTTTTTATGTATTGCTTTATAATTTGAGCCTGTTCCTTGGGACTCATAATTGGGTCCAGGTGAGGGGCCAGATACCTTGCCGTATAAATAAAGATTAAGGGGCACAACAAGCTTAAAACAATAGGTAGATGTTTTTTAGGAGGGGTGGTTTTGAGCAGTAACGTACCAAGAGCAATTAACATAATGCCAAATATCCAGATATAATTTATTGCTTTACAGGGTACTTGAGGAAAAAAGTTTAAGACAGGCAAAATAATACCTATGGCTAGAAAAAAGTAGCCTAAAATTTTGGCCAGCATAGGGGATTCGCTATTGAAAGTTCTGCTAAAAAGTAAGAAAAAAGGAGCAAATAAAGGTAGAAGATATATTGCTATTTTTATACTTACTAGCGATAAACCAATAAAGCCTGACCCAAAAAAACAGAGTAGAAACTTTTCATCTTTGCTAAAATTAGATGACAATTTAATCTTTGTGATAGCTAATGACCAGGGTAATATGACTAAAGGAAAAATCAAAAAATAATAGTAAAAAGGATGAGGATGATGCCAGGTGTGAACAGCTCTTTTATAAGTTTGTTTGTATAATAAATTGTAGATAAATTCTTTCCCTTCTACCCAATAGATAGCGCTAAGCCAGATAAATATTCCCAGCAATAAACATCCTAAAGCAAGGCCTACTTGCTTATTTATAAGTAATTTAAATTCTTTTTGTAGGCAGGCAAAAGTTATAAAAGTTAAAAGAGGAAATACAACTCCCAAAGGACCTTTGGTGAGAAGGGCTAAAAAAGACAGAAAAAACGTAAGATAAATATATTTTGTTTGTTTGGTTTCAAAGTAAAAATAGAGCATAAGATGGGAAGCTAAAATAAAAGAGGCAAATAGTAAGTCCATTCTTATGTAGTGAATAAGAGCTAAAAAGTAAAAATTACTTAATAACAAACAGGTAGCTAGAAAGGCTCTCTTTTTATCCTTTAAAATGTATTTTCCTAAAAAATAGGTAAGACAAATATAAATAAAACCGCTTATTGCAGTGCCCAGAAATAAAATTGTTTTATCGTTTAGATGAGTAAAATAAGATAAGACACTTAAAAACCAAAAATAGAGCGGTGGTTTATCAGGATAGGGTTGTCCGTTTAAATACAGGACGAGCCATTTTTTAGCTTTTAAAACGTTTTCAAACACATTGGCATATCTTACTTCGTCAGAGAACCATAAAGCTCGGGTATTAAGGCTAAAAATAAAATTACTCCAATAGATAATAGTTAGTGTTAACAAGGGATAGGAAGTAATAAATTCTATAAAAGTGTTTAGTTTGAAAATTGGTCTTTTTTTTCGCACTGTTTTACTCCATAAGTAAAAAATTGTGTAACCCGCCATACTGCCCAGTATATACCCGGCCAGCACGTCAGAAGGATGATGTTGCCCTAAATAAATCCTTGAAAACCCTAATGTGGCCGCTAATAGGCCAAGTCCTAAAGAGATATAAGGAGTTTTTTTTATAAGCACAAGGGGTAAAGTAGCTCCATAAATTTCTGTGGTGTGGCCAGATGGAAAGGAATTTTTAACTGCTGCAAAGGAAAAAAATGTAAAGGCAGAGCCTAGTTCTGGCCTTTCTCTGGCGAAAACAATTTTTAAAATCCTTACCCCTAAAAAAGAAATACTTAATTGAACTACCAGATAAAATAAACTCAGGTATATTAATTCTTTTTTATGCTGTTTTACGCCTGTTACTAAAAAGTAAAGATAAACCAAATAGAAGAGAGGATTTCCATAGTTAGAGATAAATTTAAAAAACAAGGTCAGGTTGGGATGGCTGGTACTGAATTTTTTAAAAAATAGATAATTATTTTCAGGTCCTAGAAAAAATAATAAACTTAAGACCACTAAAATTGGCAGTGAAAATAAAAAAAAGGATTTTAGTTCTTTTTTGTCCATTTATTGACTGACGTAGCCGTGAAAAATTAGATTTTTTATTTTTTTAATGTTTAATTTTAACCTTTGGTTTTGAACTTTGAACGCCTGTGATTTTAAGAAATTTTTAGATTGCATATAGAGTTATAAAAATCAAGAGCTTGTTTAGGTTGACCTTTTAGGATAGACTTTGTTAAATGTATATTAAGTAATAATTTTTTTGTTAAAAGGAGATTGGGAAATGAATGTTTGTATAGTAGGTACGGGTTATGTTGGTTTAGTTAGTGCTGCCTGTTTTGCTGAAATGGGCAATAAGGTAGTGTGTGTGGATATAAATCCAGAGGTAATAAAGCGTTTAAAACAGGGAGAGGTGCATATTTATGAGCCTGGTTTAGATGAGTTGGTTCAAAGAAATTATAAAGATGGCAGATTATTTTTTACTACTAATTTGGAGGAGGGATTAAGAGATAGTTTGTTTGTTTTTATTTGTGTTGGAACTCCTCCCAGAGAGGATGGAAGTGCTGATTTATCTTATGTTTATCAAGTAGCTCGGGATGTGGGCAGGTTAATGCAAGATTATAAAATTGTAGTGGATAAATCTACTGTGCCTGTTGGTACTGCAGATAAAGTGCGGAGTTTAATTAAAGAAGAGCAGAAAAAAAGAGGAGTAAACATAGAATTTGACGTAGTGTCTAATCCTGAATTTTTAAAAGAAGGAGATGCTGTTAATGATTTTATGAAGCCAGATCGAGTGATTGTGGGTACGGACAACGTAAGGACTGCTGAGCTTTTAAAAACCTTGTATGCTCCTTTTGCCAGGAGTAGAGATAAATTAATTGTTATGTCTATTAGAAGCGCTGAGATGACCAAGTATGCTGCTAATTGTATGTTGGCTACCAAGATTTCTTTTATCAATGAAATTGCTAATATTTGCGAGCGAGTAGGCGCAGATGTTGGGGATGTGCGTTTGGGCATTGGTTCTGATCATAGAATAGGATATCATTTTATTTATCCAGGAGTAGGGTATGGCGGATCTTGTTTTCCCAAAGACGTAAAGGCTCTGATAGCCACGGCCTTAAATTCTGGTTATGATCCATTGCTTTTACAGGCTGTGGATAAAGTTAATAATTTGCAAAAAGAAATTTTGGCTTTAAAAATTATTAATTATTTTGAACCCCAAAATGGAGTAAAAGACAAAACTCTAGCGTTATGGGGGCTTGCTTTTAAGCCCAATACAGACGACCTGAGAGAAGCCCCTTCTCTGGTCCTAATAGAAAGATTAACTGCTTTAGGCATGAAAGTAAGGGCTTTTGACCCTGTGGCTGGAGATAACGCTAGAGATTTATTAAAAGATAATCATTTTGTAGAAATAGTAGCAGATCAATATGCTGCCTTAGAAGGAGCAGATGCTTTGGCCATAGTAACAGAATGGAATCAGTTTAGAAATCCAGATTTTTCCCTAATTAAAGAAAAATTAACAGCTCCTTTAATTTTTGATGGTAGAAATTTATACAATCCTAGTTTATTAGGACAGATGGGATTTGCCTATTTTAGCATTGGTAGAAGGCCTGTGCAATTAAAAGGGGAGTAATAGATTGGTCGGGATGCGGGGATTCGAACCCCGGACCTCAGCGTCCCGAACGCTGCGCTCTAGCCAGACTGAGCCACATCCCGTAAATTGTAATATTAGCCTAATTTTAACCAACAGACAAGAGGCAAAAATATGGTAGATGCGAAAAGAAAAGAAAAAATTCTTGTTGTAGATGATGAAGAAAGTTTACGCCTTATTTTTGAAGATGCTTTAACAGATGAAGGGTATGAAGTAGTTACAGCTAAAGACGGACAAGAAGCTTTAGGAATTTTAAAACAGGATAAAGATATAGACCTTGTTGTTAGTGATTTGAAAATGCCTCGTTTAAATGGCATAGAATTGTTAAAGAAAATAAAAGAAGAGAATATAGATGTAGAATTTTTAGTAATGACAGGTTTTGGCACTATAGAAGTGGCTGTAGAATGTATAAAATTGGGCGCATCTGATTATATCCCTAAGCCTTTTAATATTACTCATCTTTTGATAAAAATTAAAAAAGTTTTAGAAAAAAGGCAAAAACAAAGAGAAAAAAAGCGATTAAGTAATATAGTTAGAATTCTAAATTTAGGTAATTCTTTGAATAAACTTCAAACTTTAGACGATATTATTGAAGAATTTGTATTTCATTTGCAAAATAATTTTAATCCAGATAGCTTGATGTTATCTCTTTATAATAATATTACAAATAAGTTAGAACAAAAAGTGGTTAAAGGTAATTTTTTGTATCAACATTATGACATTATGTTTGATTTATCTATCAAAATGACAGATTTTTTAGAAAAGAATAAATTGTTTTTTGTTTCTAAGCATAGGTTTTCTGGGGTAAAAGGAGATTTTGCTATAATTATAATTCCTCTTAGGGTTCAGAGAGAAAAAATTGGAGTTATAGCTTTAATCAAAAAAAACAATGGAGAGCCTGCTTGTTTTATTCGAGACAGGCATTTGCTTCAGATTTTTTGTATGCATGCAGCTAATAGCTTGCAAAATGCCCGTTTTGTTGAGCAGTTAAAGACTTTAAACCTAAAAATTCTTAGTTCTTATTCTAAGGCAGTGGAGGTAAAGGATTATTATACTAAAGGACATTCAGAAAACGTTGCTAAATATGCTTTTAATTTTGGCCAATTTATAGGTTTGAGCCAAAAAGAATTGGAACTTCTTTATATAGGTGGAGTTCTTCACGACATAGGAAAAATAGGAATTCCTGATAATATCTTAAATAAACCAGATAAATTAACTGACGAAGAATATGGTGTTATAAAAAAACATCCAGTTATTGGAAAAGAAATTTTAGAACACATAGAATTTTTTGAAGAGGTTATTCCTTTAGTCCATTATCATCATGAAAGGATTGATGGTCAGGGATATCCAGAGGGACTTATAGGGGATAGAATTCCTTTTTTAGTAAAAATTATTTCCATAGCGGATGGGTTTGATGCAATGACTTCTGATAGGTCTTATAGAAGGGGAATGCCTTTAGAAAAGGTGGAAAAAATTTTTGAACAAGGCGCAGGGACCCAATGGGATTTTGATTTGGTGCAAAAATGGCTTTTTCTTATTAAAACGAGAAGCAAGGAAGAATTGCAGCGGGTTGAGTTTAAAGGCATATTTAATATGCTTACCTAAGTTTTATTTATAAATTTTTTGCTGAACTAAATAAGTGGAGAGAGTTAATGGCTGGAATGGTTGCTGCCACTATTAATTTGAATAAAGATATTAGAATGAGTGATGAAGATTTTTCTAATTTACGAGAATTTATTTATACCAGGACTGGTATTTATTTGCAGGACAATAGAAGATATCTTTTGGAAAATAGGTTAATAAGTAGATTATTGGATTTAAATTTGACTAGTTTTAAAGATTATTACTCTTTTTTGCGTTATGATCCAGGCAGAGAAGAAGAAATAACTAGGCTTTTTGATCTTATTATAACTAAAGAAACCAGTTTTTTTAGAGATATTGTTCTGTTAAATATATTTCAAGAGGTTATTTTAAAGGAAATAGTAAAAAATCAGCTTAAACAAAATAAGACACAGTTGAGGATTTGGTCTGCTGGATGCTCTACTGGAGATGAAGCTTATACTATTGCTATTATTTTATGTGAAATGTTTGGAGACGAAATAGATAACTGGGATGTTAAAATTATAGCCAATGATCTGTCTAGGTGTTCTCTGAAATTTGCCCAAAGAGGTATATATTCTCCTTATTCTTTAAGGCATACTCCTATTCATCTTATAAAGAAGTATTTTAAAAGAATAGGAAGTGGCAAGTATCAAATCATCCCTAAGTTAGGCAAGTTGGTTAAATTTGTTCATTTAAATTTAACTGATCCTTTTAAGATGAAACGTATGCCTATCTTTCAGGTGATTTTCTGCAGAAATGTTCTTGTTTATTTTGGAGAAGACACCCAAAAAAGAGTTCTTGGCTTTTTTTACGATAAATTAGTGGATAATGGGTACTTATTGCTAGGCCATTCTGAATTATTACCCAAAGGGTGTAGTTTGTTTAAACCCATTCGCTATGAAGATAGCATAGTTTATAAAAAAGTTGTTCAAAAATAATCTTTTAGCTCTTGTCTTTTATTTACGTACTATCTAAATTTGTGAAACTTAATCTATTTATAATCCTGCCTTATAGTGCTGCTAAAAATAAATTTTGGCCAAAAATTTTGAAGGGATTTTAGCCTCAAATACTGATGGATAAACCTTGATTTCAATTCGTTAGATTTATTTTTAACTGCTTATATTATTAAAAAAAAATTATCTTTAACTCTGTTCTCAAAAAAAATTTAATTTAAGAAGATGTTCCTAAAAATGTAGATATCTCTAAGGTTTTCTGTGCTTAAGTTAAATATTTAGATTTTTGAAAGAAATTTAAGAAAAATTTAGTTTGTCTAAGTGTTACTGATTTTAATTTAAGTAACAGGTTAAGTTTTATAACAGGTTAGAGTAAATGAGTTAAAAAATAATTAGATATACGAGCAGGATGGTGTTAGTAAAAAATCTTTGTTATTTCAAATAGTTATCTTAAAAAAAATGAATCTTGATGATGAGCTATTTTCCCTCATATTTGCTGTTGAGTTTCTTTAGGGTTTCCTTTAAACCTCTTAGCTATGATGAGCACATGGCAGCGAATTCAAAATATTTTGCAAAAATGTTTGCAGGAAGGGATTTTTAAGGTCTGGATAAAGCCACTTAAAGCAGAAATTAACGGCAATAGAGTGGTTTTAGTGGCTAGAAATGATTTTATGGCTTCTTGGATTAAGGAAAAGTTGTTTGCTGTAATTCAGGAAGCAGCTTTTGAGGTGCTTGGGGAAGCTCCTATTTTGGAAATAAAAGTGGCCAAAAGAAAGCCCACTAAAGCTCCTTTTTTAGATGAATTGGGAACATCTCAAGATGGTTCTGGGGTTTTACCTATTTTGCCTGATATTAGTAAAGATTGCATTTTTCGTTATTCTTTCCAGGATTTTGTGGTAGGTCCCTGTAATGAGCTTGCTTTTTTGGCGTCTAGAACTTTTTGTCAATCTTATACTTCTGCAGACCAATTGTTTTTATGTTCTTCTCCTGGTCTGGGCAAAACTCATTTGGTCCAGTCTATGGGGTTGGAGTTATTAAAAAATTCTAATAAAAGCAAAGTAAATATAGCTTATCTTACTGCAGAAGAATTTTGTTCTCAGCTAGTTTTGGCTATAAAAGCAAAGCAAGTAGAAAATTTTAAGGCAAAGTTTAGAGAGCAAATAGACATCTTGTTGATAGAAGATATTCATTTTTTCCAAAACAAAGAAAAATTACAAAACGAATTTTTATGCACTATAAATTCTTTAACCTCTCAGGGTAAAAAAGTTGTGTTTTCTAGCACTTTTTTACCCAAAGAATTAGAAGGCATAGATATCCAATTGATTTCCAGGTTGGGACAGGGGTTTATTGCTGTTATCAATAAGCCAGACTTAGATACTTTATTAAAGATAATTGATTCTAAGGCTCGAAAACTTCAGGTTAGTATTCCTGAAGAAGTTGGGGAGTTTATTGCTAATAAAATGTCTTCTGATATCAGGCAGCTAGAGAGTTGCATTAACAATTTGGTTTTAAAGGCCAGGTTATTAAAACAAAAAATCAATCTTGAATTAGCAGAAGACGTGTTAAAACACTACATTACAGAGCCAGATAATGTCTTGGATTTGGATTGTATTTTAAGAAAAGTGGCCCAGTTGTACGATGTCCCTGTAGAGGCTTTATTATCCAAAAGTAGAAAAAAACATTATGTTTGGGCCAGGAATACTGCTTATTATTTGGCCAGAAAATACACAGATCTGAGTTTAGAAGAAATAGGACGGAATTTTAATCGAAGACATTCTACAGTCTTAAAAGGGATAGCTAAGGTAGAGCAGGAATTAAATAAGCAAACACCCCTTGGCAGACAAATTAAACAAGCTCTAGATAAGATAGCTTTGTCTAATTGATGAGATTATTTTGGGGCGGACCTGGGTTCGCCCTTGCTAAGTTGTTTAGTTATCTAAGCCCAATTTTTACTTCATTAGGTATCACTAATTTTTTACACACTTACAATTTCAATTTCTCCCCACGCTCCTATTAATTCATTAAATTGCAAAAAAATGCCATCTATTCCTTTGGATTTTAATTTTTGAGCTTGTTTTAAAACAGGAGTTAGGTCTTTTTTACTGATTAGTAAATTACTAAAAAATGTGGCGGCTGCGTCTGCTTTGGCACCTGATTGGGACACTACTACAGCAAGATCTCCTTTTCCAAAGCTAAGAGAGTGTCCTATTTTGCCAGAAGAGGTGCAAACAGCACAGGGAAATTGTTTTGGAGTGAGTTTTAGACCCAGAGTTATGTTTTCTTTAGGGTTGGATAAAAGCCCAATTATTCGTGGTTGGGTAGAGTAAATGTAAATATCTCCACCATTTTCAATAATAAGATTTTTGGACATGGAAGAAAATTTTTTGGCTATGGCTTCAGCTATGCTTCCTGCCACTGCAGCCATAGGTCCTACTTCAAACAAACTACTGGCCAACAGCATTTCCTGGACAATGGGAGGCGCTTTTGGATCAAAGGGCAAAGGTTTTAAGGATGTTAAAAAATTAGGATGTATTTCTATATAACTTTTTATTTGAGATCTTAAGTAGTTGGTATAGTTTATTATTTCTTGTTTTAGATTTGTTTCGGCAATAATAAAGAGATCCGTTTCTTCAACAACTACCTGAAATTGAACTTCATCTTTATGGAGAACAAATTTTCTATAGGTTCTAAATGGAGATAAATAAGGTTTCATAATCAAGTTTATTTAATAAAAGAAAATTGAAAATTATTGCATCTATCATCTATATTTATATTTCTTTAATAATATTGTAATAGTGTTCAAATCCACTTTTGATTGAAGGTGGTATTTTAAAAGTAGTTGGTTGAGCTTGAAGTATTTTTTGAGCTATCTCTATTGGAGAAGATGGGTCTTTTATAATATTATTTTGAGGTAAAAAGATGCAGCTTCCATTGTATTGTGAAGAAAGACAAGTTAGTCCAGAGGCTAAAGCTTCTAAAAGTGCATTAGAACAGGCATCGTAAAAGGAATTTAAAATAAAAATATCACAGGCATTATATACTCGTTCTATATTTTTTACCTGTCCTAGGAAAATAATTCTCTTATCTAGGTGTAGTCTGTGAGCAAGTTTTAAATAAGTAGCAGGATTTCTCCCACCAGCCACTATTAGCAGGTGATCTTCAGGCAGATGTTTTAAAGATTGGATGAGATAATGAACTCCTTTTAATTTAAAGTTGGTAGCAACGGTTAAAATCAGAGTTTTATCTTGGGGTAAGTTGAATTTTTGACGGATAGAGTTTTTATCCGTTTGTTTGCAGGAAAATTTTGTTAAATCTGGCAAATTATAGATAACTTCTATTTTTTTTTCAGGTACAAAAGGATAGGCTTGGAGGAGCCAGTTTTTTACTAAATCGGAGACGCAAATAATTTTTTTAGCCTGGAGCAGTTGTTTTTTCTCTATCCAAAACGTTAACCAATTTACTAGAGCTAGTTTTCGTCTTGTGATTTTTATTTTACCTTCTAGACCAGGATAGGCTTTTTGACTTAATTCCCAGAAGATTTTTAAAGGTCCTCCCCCAATTCGTAATATGTCTTGAGAGAGAGTTTTTCCCAGGCTAAAGTGGATATCTGCTTGGATTTGTTTTTTTATTTTTTCAGCCCAAAGTATATACCACATCAATTTTAGGCTTCTGGTCAGAGGTGGTCTGCCCGTGCAGATGAGTTTTAGGCCTGGTGGAGCTTTTACCTCTTGTCTGGCACAGATAAAAAAAACTTTATGATTTTTTTTTATTAAGAATTGGGCAAAGTTGTAGGCAAATCGCTCCACTCCTCCATATATGCTAAACCTGGGTAGATATAGAGCTATGGATTTTGAGCAGTTGTGGGAATGTTGAAAACCTGAATTTTGCATTTAAAATCTTTAATTTTTTATTCTAAAAATCTCTGCAAAAATTTTTTATATCTCTTTTTTTGGTAGCTAGCGACAATTAGCGATATTTGTCAACAACATAAAAGGCTGTTTAGGGAAAAATAATTCTTGACACAATAAAAATTTTTTGTCTATAAATGCCTCTCCTTAATTAGGAAGAAGGTTAAAAGTTTTTTGAAAAAAATCTTGACAAAACAACGTCCTGCCTATAGAAAATTTTCTTCTTAGTTCGTTGGGGGATCGTCTAATGGCAGGACGACGGGTTCTGGCCCCGTTAGTCAAGGTTCGAATCCTTGTCCCCCAGCCAGATATTTGTATGCGTCCCCATCGTCTAGCCAGGTCCAGGACATCGGCCTTTCACGCCGGTAACAGGGGTTCAAATCCCCTTGGGGACGCCAATATTTCCCTCCAAGAGTTTCCACTTCTTTTAATAAATCCTCATTTTTAAAAGGTAAAAGATATGGAATTTAATTTCTTAGAATTTAAGCAGGATTTAGACCTTTTGTTTAGTAGGATTCAGGGTATAACTCCCAAGATGTTTTTTGATTTTTTACGTCAATACACCAGAAGAAAAGATGTCGTCTTGTCTATAAAACAAGATAGATTAACTCGAAAATATTTAATGCCCTATTTGGATAGCATTAAAAAGTTTTTTTCTTATTTTAGAGAATTATATGACGAAGAAATAAAAAAACTTCAACAGCAGAAGAGCGATAATGTTACCAAAAAACATCCTTATTCTACTAGCATAAACGAATATCCTATTGGCTTTTGTCATTTAATTACTGATTCTGTGTTTAAATCTGTTCAAAAAGTTGGTTTAGAAAGTATGTTTTCTAAAGTTTTCAAAACAGATGAGATTGTTTTTAAGCAGATATATGTTATATTAGATGATAAATATTTTCAAAATGCTATGCAACTTGGTTCTTTATACATAGACGTAGCCAATGACACTTTTGACGTAAAAAAAGAAAAAATTGTAGTTAAGCACATTAGAAGCGTGAACTATAAAAATTTTAGAAATTATGAAATTTTTGCTAAAGTTGCTGAAAAATATTTAAATATAAAATTATATCCCAACAAATATTTTCCCGAACTATATGAAATTTTTCCTTTGATTTATTTTTCAAAAGAATATGGATATAATTTTTTTGATTATAATCTAAGTATGTTTTTACGAGATATGGCCTCAGACTTTAATCTGTCCGACAAGTTTAGACAAAGTGATTTTTATAAAAATAACGAACTTCCTGAAGAAGGCATACGATTTTTGAGTAAATTTGTTGAAAATTATTCTAATTTTAATTTAAGAGAACTGGTTTTACAGGTAAAATCTTTTAAAGATTTAAGGGAATTTAGAGAGCGACTAGGGGATATATTCCAGATGGTAGAACAGATTACTCAAATCCCAGATAAGATTTATAATTCAACCCATTAGAGAGGCTTGCGTAAAATTTTTTATTGCTTAACGCTTAAATATTTTACTACAAGATAAAAGAGTTTTCCTAAGCACAAACACAAAAAACTTTATTTCCAAAATTAATTATGCGTATTGCAAGGCCAACTCCTGACATGGTGGACAAATTTTTTTCCATTCGCAACACTTGATTCGAATATAACGTATTTTGGGTGTTTGCTATACGTAGGTGATTTTAAAGATGAAAGTCTGTCGGCTTGCTGCCCCTTCTTATGTGTTGGGGGGAGATATTTTGCAAAATTGTTTGTTTTTAAAAGATTATGTATCTGGTGTGTATCTGGCGTTTTTTCAAACTATGGCCTGTTTAAATTATTCTAAGCAAGACCTGCCTTTGTGTTTGAAGGATTTAGGTCTGCGCTATCATATCCACTTTCCTTTGGATTTGTCTTGGGAAAATCCAGAACAAGAAGCCAAAATTTGTGTTGAATTGTGGAATAAGGCGGCTTTATTGTCGCCTTGGTGTGGGGTGTTGCATCCTCCTGCTACTTTAGAGGCTTTAGAAATTTTTATCCAGACGTGGGTAAAGTTGGGCAGAAAAGCAGATGAAATTTTATTGGAAAATATAAAAGATCGTAATTTACGTGTTTTTTGGCCACTAGTGCAAAAAACAGGGCTAAACGTCTGTCTTGATATTGGACATTTGTTGGCTTACGATCAGGAAGATATATTATTTTTGCCTGGTTTTTGGAATAGGGTTAAAATGTTGCACGTTTATGGTTTGGAAAAGGATAATAAACATTATGGTCTTGAGTTCTTGGGTGATAGAGGGTGGAAGATTTTAAAAAATGCTTTGTCTAAGACTGAGTCTGTAGAGGTGGTTTTAGAATTATTTGACAGGAAAAGTTTTTTGTCTTCGTACGAATTTTTAAAAAATAGGTCATTAGATTGGGGAGTAAGTTTTGTTTGAATTGGTTTTAGGCGGTTTTAGTAGCGGTAAATCTGATTTTGCCCTTAGTCTTTTAAAAGGGGAAAAGGCGTGTCTGGTTGTTACGGGCAAAGCTTTGGACTTTTCTTTTAGGAAAAAAATTTTAGAACATAGAAAAAAAAGAGACAATTTATTAGTAATAGAAGCAGGAGAAGATTTGGGGATGGCTTTAAAACATTGTCCTCAAAATTTACCTGAAATTGTTGTAGAGGGATTGGATTTTTGGTATTTTTCTATTCAGGGTTTGTCCTATAAACAGGAATTGTTAAATTCTTTTTGGGACCAGGTAAAGCAGGAACAAAGACATTTGATTTTTGTAAGTAGTGAAGTAACTCTGGGAGGAGTAGGAACAAATAGACCACTAGATCAAAGTCAGGGGTTGGCAGAATTTAATCAGCAGTTAGCTAAGATTTGTCAAAAGGTTTATTTTTTGATATCTGGTTGTCCTGTGTTGGTAAAATCCTGATTGGAACTATTGGTTAAAAATCGTTCCAATCAGATAATAGGATAAGAAAATGGCTTATTTTAAAAATCTTACAGATAAAATTCCCCAGCTTTTAAGTTTGTTAGACAAAGACGAACGCTGGTTGATTTTGGTCAATGCAGATCCAGATGCTTTAGCTTCTGCTTTGGCTCTAAAGAGAATTATGGTCAGAAGGGTTATGGATGTAGGGATTGGCAATGTTAACGAGATTATGAGGCCTGATAATTTGGCCATGGTGAGATTGCTGAGAATCCCCCTGCAAAAGGTCACTTCCAACTTAATTGTCCAGTATGATCGTTTTGCCCTGGTTGACTCTCAACCTCATCACCATCCAATGTTTCAAGAAATAAAGTTTTCTTTAGTTATCGATCATCATCCTGTTTCTCAGGATCATCCTGTAAGTGCAGAGTTTCAAGACATAAGACCTGGATATGGAGCAAATTCTACTATTTTAACAGAGTATCTTTATAATTTAAAAATAAGGCCTGGTAAATTATTGGCCACAGCTTTGGTTTATGGCATAAAAACAGATACTCAAAGTTTTGAACGACCTTTTGCTGATACAGACATAAAAGCTTTTAAATATTTGACCAAATTTTATAATTCTTCTTTGCTTCAAAAAATTATTAGGTCTGAGTTGCATAAAGACTGGTTAAAGTACTTTTGCCAGGCCTTTAAAAAGGTGAAGTTTTTAGGCAATGGGCTTGGAGTGTGTCTGGGTAACGTAGAATCTCCTGACATTCTCGTTATTTTGGCTGATTTTTTTCTTCAAATTCACAATATTTCTTGGGATATGGTAGGTGGAGTTTATGATAATAAACTCATAGTTATCTTTCGGGGAGATGGTTTGAGAAGAGATATTGGGAAGTTAGCAGCTAAAATGTTTGCTAATTATGGGCCTGCAGGTGGGCATAAAGCTATGGCTAGGGCTGAAATTCTTTTAGAAAATTTAAACAACATGCATCCGCAACAATTCATGTGGCATAGATTCTATTGCGTAAGGTCCAAAAAATCTATTAAAAGAAAGGAATCCTCTCTTGCCTGTTGTAAGGAATAAGTTTTATGTTAAAAAAAAAATTGGGTTTAGATCATAATACTATTTTTTTAGTAGATGGCAGTTCTTATCTTTATCGAGCTTTTTATGCTTATCGCAATTTGACTAGATCTGATGGTTTTCCTACCAACGTTATTTTTATAGTTTTGCGTTTGATTTTAAAAATTTTAAAACAAGAACAACCAACATATCTTGGTTTTTTTGTAGATGGAAAGGCTCCTACCTTTCGACATCATCTTTTTGAGTCCTACAAATTAAATAGGTTAAAAATGCCAGAACCTCTGGCTATGCAAATAGCACCACTTTTGCAAGGATTATCTTTTTTAGGAGTTTCTTCTTGGATTTTAAACGAAGTAGAAGCAGATGATTGCCTGGCTAGTTTGAGCTCCCGGTTGTCCTCTAAGTATCCTGTGGTGATCGTAGGTAGTGATAAGGATTTGTTCCAACTATTAAAGCCAAACATTGTCCTTTGGGATCCTTCTGGTAAGCATCATAAAATAGTTACTGTGGAAGACTTTCAAAAACAATGGGGATTTTCTCCTGTTTATTGGCCAGATTTTCAGGCGTTGGTGGGAGACAGTAGTGATAATATCCCAGGCATTGCCGGCATAGGGCCAAAAACTGCTAAAAATTTGATTCAAAAATTTCATTCTTTAGAAGAATTAGAAAAAAATCTCCATCTAATCCCCAAAAAAGAGCAAACTAAAATAGCTAAAGACTTGGACAAGGTTTATCTTTACAGACAGTTAACTACTTTAAAAAAGGACGTTTGTCAGGAAATTACTTTAAATGACTTAAAAGTGAAACCTATAAACCAAGGAGCCTTGATTTCTTTTTGTCGGGAATTCGAATTTCATTCTTTGCTGTCTGAATTGGGATTTGATAAAACTCATTCTAAGAATCTACCTCTGGAGGATGATTTAAAGCCTGCAGCAAGGTTAGATAATAGTCAAGTGATTGAGATCGTTAAAGTAAAAGAGTTAGAGTTTTTAAAGGATGTGTTTGAAATAGGGGTGTTATTGGAGGAGAATAATATTTATCTCAGTGACGGGAAAAAAGATTATTGTTTAACTTGTGATTTTAGGAAGGTTATTCCCTTTTTTCAACAAAAAAATGTTTTTTGTTCAGATTTTAAACGATTGTTAACTCTATATCCAGCATTGAAAACTATAAATTTCAAGTGGTATGATCTTGCGCTTGGCGCTTATTTATTAGATCCTGAACAAAGAGATTATTCTTTTTCAAGATTAAAGACCGGATTGGAGCACGAACAAGGGATTGTTTTTGAGGGTAAAGCAAAAGCAGTTTTAGCAGTAGGAAAGCAATTTTTAGCTCAATTGCAAGCAGCAAACTTAGAGAGTTTATTGTTGGATTTAGAGCAACCTTTGAGTGTTGTGTTGGTCCAGATGGAAAAAAGGGGAGTGTTAATAGATAAGAAAAAATTTTTAGATTTTTTGAATTTTGTTCAACAAGAGTTGAGTAAACTTACATCTCAAATTTATAAATTGGCAGGGAAAGAATTTAACATTCGTTCCAGTCAACAGTTAAGTAAAGTTTTATTTGAAGATTTGAAATTAAAAGGGACGAAAAAAACAGCTACAGGTTTTTTTTCGACTTCAGAAAGTGCCCTAGAGTCTCTAAAAGGGGAACATCCTATAATTGAGTTGATTTTAAAATATAGAACATTAGAAAAATTACGCTCCACTTATTTGGCTCCTTTACCCGAAAAAGTTGATGCCTCAGGACGGTTGCATACCACTTTTAATCAATTGGCCACTGCTACAGGAAGACTTTCTAGCAGCAATCCCAACTTGCAAAACATTCCCGTGAGAGGAGAATATGGTCCGAGGGTTAGAGAATGTTTTATTGCTCCTTCTGATTGTTTGCTTATTTCTGCTGATTATTCTCAAATAGAATTAAGGATTTTAGCCCATTTTTCTGAAGATCCTGTTTTATTAAAAGCTTTTGAGCAAGATGAAGACGTTCATACTGCAACGGCGTGTTTGATCTTTGGTAAGCACAAAGAAGAGGTAAATGTTGAAGATAGGCGTATTGCCAAAACTATTAATTTTGGCTTGTTGTACGGTATGGGTCCTCAAAAATTGGCCAGAGAATTGGGTATAACTTTAAATCAGGCCAAAGAATTTATTCAACTGTATTTTGAAAAATTTTCACAAATTAAAAATTTTTATCAAAAAATAGAAGAAATTGCCTTGCAAAATGGGTTTGTTACTACTGTGTTTGGCAGGAGAAGATTATTGCCCCAAATTCATTCTCGAAATGCCCATTTGGTGGCTCAGGCTAAAAGAATGGCTATTAATACTGTGGTGCAGGGATCTGCTGCTGACATCATAAAAAAAGCTATGCTTTTAGTAGAAAATAGTGAGGTTTTAAAAACATGTGGAGCTAGACAAATTTTACAAATTCACGACGAGATTTTGTTGGAGGTCCCAGAGCAAAACAGCTCTTTGGCCGCAAAAGAAGTAAAAAATATTATGGAAAATGTGTATAAATTAAAAATACCTTTAAAAGTAGATTTGGGTGTGGGCAGAAACTGGGGACAGGCCCATTAAATTGCAATTACAATTCAACTAACAACTCCTTTCCTGTTGAGCTAATATAACCAGTAAATATCACTTTGTTGTCTAGTTGCTTCAATAGCCTGTAAGCGTTGTTTGGCTGCTTGTTTTTGAGATTTGCGGTCAGCATTTTTTAGCACAAGGGTGTAAAGTTTTTTGGCCATATCCAGATGTCCGTGTTTTTCACTAAGTTGGGCCGCTCTATAACAGGCGGTTATGGCCCAGATATGTTCTTCGGGATAGTAATAAGTAATTTCCAGATATTTTTCTATGGCTTGTTTATCTTTACCTTCGAATTGGTAAGTCTCTGCCAACCAGAACATGGCTTCTGCTTTTAAAGCGTTGGTAAGATTTTGTTGTTTAAAATTTAATAAATTAGTAAAAATATTTTCAGCTAAAGCAAATTTTCCCAAACGTTGTGCCAGGAGCCCCAGCTTAACTATTTTTACTGGAGATAGTCCCAGTTGATCTGGAGTAATGTTTAGGGAGAGTAGTTCCAGATATGTTTGTAAGGCCTGTTCTGGTTGGTTTAAGTCCATTAAAATCCCGGCCCTGGCTTTTAAAAAATTTATTTTTTGTTTTAGGTTGAGAAGATCTGGTTGCACCCTTTGAAGATAAGCCCAGGCCAATTTTTTATGTCCTTTACTGTAAGCTTGTTGGGCTAAAAATAGATGAGCTTGTTGGGAAAAGGATGTTTTAGGAAATAAAAAAGATAACTTATAATTGGAAACAAAAGAATTGGGATCTTTTTTATAATCAGAAATGAGTTTTTTATAAAAACCTATAGGAGAGAATTTTTGTTGGTCTAGAGGTGAAAAATTGCCGGATATAAATATGCCAGCTAAATGTAAAATGTATTTAAAGAAACGTTTGGAATACGTTACTTTTTCTTTATCTAAATTAGGTATGTTTTTTTCTAAAAATATTTTTGCTAAAAATAATTTTGAACTGTTAATCTCCAGGTGAGATAATATCTCTTTTGCTTGTTCGTATTGATCATTAAAAATAAGAAAACAAAAATAGATTTTGTTTAAATCGGCCAGAGTAGATTGGTCGATAAAGATAGAATTTAGTTGATTTTTAATGAGCAAAAGTCCTTTGTTTGGTCTGTAATTATTTAATCTCTTTAAAAAATCTATCAATTTAAGATTATTGGTTTGAAATTTATCTTTGTTAAATTTTTGTATATCTTGATTAAACAGGGCGTAAAAAATTGTTGATTTGTGTTTATTGTTTTTTGTATTGAAAAATAAGTCATAAATTATTTTTTTGATTTTTTTGTCTTCCAGTTGTAGATAAAATTGTTTGCTTAAGTTATTTAGTTGTAAATACTGGGCCAAACAAATTTTTAAAAATAAGAAGTTATTTTGTTTAGTAAAGATATTTTTAGCACTAAGAATATTTTGTTTTAAAAATGTAAATAGGTTATCTTTAGGATATAACGTAAGGCAAAGATTTAAAATATTTTTCCAGGTTTGTTTATCAAATTGTAATTTCGACCAGTATTGATTTAGACAAGCACATTTGAATAAAAGATGTATATTTTTTTCTTGTTTTAGTATATTCTGAACTCTTTTTAGAGGTAAAAAAGAAGCCAATTGACTATAACTTTTTATGGCCAAAAAGTATTTTTGCTCTGTTCTAAAACTTCTAGCTAATATTAAGTAAGCTTGAATTTTTTGTTCAACTGGTAATTGATCTAGGTAGCTGGATTTGGTTTGGAAAAATTTTTCAATGGCTTGGAAACGTTTTAAATTGTAACAGGCAGTTAAAAAAGGCAGTACCTCTGCAAAAGTGGTTGGCTCTGGATGTTGTTGTAAAAAAATTTCATAAGCTCCAAGATTATATAGCCAGGAACTAAAGTTTTTTTCTTTGGCTTGGAGAATTGTGTTAGAAAAAATTAACATAAAGAGAATTAAAAAAATACATTTTAGACGTTTCATATTTTGTCCTTTATTTAGTTAACGTTTAACTTTACTTAAATGTTTTGAAAAATTAATATCACTATAATCAGGTTTTAAATGTGAAAAATTTGTTTAAATTTTAACCATAAATTGGATTCAATTTGTTTTGAAGGGTATTTGCTTAAAAAATATTTTTGTCTTTCCTTAAAGATAGTTTCGATATTAGCCAATAAGGCTTTATTTTGAGATAAAATAACTTTAAAACCTTCTCTATCTATTACCATACATTGCACATTTTCTTTAGCTATAACATCAGCAGAACGTGGTTGATTGGTTAAAAGAGACATTTCTCCAAAAAAATTTCCTGCATAAAGAGTTAATGAAATTTTATCATTATCTTTTATTTCCACAGATCCCTGTAAGATAAAATACATCTCTGTGTCTTTTTCTCCTTTTTTAACAATAAAATCTCCTTTTAAATAATTTTTAATATAAGAGCAAGAGATTAAAATGTGAATTTCTTCTTTGGTTAAATTTTTAAACAGTTTAGATTGAGAGATTAAGTGTTCTATTTTTGAATAGTCTTTTTTATCTTTTTCACCTCGAAAAAGTACGTATTTGGGTAAAGATATTTCTATATTTTTTTTCTTAAATTGATACCAAATAGAAGACAAAACTTGATCTTGAACGACTCTATATTGTTCGATATTATTAACATAATAACCTATTTTATAAATGGCCCTAAAATCTTCATATCGTATTAAAAAAACACGTTGTCTAAGGTTTTGAGCTATGTCTGGAATATTTTGCAATACTTCTTTGATCGTATTTTTTACTTTTACGGGAGGGACGTTAAGATCTACGCCAATTTCTACAGATTTAAAAACTTTAGGTACAGGTTGACTGTAGTTGATTAGAGTGTCTTTAGATATACTATTGTTAGGAATTAAGATGTAATCTAAACCTAGAGTTTGAATTTTTGTATATCTCCAGCTTATTTCTACGACTCTTCCTTCAAGGTCTTTGACTTTGATCCAATCTCCCAGATCAAAAGGTTTTTCAAGTTTAATAAGTAATCCTGAGATGAGGCTACCTATGGTATCTTGCATAGATAGACCAATGATACCGGTTAAGATAGCCGAAGAAGTTAGAATAGAGCTCGGGTCAAGGTTTAGAGCCTTTTTTAAAAAGATAATAAATAAAATAATAAAGACTGCTATTTTAGTTAAATCAATAAATATATGGTTTATCTTTTCTTTTTTTATTTTTTTTAGATATATATTGACGTAAAATCCATTTAAAAAAGACAAAAATAACAGCCAAGTCAAGACCAGATTGATAGTAAATAAATAAGTATCTTTTATGTTAAAATCTAGAATACCAATTTCATTAATATAGTTAGCTAAAACAATTAAAAAGATCCATTTAAAAATTTTTATATTATCTATAAGATTTTTATTTTTAATAAAAATTTGTAAAACAGTATTGATGAGAAGGTTAATAGAGATTAAAAAAAATATAAAAATACCTAAAGATTTATATTCTGAGTTCAAAAAAGGAAGTAGTAATTCTTTATAATTCATTTTGTTGAGACATTGTATAAATTAAATTTATATTTCTACCACATATTCTATTATAGCGATAAGAGAAAAATAAATGAGGGTTACATCGAGTGCAGATATCTAACTCAAATATATTCTGGGGTAAAAGACCTGCTTGTAGAAGTTGGTATTTGGTTAGTTCCCATAAGTTTAATTTTTTACTGGATTTGCTAATAAAAGACCAGTATTTTTTAGGTATTTCTGTAGGATAATTGGTAAACGTAGAGCAACAAGGGCCTAGACTTGGTCCTCTGACTGCAAAAATGTTTTCAGGTGGTATGTTAAATTGTTTAGCAAATGCTTTAGCTGCTATCAGAGGAAATTCGGCAATGTTTCCTCTCCATCCACAATGTATTGCGCCAAGATATTTACCTTCTAGATCTGTGAAAAAAATTGCCTGACAGTCTGCAGTTTTTATAATTAGACCAGTGTTAGTGTGCGATGTAAATAAACCATCTCCTTTTAAAACTGGCTGGCTAAAGCAATCTATATCTAAATTAGAATAGATAGTAGTGCCGTGTACCTGAATTAGTTCGTTCCATAGCTCAAATTTAAGTTTCTTTTTGATCAGGCTGCGGTTTTGAAGCACCTGGGTTAAGTCGTCACCTACTTCTAGGGAAACGTTTAAACTGTTAAACTGGTTATGACTGACTCCGCCAAGCCTTGTGCCAAAAACAATTTTTACTTGTTTTACTGTTGGAAAAGTAAAGGATATAAAAATAGGCTCAATTGTGTTTTCTACTGGCAAAAAACAAGAATTTAAATGTCTTGAATAAGGATTCATTTTTGCTGAATTATCTTGTGTAAATATTTTTTTCTGTGAAAATTTTATGTAAAGGAATGTCCCATCTGTCAATAGGTAATCGAGCTATTATCTGAAATTCATAGGCCAGACCAATAGTTTGGATGTTAGAAAAAATAGGATCTGCAAGTAGCCTATCGTAATATCCTCCTCCATAGCCTAAGCGGTACAGACGTTTATCAAAACCTACTGCTGGCATAAAAATAATTTTAGGTGGCGTACCCTGAAAAGATGGACAGGATTTTGGATCTGGTTCTGGTATGTTGTATTTACCAGTTTTTAGCTGGGAAAAGTTTTTAACTTTAAAAAAAAGCATTTTTTGCTCCAAAATAGAGCAATTGGGAAGAAAAACTTGGATATTTTGGGACCAAAAAAAACGAATTAACTCTAAAGTATCAACTTCGTTTTTAATGGGAAAATAAATAAAAATTTTGTCTTGAGCCTGAAGAGAAATATTGTCTTTTATTTTTTGCTGGATAATCTTGCTTTTTGCAGCAACTTCTTTTAGAGTAAGAGATAGTCGTCTTTGCAATAAAAGCGTTCTTAATTTTTTTTTGCCCCCTTGCATAACTACATTTTAAACTTTATTTTTTTTAGAGGCAAGGTTAAAATGAAAAGTGAAATTTTGTTTAGAGCCATTGTTTTAGGAGCATCTATTGGACTTATAGCTAGCTGGTTTGGTTTTAATCCTGCTAGGTCTTTGGCTTTGGGAGTTATCAGTGGTCTTGCAGCCGGACTTACCAGGGTAGTAATTGAGAAGAGAAAAAAAGATAAACAGGTCGATAAACCCTCTAAAAAATAATGGCTGGGCTATTAGAGTAAAATAGGTGGTTAGTAAGTTGCAATGTTACTTTTATTTAAGATTTAGAACTAATTAGGCCCTAAATCTTTTAGGGCATATTTCTTAAATAATTTTTATGGGTTAAGGGGGATATAGAGAATCATCTGGACTTTTATAGAAATCTTCCAGTAACAGATTGGGGATTGTTTTTTATTTCTTCAGGAGTGCCTGTGGCCAAAATTTGCCCTCCATATTCTCCCCCACCAGGTCCTAGGTCTATGATAAAATCAGCTGCTTTTATCACTTCTGGGTTGTGCTCTATCAAAATTATAGAAGCTCCTTTTTCTCGTAATTGATTTAAGACTGTCAGCAATTTTTTTATTTCATACATATGTAAGCCTGTAGTAGGTTCGTCTAAGATGTATAACGTGTTGGCAATATTTTTTTTATATAGTTCTCGAGCCAATTTTATTCTTTGGGCCTCGCCTCCACTTAGAGTTGGTGCTGGTTGGCCCAATCTTATGTAACCAAGTCCTACTTGTTCTAAAAATTCTAATTTATTGACTAATGAACTATGAGAGCTAAAAAATTCTTTAGCTTCACTAACAGTTAGGTTTAAAACATCGGCTATATTTAAACCTTTGTAATATATGTCTAAAGTTTCTCTATTGTAGCGTTTTCCTTTACATACGTCGCATTGAATATACACGTCTGGTAAAAAGTGCATTTCAATTTTTATTTGTCCATCTCCACTACAAGCTTCGCATCGTCCGCCTTTTAGGTTAAAGCTAAACCGAGCAGGTTTGTAGCCTCTTTTTTTGGCTTCCAGGGTATTGGCAAAAATTTGTCGGACATCATCAAAGATTTTTGTATAAGTGGCAGGATTGGAGCGAGGGGTTTTGCCTATAGGGCTTTGGTCTATAATTAGGACTTTATTGATAAGTTCATGCCCTGTTATTTTTGTTAATTTACCTGGAGATTGAACTTTTAAGCCTTTTTTCAAGGCCAGATGTTTGTAGAGAGTATCTATGACCAATGAGCTTTTGCCAGAACCAGACACTCCTGTAACTACTGTCAACACTTCGAGAGGAAAGGAACAGGTGATGTTTTTTAGGTTGTTTGTGGTAACGCCAGTTATGGTTATAAATTTTGTGGGTTTTCGGCGTGTTTTTGGTTTTTCTATTTGTAATTCTCCTCTCAAGTATTTACCTGTGAGGGTGTTGGCTTGTTTTAGTTGCTGGACAGTGCCTGTAAAAACTACTTTTCCCCCTTTTTCTCCTGAACCTGGGCCTAGTTCTACGAGCCAATCTGCGGTTTTTATAGTGTTTTGGTCGTGCTCTACTACAAGAACAGTATTTCCCTTGTTGCGTAGGTTGAGCAAAGTGGTAATTAATTTTTCATTGTCTTGGGGATGAAGACCTATAGTGGGTTCGTCCAGCACATAAATAACTCCACTAAGTCCTGTCCCCAATTGGGAGGCCAGTCTTATGCGCTGGCTTTCTCCTCCAGACAGACTGGAAATTTCTCTGTTTAAACTTAAATATCCAAGACCTACGTTAATTAAAAAATCCAGTCTGTTTATTATTTCTTCTTGTAGGGGAGTAGCAATTTTTTGTTCTGAACCTGAAAAGGACAATCCCCGAATAAAATTTTTTAAAGCAGTAATTGATAGTTGGGTTAATTCAAAGATATTTCGCTGTTCAATAAATACACTTAAACTTTCTGATTTTAGTCTGGCTCCTTTACATTGGGGACAGTCTTTTACCGTGAGATAGGTATTTAATTCTCTTGCCCAAAAAAGGTCTTTTTTTCTAAGTAATTCTAAAATAGGTATAATACCTGGCCATTTTATTTGCTTATCTCCCCAAAAAAGAGCTGTTTTGGCTTGGTTAGAGTAATTTTTTAAAGGAGTAGCTAGCGTGAAATTGTATTTTTCTCCTAATTTTTGTAAAGTATTTTTATATTGATTAAGTAATTTTGTGTTTTTCCAAGGCAAAATAGCTTTATCTTGCAAAGATAAATTGGGATCAGGGGCAATAAATTCAGGACTAAAGTAAAGTATTTTACCCAGTCCAGCACAATGGCTACAGGCACCTTGAGGACTGTTAAAAGAAAATAATTGCGGAGTTGGGGTGGGTAGAGATATTTTGCACTTGGGGCAAACAGCTAGCGTAGAAAAGAATATTTCTTGCTCAGTGCCCATTAAAACAATTTTCAAAGAACCACTTCCCATTTTTAGGGCTAGCTCCACAGAATCGGCCAATCTTTTTTTGATGTTTTCTTTTAAAACAAGGCGATCTACGACCAGCTCTATAGTGTGCGTTTTGTTTTTGTCCAAAATTGGCATGTCTTCTAAGAGATAAATTTTTTTATCTACCCTGACTCTGAGAAATCCCTGGCGTTGCAAACGAGCAAATAAGTCTTTGAAACTTCCTTTTTGACGTTCTTTTAAGGGAGCAAGTAATAAAAATTTTGTTCCTTGAGGTAGTTTTAAGATTTGATCAATAATTTGATCACTGGTTTGTGATTTGATAAGAGAAGTGCATTTAGGGCAGTGTGTTTGGCCAACTCTGGCAAAAAGTACGCGTAAAAAATCATAAATTTCTGTAACAGTACCTATGGTGGAGCGAGGATTTTTGGCTATTTTTTGTTGTTCAATGGCAATAGCTGGGGATAATCCTTGAATTTTTTTTACTTTAGGTTTGTCTAATTTGGGCAAAAACTGGCGAGCATAAGTGGATAAGGATTCTATATAACGCCTTTGGCCTTCGGTATAAATAATGTCAAAAGCTAATGTGGATTTGCCAGAACCACTGGGACCACAAATAACCACCAGTTGATTTTTAGGGATTTTTAGATCAATATTTTTTAGATTATGGTGATGGGCATTGATAATCTCAATGTATTTTGGCATTGGGATTATTTAAAATAATTTGTCTGGAAAAGCAATATGTTGTTGGCTGGCGAGCGAGGTTGGGAATTGTGACGGGTGCTTCTTAAGACATCTATTTTACCATTACCACCTTGTGTCCAGGCTTGTTAATTAGGTAGTTAGCTTTACTAATCTTGATTTTTTGAGTCCCTTTTAAATCAACAGTGAATACGTTTGTTTCTTCATTTTTTGCCCCTTAAAAACACTAACCTCTACTCTTTAATCCTGTTTAGTAACTAGGAGAGCAGTATAGCAACATATTTATAAGATCCAACTGCAAAAATTATTTTAAGCAGGTAAATACAAATTCAATGAGAAAATTTTTCCAATAATTTAAGTTAGTTATAATTAAAAGACAAACGTTGGTATTTTGTAGTTACGTTTTTATAAGTAAAACAATGTTTGGCAAATATTATTTTTTTGATTTTTGCAATAATTTTGTTTATACATCCTCTAACGTAAATTTCATTGGGTAACTTCCAGATTGTCATTGTAACGTTGTTATTTTTGTAATTATTATTGGAAAAATAAGTTAATACGAGATGAGATTTTTAAATAATTTTAGGCAGGAAGATTATGGGAAATTGGTTACAAAAAGTCACATTTTTGCCGTTAAAATTTCACTTGGTGGCTAAAGAAGATTTTATATTGCCAACTTATAAAGGCAGTACCTTTAGAGGTGGTTTTGGTTATGTGTTTAAAAAAAGTGTTTGTGCCACAAAATTTACAAGGGATTGTAAAGAATGTCTTTTACGTTCTTCTTGTGTTTATGCCTATATATTTGAAAGTGTTCGTCCTAAGGATGCGGAAATAATGCGCAAGTATGAACACGTGCCTCATCCTTTTGTGTTATTTCCACCTCTTACCAGAAATAGACAGATAAAGGAAGGAGATAAGCTAGTAGTAGAAATAGTTCTTATAGGCAAGGCGATAGATTATTTGGCTTATTTTGTGTTGGTGATGGAGAAGTTGGGACAAAATGGTCTTGGTATAGAAAAAGGTAAGTGTGAGCTTACGCAGGTGATTATTAGTTTGTTTAATTTTTCCAATGAAAAAATAATTTATAGTGCAGAAGATAAGGAACTTACCTTAAATATACAACCATTTACCGTTTCTGACTTGCTCCAAGATTTTGTCTTAGAACATAATGAAATTAGTTTGCGCTTTTTAACTCCTTTGAATTTGATAAGAAATGGAGAAAAAGTTATGGCGGACTTGACGTTTAAAGACATTATAAGAAGCCTGTTGCGCAGGATTCGTTTATTGGCTTATTTTCATTGTGGACTTAGTCCCCAAGAATTAGAGCTGGACTTTACATATTTTATGCAAGAGGCAGAGAAAGTAAGAGAGATAAACAAAAAATTACGTTGGTTTTCTGTCAATAGGTATTCTACTAGACAAAAACAAAGAATGCCGGTGAGTGGAATAGTGGGCAAGATAAGTTTTCAGGGCAATTTAAAGCCTTTTTGGGAGTTTTTATTGCTTGGTCAATATTTAAACATTGGCAAAAATACTAGTTTTGGATGTGGGAGATATAGGGTTGAGCTATCTCAAGGACAATAACCTAATTTTGTTTTGGCTTTTTTGAGAATAAAAAACCGATTAAAAGAGGAGATGACTAATAAGGAGAAAGTTATGAACGAAAAACAGATAATGGTGATTTTAGCCGGGTTAGTGCATGATATTGGTAAATTGGCACAAAGGGCAAAGGCAGAAAAAAGTCCAGAAGATGATGATTTATTGCCTAGTTTTCAAGGCCAATATTCTCATTGGCACGTGCTTTATACAGATTATTTTGTGCGTAATTATTTGCCTTTGCCAAAAGAATTAGAAGGAAGAAAAGAAGAATTAGCTTTGCTTGCTTCTATTCATCATAAGCCTCATCCTGAACGCTTGGATCAGATGTGCGTAGCTATAGGAGATAGATTGGCTTCGGGTATTGATAGGATTGAATATGGTATTTCTGAGGATTTTCGTTCTGCTAGACTGAACTGTATTTTTGAGGAAGTGTCTTTATGTAAGCATGAATTTGATGGGTCGGGTCAATGGCGGATGAAACTACTTCCTTTTAGCCCTCAAAAAGAAGTTATTTTTCCTGAAACTATAACTGAGCAGGAAAAAAGAATTAAAGAAAATCAAGACATTTTTGTAGATGAATACAGGACACTGTATGCTAAGTTTATAGAAGAATTGCAAAAAATGCCTTCAGACCTTAAATTTAAACATTATTTACCCTGGTTGTTGCGTATTATGGAAAAATATCTTTGGAGTGTGCCTTCTTCGTCTTACCATACGTTACCAGATATATCTTTATATGACCATTTACTAATCACAGCAGCAGTTGCACAGGCTTTGTGGTGTTATCATCAGGAAAATAAAGACCTTGTTTTAGGTGATAAAGTAGATGATACCAAAAAGTTTATTTTATTTGGTGGAGATTTGTCTGGTATTCAGAAATTTATTTTTGGGGTTAGTGAAAGTGGGATAAAAGGTTCTGTGCGTTTGTTTAGGGCGAGATCGTTTTATTTGCAGGCCTTAACGAGATCTGTAATTTTGGATTGTTGTAAAGAGTTGGGATTAAGTCTTGTCTGTCAGATAATGGATGCTGGTGGTAAATTTATTTTACTATTACCCAATATTCAGAAAACTAAAGAAACTTTGAAACAATTACACAACAAGATAGATAGATTTTTTATAGAAAAATTTAAAGGAGAATTAGCTCTTTGTTTGGCCAATATAGAGGTAAGCGGCAATGATTTATTGTTGGAAAATTTTGCTGCTACTTTAGATAGATTTAATCTTTGTCTGGATGAAAGTAAAAATAAGCGCTTTCAAACCTATCTCCAAGAAAGTGGATCAGTATTGCATGCTGATTATCACTTATATTCTCAAAAAGGTGTTTGTGCAGCGTGTGAAAAGATGCCAGCTCAAAAAAATAGAGATGATAAAAACCTTTGTTTGTTGTGTTTTGAACAAATTGAGCGAATTGGTAAAAAACTTCCTACTGCAGAATACGTGGTGTTTGGCCAAAAAGGAGTTAGTGTATTTGGAGATATAAAGATTTCCTTGTTCAAAGGACCCGTAAATAGGGAGGAAATACAAGACGCTGAGTTAATTTTAGGTTTTAAATCCGATACGGATTTTGGCAGGTGGTGGATTGCAGGGTACCTACCTTCTATCACCTCAGAAGACTTGAAAATTAAAGATTTTTTTGAGCAGGCCAAAAATGTTTATCCTGATGAGGATGCCAATGACTTGCAAGGACTTTCTAAGACTTTTTCTCTTATTGCTTTAAAAGCTTGTGCGTGGGAGGGAGATGAGAAAAGGGGAAGGGAGTTGTTGTGTCTGTTAAAAGCTGATGTGGATAATTTGGGTTTGGTGTTTAGTTTGGGATTAACAAAAAGGCTGTCTCTTTCTAGATTTGCTTCCTTGTCTAGGATGTTTAATGCATTTTTTGCTGCTTATTTAGTAGAAAAAATTCAACATACTCCCAAATTTGCTGATACTTATGTTGTATTTGCTGGTGGGGACGATTTGTTTTTAATAGGTCCCTGGCACCAGACTATAGATCTGGCTCTGGAAATAAAAAAGGAATTTTTTGAATTTTGTGCTCGTAATCCTGATTTGTCTCTATCTTGTGGTTTGTATTTGATAAAGCCTGGTTTTCCTGTGCGAAGGGCTGCTCCTCTGGCAGAAGATGCTCTGGATGAGGCCAAAGACAGAAAAGACGTTTTAGGATTTACCATAAAGAATGCTGTGTGTGTTTTTGATAAAGTTCTGGCCTGGGAAGAATTGGAAAGGCAAATACAAATAGGTAAAAAGTTAGAGCAGTTAGCTTTAGATGCCAATAGTAACGTAACAAAAGGTTTTATTTATCGTTTATTAAAATACGCCAGACAGGCAGATGATCTGTGCAAAAAAGAAAGGGAAAATAAGACTATCAATTGGGAAAGTGGGCTATACGTATCACATGCTTTTTATGATATTGCCAGAAATATAATCAAAATAAAGGAGGGTAGCATTGAAAATGAAGAAGAAGTGCAGTTTTTAAGCGATCTTATTCAGGCCAATAAAGGGGCAGAGGCATTTTCCAAAAATATAGTAGGTATTCAATATGCACTTTGTGCAATTAGAAGATGATATAAGGAGGTGTATGATGTTAAGTAAAGAAAAATTAGTTGATGAAGCTAAACAACAGGCGAAAAAATTTATAGATATAAGGGACGAAAGAGAAAAAAGAGTTAATTCTGCCAGTCAAAAAACCCTTAGTAGTAGTCAGCTTAGAAAATTTTTCAATGAATTTAAAAGATTAGAGATGAGGCTAAAGTCAGGTCAGGATTATAGTTTAGTTGAACCTCTTATAGCTTTACAGGTTGCTCAAGTTAATTATGCTTGGGCAAGGAAAAAAATTCCTGCGTCTTTTAAAAATTTTATTGAATGTGAAGTAAAAAAAATAAAAGACCAAGATTCTTTTGTTGAATTTATGAAATTTTTTGAAGCAATTGTTGGCTTTTATTACTATTTTGCTAAAGAATATAAATTAAAAATTGATTAAATTTTTTATGGAGGTAAACAAATGCAATTAGAAAAAATTATTAACATAACAGGGAAAATTAAAGTTTTAACAGGTCTTCACATTGGAGCAGGAGATGCAGCTTTGGAAATAGGTGGTCTTGATCAGCCTATTATTAAACATCCTCTTACTGGTGAACCTTATATCCCGGGCTCTTCGCTTAAAGGAAAATTGCGTTCTCTTTTGGAATTACGCTACAATAAATTTGCTAAAAACGGCAACCCCTGTCAGTGCTCAACCTGCCTTATTTGCTGTGTATTTGGAGTGAGTGGAGCAGAAAAAAATAAACAATCAATAGGTCCTACGCGAATTTTGGTAAGAGATGCCTATATGACTGAAAACTGGCACCAGCAATTTCAAAGAGGTGAGCTACCTATGGAAATAAAATACGAGAATGTTATTAACAGAATTACAGGCACGGCAGAAAATCCTCGTCCTCTAGAAAGAGTGCCTGCTGGTGTAGAGTTTGATTTTAACATCAGCGTGCGGTTATTTGAGGGAGATAAGGAGGATGATATGTTGGGCCTGGTGAAGCAAGGTTTGGCTCTTTTGCAGTTAGATGCTCTTGGTGGATGTGGTTCCAGGGGATGTGGCCAAATTAAGTTTTGCAACGTGCATATCAATGAGCAAGAAATTACAGAAGAAGATTTTCAACAAGCATTGGAAAAAAATATATCTATCGATTTAGCATAGAGGTCTAAAATGGAGTGATATGATGTATAGTCGTTATAAAATAACCCTTTATTCCCCTTTGTTAACTCCTCTTTATTCTGACACTATTTTTGGTCACGTTTGTTGGGGGATACGTTACCTTAGGGGAGAAGAGTTTTTACAGTCTTTTTTGGCAAGTTTTGAAGACAATGAACCACCTATGTTGATATCTTGTGCTTTTCCTCATGGTCATTTGCCCAGGCCAGTATTAGCTCCGCTGAAGCGTTCTCTTTTGTATGAGTTGGCTTTAGAAGTAGCTAATAGGGATGAGCGTTTAAGATCTAAATCTGAAAAGGAAAAATTGTTTTGGGGCAGTCAATATTTAAAAAAATTGCGCAAGGCTAAATGGATTTCTCTTCAAAATTGGCAGAGTTTGCGTAAATCTGCCAGTCAGGAGACTTTTATTCGCTTAAAATTAGAACAATTTTTTTTAAAAGAGGATAAAGATTTTAATGTTAAGCAAAGAAAAAAAGAAAGAGTAAGAGCTCATAATAGTATAAGTAGAACTAGTGGCAGAGTGCTTGAACCGGGTGGATTATACTTTGTGCGGGAGACGTGGTATGAAAAGGGTAGTTGTCTGGACGTGTACGTGAAATTTGCTAATCAAGATTATAAAGCATTGTGGGATCAGGTTTGGCAGGAGTATATAGTGCCTACTGGTTTTGGCAAGGATAAAAGCACAGGAGCAGGGCAGTTGACTATTGAGGAAGACAAAGAGTTTGCAGCAAAAGAATTGTTTGCTGTGGAGACTTATAATGCCTGGATGAATTTGTCTTTGCTTGGTTTTCAAAATATGCCAAAACTCAAAACTTATTATACGGTATTTACGAGATTTGGTAAACTTGGAGGCAGCTTTGCCGTGAGTGCTCCTGATGGCGGCAAGCCTAATCCCTTTAAAAAGCCGATTATTTTGCTTGAACCAGGAGCTGTTTTTATAAGTCCCAGTGCACCTAAGGGAGAACTATTAAAACAAGTGCACGTAGATGGGCGGATTGGGCATTATGGTTTGGGGTTAAGTGTGCCGCTTTATGTTGCTGGAGGTGAATAATGACCACGTATTATACTATGACTCTTGAGATCCTAACTCCTGTCCACATTGGCACAGGAGAAGAATTGGATAGCCTGAATTACGTTCTTAGAAAGATAGGTCAGGATGCGTTTGTCTTTTTGATAGATGCTAGTAGGTGGTTTGCTGATAATGCTCAGAATCCTGACGTAGCTAATGTTTTGAAGGATTATAATTACTTAGAATTAAGGCGTATATTAGGATACGCTAGAGATATTGAAAAGTATGCAAGAGCCAGGATACCTGTTCGCACTTCAAACTTAGTGGATCTTTACCAAGAGGCTATGCAAGGAAGGCGTAACGAAAACGAATTGCGTATTAGCTTGTTGCCGCGTAATGTGGTAGGTGATTATCCTTATTTGCCGGGTAGCAGCATTAAAGGCGCTATTCGCACTGCAGTGGGGAGTGTTTGGGCACACCAAGTTACAAAAACCGCAGAAAGGATGTGTTCCGATAGAGATAGAAGGACCCAGGAGTGTTTTCCTTCTTACAATAAAGTTATTTTTGGCAGACCTGAGTGTGATGTGTTTAAATATTTAAAAATTTCTGATGGAATTGTGTCTAAAGATAGCACTGAGATTGTGCGTCCAGAGGAAGTTAGCAGAAATCCAGAAAAGACCTCTCCTGCCAAAGGATATTTGGAAGTAATAAAGGGATTGTGTTCGGGTAATCAGGTTAAAATAAAAGTAAGATTATCCATTGGAGATTTTATAGATAAAGATTTTAAAGAAAAAGATAGACAAGGTAGAGAGTTTGATTTTGCTCAGCGTAAAATACGCAGTTTTGATTTGGAGCAGTTAATATCTAATTTAAATAATTTTTATTGTCCTAAATTTGAGCAGGAATTGGAAAAATTTTATAGTTGTTCTCATTTGTCTCATGTAGCAGCAAATTTACAGCCCGTGCAAGAAAAGATAAAGCAAATGGATTCTAATCAGGCTTTATTGAGATTGGGTCATTTTTCCCACGTGGAATGTGTTACTTGGGATAAGGTGCGAATGCCAAAAGGAAAAAGAATTGGGGGGAGCAACGTTTATGGGACAACTAGAACTCTGGCCAATGGTCAATGTCCGTTTGGGTGGGTATTGCTTACTTTTGAAAAGGGATACGTGTTAGAAGATGCAAGGTATGACAGTGTTAGTTCAATAAGTTTAGAGCCAGAACCAGAAGCAGTAAAAAGGCAAGAACCAGCGCAAAAAGAGATAACCCCAAAAGTAGATAGAGTAGAGCAAAAGTTAGAGAGTTTAAAATCTCGGTTAGAGGCCCAAGCTTTTGCTAACTTAGTTGGGACGCTGCCCAATATTGTGACCCAAGAAATTTTAAACGATGAAGACGAAGAGTTTAAAGAATTGGCCAAAAAAATAGTAATAAGTTTTATTCAAGAAAAAGGTTTGGCTAAAAAAGTTAAAAATAAAAACTGGTATCAAAAGTTAATTCAAGGTTAGACTAAATTGGAGTTTATTAATATTAAATAAGCGTAAAATTTATTATGTAAGATTTGGTTTTTGTTTGTAATTATAAAGTAAAAATTTTTTTTGGAGTGTAACTATGCCGAATTACGTTGTTTCTCCTTGTGGGACAAGCCTTTTGACTGGTGGAGCAGATAACAAAATGCGCGCTCTTTTGGTGAAGTATGCAAACGTCAAAGATATAGAAGACATTCCAGATGAACATAGAGTTTTATTACAACAAAGAGTTAATATTGTAAAAGAAAATTTGCTTCAAAAAACACCTGATGAGGTTACTAAATGCTCTGCTGAATTAAATGCTTTGGTAAAATTTTATCAAGGTAAATTTTTGTCTGGTGATTATCATTTGTTGCTTTGTACGGATACCTGGCTTGGAGAGCAGACTGCTTTTATGATTTGCGATTGGTTAAGATTGCAAAATAGTAAAATGGTAGTGGAAGTAAAAAGGCAAAAAGATTTGCAAACTGAAAATTTAGAAGCATTTCAGTGGGCATTAACAGAGTTGGCAGAGCAATTTGAAACTATTTTACCAAGCTATAGAGAAAATAAATATTATATTGTTTTTAATTTAACAGGAGGGTTTAAAAGTGTTCAGGGTTTTTTGCAAGTGATTGCTATGTTTTATGCAGATGAGATAATTTATGTATTTGAGTCGGGATCTAGCTTGTTGCGTATTCCCAGGTTGCCAGTAAAAATTGATTTGGAGGAAGGTATAAAAAAAAATATTTCCTTATTTAGATTATTAGAAGCCCAAGAATTAGATATTGATCAAGCTCGTCAATTGCCTGAAATGTTTGTAGTGATAATGGACGATAACGTGGATTTTTCACCTTGGGGTAAAGTTGTTTGGAATAGGGCAAAGGAAATGTTATATCCAGAGCAACTTTGGCCGTGTCCTGTGGATTATATCAGGTTTTCTGACAAGTTTGTAAAACAAATTAATGCCCTGGCAAAACATCAAATAAAAGAGATAAATTATCGAATCGATCAACTTATAAAATGTTTAAAAAATCCTGGTTTTAATCCTGATAGTTTGCGTTTTCATCCTATTGAAGGAAAAAAAGTAGAGCCGTGTACGCATGAATTTTATGCCTGGACAGGACAAAAAGATAGGATTTACGGTTACTTTGAAGAAAACGTGTTTGTTATAGATAGGTTAGACGATCACTTGTAACTAGTTGGGAAATTTGTTAGATGAGATTAAGTTTTTTGGCTTTAGTTCCGCGGACCTAAAAAAACGAAAAAAATCATGATTTTTGGGGTAGGTCGGCGCAACACATAACTTGTTGAGTTCATTGATAAAATTTTAAATAGGGGTTAATTTGTATAAAAAAGAGAAAAAAGTTAACACTAGGTCTGCGCAAAAGGCTATCTAACTACCTGAAATAACGATAAATTCAAAGGCAACTGTCAGAAAACTTCCTTGATGAAAAAAGGATTGAGAC
>JAUZRP010000060.1 GCA_030950395.1 Desulfonauticus sp. | reverse complement strand
TATTGTCAAGAAAGATCTTACCCAGGAAGATTTGAGCACCAGCTTCTGGCTTTCGGTAATGGTGAGAACTACGATATTTTTAGTGGTTTTCTTCACGGCTCCGCTTGCAGCTGCTTATTGGCGAGAGCCTAAAGTTGAACCTGTGGTAAGGGTTATTTCTTTTACTTTGCTCATAACTCTAATTGGGGGAATTCCCGGTACTCTCGCAACCAAGAATCTAGAATTTAAGAAAATAAACATCATTCGTGGTATAGCTATCTTTTTGGAATCGCTTACAGCTATAGTTTTAGTAGCCTTTACGCACCTTACCTACTGGGCCCTGGTTATTGGCATGATGGTAAATGCCGTTTTTTATAACTTTACCCTCTGGCTTAACACTGGTGCCTGGCGGCCTAAATTAACTTTTAATAAAGAGGCTTTTCGCTATTTATTTCGCTTTGGGTTTTATACTTGGTTATTTTCTATTACAAATTATTTAAAGCAAAATGTAGATTATTTTTTGGTTGGGCGTCTGCTTGGCACTTATAAGTTAGGGCTTTACGAATTTGCCTACCGTTTGCCTCATCTTGTCTTCGATCGCATCTCCCGGCCGGTGGGGGCGGTAGTCTTTCCAGCCTTGGCTAAAGTGCAGGATGATAACGAGGCAATCTTTAGAGGTTATGTTACAGCGGTAAAATATGTTTGTTTGATTTGCTATCCAATTCTATTTGGCTTAATAGCGGTTGCAGATATCCTGGTTCCCACCCTTTGGGGGGAACAATGGGTTCCTATTATTCGGCCTTTGCAAATTTTGTGTGTGGCCGCGGCTTTGAGGTGTCTATTTCAACCCATGGGTTCTGTTTTTTATTGTAAGAATCGGCCAGATATCCCTTTTAAAACTTCATTGTTTACTATGTTATTTACCATTGTGCTTTTAATAATTTTTGCTAGTAGGTGGGGACTTATAGGAGTTTCTCTAGCTATGTTACTATCTGTTTTTCCATCTTTTGTTATTATGTGGTTAGCTTTTCGTTTTTTGCTAAGAATAAGTTTTTTGAATATGATAACTGAGTTATACCCTACGTTTATATCTGCATTTTTGTGTTTTTTAGGTGCCTTTTTGATTAAAAACGTTTTTCAATTTTATAGTCTGAATGTGATTTCTGTATTAATGCTTTCTGTAATGGGTGGAGGTATATTTTATTTGTTAAGTATTTTTTTATTATTTCGTAGTTTGGGCAGGGAGATTTTAGAAAAAGTTCAAGTTATTGTTGGGGTGAGGTTTAATTTGGGGTAAATATTATGAAATTATTCTTTTATCGTCCAGAAATTCTAAATTTTGGAGATTATTTAAATGCGTGGTTATGGCCTAAAATATTTCCTGGTTTATTTGATGATAATGAAGAAATTATATTTGTTGGAATTGGGACTATTCTAGATGATCGACTACCTAAACATCCTCAAAAGATTATATTTGGGAGTGGCATTAGATTTCCTAATAATCCTCCAAAGATAGATAAAAAATGGGATATAAGAGTTCTTAGAGGAAAACTATCTGCAAGGATTTTAAATGTTGATGAGAAAATTGCTATAACAGATCCTGCAATTTTAGTAAGTTTATTTTGGGATAAATCTCTAAAAACAGTTTATGAATTCGGATATATTCCATATTTTAGAAGCATTTCTCCTATGTGGAAAATTGCATGTAAACTTGTAGGAATCAAATATATAGATCCAAGAAGATCAGTAGAAAAATGCATATCGGAAATAGCTAATTGTAAATATATTTTTAGCGAAGCCATGCATGGAGCTATTTTAGCAGATACATTTAGGATCCCTTGGTTGCCAATACGATCTTTCAATGCTTTTCATGAAGGAGAAGTTCATTTTTTTAAATGGCTTGACTGGTGTTCATCTCTTGATTTACCTTTTGAACCTAAAAAGTTACCTATTTTTTGGCCAATAAATACATTTAAAAATAGCATTAAAAATTCAATAAAACTTGGTTATATTGTATTAAATTTTATAAAAATGAAAAATCAAAAAAAATTTTTCCTTAGTAATGAAAAAAAATTTAAAAGAGCTATAGAACGTTATATAGAAACTATAGAAAAATTTAAAACTGATTATGGAATTAATTAAAATCTTTTCATTTCCATTAGATATTGCGGCTAATCCATATTTAAAACTTTTTTATAACTCTTTAAAAGAATATGGCTACGTTCATGCAGGTGGTTTAGTAGTTAATGATTTGTGGCTAAAAGGGAATAAAAAAAACATTGATATTCTCCATTTTAATTGGCCTGAAGATATTTGGCGTTTGCGAGGAAGAAATAAGTTTTCAAAGTTGAGAGGTGTTTTAGGTTTTTGGAAATATTTAGATTTGGCACGTAAATTTAATATAAAAATATGGTGGACCCTTCACAATTTAGAGCATCATGAAGGAGTAGATATAATAGATCGTTTTGCTTATCTAATTTTGGCTAGAAAGAGTGATATAATTATTTGCCATAGTCGGTATTCTGCTTCTGAACTTAGAAAAAGATATAAAAATACTGGAAAAACTGTGATTATGTATCATGGCCTTTATGAAGGAGTTTATCCTGAACCTAATTCTAAAGAAAAAATCATAAAAACTTTGAACTTGGATCCTGATATACCGATTTTTTCCTGTTTAGGAAATATTCGTTACTATAAAGGTTTTGACTTAGCCGCGAAAGCTATTAGTACTCTAGAACAGAGGGTACAACTTATAATAGCAGGAAATGTCCATCCTTCTTATGATATAAGTGTTTTAGAAAAAATTATTAAAAATTCTAAAAACAAAATAATTTTGATTCCAAAGTTTCTTTCTGATCAAGAATTTTCCGATATAATGAGTATTTCTGATGCTATTATTTTGCCTTATCGTAAAATTACTACAAGTGGTTTGTTGCTTGCAGCTTGGAGTTTTTTAAAGCCCGTTATTGTTTCTGATCATCCCTATTTTAGAGAATTGACAGAAGGATATCCCAATACAGCTTTCTTTTTTTCTCCTAAAAATTATCTTGAATTGCAAAAAACTTTACAATCTTTTTTAGAAACAGATAAAAATTTGATTAGGAGTGAAATTCTTTCTTTAAAGAAAAGATATTCTTGGAAAGAATGTGTTAAAGCTTTAATTAGTGCTTTAGGAAGCTAAAATGATTTCAGTTATTATACCTTGCTATAACGCTGAAAAATTTATAGGTGAGGTTATATAATTAAAATCTTTTATATAGCTTATGAATGTATCTATATTGTTTTCAACATATAAAAGGCCTTCTAGTTTGAGAGAAACTTTAAGTTCTTTTTTAGATCTTAATGTAGAAGACCTTTCTTGGCAAATTTTGGTTGCTGATAATGCAGATGATCTGGATACCCAAGAAGTGCTTCGTTCCTTTCAAAAGCGCTTGCCATTAAAGTTTATTTTTGTGACTAGACCCGGCAAAAATGCAGCCTTAAATGAATTAGTAAAAATTGCGCAAGGCGAATTATTCGTTTTTACAGATGATGATATTACTCCGGATCCTAATTGGATTATTGAATTGTGGAAAGCGTATAAAAGATGGCCTAATGATATTTTGTTTGGTGGCAAGGTAATTCCTAATTTTCCTTCTAATACTCCCAAATGGATTAAAAAATCTTCCTTTGAGTATGCTCCTGCTGCTTTTGCTTGGTTTGATAAAGGAGAAGAAGAAAGACCTTTTGAAGATTCTCCATTTGGCCCAAATATGGCTGTAAGAGCAAAAGTTTTTAAAGACTTTGGTTTTGAATTTGATGAACACATTGGCCCATGTGGATACGATTATCCTATGGGAAGCGAAACTTCTTTTTGTAAGAAACTCAAACAAATAAATAAAAGATATATTTATGTGCCCACTTCTGTGGTTTATCATAGAATTAGACCTGATCAAGTAACTTTTAAAGCACTATTAGAAAGAGCCTATCGTCATGGTAGAGGATTAGCAGTAAGTCATCCTGAACATAATTGTAAAGAATTATTTGGTGCCCCAAGATATTTGTACAAAAAGATTTTTATTTTATTCTTGAAATATATTATGAATTATTGGCGTAGTCCTGAGGAGAAATGGCCTTATGGTAAAT
>JAUZRP010000006.1 GCA_030950395.1 Desulfonauticus sp. | reverse complement strand
GTATTTGTCAAATATTTTTAAATTAGAAGTTAATTCTTTTTCTATTAGGTATTCGATTAGAGTTGTTTTACCTGTGGACTTGGGGCCATAGAGCCAGAGGATTTCTTTTGGTAGATGATTTACCCAGTCTTTTAAGTATTGGATTTCTTTTTCTCTATTTATAAATTCATCTTGCCTGAATTCTCTTATTTGCATAACTATCTCCCTGAAATCTGTGATCTGTAATCTGTGATCGGTGATGGGTGAACTGTGAGCTGTGATCCCACAACCAATCACAAATTACCAATTACTAATTATCAATTACCAATTTTATATTTGGCTAGGACCAGGGGTAAGTTATGGGCAATTTCCTGAGCTAAATTTCCCCTGTAAGGGTACTGGGTGGCCAGATCTTTACCTGTTAGTCCATGGAGGTAAACTCCAAGACAGGAGGCAACAAAAGGTGAGTATTTCTGGCCCAAAAGGGATCCTAAAATTCCGGCCAAAATATCTCCAGATCCTCCTAAGGCCAGATTGGGAGTGGCAAAAGGGGAGACATAAAGAGGTCTTGCAGGAGTGGCAATGATAGTGGCTGCTCCTTTTAGAATCAGATTTACCTGGTATTGATTAATAAAGTTACGGGCATAACGGGCTCGTTTTTTGTTAATTTCTGCTGCTGTGACGTTAAAAAATCTGGCCATTTCTCCGGGATGAGGAGTAAAAATAACGTTTTGTTTGTTTTTTAACAGGTCAAATAATTCAGGGTGCAGAGCAAAAAAATACAGGGAATCGGCATCGAATACGGTGCAGGCAGCGGTGTCTATTTTTAGATATGCTTTTAATAGTTCTAAAGAAGTGTTGTGCCGTCCAAGCCCGGGGCCAAAGACAATGGCTTTAAATTTGTCAAGGTGTTCCTGGATAATTTCCAGAATTTCTGGACCAAGGTAATCTTTGTTTTGAGGAGTAGAGATGGTCATTATTTCAGGAAAACAGCCTTTAACTTCTGTTTTTAAATGGTAAGGACAGGCCACAGTTACAAGACCTGCTCCACTTCTTAAGGCTCCTAGAGCAGCCAGTTGAGGAGCGCCGCACAGACCAGGCGATCCGCCTATAATCAGCACGTGACCTGCTGTGCCTTTGTGTAAGGTGCTTGGGGGAGGAGTTAATAGGTCCAAAACCTTTTCTGTAAGAGCATAATGAGAACAAGGGTAGTCTTGTTTGATTTTTTTGGGTATGCCGATTTTGCCTATTTTTAATTCTCCTGTATAAGGTCTTGCCGGAGGCAAAAATAGTCCTAATTTGGCCTCTTCAAAAGTAATGGTTGCATTGGCAAAAACTGCCACAGGACAAGGTTCCCCTGTTTCTCCGTTTAATCCTGAAGGAATGTCCAGACTCAAAACAAAAGCCTGCTTGCCAAGATTATTAATGCGTTTAATCCAGGTTATGTATTCGGAACGCAGTTCTCCGCTTAGGCCGGTTCCAAGGAGTCCGTCTATTACGATATCTACAGGAGGCAGAAAGTCCATGTTGTATTCTGGCAAATGCATTAGAGGGATGTCCATTTTTTTAGCTAACTTGAGATGATAACCAGCTGTTGTGCCTCTGTATTCTTTTAGAGGTTTGGCGTGTAAGATCATTACTTTGACTTCGTGATTGACCAGATGTCTGGCTAGAGCAAATGCGTCTCCGCCATTATTGCCAGAGCCAGCAAAGATAATAGCTGTTTTTTGTTTTAAACTGGCAAATTTTTCTTTTAAAACATAAAGAGCTTCTCTACTGGCATTTTCCATTAAAATTTCTGCCAATAAACCAAACTCATTGATGCTAATCTGATCCCATTTAGAAATTTCTTTTGGCGTGGGTAATGGTTTAAACATTTTTACCTCTTTTTGGGTTAAAAAAAAAACGAAAACGTCCCTGTCTATTGACCCCTAACCATCTAAATCCTTTATTCTTTTATCCTTCTACGATTACTATGGCTGCTGCTGTAAATCTGGAGTGAGTGATGGAAAGGTGTAAGCATTTTCCTCCTATTTGCTGAAAAATCTCTAGAGCCTTGTTTTTTAGATGGAGTTCTGGTTTGCCATGGTTATTGTTTAAAATTTCAATATCTTGAAAACCTATACCCTGACTAAATCCCGTACCCAGAGCTTTTACTGTGGCCTCTTTGGCTGCAAATCTAGACGCTAAATAAACAGCCTTTTGCTGGGAAATAGCTTGTTGCTCAGCTTTAGTTAGTATTTTTTGGCTAAATCGAGCCCCGTGTTTTTGATAGATAGAACTTATCCTATCTATTTCTACAATATCTAGGCCTAGTCCAATAATCATAAAATTAATCTGGAAATTGGTCAATTATGTGTACCATTTGCTCTACTGCTTTAAAAATGCCCACATAAATAGAACGGGCAATAATGCTGTGTCCAATAGAATATTCTTGAATGCCAGAAACATTTTTAAAAGCCTGAATGTTGTGATAATTTAAACCGTGGCCAAGATTGACTTTTAGCCCCAGGGATTTGGCCAAATCAATAGCAGAGATAATTTTTTTGAGTTCTTGTTCTAGTTCTAGATGATTAGAAGCGTCTGCATAATGACCCGTGTGGATTTCTATAAAATCGGCTCCAATTTGTTGGGCAGCATGTATTTGCTCTGGATCTGCGTCAATAAATAAACTAGTCAATATATTGGCTTGTTTAAAGGGAGTAAGATAGGCAGAAAGTCTCTTTTCTTCTCCTCTACAATTTAATCCCCCTTCTGTGGTGAGTTCTTGCCTTTTTTCAGGTACCAGACAAATCATGTGCGGTTTTACGTCCAGAGCAATTTTTTGCATTTCTGGAGTGGCAGCCATTTCTAAGTGTAGATGAGTTTTAAGGTGTTTTTTGAGGTTATAAACGTCTTGATCTTGGATGTGTCTTCGATCTTCTCTTAAGTGCACTATTATTCCCCTGGCTCCTGCTAGCTCTGCTATTTGAGCTGCAGTCAAGGGATCTGGCTCTAGACCAAGCCTTGCTTGACGCAGAGTTGCTACGTGATCAACATTTACGCATAACTTAGGCATTGCATCTCCCTTGCTTTCTTTATAAAAGCTTAATTATTGATTGTATTTAGCCTTAATTATAGTAGAGGTCAAGCGTAGTGAAATTAGTGATTAGTGATTGGTGATTAGTGATTGGTGATTAGTGGTTGGTGATTAGTGGTGGTTGATGTGTATTCTTTAAAATTAATTTTGCTTTGGGTGGGATTGGATTTAATTATCAAAGATCCTTTGTGCTTGCCTCATCCTGTGCAGGGTATAGGTTTTTGTCTTAAAAAAATTGAGCAATTAGCTCTTAAAAGCGCGTCCAATTTGTATTGGATGGGCTTTGTGGCAGTTGTTGGGCTGAGTTTTATGGTATTTGGGTTAGTCCAATTTTTAACCTCTAATTCCTTGGTGGGAGAATTTTTTTTGGTTTACTTGGGGTTTGCTGGACTTGCTTTTGGATCCTTAATCCGAGATGGTCAAAAGGTAGCAGAGGCTATTTACAAGGGAGACTTAAATTTGGCCAGAAAAAGACTTGGTTTTCTGGTTTCAAGAGATACGTCCAAAATGAACTGGGAGCAGGTGAGAAAAGCTCTTTTGGAAACTATGGCCGAAAACTTTAACGATGGTTTTGTGGCTCCCTGGTTTTATTTATTGGTTGGAGGAGTTGGGTGGATGTGGGTTTATAAAACCATTTCTACGTTTGATTCCATGTGGGGCTATAAACATGGTTACTATCAACAACTGGGTTTTTTTGCTGCCAAAAGCGATGATTTTTTGGCTTATGTGCCTGCCAGGATCACGGCTTTTGTTTTTGGGGTAGTAGGTTTATTGGTTTATGGGAAAAAATTTTCTCTGTTACAAGCAATAACAGATGCCAAAAAAATGGCCAGCCCGAATGCTGGATTTCCCATAGCTACTTTAGCCTATGCCCTGGACGTAGAGCTGGGAGGAGCAGCTATTTACTTTGGCAAAAAAGTTTTTAAACCCATTTTGGGCCCAAAAGGCAATCTCCCGACCAATGAGCACATAAAAAAAATGTTTGTCTTTTTGTACCTTAGCTGGCTTTTGGTTATAGGTGGAAGTGTGGCTATAGGGATGATGTAGGTTGATGTGGTTAATGTATTCATATGGTCATTATTTTGTCTCAAAATTTAATTTGTTTTTTGAGTTGACAAAAATAAAAAAACAGTCTTTATTTTCCCAGATTTTGCCTAATTAAGGGGCAAGTAATTGTCTGAGGTGCGTTGGGTAGGTCTGACATCTAGATTAAAGTGTAGGTTGGAACATAACGTGCATGGTTTTTGTAAAATTTTTTAAAACAAATTAAGGAGGTTTTTATGAAAACACAAGGCAGAGTTAAAGGGCAAAGGGGTTTTACTTTAATTGAATTGGCAATAGTGTTGGTGATTATTGGGCTGATAATAGGGATGGCTATGAAGGGCAAGGCTTTGATAGATGGGGCCAAGGTAAAGAATTTGGCAGCTCAGTACAATAAGATAGTGGCAGCGATAAATACTTTTTATGAAAGGTATGGTTTTTATCCAGGAGATGGTTGTACTTCAGGTAGTCCAACCAGTGTTAGTGATTGTACTGGTACTAAAAATGGTGTTTTGGATAACGACAACGAGAGGGCTGCTTTTTGGACTTTGCTTATAGATAGGACTCACATATTGACTCGCGCAGACAGAAGAAGTGTGTTTGGGCAAGATTGGAACATATGGTACGGGGCACCGCATGGAGGGAATAATGTGGACTGGTTGGATTTGCCCGGAGGGGCTCAAGCAGATAGTAGGTTGGTATGTGCTTTGGATAAGTTAATAGATGATGGGGAATATAACACTGGTGTAGTTCAGGCTTACGATAATTATGATGATACTACTGATTGCTGGAATTTGTCAGGACAAACAGATATGTGGATAAAGGTATTGCCTTAAACATTTATCCCCCCCCCTAAAAAATTAGGGAGGGGAAATAAATGTTTATTTAGGAAAGGTGAGTATTTACTGGTATTTTTCAGAGGATGATCTCTGATCTAAAAGAAGAAATATTATGTCGCAAGATTTTCTTGCTTTTCTGGGTTTGAAGGAAAATCCTTTTCCTCTGGCTACCAACCCGGACGTATTTTTCCCCACAGAAGCAAATAAACGCATTTTAGAAGTGTTGTGGCACGGTATTACTTCGTACAAAGGTTTTTTTGTGCTGGTGGGTGAAGTGGGAGTGGGGAAGACCAGTTTTGCCCTTTATTTTATGCAGAGGTTAAAAAAAAAACAGATTCCCTTTGTCTGGATTTACAATACCAGCTTAGAGCCAAGAGAATTATTTTTGTTAATAGCCAAAGAGTTTGGCCTAAAAAAAGGCTCCAGCCTTGGGGAAATTCAAAAAGCTCTTTATGATTTTGCCTATGCCAATTATAAAAACAACAGGATCTGTGTAATAATTATAGACGAAGCTCAAAATCTGCCCCCTTCCACTCTGGAAGCCTTGAGAATGTTTACCAATGTAGAATACAAGGGGTTAAAATTAATCCAGGTTTTGCTCATTGGACAGCCAGAATTAAAACATAAGTTAAACCTGCCAGAGTTAAAAGCTCTAAAAAGCAGGGTGGCTATTTTGCTCCATTTGCCTCCTCTAACCAGAGAAGAGTTGCAAAATTATATCAATTTTAGACTCTCCATAGCTGGAGCTTTTTGTACTATTACTCCTGGAGCAGTAGATCTATTGTGGAAGATCACAGGTGGTAATCTACGACTGGCCAATCTTGTTCTGGAACGGACCCTATACGCCCTGATAGTAGAAGATAAAACAAAAATTGATAAAAAAATTGTTAAACTGGCTTTAAAAGATATTCAAGAGCATAACGTTAACAATAAAAAAAAATTAAAAAGGAGAATTTTTTTATTTTTTGCTGTTTTTTGTATCGTCGTTGGAATTATTCTGGTTTTTGAGTTTAGAACTATAAAGATGCCTTTTTTTCAAAATTTAAAATTAGGAGAATTATTTTCCAATATAGACCATCTGGTTAATTCTAAATCAATCTCTAATCTTCTTTCAGATAAAAAGGCATCACTCCCTACTGTAGTTAAAAAAAATAATCCTGAACTCTCTTTTATTCAACAAAGAGATAATTTTTTGGGACCATGGAAAGATGAAAATTTATTTTCTTGGTTTAAATTAAGTGTTCAGCTTAAAGATCCTGAAATATTGGCTAAGCATCTGTCCCCTCATTTGAAATTGTTAAAACTTGAGGCAGTGCCTAAGCAAAGAAAAGACAACTGGACCTGTTTGTACTGGAAACAATACGTACCAGAATCTGAGGTAAACTGGCTTGTTCTCTGGGAGCCCAGATGGCCTATATCTCCTTTGACTGAAAAAAATATCGATTTAGTGAAGATAATTCAAAAAAAATTGTTTAAACTGGGGTTTTATACTGCCCAACCAACAGGCAAGTGGGATCTGAAAACAAAACAAGCTTTAAAAAAATTTCAAAAAAAATATGGACTGCTGGATACAGAAATTTTAGATCTTAACACGATTTTTTGGTTGGAGCAATTGAATTAGTAAGTTGTAATTTGTGGTTGCCCTAAAGACTATAGCTATGGGGTTATGGGTTGAAGGAAACAAGTCTGTGGTCTGGACGTTAGTTTTGGTTATAGCTAACTAATGGTTGCTTTGTTGAGTAAGCAGGGTAAGGGAAGAAAGGAGAAAGAATTGGGGAGTAGAGATGCATGAAAAAAATTAGAATTGGCGATATTTTAATTCAAGAAGGTTTTATTACTCAACACCAACTTCAATACGCTCTTGATGTTCAAAAGGTTGTTAGGCAAAAAATAGGCAGCATCCTGACCAGACTAGGTCTTGTTAGTGAATATGAATTGGCCACTCTTTTGGCCAGACAATTGGGCTTGAGATTTGTAGATCTGTATCGCGTAGAGCCTGATTTAACTTTGCTAAAAAGGTTTAATCGCAACACCTGCCTGCATTATAAGCTTTTCCCTATAAAACTATTAAAAGATAAGACTTTAATTGCCACTTCTGAACTTCCTTCCAGGGAAATAGAGCAAATTTGTCTTCGGGCTACAGGTTATCTACCCAAAATTTTGATTGCCGAAGAAACCAAAGTAATCACTTCTATCTACAATTATTTTTATTTTTTGGAAAATCCCATAGAGACCATTTTGCGTCGTGAAGCAGAAGTTCTGGCCAACGATACTACTATGACTACCAGTCCTGATAATTTTATTCAGAATCTTCTATTATTTGCAGTAAAACAAAGAGCCACTGATATCCATATTCGGCCCATGCACGACGGGATAAGCATTAGTATGCGCATTGATGGGGCCATGGAGCATTGTTTTTTTTTCCCCAAGGAATTAAAAAGGATTATTACTGCCATAAAATTGCAAGCAGGTATGGATATTTCAGAGCAAAGATTGCCCCAGGATGGTCGCTGGAGTGTTATTCTTTTAAATAAGCGTTATGAGATTAGAGCTTCATCTATTGTAACTCCTTATGGAGAAAATCTGGTTTTACGCCTTCTATCTCAGGAACAGGCTCATCTTAGCTTAGAAGTTCTGGGCTTTTTGCCAGAGGACATGCCTCTTATTAAACAGGCTTTTGCTGAGCCCTTTGGTATTTTGTTGCTTACAGGTCCTACTGGATCAGGCAAATCTACGACTCTTACTGCTGGTTTGCTTAGTATTGATTTGCTGGGTAAAAACGTGCTAACTATAGAAGATCCTATAGAATATGTTATCCCTCTGGCCAGGCAAACTCAGGTCAACCGCGCTGCTGGCTATGATTTTGCCAATGCCATACGTTATTTCTTGCGCCACGATCCTGACGTAATTCTGGTAGGAGAGATGAGAGATGAAATAACCGCCAAAACTGCAATGACTGCTGCCAATACAGGTCATTTCGTTCTATCTACCTTGCACACCAATACGGCCTTGGGAGCTATCCCTCGCTTACAGGGGCTTGGAGTGGATAATCTTACCATTGCTGAAAGCCTGGTCTGTATAGTGTCCCAGAGATTGGTCAGAACTATTTGCCCCCAATGCAAGGAAGAATATGCTCCTGATGAAGAAGAGAAAAAATACTTAAAACAAAAAGATGTTACAACTCTTTATCGAGGAAAAGGCTGCTCATTTTGTAATTATACGGGTTATAAGGGAAGAACCCTTGTTTATGAAATTTTACCCGTGAGTAAAAAATTACGATCCTATATTGAACAGGGAGAAAATCTCTATAAATTGGAGCAAATAATTTTGGAATCTGGTTTTAAAACCATGTTTGACATTGCAGTAAAAAAGGTTTTACTGGGTCTTACAGACGTAAAAGAAGTAAAAAGAGTGCTTGGGACGAGGTATTAAATTTGTAATTAGTAATTTGTGATTTGTAATTGGTTGTTATGTAGGCATTAGAGGTATTAAATGGCTGTTTTTGGGTTTAAAGTCTTGACTCCTACAGGAGAAGTAAAAAGAGGCGTAGTAGAGCTTCCTTTTTTTGACCCTATCAAAGCGATAAATTATTTGGAGCGAAAAGGAGAAATTGTTTTAAATCTTTACAGATATCCAGAGATAATAGCTGTATTTTTCAGGATTTTTCAAAAAGGAACTACTAAAGTAAAATTACCTATTTTGGCAGAATTTTTTAATAACCTTGCTATGTTAACTAAAGCAGGAGTTCCTATCCTTTCTGCTTTGGAAGAAGTAAAAGAAGATACAGAAAATAAAGTTTTAGATGCTGTGCTTAAGTTTATGATTATTGATATAGAGAGTGGTCAGACTCTGTCTGAGGCTATGGAAAAGCATCAGCACATATTTTCCAATGCAGTTTTACAGATGGTAAAAGTAGGAGAAGAAACAGGTTCTTTGGATAAGATGCTAAAAAAAAGTTCCGAACATTTAAAGCATCTGCACGAAATTATAAGTCAAACTAAACGAGCCTTAATTTATCCTGCGTTTCTTATTGTGGTAGTGTCTGGGATGAGTATTTTTTGGTTTGTATTTGTTATTCCCAAGCTAGTTGGTTTATTTAAAGAAATGAACGTAGAGCTTCCCTGGACCACCAAATTGTTAATATCTATCTCTGAATTTGTTCAGAATTATATTGGTGTGATTATGGGAGGTGGTTTTGTTTTGGTCCTACTTATATGGTTGTTAAGAAGATTTTCTTATCAATTTCGTTATAAAACAGATGAGTTGGTTTTAAAAATACCTGTTATTGGTAGAATTATAAATACTTCTATAACCGCTAAAGTTAGTGAATTTTTAGGCATAATGCTTGGGGCTGGTATAGGTATAGGCAGGACATTGGATGTTATTATTGATTTTATGAAAAATGAGGTTTATAAAAAAAGGATTTCGCGAGCCAAAGAAATTATTAGCCTTGGAGAAGGTATCTCTATGGCTTTGCGACAAGCTCAGGCTTTGGATAATTTTGCGTTACGCATGATCTCCATTGGGGAACAAAGTGGAAGCATAGAAGAGCAAACAGAGTACGTGGCTTCTGTCTATAGAGAAAAACTTAGAAACTTGGTAGAAGTGCTTGGCAAAACCATAGAACCAGCTTTAATTGTTTTTATTGGTATAATATTTGCTTTAATTATGGGTGGTTTGTTGTTCCCCATTTATGATTTGATGACAAAAATTAGGTAAAAATTTGTAATTAGTGATTGGGCGATAGGCTATAGGGGTGGGTGATGGTTCTAAAGGTTTTAGATGAGGAAGATGGATGTAGGTAGTGGGTGAATAGTGATCAAGGAACGGATTGGTTGTAGGGGGCATGGGTTTATCTCTTAGTTTTTTATTATGTTGTGTTTTGACGTTAATTGAGGTTGTAGACTTATGAAAAATAGTTTGAGTTGGGTTTTGTTTTTTAGTTTGGGGTTAATTTTTTTAGGCTCAGTGTATTATTTTTGTTCTGAATACAGTAAGTTTAAACATGCCCAGTACGTGCAACAAGAACGAAGTATGTGTTTATCTTCTTTAAAAAGAGATTTGAGAAAGCTAAATCTAGAGATAGAAAAGATAAAGGAATGGGACAACGTTTTATCTGAAGCTAAAGCTAAAAATATAGATTCTTCTTTGTGGTTGAGTTATCCTCTTAGCATTTCTTATGCGTTTGACTGGGTGGAGTTGCGTAGTGTTTTAAATTTGTTTTCTACTGGCTTTCCTGTGGGGGAAAATTATTATTTTATAACCAAAAAATTTTCCGTGATTAATATGCAGAGCTCAAAAAATAATAAAAAAATAGTTAGGAGAGTTCAAAAAACTAAGTTTATGGACCAAAAAAAGTATATGGTAAGATTACAGGGAGAATTTTTAATTCCTAAAAATCCTTTGTTGTTTAAAGGTAATAACAAGAAATAAATTTATTGATTATTGAGGTTGTGGTTAAGGTGATGTTTTTAAATTTTGGATAAGGAATTTGTTGGGTAGATAAAATGCAGGAAAAAGATACACAAAAAGTTATTATACTTGAGCCAGAAGACTCAGAAGTGGATACTGTGGAGACTGAAGATGCAGCAAATAATTTGAATTTTTCCACTACCTATCTGGAAGAAGAAAATAGTCCTGCTGCTTCTGAGATAGATTTGTCTCTGGAAACAGAAAAGACATTAGAAGAACCTCATCTGGATTTTATTACTGAGTTGGACGATAAAATTACACAAAGTTCTGATGATAATTCTTTTAAATTTCATTTGCAACCAACCCAGGAATTAACTTCAGATGTGGATAAAATTCAACAAGCAAGCAATGACTCTACTAAATCTGAAGAAATTAAATCGGATATAAAAGAAGATAAAGAGGATATAAAAAAAGAAGATAAAGAAGATGACAATTTAGAATTAAAAGAATTAGAGAAAAAAAATAATGATATTGAGAGTTCTAAAGATGGATTTCAAGAAAATGAAAATAAGAAAGATATTTTTAGGGAGCTTCAAAGTAAAGGCTGGCAGATAAATTTTAAATCGAGGGGTAAACCATTTGTTTTTGATAATGGCAGAGAAGTTGTTTTTTGTTATAATAATAGAGTTCAATTTAATCCTGAATTAGCAGAAATAAAAAAGTATTTTATATACCTGGTGGATTATTCTGAGTCTCCTGGTCCAGACACCACATCTTTTGAAGGACCGTCTAAGTACGCTACTATACTTATAAAAAAGAAATTGGAGTCAGAGGGCATTTTAACACCTGAATTTGATTTTTACTCTTTATTTTCTCATTCTCTGGCTAGCCAGCAAAAAGAATTTGTCTATCATCTTTTGCCAAAAGATAAGCATAATGATTTGTTGACCTTAACTAGGACTACACCTTATGGATTTTTATTTTTAGATACCAGTCAACTTTTATTATCTCTTTTAATGCATAAAAAAAGAAAAACAGGTGCTTTTTTACTGCATTTGTCTGATTCTATTTTGTTTTTGGCAGGGAAAGTAAATCATGGCATTGTTTTTCAGCGTTTTAATATTGTTGACAGTAGCGAATTAAGCATTATCAATGCCATTCAAAGCGCTATTTATACATTAGAATCTAAACCCTGGGCAAAAACTATTAAGACCATTGATTGGTTAGAGAGTTTTACATCCCATCCTGTTTTTCCTGAGCAGGGCATTGATGCAAATTATACTTTTGTAAGATGGCCTCTTTATGGTTTTCAGGATGAAAATAATATTTATTTTAGTTCTCTTCCAGTTGCCTTGAGTTATATAAATAAAAGATTTTGTTTTAATCCCAAGTCAGAGATTTTTGCTTTAACTTTAAAAGGCTTGGAAAAATATTTTTTTATTTTATTGTTTGCTTTAAGTTGTACTTTAGCTGGAAGTGGATATATCTTTCATAAATATTATTTGAATTTAAAGCAGGATAATATTATCTTACAGCAAAATATAGATGAATTAAAAAATGAAATTTTAACTAAACAAAAGAAATTAAAAATCCCTGAGTTGTTTACACAAAAGGGACAATTAAAAGAAATAGAAAATCTGGCTAAAAAGTTGAAACAAGCTATTATAGCTCCTCGTTTGGCACAGATGTGGAATATATTGGCCAGATTAACGCCAACCAGTTGCACTTTAAACTCTTTAGAACTTAATTTTACCAATAAGAACGTAGAGATAAATATGTCTGGAATTATTAATGAAGGGATGGCGACTGCCCAGGATGTGTTAGTTTCTTATTTGTTTAGTCTTGAAAAAAATGGTTTTCGAATAATACACAAAACTATAACTCCGGATTTAGATAATATTCGTTTTAAATTAACCTTGTTAAAGGGGTATCGTAATTAGTAATTTGTAATTAGTGATTGGTGGGTTGTGGAAAGGTTTGAAAGATAAGATGGGTTGTAATTACATAAAAGCAAGAGTTAGATAAAAATGCACAGGTTAAGATTACAAGTTGTTATCAGAATATTGTTTTTGTTTTTGGTTCTGGCAGGTGGTGTGTATTACGTGGTAAATCTTGTTTTTGAGTCTTATGTTCCCAAACGTGCTTCCAGTTTTTTGTCTCAGGTGGAAATACCACCTGATAATTTATTGTATTTACTAAGGGAAGTTACTCATTTGCTGAGTAAAAAACAGGTTTACGATCCTTTTATTGTTACTGTGCAGGATGAGCAGGATCGTTTATTTAAACTAAAAGATGAAAAGAAAAAGAATACCAGGCAAACTAATTTAAACGTAAGTCTTATTTTTAGGGGAAAAAATAAATATGCACTTATTAATGATGAATTCTATAGCATAGGAGATGTGGTCCCAGGGGTAGGTAAGATTAAAGACATTTCTTTTAAAGGAGTATTAATTGTTGGTTTTAGTGGACAGATAAAAATTCTTCATTGGACAAATCCTATGAGAGTAGAATTGCATAGTAGTTTACAGGAAAATTCCCAAATGAATTCTCAACAAAATTCTGTTCCAGTTAGTAAATCAACAAAGAAAGAAGTGGAAATAGAAAAGATTTTAGAATTACTTAAAAACGTAAAAACTAAATCAATTACTAAACCAGGGAGTTAGTGGATGAAAAGAATAGGTATTTATTGGGGACTTGTTTTTTTGTTGCTGCTAGCAGTGGCCTGTGCTCCACCCAAAGATAGATTGAAGGATACGTTACAATATAAAGATCTGGGAGATACTTTACAACAAGAGCAAAAACAACTGCTTGATCTACGTAAAAGGGAAGCTGTTAAACTTGAGAAACAGCACCAGGTGCAGGAAATAATCCGTCCAGAATTACCTCAGTTTGATCCTTTAGAAGAAACTAGGATCTCTATTTCAGTGCGCAACCAGCCTTTGCGGGATGTGCTTTATATAATAGCCAGAGATGCTGGCTTAAATCTGGTTATAGAGCCAGATATCGACGTTAGCAATACAGTAACTATTAGTTTTGAAAACACTCCTTGCTCTGTGGTCATAGAAAAGCTGTTGGAAGCATATGATTTGGCGTGGGAAGTAAAAGATAATGTGTTGTTTATCAAAAGATATAAAACAAAGGTATTTAATCTGGACTTTTTAAATATTTCCACAACAGTAAATATTAAAAGTGGTGGGGATATTTTGGGTAGTTCAGTTAAAAGTGGAGGGAAAAATAGTGGTGGAGATACAGGGGTGTCAGGAATCTTTAATGTAGAATCCAGTTTGGGTAAAGGAATAGGGAAAGAAAGTTTATATGGATATGTTTCGGATACTATCAAGTCTATCTTGGGACAAACGGGCAATTCTAATCAGGGTGATGAGTATTTTTCTCTGGATCCGTTGGCAGGTACCTTGCTGGTCAAAGCTTCTCCTCAAAAATTAAAAGCTATCGCCAGGTTTTTGTTTGAATTAAAAAAGAAAATGCAACATCAAGTGGTCATTGATGCTCAGATTTTAGAAGTAACCTTGAATGATAATTTTCGTTACGGAATTCAGTGGCAATATCTGGCCTCGAGAATTGCCAGAGGAACTCAAGTGCAATACTCTGTAGGTACCCATGGAACCATATCCGAACTACCTTTTACGGCTATGACTATTACAACTCCAGGAGGATTGGAAAATTATGATAATGCTTGGAATGGTGTGTTAGATTTTTTGCAAACTTTTGGCACGGTTAAGGTAGTATCTAGTCCTCACGTAAGGGCCTGCCATGGGCAACCGGCTATTTTTACTTCTGGTACTTCTCAATCTTATGTGCAAAAAATTGAAAAAGATATAGATGATAAGGGCCAGGTTACATATACTGTAGAAACTGATAAAGTATTTGATGGAGTTTTATTAGGAGTAGTGCCTTTTATTTTGAATAGAAACCAGGCAGAATTACAAATTTTCCCTATCCAGAGTCAGGTAGATCCGCAAAGTTTAGAATTACAACAAGTTACTGCTGCTGGAGATAGAATAACTTTACCTAAAGTTGACATTAAAAATGTTAGTACTACCGTAAAGGTTCATGATGGAGACATAGTAATTTTGGGTGGGTTAATAGATAAAGGTTTTAATAAGACTGATAATGATGTTCCTGGTATTGCTAGAGTGCCTCTTTTGGGCTGGTTGTTTCGAGGTAAGTACAAACAGGAACACTTACGAGAACTGGTTATCATTATGCATATTAGAATTTTGTAATTGGTGATTGGTTATTGGTTATGGGCATAGGCAAAAGGCCAGATGCAGGGTTTGGGGTTGGAATGTAAGGTTGTAGATGTGGTAGGTGAAAAATAGTTTGCATGCGTTTTAAAGATGAGTCTTATTTATAAGAGCTTACAGAAAATAAAAAAGCAAGAGCTAAAAAGAAATAAGTCACCTGTTGGCATTATGCCTTCTCCCCCCCAGGTGATTGGGAAGTTGTTGTGGACTGTTTTATTTATAGTTCTTATTTTGGGTGCAGGTTTGCTGTGGACTTCTATTCAGGTGCGGTTACCTCAACCAAAAATATCAGCTTTGTCTGAAAAAAAAAGCGTTCAAAAGCGAGTTTCTCAAAAGAGTGTTCCTAATCTAAATTCCAAAGCATCAGTAACCAGGAAAGAAAATAGCGTTATCCCCGTTACTTACTCAGGGGTAAAGGTTAAAAAGTTAAGACCTAAACCAAAGAAAAAACTTAACCCCTTGCAAAAACAATATACTAATGCCTATCAAGAACTAAAACAACATTTTTTAAAGCAAGCTAAAAAGAATCAACAGATAGCTTTGTTAAATCAGGAGTTGCAAAAAAGTTTTTTAGAAAATGATAAAAAAGCTGTGAAAAGAAATTTAAAAAAATTAAGCCAGATTTTAGGCAAGGATAGTTTTTTGGTCCAAAAATGGAAAGGAATAATTGCACTACAGGACAAAGATTATACTCTGGCTGAAAAGTATTTTCAAAAAGCCATTAGTCAAAATTCTAAGGACGTGAATTGTAGAATTAACTATATATATGCCTTGTTAGGACAAAAAAAAATAGAATTGGCCAGGCAAGAAGCTCAAAGACTCTGGCAGGATTTTCCAGATAACTCAAAGGTCCAAGATTTGGTTTTAAGAATTAGTAATTTGTAATTGGTGATGGTTATGGACGATAGGTTAGGGGGGATGGTTCTATATGTTCTAAAGGTTGTAGAGATTTTAGATGGGTAAGGTGGATATAGGCTATGAGTGAATGGTGAACTGTGATTAGTGAACGGAAAGGTTATAGGGTCAGAGTTGTGTTTTTTGTGTTGAATATCTGATAGATTATAATTTGTTACAAGGAGGGAATGAGATGAGTAAAAAAGGTTTTAGTTTGATAGAAATAGCTATTGTGATGATTATTATAGGTCTTTTATTGGGAATGGGAGTTAGTCTCATGGGGACTTTAGTTAAAAGAGCAAAATATAAAGAAACTGAAGAAGTTGTGAAATCAGCCAAAGAAGGGCTCATTACTTATGCTAGTAATGCAAAATGTATTGATATTAACAACCTGAATAGTGCAGTGCGTAAATTTAAAGATGCTTATGGAAAAGATATTGCAATAATTTTGGCCAAAGAAGTTTTTTCAGGAAGTATTGGAAGTGTAAGTGGAACATGTGATCCTGTTAATGCCCCTATTTGTGGCAGAAGACATACTACTCTTAAAGTTGAAAGTGAAGGTCATACGTATGATAATGTTTCTTTTGTACTGGTAAGTGGAGGAGCGAATTATAATATTCAAACAGGTAATGATAATCTGGTGTGTGAAAACAGATCAGAAGGTGGGATAATTTGCACGGATAATGATGTTTCTTATGGTACAGTAAAAGTTTACATATATGATGATCCAGATAAAGATGATTTTAATTTTGATATGCACAGAAAAGAAAAATATGACGACATAGTTCAATGGGTAAATTTAAATGAGTTGCGAGCAAAAATAGGTTGTTCGCAAAAGCCTCTACATATAATAACCCTTAGCTTGCCGATCGCTTATCAGGGTAGTTTATATAATGCAAGAATTTATGCTGATGGTGGAGTACCTTATTCTAATAAAAAATATTCTTGGACGTGGAATTCCACAAACGAGGATTTTGGTGATAATAAGATCAAGTGTTGTGATGAAGAAGAAAACAATTGTTTTGATTTGCCACAGACTCAAGATAAATTGTGTAACCATTTAAAAGTGAATGAATATGTTATAGATAACCTACTCCCTGGTACTACTTATCAATTGTTTTTTACGGTTGAAGATAGTGAAGGGAATAAGGATTCAAAGTATCTAGTTTTAAATGTGGATGGTGGTTCTGGTAGTGGTTCTGGTAGTGGTTCTAGTGGTGGTTCTAGTGGTCATGGATGGCACAGTGGAGGTCAACATCATGGTGCCCCCTAAAAATCAATAGCGGATTAAGATTAGTAAATACTGATGATTGGATGATATGGGATAGATTTGAGTTTTTAATCTCTATTAAACAAAAAATTTAGTAATTATATGAACAACAAACCTCGAAGTTTTTTGGGTGTTAAGAAGTTTTGGGCTTTTAAATTTAACTATCTCTATTTGTAAGTTTTGATTTTATTGTTTGAATGGCTAAATTCTAACAACAGAAACAAGTAGATATTACCCTATTTTTATTTTGCTATGTTTTTGTTGATTCCATTGAGTCCAAAATTTATCAAAATAATGCCCTATTTTTAGTAGGGCTTTATTCTTTTGTTCTTTTCTCTCAACCTTTTAATCCTGCTTGCATTTTTTTGATTGTTGGATTAAAAAAGATCCCTAATCAACATGATTAAGTTAAGTATAGCTTTTTTTCTAGCAGTAGTTATTTCTGCCTTGTGTTCGGTGGGAGAGGCTGCTCTATATTCTCTTTCCTGGGGTAGTATTGAACGCCTGAAAGAAAAAAAAACACGCCTGGGAAGAATTCTGGAAATTTTGCGCTCTAATATTGACGAGCCTATTACGGTAATCCTCACTATGAACACCATAGCCAACACTGCTGGAGCAGCTGTGGCTGGAGCAGCTGCTATGGATGTGTTTGGAGAAAAAAGTGTGTTTGTGTTTTCTTTGGTTTTTACCATTGTAATTTTGATTTTCTCCGAAATTATTCCCAAAACCGTAGGCGTTGTTTATAGTGATAACATTGCTCCTTTGATAGCCTATCCCTTGTATGGATTAACTGTTGTTTTTAAACCTGTTATCAAGTTATTTAAGGTGTTGGTGTTTTTTATTGAAAAAAATACAAACTACAAAACAACAGAAGAAGACGTATTGGCTGTTTTGAGTCTTGGTCGAAGATCCGGCATGATTAAGCCTTATGAAGAAGTATCCATTCAAAACATTTTAAAACTGGATAAAAAAACAGTAAAAGAAATTATGACTCCAAGAACAGTTATGTTTTGTTTGCCTGTTAACATAACCGTAAAACAGGCCTTACATAAAAAGAAAATGTTACCTCATAGTAGGATACCTGTATATGCAGATGATATTGAAGATATTGTAGGAATAGTACTGAGAAGAGATTTACTTGCTGCTTTGGCAGAAGATAAACATGATTTGCTTGTGGGAAGTATCATGAAGCCTGTTCAATTTATTCCTGAAAGTATTACTTTAGATAAACTTCTTCTCAAGTTATTGGAGACCAGGATGCATTTGTTTATTGTGTTAGATGAATATGGTGGGGTTTCTGGTCTTGTGACTTTGGAAGATGTGCTAGAAGAAATTTTGGGCAAAGAGATAGTTGACGAAACAGACGAAGTGGTGGATATGCGTGAATTGGCCAGACAAAGACGCAAAAAAACTCTTGAACAACAAAAAGGCATAGGGACTAAAAAGTAATAAGATATAGGGTGGTTATGCCTGTAAAAATTATGTTTTAAATGTGGAGTAAAGTTTATGAAAAAAAATTACGTGATAGCTTTTTTGTTCATTTTGGGAGCAGTGGGGTATTTGATTTTTAGTACGGTGCAGGAAAATAAGGTTTATTTTTTAAATGTGTCTGAAGCGCTTAGGATGGGTTTGTCTAATATCAAACAGGCGAGATTATTTGGCATTGTTGCTAAAGAGGGGTTAAAAAAAGAGGATCAGGGATTAAAAGTTCATTTTTTATTATTGGACAAAAAAAATAAAGCTCAGTCTATCCCTGTTTTTTACAAGGGTGCTTTGCCTGATACTTTTAAGCCAGGAGCTGAAGTTATTGTAGAAGGCAAGATGAAGAAAAATATTTTTCAGGCGTCTGTTGTAGTTACTAAGTGTCCATCTAAGTATAAGAAAAAAGAACGTGCAGGAAGTTGAATTGTTAGTTGATAATGAGAAGATGTTTTAGATTTTAAATTTAAGGAGAGGTAATTGTTATGCAGTATGTGGCTTTTTTTGCTTTATTAATTTCTTTATTGTTGCTTATTCTTAGCGGGACTGTTAATGCCTATGCTTTATTTACTGGAGACACTAAAATAAAATTAGATCTGATTGAAAATATCCAAAAGCTTGTTACTGTATTTATTGTATTAGCGTCCTTGATTTTGTTTTATGCCCTGTGGGTAAGAGATTTTTCTTTTGCCTATGTTTACGACTATACGGATAAGTTTTTGCCTCTATTTTATGCGCTTACTGCTTTTTGGGCAGGTCAAGAAGGTTCTTTTTTATTCTGGTTATTGTGTGTTTGTTTGCTTGGAACAGCTTTTTTGTACACTTCTACTTATAAAAGCCTGAGTTCAAAACAAAAATTTATCTTCTGGTGTTTTTATTTTTTAGTCCAGGCTTTTTTCTTGTTAATCATTACAGGGCCAAGTAATCCTTTTTTAAAGTTAAATCCTGTACCTCTGGATGGAAGGGGACTAAATCCATTATTGCAAAATATAGGTATGATTTTTCATCCACCGCTTCTGTTTTTGGGTTATGCGGGATTTACTGTGCCAGCCTGTTTTAGTCTGGCTTTGTGGCTTGGAAAAGAAGAATCAAAAGATTGGTTGGAGTTGGCTCGTCCTTATACTGTTCTTTCTTGGGTGTTTTTAAGTATAGGCATTGTGCTTGGAGCTTGGTGGTCCTATATGGAATTGGGCTGGGGCGGTTATTGGGCCTGGGACCCAGTAGAAAATGCTTCTTTGATTCCCTGGTTATTTGCTGCGGCCTATTTACACCTGGCCATTTTGACCAGAAAAAAGAACTATCTTCATAAAACAACTTTTTTTCTTTTGCATTTAACTTTGATCTCCTGTTTTTTTGCTACCTTTTTGGTGCGAGGAAACGTTGTTCAATCTTTGCATGCCTTTGGAAGTGGAGGAGTAACCTGGCCCCTTTTGGTTTTTATGCTGGTATATTTGTTGATCGTAATTTTAGCTTTATCTAAGACAGTTGAATCTAAAAAATTGGATGAAATATGGAATAAGTCAGGGTTAATTTTTATTACTTCCTGGTTATTTATTTTATTAGCAGCAATCATTACTATTGCCACTTTATGGCCAGTTATATCTAAAATTTGGACTAACAATACTGTTGGGCTTGATGCTCATTTTTATAATAGAGTCTGTTTGCCTATTTTTGTGGGTATTAATTTTTTAATGTTTTTATGTTTTATCCTGGATTGGAAGGGTAAATTTTATAATAAAAAGGTTATTTTTTTAGGCGGTTTTATTTTTGCCTTAACTTTTTTTATTATGTGGAAACTAAACTATAAAAATGTATTCAGTATGGTTGCTGTTGGTTCTAGTTTGTTTCTTTTTATCTGGTTAGGATGGTATGTGTTTAGCAATAAAATTTATAAGCGTATGTCTTTTTTAGGTGTGTGTATCTTGCATTTAGGGATGGCCTTGATTGTGCTGGGAGTGGCTATTTCTGGACCTTTTCAACAGGAGAGGGAATTTATTTTAGTTCCTGGCCAAAAAGTTGCTCTAGGCGATTATTCTATTATTTATAAACGACTTGTAGAAAAGCATGTCCCGGGTATAGATATTTTTGAAGGAAGATTTGAGGTGTGGAGCAAAGGGAAAAAACTTGCTGAATTGACACCCCAAAAAAGACTTTATGCCCATTTTGATGATTCTTTTGTGGAAATTGATACCTATCCGTCTTTGGGCACAGAAGTGTATATCAGTTTACTTGGGTTTGATGATAAAGGTGATGTTAGTGTGAAAATTAGTTTGCATCCTGCGGTTAATTGGATTTGGATAGGCACTGTTATTTTATGTTTGGGCGGATTATTAGCTTGTTGGCAGAGGAAAAATAAGTATGATGCTTGAGTTGAAAAACGTAACTCACTTTTTTGGTCATAGATTGTTATTTAAAGATGTCAACGTGAGGTTGGAGAAGGGGAAAATTTTTTTAATCAAAGGCAAAAATGGCAGTGGGAAATCCACTTTTTTAAAGATTATTGCAGGTCTTTTAACTCCCACCCAGGGACAGGTCGTCAAAAATGTTTCTAAGTCCAAAATTGCTTATCTGGGGCATGTGCCTTTTTTTTATTCTTATTTAAATGCATTGGAAAATCTTTTGTTTTTTGCAAACTTGTACTCTCTTAAATTAAGTGAAGCTTTTATTAAACAGAAATTAAATGAGGTGGGTTTGAGCAAGTTTATTTATGAACCAGTTAAAAATTATTCTAGAGGAATGAAACAACGTTTAAATCTTGCCAGATTATTTTTGCTGGATGCAGAATTATTGCTTTTGGACGAACCAGAAACAGGCTTAGATAAAGAATTTTTGACCTATTTATATGCCAAAATAAAAGGACTTGCTAAGGAAGGAAAAACTATAGTCTGGATTTCTCATTTATGTGATTTTCAAGACTATGATGGAGAATTGTTAATTGAGGAAGGGAGAATTATTAGTAATTGGTGATTTGTAATTAATAATTTGTTATTGGGTGATGGGCTATAGGCAATGGGCTATGGGGGTGGTTTTAGAGACTTATAAGGAAAATTAGTAAATGTTTTGTTTAATTCTAAAAGATATAAAGGTCTTATTGGGGAGAACAGGTACTTTTGTACAGTCCATTTTGTTAGGTCTTGTTCTGGTTTTTTTATTTAGTCTGGCCAGACCAGTTGGGGATGTGTTTTCTGAAACATATGCTTCTACTGTTTTTTGGATTGCATCTATATTTTCTATGATTTTAATTTTTAATAGTTTGTATTTGTTAGAGCAGGAAAATGACATGCAAAGTGCCCTTTTGCTTTCTCCTTTGACTGCGGAAAAAATCTGGTTGGCAAAATCTATTTCCGGGTTTGTTGCTCTTTTATTGCTTCAAATAGTTTTGTTTATCAGCACGTTGGTTTTTTTAGACCAAAAACAGATTAATTTTTCTTTTTATTTTTTGTTGTTTTTTATTTTAATTGATGTGGGATTGGTGTTAATAGGATCTTTATTGGGAGCTCTTAGTTATGGGCACGAAATAAAAGAATCTTTTTTATCTCTGGTCATTTTCCCTTTAACTGTACCGGTGTTATTGGCAGGTATTAAGTTGGGTGGATGTGTTTGGGGAGATATGATAGATATTTCTGGTTGGTTTAAGATTGTATTGGCCTTTGATTGTATGTATTTGGGAATAGGTTATATTTTATTTCCTTTTGTTTTTAAAACATAATAAATCTAGTTAATTTAATGGAGAAAATATGATTTTTACTATTATTTTCGGTGTATTATCTGTGTTTGTGCAATATGCTATTTGGGTTTATGCTCCTGTAGAAGCTTCTTTGGGGATAGTTCAGAAGATTTTTTATTTACATTTACCTTTTGCCTGGTGGGGCATGTTTAGTTTTTTTGTGCTGTTTATCGCCAGTATCTTGTTTTTAAAAACCAACAAAGATAAATTTGACGCCTTGGCTAGGGCGTGTGCAGAGGTTGGAGTGTTGTTTACAGGACTTGCTTTAATTTGTGGATCTATTTGGGCCAAAGCCAGTTGGGGGGTCTGGTGGCTCTGGGAACCACGTTTAACTACCACTTTTATTATGTGGTTCGTTTATGCTGGCTATTTGTTAATTCAAACTTTAAATATTGACTCTGGAAAAAAGAAAAGAATTTCAGCTGTAATAGGCATTGTCGCTTTTTTAAATGTTCCTTTGGTTTTTGTCTCTGCTAGAATGTGGCGCAGTGTGCACCCTGTGGTTTTTGCCTCCAAACATGGAGGATTGCCTCCAGAGATGTTTTATACTATTATTATTTCTTTGGTTGGTTTTGGTTTTTTATGGATTTCCTTGCTTATTTTACGTTTTCGTCAGTTGTTTATATTTAACAAGTTAGAACAACGTCTTATGGAGTTGCAAGGAGCGTATTATGAAAGATGATTTATTGAAAGAATTACTTGCAGATTTAATTGTTTCTCAAAAAAAAAACAGACGAATACATTCGAGAAACAGGAGAGCAACTTCGAGAAACAAGATATCTGATAAAAGAGATAGGTGAGGAGCAAAGAAAGGGCGCTGAAGAGTTAAGGTCTTTGATACGAGAGATAGGTGAGGAACAAAGAAAGGGTGCTGAAAAGTTAAGGTTTTTGATAAAAGAGATAGGTGAGGAGCAAAGAAAGGGCGCTGAAGAATTAAGAGCTATGATAAAGGAGACTGGTCGGCAACAGCAAGAGACAGCAAAGCAGCTTAAAGAGATAGGTGAAAAAATAAAGGAGCTACGTGAGCGACAACAAGAGACAGATAAGCAACTTCGTGATACAGATAAGAAATTAAAGGAAGCAAGTGCTAAGATAAAAGAGGCAGGAGAGCAGGTAAAGGACACTGGTAGGCAATTGAAAAAAACAGACGAAGAGTTAAGATTTTTGTTTAAAAAAGTAGATGCTAGATTGGACAAGGTAGCAAAACAACTTGGTGGTATTGCAGAAAATCAGGGCGACGTGGCAGAAGAGTATTTTATCAATACCTTAAAAGATAAAATGGAAATTTTTGGTATTCATTTTGACGAAATGAGCGTTAATTTACATAAACGAAGGGGTAAGTTAGAGGGAGAATACGATATAGTTTTGCTCAATAAAGAAGTAACTGTTATTATAGAAGTAAAGTATAAGTTACATAAAAATGACTTTGAATATTTACAAAGTCATGTGCAAAAGTTTAAAAAATTGTTTCCAGAGTATGTTCGTCCAATATTATATGCAGGTATTGCTAGCTTTAAAGTAGATGAAGAAGTAAAAGAATTGGCAAAAAAGCATGGTTATTTTATTTTGCAAAGAAAAGGAGATATTATAGTAAGTTATGCTCCTTGGTTAAAGGCAGCTTAAAAATAACTAAATTATTTGTAGGAGATTTTAAATGAATTATGTTTTAATGGCCAATATCGTTGTGTGGTTGGGAGTGACTTTTTATCTTATTTTTCTACATAAACAGAATAAAAACACTTTACTTAAAATCAGTGAATTTGAAGAATTGATAAAAATAGCTCAAAAAGAGGATGTCTACAATGATTAGAAAAGAGATTTTTTTAATAACAGTTTTTGCTTTTAGTTTTATGTTTATAGCATCTTTAAATTATAGAATCAACAATCCAAAATTAACCTTAACTTTTAGAACAGAGCCAACAATGCCAGACAATTCTATGTCTGGCATTGTTGAATTAATGCAAAAATTATCTAAAAATCCAGAAGATATTGATACGTTAAAGGAACTTGGTACTATTTTTATGCAAATGAAAGCATGGGATAGAGCATTATCTTTCTGGAATAGGATTTTAAAATTACAGCCCAAAAATAGAATGGCTTTAAGTCAGTCTGCTTATTGTTATTTCCAATTGTCTCAATATAAAAAAGCTGCAGATTATTATGAAATGGTATTATTGTTAGATAGGAATAATAAAGATAATTACATTATAAATTACAATCTTGGACTTATTTATTTTAAATTTTTAAAAGACAAAATCAAAGCAAAAAGGTATTTTCAACAAGTTTTAGCAAGTTCTACTGCAGATTCAAGTCTTAAAAAAGAAGTTAAAAAAATTTTATCTCAGATTTCCAATTGACAGTAAAAATTTTTTGAGGTTAATTAATTCTTCACTTTATAAGATGGTTATGTCTAGGAGAAATTATTTTTTCAAAATAAATATCAAATTTACTTGTGAGGAGGGGACGTATGAAGTTTGTAAGTAAGGTTTTTAGCTTGATGGTATGTTTTTGTTTGGTTGCAGGGTCGGTTTTTGCCCAGGATACTTTAAAGATTGGTGTAGCTGGCCCTTATAGCGGAGATTTGGCCTCTTATGGTATCCCAACAGCTAATGCCGTTAAGCTGGTGGCCAAAAAGATTAACGCTAAAGGGGGAGTATTAGGGAAAAAGGTTGAAGTAATTGCTGTGGATGATCAATGTAAACCAGAATTGGCCACTAACGTTGCTACCAAATTGGTTTCTGAAGGTGTAGTTGGGGTTATTGGCCATATTTGTAGTGGAGCTACTAAGGCTGCGTTGCCCATCTATAAAGATGCTCGTCTGGTTGTTATTTCTTCTGCTTCTACTAATCCTGCTTTGACAGAAAGTGGAGAGTATCCTAATTTTTTTAGAACAATTGCTCCTGATGATGCGCAGGCCAGATTGGATGTAGATTTTGTTTTAAATAGGCTTCATGCCAAAAAAATAGCCATTATTCATGATAAAGGTGATTATGGTAAGGGTTTGGCTATGATGGAGAAAAAATTTATAGAAGAGAGTGGAAAAGCCAAAGTGATTTTGTTTGAAGGAGTTACTCCTGGGGCCATAGATTATTCTGCTGTGGTGCAAAAAATAAAAAGAAATAGGCCAGACGTGGTTATGTTTGGTGGATATCATCCAGAGGCTGCTAAGATTGTAACCACTATGAGAAGAAAACGTTTAAAAGTTCCCTTTATTGCAGGAGATGGAGTAAGGGATGTATCTTTTATCAAAGTAGCTGGTAGATATGCAGAAGGAGTATATGCTTCTGGCCCAAGAGATGTATCTTCTAATCCCGAATATAAAGAGGCTTTAGCTGAATATCAGAAAGCATTTCATGGTAAGCCTGGACCATTTTTTGAGAATGGTTATGCTGCCGCAGAAGCCCTTTTAAATGCTATAGAACAATCTAAAAGCACTAAGTATGAAGATATAGTAAAAGCCTTAAGGACAAAATACGTAAGTACTCCGTTGGGCAAAATAAAATTTGATTCCAAAGGTGATGCAGAAGGGGTTGGATTTTCTGTATATCAAGTTCGTGGTGGTAAATTTGTAGAAGTTAAGTAGATTTTAAATTTAATAAAGGATAAAATTCTGATGCCTTATTAATAAGGCATCAGAATTTTTTTTATTTTTTTTGAAGAGGTATGGCTATGGATTATTTTTGGGACTTGTTTTTTAGTGGTCTTACGCGGGGTAGTATTTATGCCTTGATTGCTCTTGGCTATACTATGGTTTATGGGATTATAGAATTAATTAATTTTGCTCATGGCGAAATTTATATGTTAGGAGCTTTTACAGGCTTAATAGTTGCTGGAATATGTTCTGTTTTGGGGTTGAGTTTGATTTCTACGCTTGTGTTAGCCATCGTCATTGCTATGATTTATGCCTCTGCTTATGGAGTTACAGTAGAAAGGATAGCCTATAGGCCTCTTAGAAACGCTCCTAGGTTATCGCCTTTGATTAGTGCCATAGGTATGTCTATTTTTTTACAAAATTATGTTTTGTTAGCTCAAACGTCAAAATTTGTGCCTTTTCCTAATCTGATCCCTGATTTTGCCTTTATGCAACCTTTTGAAGATTTTATAGGACCATCAGAGTTGGTAATTATAGTTGTGACTGCAGTGGCGATGACTGTACTGACTTTATTTATTAAGTACACCAAAATAGGCAAGGCTATGCGAGCTACTGCCCAGAATAGAAAAATGGCTCTTTTGTGTGGAGTAAATGTGGATCACGTGATATCTATGACTTTTATTATAGGTTCTGCTTTGGCTGCTTTGGGCGGTGTACTTATTGGTTCTTACATGGGACAGATAAACTTTTTTATTGGTTTTATTGCAGGCATTAAAGCTTTTACTGCTGCTGTGTTGGGTGGAATTGGTTCTATACCCGGGGCAGTGTTAGGTGGTCTTATTTTGGGATGGACTGAAAGTTTTGCCACTGGGTATGTGTCTAGTGATTATCAAGACGTTTTTGCCTTTTGCTTGTTGGTTCTTATTTTAATTTTTAGGCCTGCAGGAATTTTAGGTAGGACTAATACTAAAAAAGTGTAAGATTGAGAGAGGGAAAATGAAAGGTTTTATAAGATCACTTCAGGTTGCCTTATGGTTTATGTTTTTAACCTTTCCTATTATGGTGATTAAGGTTGATATTGTTGAAAAGACAGTGCAATGGCGGTGGATGAATCTAGTTTACGTAGGTATTGGCTCTTTTGTGTTGTCTTTTGTCTGGCGTTTTTTAATGGAGAAAAAAAATAAAGGTATTAAAGCCAGAGAAGAAAGTCGGGACGAAAAATTAAGTTTTATTCAGAAAATACTGACAGAACCGCGTTATAATAGACCCTTGTTTTTGGGCCTTTTGTTATTTGTTTTAGTATTTCCCTGGATGTTTTCTACTTATCAAACCAATATTATGATTTCTGCCTTGCTTTATGTGGTTTTGGGGCTGGGGTTAAATATAGTGGTTGGATTGGCTGGTTTGCTGGATTTGGGGTATGTTGCTTTTTATGCTGTGGGTGCTTATGCGTATGCCTTATTAAATTATCATTTTCATTTAGGTTTTTGGACCGTCTTACCTATAGGTGGGTTGCTGGCTGCTATTTTTGGTATTTTGCTTGGTATTCCTGTGCTGAGGCTAAGAGGAGATTATTTGGCTATTGTAACTCTTGGGTTTGGAGAAATTATAAGACTTGTTTTGGAAAATTGGGATGAGTTTTCTTTTGGCCCCAGTGGTATTTCTAATATCCCCCGCCCTGGTTTTTTTGGATTGCATTTGACTGTGGAGCAGGCAACCATTTATATTTATTATCTTGTGGTTATTATGTCTCTAATTACAATTTTTGTTGTGAATAGATTACAAAATTCTAGACTGGGAAGAGCCTGGTTGGCCCTTAGAGAAGATGAAATTGCCTGCGAAGCTATGGGGATAGATAGGATGAAAACCAAACTGGCAGCTTTTGCTTTGGGTGCTACCTGGGCTGGTTTTGCCGGAGTAATCTTTGCAGCTAAAACGACCTTTATCAATCCTGCAAGTTTTACCTTTATGGAATCAGCTATTATTTTATCTATTGTGGTGCTGGGAGGCATGGGTTCTATTCCTGGGGTAATTTTGGCCGCATTTTTAATGATTTTATTGCCAGAATATTTGCGTGCCTTTTCTCAATACAGGATGCTTTTGTTTGGTGCATCTATGGTCCTGGTAATGGTGTTTAGACCTCAGGGACTAATTCCTAACGTTAGAAGAAAATATTTATATGGCCAAAAGCAAGGAGTGAGATAGCACATGTTACCGATACTTGAGGTAAAAGATTTGTGTATGGATTTTGGTGGGTTAAGGGCTTTAGACCATATTAATTTGGAAGTCTTTTCGGATCAGATCGTAGCTCTAATTGGTCCAAATGGAGCTGGTAAAACTACTTTTTTTAATTGTGTTACTGGTATTTATGAGCCTACTCATGGAGATATCTTGGTTTTATCTAGAGATGATGGCCAGAGAAAACGTATTAATGGTTTAAAACCTAATAAAATTACAGAGTTGGGACTGGCTAGAACTTTTCAAAACATACGTTTGTTTCCTAACATGACCGTGTTAGAAAACGTAATGATAGGTCGTCATACCAGAACCAGATCCTGGATTTTTGGGGCACTTTTTAGAGATAAGAAGACTGTTCAAGAGGAACAAGAAACTGTTGAAGTGAGTTATAATATTTTAAAAAAATTGCAGTTAGAAAAATACGTCAACGAGATTGCTTCTAATTTGCCTTATGGTGCCCAAAGGAGGTTAGAAATAGCCAGAGCTTTAGCAGCGGAGCCAAGTTTGTTGTTGTTAGATGAACCAGCTGCTGGTATGAATCCTAAAGAAACTAAGCAATTAGAAGAGTTGATTCTTCAGATTAAAGAGCAGGAAAGAGTTTCTATTTTGTTAATAGAGCACGATATGAAATTGGTTATGAATATTTCTGAAATGGTTTATGTGGTGGAGTATGGCAGGTTATTGGCCAAAGGCTCTCCTAGGGAAATTAAAGAAGATGAACGGGTCATAAAAGCTTATTTAGGTGAGGATCACGATGCTTGAGATTAGATCTATTTGTTCGTTTTATGGCAAAATTCAGGCTTTGTACGACGTTAGTTTAAAAATAGAGCCAGGGGAAATAATTACCTTAATTGGCGCAAATGGAGCTGGTAAAACCACTACTTTGATGTCTATTTGTGGCATTGTGCCTCCACGTACAGGAGAAATTTTTTTTGAAGGGGAACCAATTCACAATTTAACCCCTGAGAAGATAGTGGCCAAAGGTATCGTTCAAGTGCCTGAAGGCCGGTTGATTTTCCCCAGGATGACGGTTTTGGAAAATCTGGATATGGGGGCTTATTTGCGTAACGACAAAGAAGAGATTAAAAAGGATTTAGAGTACGTCTTTGATTTGTTTCCTATTTTAGCAGAGCGCCAAGATCAATTGGGAGGCACTTTAAGTGGTGGAGAGCAACAAATGTTGGCCATATCTAGGGCTCTTATGGCCAGGCCAAAATTGTTGCTTCTGGACGAGCCATCTTTGGGTTTGGCTCCTCTAGTGATAAAACAAATTTTTGAGATTATTCAAAAGATAAATCAAGCAGGCACGACCATTTTTTTGGTGGAGCAAAATGCTCATCAGGCTCTAAAAATTGCCCATCGTGGTTATGTAATGGAAAATGGACGCATAGTCCTTGCAGATAAGGCAGAGGCATTGCTTACTAACGAACAGGTGAAAAAGGCCTATCTTGGTCTGTAGAAACGTGTTTGTTGTAAACTAACACGTTTTTTACGGGGGAAAATATGAATGATAAAATTGTTACCTTAGCTTTGACTTTTGATGATGTGTTGTTGTTACCAGCTTATTCAGAAATTTTACCAGATCAGGTGGATTTGACCACTAGGTTGACTCCAGAAATTAAATTAAACATTCCTCTTTTGAGTGCGGCTATGGATACAGTTACAGAGGCGAGGATGGCGGTATCTATGGCCAGAATGGGAGGAGTTGGCGTTATCCATAAAAATATGAGCATAGAAAAGCAAAAACTTGAAGTGGAAAAAGTCAAAAAGTCAGAAAGCGGGATGATTTTGGATCCTGTTACAGTGCAACCAGAAGATAGTGTTGCTCATGTGTTGCAGTTAATGTCTGAGTATAGAATATCTGGGTTACCCGTAGTTGAAGGAGATACCTTGAGGGGAATTGTTACTAATAGGGATGTTCGTTTTGTAGATGATTTAAATACAAAAGTAAAAGACGTAATGACTAAAGAAAATCTTATTACAGTCCCCCCAGGTACTACTTTGGAAGAAGCTAAAAAGATTTTGCAAAAGAAAAAAGTAGAAAAATTACTGGTCGTTGATAATCAAAACAGATTGAAAGGACTTATCACCATAAAAGATATAGAAAAAATTAAAAAATACCCCTATGCTTGCAAAGATGAGTACGGTAGATTGAGAGTAGGAGCTGCTGTAGGAGTGGGTAAAGATCGGGAGCAAAGAGTTGATGCCTTGTTAAAAGCTGGAGTGGATTTTATTGTAATTGATTCAGCTCATGGTCATTCTAAAAATGTGTTGAATACTATTGAAATGATAAAACATAATTATCCTGATTGTCAGGTTATTGCAGGTAATGTGGCTACTTATGAAGGGGCTTTAGCTTTAATTAAGGCTGGAGCTATGACGGTAAAGGTTGGTATTGGACCAGGTTCTATTTGTACCACCAGGGTGGTGACAGGAGTGGGAGTTCCTCAAATTACTGCTATTATGGAAGCGGTAAAAGCCTGCAGAAAATTTGATAGATGTTTGATTGCTGATGGTGGAATAAAATTTTCTGGAGATATTGTAAAAGCCATTGCCGTGGGGGCTGATTCGGTGATGATGGGAAGTATGTTGGCAGGCACAGAAGAAAGTCCTGGAGAAACTGTTTTGTATCAGGGAAGGACTTATAAAATTTATAGAGGTATGGGCTCTATTGATGCCATGAAAGAAGGTAGTTCTGATCGTTATTTTCAGGAAGAGTCGCATAAATTCGTGCCAGAAGGTATTGTGGGCAGAGTTCCTTTTAAAGGCCCTGTGAGTGAAACTATTTATCAACTGGTTGGCGGGATTCGTTCTGGTATGGGGTATTTGGGATGTAAAAATATTAGAGAACTTCAAGAAAAGAGCAAAATGGTCAGAATTACTAATTCTGGTTTAAAAGAAAGTCATGTGCACGACGTCATCATTACCAAAGAAGCTCCTAATTATAGAATAGAAAATTATTAGTAATTGGTAATTAGTGATTGGTGATTGGTGAGGTGTTTTAGGGTGAGAAGATGTTCAAACAGCCGAATTACTAATTAGATTGATAAATAATGTGTCAGTTTCTTGGAGTACGTTAGGAGTTTTTGATGTTTGCTAGAGAGAGAATAGTTATTTTAGACTTTGGTTCACAATATACGCAACTTATTGCTAGAAGGATAAGGGAACAAGGGGTTTATTCGGAAATATATCCCTATAATTTGAGTCTTGATAAATTAAAAGAATTGCGTCCAAAGGGGATTATTTTATCTGGCGGACCTGCAAGTGTGCTGAAGTCAAATAGTCCTACTTTAGAGTCAGAGATTTTTAGTCTGGGAGTTCCTATCCTTGGGATTTGTTATGGAATGCAATTGATTACTAGGTTGTTAGGAGGGATTGTTGAGCCTGCTTCAAATCGAGAATATGGAAGAAGTGAACTAGAGATAATTGATGATTCTCCTTTGTGGGATGGTATTTTGCCAGAGCACAAGAAAATTACAGTCTGGATGTCTCATGGAGATACAGTTTTGGAACTTCCTCCAGGATTTAAAGTGTTGGCCAGAACAAATAATATCAAAGTAGCTGCTATGGCTCTAGAAAAGCAAAAAATATACGGGCTACAATTTCATCCAGAAGTAGTGCATACGGATTTTGGCGAAAATATTTTGGCCAATTTTTTATTTAAAATAGTAGGGGTAAAGCCGAGTTGGTCAATGAGTTCTTTTATTTCCAATGTGATTCGGCAAGTTAGAGAACAAGTCGGTGAAGATGAAGTAGTGTGTGCTTTGAGTGGTGGAGTAGATTCTACTGTGGTGGCTATTTTGTTGCATCAAGCTCTGGGGCAAAAATTACATTGTATTTTTGTAGATAATGGACTTTTGCGTCTTAACGAAGGAGAAGAGGTTGTTTCTTATTTAAAAAAGCATTTTGATTTAAATTTGCATTATGTCCAGGCGCAGGATTTATTTTTGGATAAATTAAAAGGGGTAACTGATCCAGAACAAAAAAGGAAAATTATTGGTCATACTTTTATAGAAGTATTTGAGCGTGAAGCCAAAAAATTAAAACAGGTTAAGTGGCTTGCTCAGGGGACTTTATATCCAGACGTGATTGAAAGTGTATCCTATAAAGGTCCTTCTGCGGTCATAAAAAGTCATCATAATGTAGGTGGGTTGCCTGAAAAGATGAATTTAAAATTGATTGAACCTTTAAGAGAGCTTTTTAAAGATGAAGTAAGAAAGGTTGGTATAGAATTAGGCTTACCTGATTTTATCATCTGGCGGCATCCCTTTCCTGGTCCTGGTTTGGCCATTAGAATTATAGGAGAAATTACTCCAGAAAGGTTGGACATTTTGAGGCAGGCGGACAAAATTGTGCACAATGAACTTTTAGCCTCAGGTTGGTACCAAAAAGTGTGGCAGGGTTTTGCAGTTTTACTTCCTTTAAAAACTGTAGGCGTTATGGGGGATGAACGTACTTATGAGCACGTAATTGCCTTACGAGTCGTTGATAGCCTAGATGCTATGACGGCTGATTGGACCAGATTGCCTTCAGAGCTTTTGGCCAGGATTTCAAATAGAATTATTAACGAAGTAAAGGGGGTAAATCGAGTGGTTTACGATATATCCTCAAAACCTCCTGGAACCATAGAATGGGAGTAGTTTTTTGGTAGGAGAGAAAAATGTTTGGAATAGGATCTACAGAACTAATGTTAATTTTGGTGGTTGCCTTAATAGTTATTGGCCCATCTAAACTACCAGAAATAGCGAGGACTCTTGGTAAAGCTATGGCAGAATTTAAAAAGGTCTCTACAGATGTAAAAAGAACTATAGAGCAGGAAATGGAAAGAGAAGAGGAAAAAACATCTTATTTAGAAGCGGAAAAAGAGCTCCAAAAAAAGCAAAAAGCAGAGCAAAAGAGCGCATCAGACTCGGTCAAAGAAGAATCAGAAAAAGTTGAGGAGAGTTAAGTTTATTATGAAAGAAAACAACAACCAGCAAGAAAAAAAGAATGTTAGTTCTAATGAAAGCGCAGAGATGACTCTAACAGAGCATCTTGAAGAATTAAGACAGAGGTTGGTTCGTTGTCTTATAGCCATAGCTATAGCTTTTGTGGGTTGTTATGGATTTTCCAAGCAGCTTTTTAATTTTTTGATGCAGCCCCTGTTAAAAGTATTGCCTCCTACGAGCACTCTTATTTTTACTTCTCTTCCTGAAGCTTTTTTTACCTATCTTAAAGTTGCGGCCGTGGCAGCGGTTTTTGTTGCTTCTCCTTATATTTTTTATCAATTGTGGAAATTTATTTCTCCTGGTTTATACGATAGTGAAAAGAAATATATTTTGCCTATTGGCGTGTTTTCTGGAATATTTTTTATTTTAGGAGCCATGTTTGGCTATTTTATAGTGTTTCCCTTTGGTTTTCAGTTTTTTATGGGTTTTGCCACAGACATTATAAGGCCTATGCCCACTTTGCGGGAGTATTTTGGTTTTTGCGTCAAATTGTTGTTTGCTTTTGGAGTTATTTTTGAATTGCCTTTGTTTATATTTTTTTTAGCTCGTCTAGGTATGGTTACCAGCGCTTGGCTTAGGCAAAAAAGAAAATACGCCATTTTAATAGCTTTTGTTGTGGGGGCTATTTTAACTCCTCCAGATGTGGTTACTCAAGTATTAATGGCTGGTCCTTTGATTTTGCTTTATGAAATTGGGGTATGGATTGCTTATTTTTTTGGCAAAAGAGAACCTGAGAAGAAAAACCAGGGAGCAAAATAAATAATGAGAAAAGCCACTATTCAGAGAGAAACTAAAGAAACTCAAATAACACTAGACTTAAATCTAGATGGAAAAGGTAAGACTAAAATTGACACAGAGCTGGCCTATTTTAATCACATGCTGGAATTAATGGCTTTTTGGGGAAGATTTGATCTTACCTTAAAAGCAAAGGGAGATATTCAAATAGATGCTCATCATCTGATAGAGGACGTGGGTATTTGTTTGGGTAAGGCCTTTGCGCAGGCTTGGGGTAATAGACAGGGTATCCAGAGGATCGCTGCTGTAAAAGTCCCCATGGACGAGGCTTTGGTAGAAGCGGTGATAGATCTTTCAGGAAGGCCTTATTTTGTGGCCAAAGGTTATGATATCGTGCCAGATATCGTGTTTGGAGAAGAAAAAGACGTTTTTAGAGAATTTTTTAAAAGTGTTAGTTTTAGTGCACGGTTTAATTTACACCTAAATTGGTGTTATGGCCAAAATGGACATCATCTTTTAGAAGCAAGCTTTAAAGCTTTGGGTTTGGTTTTAAAACAGGCTATTGCAAAAAACTGGGAAGGAATAAGCAGTACTAAGGGAGTGCTTGATTGATTAGTGATTGATGATGGTTTGTTGGGCTAATGGGAAAAAATATTAAGATAGACATAACGTTAAGAGACGTTATTTCTTCACTTCCTCATAAGTTTATTGAGCTTTTGACAGGTAAAAGAGGTGTTGAGCTTTTAGACTCTGCGCTTCCAGAGGTAAAGGACAAAAGAGCAGATCTTATAGTTTTACTTGAAGATAGGACAATTTTTCATTTAGAACTTCAGAGTCAAAATGATTTTAATATGCCTTATAGGATGTTAGAGTATTTTTTGCTTATTAGAGACAAATACGATACGGAAAACATAGAGCAGATGTGTTTGTATGTAGGTGATGGAGATATGAGAATGAGTAATTGTTTAGAGATAGGACGACTTAGTTTTGAGTTTGAATTAAAGGATATAAGGGATATAGATTGTTCCTATTTAATAGATTCTGAGGAGATATGTGATAAGATTTTGTCAGTTTTATGTTGTATAGAAGACGAGGAGAGATACATAAGCACTTTGATTTCAGATATATTAAGGTTAAAGGAGAAGGAGAGAAAGGATGCGATAAAACAAGTATTATCCTTATCTAGATATAGACCTAAGATAAATGAGCGTTTAATATTAAGGATAAGGGAGGAAGTTATGCCAATAACAATAGAATTAAAGAATGATCCATATTTTAAACAGGGGCTACAGCAGGGCATCCAGCAGGGCATCCAGCAGGGAGTGCAAAAAGGCAAGATAGAGGTTGCTAAAAATCTCATTGGGACTCTGGACGATGAAAAAATAGCCAAGATCACAGGACTTGATATTGAAATTATAAAAAAGCTTAGAGATAGGAATTAGTGATTGGTGATTGGGTTAGGGAGGATTGTATTTTTTTTAGAATTGGAGATAAGGTTTTGTTAAAAATACGACGATTAAATTTGTCTAAGATTGTATTTTGTTTGATTTTGTTCGTTGGTTTATTTTCTGCTTGTGCTCCTAAGCAGGAATTTTTTTCTTTTCCTACCAAAAATTTTACCCTGGCTGTTGCTCCTTGTTTTCATCCTGTTAGATCGTGGGAAATGTTGGCTGGATATGTAAAAGTTGAGCCGCTTGACAAGGATACACTAGCTAAACTGGACAAGACATTGGCTTTAATTTTAACTCAAAGAAAAATAAATTTTATCCGAGCAGCAATTACCAGACAATGTATTGAATTAGTTGCTGCATCCAAATTGTCCAGACTTTCTATATTTCAATACTGGTTAAAAGTAGGACAATGTGTTCCCTGCGATTACTTACTTGTCCCTTATATTTATTGTTATCAAAAACGAGAAGGGACAGCTTATGGCGTAAAAAGGCCTGCTCATGTAATGTTTGATCTTTTTTTAATTGACGTAAAAAATACGAAATTGGCTTATAGATTTCACTTTGATGAAAGACAGGTGTCCTTAAGTGAAAATTTGTTTACTTTAAATAAGTTTTTAGCCAGAAAAGGTAAATGGGTAACTGCTTTAGAATTATTTAAAGAAGGTTTAAATCTAGGACTAGGAGAAATGGGGTTATGATAATTTTCCCAGCTATAGACATAAAAGATGGTAAATGCGTTCGTTTAAAACAGGGTCTGGCCAATAAGCAAACTATTTATTTTGAAGATCCTTTAGATGCAGCAGCTTTTTTGCAAGATAAAGGAGCAAAATGGTTTCATATTGTGGATTTGGATGGTGCTTTTGAAGGTAAGCCGAAAAATATTAGGTTAATAGAAAAAATTTGTTCTAAATTCCATATTCCTGTGCAACTTGGAGGTGGGATAAGAACAGAAGAAGTTATACGAGCCTATTTTGACGTGGGAGTATCTAGATTGATTATTGGTACTATGGCTCTGGAACGTCCTCAATATTTTGAACAAATTTTGGCTCGTAATTTAGGTCAGATAGGGGTATCTTTAGATGCAAAACAAGGTCGCCTAAAAACAAAAGGCTGGGTAGAAGATGTTGATAAAACTATAGAAGAAGTTATTGGTTGGCTAAATGACATAGGAATATCTTTTTTGATTTATACAGATATTGCCAGAGATGGGATGCAGTCTGGAGTGAATTTAACAAATTTGCAACATATTCTAAAACTTAGTCAGGTGCCTGTTTTAATAGCAGGTGGAGTAAATTCTTTAGAAGATATAAAACTATTATACCCTTACCACAAACAAGGGCTTGAAGGAGTAATTACAGGGAGAGCTATTTACGAAGGCTCTTTAGACCTAACAGATGCCAATAACTGGCTTGAACAAATAAAAAAAACAAATGGATAAAATTTTCCTTATAGGTTTTATTTGTAAAAATTCTTCTTGAAATTACATACCAGTTTATAAAAAATTTTTTTAATAACTCAAGGTGTTCCTATCTAATCATTCACTTTAAAAAAATATTAATTTTCTTTTGTAATTAGATCTTATAGAGTATATGGGTTTTGACTTCTTTGAAGAGGAATATCTTTGACTTTGATTTGTTTATCTTCAACCTGTATTCTTTTCATGTTCCATTCCCAAAAATCTATAAAATCAATTTGACCAAAAGTAGTTGGGCTTAAAATAGATTCTATTTTTTGAATAAAACTATCTAGGTCAAAGTAAGTATTTTCCCAGTAAAAAAAGTCTATACGGTTTGGCTGGTTCTCCTCTATTTCATGTATATTAAAAGTTTGGAGAATATTTTTTATTTTCTCCAAGATTAGATGTTTTTTATCTTCAAAAAATCCATATACTTTATAGGTTTTATGAATACTCATCGTTTATTTTTCTATTGAATATACTTGATATCCATTTAAGCGTAATAGGCTTAATACGTATTGGTTGTTGTCTTTATATATATAAAAATTTGTATCGTCTATTTTGATTATGTGTGGATATAGTTTTATGTATTTATTATTAAGTTGAAATAGGTTTAAGTATACTGTTTTTAATTTTAATAATTTTTCATTCTTTAATTTTTTTAGAATATAAACAATAGTATCGTTTGTTTTAAATAAAATTTTTGATTTTAAAATTGATAATAATTGTTTTTTATTAAGACGTGGAGTAAAAATCAAATTTTTCCTTATAAATTTACAATTTATTTTTCTTACGTCTTGAAATGTTTTTTCTATATATACAAAATTTATATTTATATTTTTTAATAAACTATATACAGTGTTTAAGTTGTTTATAAGTGATTTATTATTGTTGTTTATAAAAAAAACAAATAGTTTATTTTTTATTTTTACAATAAGGTCTGATTTTATTTCTAGACTAAAGTGTTTTGAATTATAGATAAAATTTTGATCTTTAGGCCAGAGTTTAATAAAAAAAGGATATTTTTCTCTTAGTTTGGATAATATCTCCCTTGGTTCCCATGAAGAAACAGAGATTATTTCAAAAGAGTCTGGCATAGAGTTTTTTGATACAGGGTTTTGGGTAAATAAGATTTTTTTAGAGTTTACATTTATAAGGATGTTTTGGGTAAGGTCTATTTGAATCCATCCATTTTGGGTGGGAAAAAATGTCTTTATTCCCGGGACGATTTCAAAACCTAATGCTTTCAAAATAATAGAGCAAAGTTTTTTATTGCTAGAAGAATTTTTTAGATAAGGAGTAGATGATATGAATTTTGTTGTTTTTTTAGGTTGAACGTATGTCGTTTGAGGAGTTTGAGAAGTTAAATGTTTGAATTTAGTGGCTTGAGAGGCAGGTATGGGTAAATTTAAGATATTCCCTATTTTTATTCTATCAAGATCTAATGTGGGATTTAGTAATTGGGTTAAGGTAAGGTATTCGTTAAAAATAAGCTTTTTGGGAATATGAACTACGTATTTTAATATTTTGATTAGATTGTCACCTTTTTTTATTCTATATATTTGGGTCGTAAAGTTATGTGTTTTAAAAAAATATAAAGATTTTAGATAGTTGTTGTAAATTTTAGGTATCAATAAATAATCGCCTTTTTGTAATTTAGAGAAGTTTTTTATTTTTGGGTTTAGTTGTTTAACAATTTTTTTTATTAAAGGACGTATATCCTTAGGTATATGGTAAATTCTTAGGACATCGTCTAAACTTTTTTCCTTTTTTACTTTATAAATTATATACGTTTTTTTTAAACGAACTCTTTTTGTAAAAAAGAGTCTTGGGATAGTTTTTGATAAAGAGGGTGATGTTAAAAAAAATAGATTGATAGCTGTAATTAAAACTACTTGTAAAGGTAATTTCAAGAATTTTATCCGAATCATAATCATCATAACCTATTTTATAAAATATGTAACTGTAAAATTCTAGAATTTGTTTTTTATTGTTAAATTATAACTAGCTTAAATTATTGAAAAAGTTTTTGTCTTTTCGAACTTGTATCTACTTGCTTAAAATAATTTTTGCAGTTGGTTCATTAAATACAAAAATTTATATTCATAATTTTTCTCAATAAATTCAAATTTTAAATTGGTTGTGAAATTTAGTATTGAAACAAAATGTCTAATTTTTCTCTAATTTTGCAATGCCTTTATCTCCTATATCTTTGCGATAATACATGTTAGGGAAAGAAATTCTTTTTGCGGCCTCATAAGCCTTTTTTTTCGCTTCTATTAGGTTTTTGCCTAAAGCTGTTACATTTAATACTCTGCCACCATTAGTGTAGTATTTTCCGTTTTCTTGTTTTGTACCTGCATGAAAGATTATTACGTCGGATAGGTTTTTAACTTTATCTAATCCAGATATTTCCATACCTTTGGGATATTTTTGGGGATATCCTTTTGCGGCTATAACTACACACAAGGCACTCTTGGGGTCTATTTCCATTTGGATGTGATTTAGTTTTTGAGTGAGACAGGCTTGAATTATCTCCAATAGATCTGTTTTTAGTCTTAGCATAAGAGGTTGGCATTCAGGATCTCCAAAACGCACGTTGTATTCTAGGACTTTGGGTCCTTCAGAAGTGAGCATAAGTCCGGCATAGAGTATGCCCACAAAAGGATGTCCTTGTTTTTGGAGTTCGTTTATTATAGGTTTTATGACTATATTGCCAATGTATTCTAGATCTTTATCAGCCAAAATAGGAGCAGGAGAATAGGCGCCCATACCTCCGGTATTGGGACCTGTATCATGTTCTCCAATTCTTTTGTGATCCTGAGATGATGGTAAATATGTTACGTTTTGTCCATCACAAAAGGCCAAAAAAGAAACTTCTTCTCCTACTAGAGCTTCTTCAATAAGGACTTTTTCTCCTGCTTGGCCAAAAATTTTGTTTTGCATAAAATCGATTAAAGCCTTTTTAGCTTGAGCTGGATTTTTAGCTATAACTACTCCTTTGCCAGCAGCCAGACCGTCGGCCTTAATAACTAAAGGAAAATTTTGGGTTTGGACAAAGCTTAGGGCCTGTTCGTAATCTGTAAAAATCTGAAATTTGGCTGTAGGCACTCCTGTTTTGAGCATAATTTCTTTGGCAAAAGATTTGCTTCCTTCCAATTGGGCCGCAAAAGAGTTGGGACCAAAGCAGGGGATGTGTTCTTTGTCCAGCGCGTCTTGTATCCCTAGAACCAGAGGGAGTTCTGGACCAACTACAACTAGATCTATTTTTTCTTTTTGGCAAAAAGAAATTATCTGGGGGATATCATTAACTTCTAAAGCAACATTTGTGCCTTTAGAGGCAGTTCCACCATTGCCTGGAGCAATGTATAGTTTGGTCAATAAAGGACTTTGACTTATTTTCCAGGCCAAGGCATCTTCTCTACCACCAGAGCCAATTATAAGAACTTTCATAAAGCCTCCTTTTGGTAAATTAGAAATTACTATCTACCAAATTTGTTTTATTGTTCTGGTTATAAATTTAAAGCAAATTTTTTATGAGTTTGGAAAACGATGCTAATAACAGAAGGGAGTATTTCTATTTGCCACATTCTGTCAACCAATTTTGGTGCCTTAAACATGGAAATTGTATTAAAAAATGTAATTTGTGCACTAGGTTCCGTTTAGGTTTTATGCTCATTTTTTGTTGTGTTAGCCTTTGTGCTATTTATATTTTATAGATTGACAGTTTTTTCTTGTTATTTATAGTTTCTCGCTAATTTAGGCCAATAATGCTTTTTTTTGATCTCCAGTGGAGACACATGCCTTGAGGGGTGTTTAAAAAAACATAAAAATACTTCTTGATTTTTAGTGTTATAAAAAAGTGTTCCCCATATGGAGGATAAAATATGTTTTTAGTTTCTAAGTGCTTACTGGGATACATAGTTCGTTATAATGGCAAGACGGTAAAATTTCCTTATGCCGACTTATTGTTAGATTTGGAAAGAGAAAGTAAAATATTAACTGTTTGTCCAGAGCTTATGGGTGGTCTTTTGGTGCCAAGAGAACCAGCTGAAATACTAGGGGGAGATGGTGCGGAAGTATGGGGCAATAAAGCCCAGGTTATGACTAAATCTGGTATAAATGTTACTGAAAACTTTAAACAAGGAGCATTAAAGGTGTTGGCTTTGGCGCGTAGATATCAGATAACAACAGCCATTTTTATGGAAAAAAGCCCTTCTTGTGGAGTAAATTTTATTTATGATGGTAGTTTTCAGGGAAAGTTGATTCGGGGCAGGGGCGTTACCACTGCACTTCTTCAAACACGAGGCATAAAAGTGTTTAGTTCCCAAGATATTTAGAGCAAATATACGTGACAAATTAGGTGAGATGTTTTCTTTGGAAGTAGGCACAGGTAGCGGTATTGACTTGCATTTGTAATTATGTGGTCAATAATGTGTAATAAACGTGTAATGTTTGCTAAAAATAAATATGGTTTTAGATAAGACTTGTTTTTTGTAAAAAAAAAAGTTAGAGATTTCAAAGAAAAATAATTAGAGGGGAGGAAGGCATGCCTGAACAAGAAATTAATTTCGCCTTAGAAGGGGATGTTGTGAGAGATAAGGTTAAGGAGATAAAAGAGAATGTGCTTAAATTAATTCAAGATAAGGAAGATGTTCAACTAGTTTTGGACCTTAAAAAGGTTTCGGTATTGGATGTTTTTGGAATTGGTTTAATTTTCGCCTGTTATAATTCTTTAAAGCAAAAGAACGGTAGATTAAAACTGATCAATGTGTCTGATGAACTCAAAAAGTTATTTGATATGTTGGAGTTAGATAAGTATTTAGAATTGGCTTAGTTTTAGGTGTGTTTTGATTTTTTAGAGATAAAATTGATCTAAAAAAATATATTAAAATTAAAAGGGGTAGAATCATGACCATGTTAGATGATGAAACCTTACAAATGTATGTGGAAGAAGCTAAGGAGCATTTGGAAAGCATAGAATCAGATCTTTTAGCGATAGAGCAGATGGGAGAAGATATTGATGAAGAACTGGTAAATAAAGTGTTTAGGGCTGCTCATTCTATTAAAGGAGGAGCTGGTTTTTTAGGTTTAAATACCATCAAGGAGCTAGCTCATAAGATTGAAAATGTTTTGGACATGATGCGCAATAGAGAGCTAGTTCCCAATCCTGAGATAGTAAATATTCTTCTTTTGGCTTTTGATAGACTGGCTGAACTTATTGATAATGTAGAAGAAAGTAACGATATGGATATTTCTGAACATGTGGCAGCTTTGAGCGCTATTGCTTCTGGGGGTGTTCCTGAAAGTAAGTCTGAAGAGGCTGCTGACAAAAGTGATGAAGCAGCAGTGGAAATGCAGGATGATAATAAGATAGTAGTGAAAAATAGTCAGGGACAGGTGGTTTTTGAAAAAGAGCTGGATTTGGATCAGGTTACTAAAGGTGGTAAATTTTTATATTTATTAGAGTTAGATTTGGTTAAAGATGTTCAGGAAAAAAACAAACAACCTTACGATGTAATCAAAGACATTCGCTCCACCGGGGATGTGCTTGATTTTAAAATTGATTTAGAAGCTATAGGGAGTTTAGAAGAAGATAAATTTACAAAAACAATTCCTCTTTATTTTCTTTATGCCACTATTATAGAACCAGACATTATAAATACTTTGTTTGATTTGCCTGATGAACAGGTTAAAGTGATATCTGGCCAAGATACTCCTGCTGCAAGTGGTACTGAACAAGAGGTAAAAGAACAAATAGAGGCAGAAAAGCAAGAAGAACAAATGCAAAAAATTGAGTCTGAACCCAAGAAAGAGCAAGTAGAAGAGGAAAAGATTGTAGATATTTCCAGTTCTTCTCAAAAACAAGCTTCAAAACAAGTTGCTCCCAAGCCTGCAGCTAAGAAAGACACTTCTGATGCAAAGCCAAAGGCCGCAGTTAAGACTAGCAAACACAGCACTGGCGTGCATGCAGAGACCTTGCGTGTGCATGTAAGCTTGTTAGAAAACCTGATGAATTTAGCTGGTGAATTGGTTTTGAGTAGAAATCAACTAATGCAGGCAATTGCCCAACAGAATATGCACGATATTCAAGCTGCTAGTCAGAGAATTGATCTGGTTACTTCAGAGTTGCAAGAAGCTATTATGCTCACCAGGATGCAACCTATTGGTAATATTTTTAATAAATTCCCGCGAGTTGTAAGGGATTTGGCTAGAGATTTGGGTAAAGAAATAGAATTAATCCTGGAAGGTAAAGAAGTAGAATTAGACAAGACAATTATTGAAGGTCTTTCTGATCCCTTGACTCATCTCGTAAGAAATTCTGCTGATCATGGCATAGAGCCACCAGAAGAACGTATTGCCAAAGGAAAAGATCCTGTAGGTAAGATTATTTTAAAGGCTTATCATGCTTCTGGTCAGGTAAATATAGAGATTAAAGATGACGGTAGAGGCATGGATGCTGAGGCTATTGCCAGAAAAGCCATAGAAAAAGGCCTGGTTACAGAAGAGCAAGTTCGCTCTATGAATGAAAAAGAAAAACTCAATCTTATCTTTTTACCTGGTTTATCCACTAAAGAACAGGTATCCGATGTTTCTGGTCGTGGTGTGGGTATGGATGTAGTAAAGAGCAATCTTGATAAATTGGGTGGACAAATAGATATAGAGACAGAATTGGGCAAGGGCACAACCATTCGCATCAAATTGCCTTTGACTTTGGCTATTATCCCAAGCTTGCTGATTTCTGTAGGCGGGGAGAGATTTGCCATTCCTCAAGTAAACGTAAACGAATTAATAGAAGTACCAGCAGCCCAGGTTAAAGAACGCATTGAAAAAGTGGGTGATGCTGATGTGTTAATTTTGAGGGGAGAGTTGATTCCTCTGTTAAGTTTAGCTGAAGTTTTAGGGATAGAAAGAGAGTCAAAGTTTGAAAGTGCAGAAGGCGAGGATACGTTTTCGGATAAGTACAGGACTGATAAAGGTGCTGTGAAAGTAGTTATTGCTCAGGCTGGTTCTTTTAAATATGGTTTGGTTGTGGACGAACTTCACGATTCTGTAGAGATTGTAGTTAAACCTCTTGGCAGACACTTAAAACAGTGTGAAGGATATGCAGGAGCTACCATTATGGGCGATGGTAGGGTGGCTTTGATTTTAGATGTGGTTGGTCTAGCCAAGTTGGCAGAGCTTTCTGCTGTAAACGTCGCCGAAAAAGAGAAAACTGTAGAGATAGAAGAAGGGGAAGAAGTGCATACTCTGTTCTTGTTCAATAATGCTCCGGGAGAAGCTTGTGCTGTGCCTTTGGATCTTGTGGCTAGAGTAGAATTAATCAAAGCTGAAGACATTGAAGAAATAGGCGGTAAAAAGGTTATTAAATATAGAGGTGGAAGTTTGCCTGTTTTTGCCCTTGAAGAGGTGGCCAATGTGGAGCATTTGGAGTTGCAGGGGGACTTAGTGGTTATAGTTTTTGTGATGGGTGGACATGAAGTAGGCTTGTTAGCTACACCTCCTGTGGATGCCGTAGAGACTAAGGTGAAAATAGATGTATTTTCCTTGAAACAGCCAGGCATTGCAGGTTCTACCATTATTAATGACAAAACGACCCTTATTGTGGATGTGTATGAGTTTTTTGAAACTTTAAATCCTGATTGGTTTATAGAGAGAAAAGAGGTTGCCGAAGAAATAAAAAAAGAGGCAGGAGAGAAGAAGGTTCTTTTAGTAGAAGATTCTGATTTTTTTAGAAATCAGGTGAAAAAATTTATAGAAGGAGAGGGATATAAAGTAGTGGCTGCTGAAGATGGTTTAGTAGCCTGGAATTATCTGAACGAGCACCCTGATGAAATTAGCGTGGTGGTGACTGATATTGAAATGCCCAACATGGATGGTTTTGAACTGACTAAGTTGATAAAAGAAAGTCCTCAATTTGCTCACCTCCCTGTTATTGCCTTAACCTCTCTGGCAGGAGAGGAAGATATAGAAAAAGGTAAGGCCGTGGGTATTGATGATTATCAAATAAAATTGGATAAAGAAAAGTTGTTGCAAAGTATATTTAACTTTTTATCCAAAATGCAAAAGCAAGCTGCTTAGTTTTAGAAATACACTGTTTTTAATTTAAAACAAGAAGTGGCAAATTAACACTTCATAAGAGAATATTTTGTTTTTAGGAGGTTAAAAGATGAAGTTGGGTTATAAAATTATGGGTCTAATGTTTGGGGTACTGGTTATAACAGTGGGCCTTGTTATTGGCATTGTGCAATATCAATTTAACGATTTGGAGCGGGTAGAAAATAAATCTTTTTTTAAATTATCCACAGAGATAAATAAAAGTCTGCTTACATCCAAAGAACATGTGATTAAGTTAGCTCAAAAAGAGTTGTATAAACAAAAAAAACTTTTTTTAAAAGCCCAAGTAAAAAGTGCTGCCTTGGCTATAGAGCACATTATAAAAACTGGACAGGCCGCAGGGCTTTCAAAAGAACAAATTAAAGAAAATATAAAGCGATATCTAGCTGATTTGAGGTTTGGTAGAGATAAAAGTGGTTATTTATTTGTAATGGACTTAACAGGTACAATAGTACTTCATCCTATAAAACCATCCTTGATTGGTAAAAACGTGATTAATTTAAAGGATAAAAAAGGAAATTATATTATAAAAGAAATGGTTAATAAGGTGAAAAATAAAGGTTTTGGATTTGTTTCTTATTATTGGCCCAAGCCTGGTTCAGACGTTCCAGAAGAAAAACTCGCTTATGTTGAATATTTCCCAGTCTATAACTGGATAGTTGGTTCAGGTTTGTATTTTGATGACGTGAGGACTTTAGCTCAGGAAGTAGGGCATCATTTTCAAAAACGTTTGGATGAAGTTGGGGAGGTTACTAAAAAAGAAAGTGAAAAGGTGAAAAGAATTTTACTCTCTAAGATGGATAAAATTTTAAAAATGATTGGTATTGTTGGGATAGTTATGGTTTTGTTGAGTATGTTTATTGTCTGGTTGTTTTCTAAATTTGTAATAATTGGTCCTTTAAATAAGGCTGTGTGGTTTGCAACAGAAATAGCTAGAGGTAATTTGACGGCTGGTGTTGAGATAAAAAGTAAAGATGAGCTTGGCCAATTGGTTAGAGTCTTGAGTGGAATGGGGGAAAGGTTAAAAGAGTTGTTTAGGATAGAAGAGTTAAGAAAACTGGCTGGAATTTTGACAGATTCTTCTGGTAAGATAAACGTTATGTCTGATGAATTTTCTTCTAGGACTGCTGCTATGGCCGATAGGGCCAATACTGTGGCAACTGCTTCTGAAGAAATGAGTGCTAATATGCACAGTGTGGCTCAGTCTATGGAAGGTGTTCAAGAAGCGACCAATACAGTAGCTAGTTCTGCTGAAGAAATGAGTGCCACTATTTCTGAGATAGCCGAAAATTCAGAAAAAGCCAAAGAAATCACAGGTCAGGCGGTTCAGAGGGGCCTGGAAACTTCTAAGAGAGTTGATGAATTGGGCCGAGCTGCCTCTGAGATATCTAAGGTGACAGAGACTATTACGGCTATTTCTTCTCAGACCAATTTATTGGCCCTCAATGCTACTATAGAAGCAGCTCGGGCAGGAGAAGCAGGTAAAGGATTTGCAGTTGTTGCTAATGAAATTAAAGAGCTCGCTCAGCAAACAGCTAATGCTACCGAAGAGATCAAGCAAAAAATAGGGGAGATTCAAAAAGCGACAGATATTACAGTAGAAGATATTAAGTCTATTACAGGCATTATTAACGATATAGATTCTATTATTGCTACTATTGCAGCAGCAGTAGAAGAACAGTCAGTTACTACCAGAGATATAGCTCAACATATTAATAGTATTTCAGAAAGTATTTCTGAAGCAGGAGAAAATGTAAATCAATCTTCTACTGTGGCTCAAGATATGGCCAAAGATATCTCTGAGATTAATATGGAAATAAATGAAGTGGCCAATAGCAGCTCTATGTTGAAACAAACAGCAGAAGAACTTATGGATCTGGCTAAAAAATTAAAAAGTATAACTGAAAATTTTAAAATATAAAAGTTTAGATTTTGGCTAAAGCATAAGAGTTTTTATTGAGGATTATAATATAAACTTAATTTTAAGAGGTAGGGAGTATGGAAGAAACTGTTCAAAAGAGAAAAGGTCCATTTCAAGCTTCTTGTTTTTATTTAGGGGAGGCATTATGTGGTATTGATATAAATCTTGTTCAGGAGATCAATAAACAGATAGTTTATACTGCTGTTCCCCATGCGCCAGATTATGTACTGGGCATAATGAATTTGCGAGGAAGGATTGTTACTATCGTAGATTTTGGAAAGAAATTAGGACTAGGATGTACTAAAATTACTGATTCTACTCGTATAATTATCGTTAATTCTAAAGAAGAACAAATTGGACTAATGGTAGATAGGATTACAGACGTAGTTAATGGAAGATGGGAGGATATTGCCCCTCCTCCTGCCAACATAAAAGGTATTCAAGGCCGGTTTTTCCTTGGGGTTTGTAAGGTGAAAAATAGGTTAGTTGCCTTGTTAAACGTGGAAGAAGCTTTGGCTGATGAGCTGGTAAAGGCGTAAAGATAATTAGAGTGTTATAGATGGGCAGGGTTGGAGTGATTTTTGGGATCTGCTTGTAGTTTATTTGGAAGTGTTAGATTGGGGAAGGGAGTTGCTTTTTTTTAGAGGCAAATTTGGTTATTTGAGTTAATAGCCATTCAGCAATGATTTAGGAAAGATAATCCTTGATTGGGTCTGTCATATTTATTAAACTCTTTTTTTTATAATTTTTTATAAAGCGTATTTATAAAGCGTAACTGCATTAATATTATGTTGTAAGTAATGTGAATTATTAGTTACCTTACTTTCAAAATAATGTTTAGTATTTATAATACTAGCATTTATTTTTAACTGTTTAGATTTTAATAACTCATGAATAAATAAAGGAGAAAGGGGGATAAGAAATTGTCACTTAAAGTAATGGTTGTTGATGATACCGTTGTTTACAGAAAGATTTTAACAGAAGTATTTTCTAAAATACCAGAAGTGGAAGTAGTGGGGAGTGCCAATAATGGTAAGATTGCTTTATCTCGCATAGAGACTTTGAAGCCAGATTTGATAACTTTAGACGTAGAAATGCCTATAATGGATGGCTTAAAGACTCTTGAAGAGATTCGTAAACGGGGATTGGATGTTGCTGTTATTATGGTTAGTACTCTGACCAAACGTGGAAGTCAGATTACTTTACGAGCCTTGGAGCTAGGTGCTTTTGATTTTATAACCAAACCAGACTATGACAAACCTGAAGATAATTTTAAAGCGCTTTTAAATGCACTTGCTCCAAAAGTTAAGGCGTATTTGCGAAGATTAGAAATAAGAAAGGCTCTTCGTTCTGGTAAACAGGTTACTGATAAAAAGAGTTTAACAGGGTTTGATACCAAAGAAAAAGTTTATAAAAGACCTGCTGTTATTAAACGTATAGAAAAGTCTAAGATAGTAGCTATTGGCGTATCTACTGGTGGTCCTAATGCTTTGAGCACGATGCTTCCTATGTTGCCTAAAAGTTTAGGCGTCCCTATTGTGTTGGTTCAGCATATGCCCCCAGTGTTTACTAAATCTTTGGCAGAGAGTTTAGACAATAAATGTGCTCTAACGGTAAAAGAGGCAGAGGATAGAGAGGTAATAAAGCCAAATGTGGTGTACATTGCTCCGGGTGGAAAACAAATGAAGATAGTTAGAGGTGAGAATAGGCAAGTATTTGTTAAAATTACTGACGATCCACCTGAAAATAATTGTAAACCAGCAGTAGATTATTTGTTTCGTTCTGTAGCCAAAGAATATGGAGCTCAGGCTACAGGAGTAATTATGACAGGTATGGGTAATGATGGCACTCTAGGGCTAAAAGAAATGAAAGCTAAAGGAGCAGTTACTATTGCTCAGGACGCAGAAACGTGTGTTGTGTATGGCATGCCCAAATCAGCTATAGAAGCTGGAGTGATAGATGTGATAGCACCCTTAGATAAAATTGCCTCCGAGATTCTAAAAACAGTGAAGTAAGGTTATGAAAATTACACCAGAAGAGTTTAAAGTTCTTAGTGAATATATTTATAAAATTTCAGGAATTTATCTTGAACCTTCAAAGACCTATTTATTAGAGAGTAGATTAAAACCTCTTTTAAAACAGGAAAAGGTAAATTCCTATTTAGAATTATATCAAAAGGCTTTAAAAGATCCCTCTAAGCGAATAGAAAAGGCTATAATTGACGCAATTACCACTAAAGAAACTTTATTTTTTAGAGATCAAGCTCCTTTTGATTTGTTAAAGTTTAAAATTTTACCTGATTTAATCGATAGAAGATCTAAAACCACTTCTAAATACTTGCCTATAAAAATCAGAATCTGGAGTGCTGCTTGCTCTACTGGACAAGAAGTTTATAGTATAGCCATAGCAGTTAGAGAGGTTATTCCTGATTTAGATAAATACAACATTACTATTTTAGGCACGGATATATCTGATGAAGCCATTGCTAAGGCCAGTTATGGGAAATACAATAAATTTGAAATAGAAAGGGGATTGCCGCCGGATAAGTTAAGAAAGTATTTTAATCCTACTCCAGATGGTAATTGGAGAATTAAAGATGAACTAAGAGCCATGGTAACTTTTAGAAAAATTAATTTAATGCAACCTTTTTCTGGGTTGGGCAAATTTGACGTTATTTTTTGTAGAAACGTTGCTATTTATTTTTCGCCTAAGGATAAGAAAAAATTATTTGAACGCATTGCTCAGGTGATGCAACCAGATGGCTATCTTATTATTGGATCTACAGAGTCTCTAACTGGCATAACAGATCTCTTTGTCCCCAAACGTTATTTGCGGGCAGTTTTTTATCAGTTAAAGTCTTTTAAGGGCTGATTTTTATTTAATTTTAATAGAGTTTTAATAGAGATATTCTCTTTAATAAAAATAAAAATAAAATAAACAATTACGAAAAGGAGATCTATTGTTTTAACAGCATAAATTGCTGGATGGGTTTGTGTTAACCTTTAAAAGGGGGGTATATGAAATCATTTGAACAGATAAAACAGGAATTGCAGGGGAAAAAGATCTTAGTAGCTAATAGGGGAATTCCGGCTAGAAGGATTGCCAGATCCATCTACGAATTGGAAGCTGTCCCTATAATGACGGTTACAGATATAGATAAGACTGCTCCTTTTACCACTGGGGCTATGGAGTTGCTTTTACTTGGTGAAGATCCAAGGGCATATTTAGATATAGATTTAATTATTAGCAAAGCTAAAGAGGAAAATATTTTGGCCATTCATCCTGGTTGGGGTTTTGCCTCTGAAGATGATAGATTCCCGGAAAAATGTGCTCAAGCTGGCATAATTTTTATTGGACCTGACGCACAGTCTATGCGGATTTTGGGGAATAAAGTAGAAGTTAGAAAATTGGCCAAAAAATTAGGTATACCTGTGGTGCCTGGTTCTGAAGATGCGGTAAGTATCAAAGAAGCCAAAAAAATAGCCAAACAAATTGGTTACCCTATTATGTTAAAAGCAGAAGGTGGTGGAGGAGGACGAGGAATTTACGAAGTTTATGAAGAAAGTGAATTGGAAAATGCCTTTATAAAGGCTTCTACCCAAGCTCAGGCTGCCTTTGGCAATCCAAGATTATACGTAGAAAAATTTCTTCCTTCAGTAAGGCATATAGAGATTCAGGTTATAGCTGATCGATATGGCAATGTGTTTGCTTTTGATGAGCGTGATTGTACTATTCAAAGAAATCATCAAAAGTTAATAGAAATTACTCCTTCTCCCTGGCCCAAAATGACCAAGGAGTTAAGAGCTAGGTTAAAAGAATACGCTGTTTCTTTAATCAAAGAAGTTGATTATGTTTCTTTGGCTACAGTTGAGTTTTTGGTAGATGCAGAAAGTGTAGAGCCTTATTTAATAGAGGTTAATACTAGGCTGCAGGTGGAGCATGGTATTACAGAGTGTAGATACGGTATAGATCTGGTAGAAGAGCAAATAGCAGTAGTGTTTGGTTCTAAACTTAGGTTTAACGAGAACACTATTAAACCTTCTAACTGGTCTATGCAGGTGAGGGTTAATTTAGAAGATCCTCAGAATAATTTTAGTCCTAATTCAGGGGTTATTACCCGTTATCAAACACCTGGAGGACAGGGGATTAGAATAGATTCTTGTATTGGAGTAGGATACAATTTTCCTTCTCAATATGATTCTGCAGCGTCTTTGCTCATTGCCTTTGGTAAAACTTGGCCAAAGGTTTTGCGAACAATGGATAGAGCTTTGCGTGAATATACTATAGGTGGAGTTAAAAGCACTATTCCTTTTCATCGCAAGATTGTTAATCATCATGTATTTCAAGCAGGTGAATTCGATACAAGGTTTATAGCCAATCATCCCGAAGTGATGGTTTATAGAGATAGAGAACCTGAGTCTCTTAGACTATCTCAACTCGTGGCAGAGATTTCAGCCAAGGGCTTTAATCCTTATGTTCAATTAGGTGAGTATAGGAGTGTGCAGGATAAAAGGTTGGGTCGTTTTCGTCCAGTGCTACCTCCTATTGAGGAGAAAAGTAAAAAACAGTGTTATCCTAGAGGGGATAGAAAGGCAGTTTTAGACTTGGTGAGAGATAGTGATTATGTTCACTTTACTGATACTACCCCAAGAGACATTACTCAGTCAAATAGTGGCAATAGGTTTCGCTTAGCTGAAGATAGATTAATAGGACCTTATTTAGATAATTGTGGCTTTTTTTCCATAGAGAATGGAGGAGGAGCTCATTATCACGTAGCCATGTTGGCCAATATGACTCAGCCTTTTACTGAAGCTGCAGAATGGAATAGATTTGCTCCCAACACGTTAAAGCAAATTTTAGTTAGATCTACTAATTTACTTGGTTACAAACCTCAGCCTAAGAATTTGATGCGCCTAACCAGTGAAATGATTTGTGAACATTATGATGTAATTAGATGTTTTGATTTTTTAAATCACATAGAAAACATGCGCCCTTTAGCGGAAGTTGTTTTAAATTCTAAAAGTAATATTTTTGAGCCAGCTATTTCTTTGTCCTGGGCCAAAGGTTTTGATATTCCCCATTATTTAGGGGTGGTAGAAAATATTTTGCAATTGGTGCGAGAAGTAAGCGGTATTTCTCTAAAAAAAGCTCAAGAATTAATTATTCTTGGCCTAAAAGATATGGCCGGGGTATGCCCTCCAAAGTTTATAAGAGCTTTAGTTGAGGCTATTGCCAAAGAATATCCTGGTTTAATTATTCATTATCATCGTCATTACACAGATGGTCTGTTTGTGCCTGCAGTGGCTGAAGCTGCCAAGGCAGGAGCCAAAATAGTAGATACAGCTATAGGGGCTTCCGTGCGTTGGTATGGACAGGGGGAAGTATTATCTACTGCCGCTTACATAGAAGAATTGGGACTAAAGACCAATTTAAATAAAGACATGATTAGCAAGTGTAATTTTGTATTAAAACAAATAATGCCTTATTACGATAAATATACGTCCCCTTATTTTCAGGGCATAGATTACGAAGTAGTAGAGCACGGTATGCCTGGAGGGGCAACCTCTTCTTCCCAGGAAGGAGCTTTAAAACAGGGTTATATTCATTTGTTGCCTTATATGCTAAAATTTTTAGCTGGTACTCGTAAAATCGTTCGTTATCATGACGTTACTCCTGGTTCTCAAATTACCTGGAATACTGCTTTTTTAGCTGTTACAGGGGCCTATAAACAAGGAGGAGAAGAGGAAGTAAAGAGATTGTTAGACGTGCTGGAAAGAGTGATTACTATTCCTGAAGATCAACTTGATGCCAAAACTAAAAAAGAACGCTTGATGATATATAAAGATAGCAACGATGCTTTTAGGGATTTGTTGTTGGGCAAGTTTGGTAAGTTGCCCCTTGGATTTCCACCTGATTGGGTTTATGAAAGCGCATTTGGTGACAAATATAAACAGGCTTTAGCTAATAGAACAGAGCAATCCCCTTTACTCAATTTGGAAGATATAGACATTGAAGCAGAAAGAAAAAAATTAAAAGAGTTGATTGGAAGAGAGCCAACAAAAGAAGAGTTGGTGAATTATCTCAATCATCCAGGAGATGCTTTAAAGACCATAAAATTTATCCAAAAATTTGGAGATCCCAACAACTTGCCTTTGGACGTGTGGTTTGAAGGTTTAGAAGTTGGGGAGGAATTACATTTTGAAGATTCCAACCATAAACCCCATACTATGGTGATTTTGGACATTTCTTCTCCAGATAAAAGAGGTAATAGCGTAGTACGATATAGTTTGGATTCTGAATTTTTTACCTATCAGGTGAAAGTTCAGGAAGCAGTGGAAGGAGAAGAAGGAGATCTGGAAATGGCAGATCCGAACAATCCTTATCACGTGGCTTCCCCTTGTAATGGTGACCTGTGGGTAATGCACGTTAGACCTGGAGATGTGGTGAGAAAGGGAGAAGAATTGTTTAATATTTCAGTGATGAAGCAAGAAAAAGCTGTTTTTTGTCCTATTGATGCAATGGTGAAAAGAGTGCTGAAATTTGCCAATTACCAGGAAGACAAAAAAATGGTCCCTGTAAAGGAAGGAGAGTTAATTGTTGAACTTATGCCTATAAAACAGTCCTGTCCTACTTGTAGAGAGGTGCTATCTATAGATAATGCAAAGTTTTGTCCCCATTGTGGACAAAAGTTAAATGGTTTAAAAGGGTAATGGTGAGGGGCGAAGAAATTCGCCTCTCGTTTTTATAATTCTTGGCTACGTTGGTAGGCTGCAAGGATTCCCTGAATAATAGCTTTTTTAAGACCATTAAATTCCATTTGATTTAAGCCGGCAATGGTTGTCCCTGCAGGGGATGTGACCATGTCTTTGAGTTGAGCTAGATGTTGCTCAGAAAGAGTTTCGCAGAGTTTAATAGAGCCAGTAAATAATTCTAAAACCATTTTCTTGGTTGTTTTTTGATCAAATCCCAGGGTTATACCCGCCTGAATAAACGCTTCCAGAATTAGAAAGACAAAAGCAGGTCCAGAACCAATTAGAGCTGTAAACGCATCAAAGTATTGTTCAGGAAGGATATAAATGCTTCCCAATTGAGAAAAGATTTTTTGAATAAATTGCTTATCTTCTTCTTGGATGCGTTTATCGTCAAAACAAAGGGCAAAAACACCTTTTCCTATAAGAGCTGGGGTGTTGGGCATTATTCTTATACAAATAGAGCGTTGCTTACAGGCTGTTAGAATCGTGTCTAATTTGACTCCAGCTGCGATAGAAATAATACGTTTTTGCTCGTTTAAGACGGGCAAAATTTCCTGGATAAGGGGAACAATTAAATAAGGTTTTACCGCCAAAATTATATAATCTGTTTTTTGTGCGAGTTTTTGGGGTGAATCAACAGGAGTGCAAAGCCCTGCCTGGGCTAAAGAATTTAGCTTGGCTGAGTCTAGATCGTAAGCATAAATAGTTAGATTTTCAAGAGGGGAAAGCCCTGTTAACAAGGCTTTCCCCATATTACCTGTTCCAATTATTCCCAGTGTGGAGGACATGTTATCCTACCAATTCTTGTTGATTAAAAAAGTAGGCTATTTCTATTTTAGCATTTTCAGGAGAATCCGAGCCGTGAACAGAGTTTTGTTCTATATCCAGCGCATATTTTTTACGAATGGTGCCTGGTTCTGCATTTTCTGGGTTGGTTGCTCCCATAAGGTTTCTGTATCTTTCTATGGCATTTTCCCCTTCTAAAACGGCCACTACAATAGGTCCAGAGGACATAAAATCTGTTAAACTATCAAAAAAAGGTTTATCTTTGTGCACTTGATAAAAACCTTCTGCCTGTTTTTTGGTAAGAGAAATCATTTTTAAACCTACAATTTTTAAACCTTTGTTTTGAATCATAGCTAAAATTTCACCCGTGAGATTTCTTCTAACTGCATCTGGTTTAATAATGGCCAATGTTTGCTCCATAATTAATCTACCTCCATGGTTGATTTTTAGCGTTAAGAATTAAGAGTTAGGACTTAATTCTAACTTAATTTGTTGATCATATTACTTTTATGTTTAATCTGATAGTGAAAAATGGACCAAAAAATTTTTTCCTACATCTGGTAGCTATTATAGAAAGGAAAAAGAAGCAAGGAAAATTTTGTTTATGAGGTTTTGGAAAGCATTTTTTTTATTCTACAAACTCCACAGATATCCTGGAGAGTAGGATATCCGCAGATAGAGCAGAAATTTATTTTGTTTTTAGAGGTTGAGGGTGGAAAAAGTTGGGATTTTTGTTTTAAAAAGGTTTCGTAAAAATTAAATTTACGTCCAGGTTGATTGTATTCCAATTCGTCCAATAAACGTTTGTAAAAGGTAAAACTTGCTCCTTTACTGTAAGGACAGGGGATAGTACTGTATTGGATGTTGTGCAGAAAACAAAATACTGCAGTTTCAAATTCTGTTAATCTGTATAATGGTTTTACCTTGCGTACAAATTCTTGATCCTGTTCTAAAATAGGACTTTGTTGTTGTAAGTAAGTTATGTCCCAGCGTAAGGTATTGGCAAAAAGACGAGAAACTTCGTCATCCAGAGTGTGTCCTGTGGCCAGAACGTCAAAGTTGTTTTGTTTGGCAAAATAATTAAAATAATATCTTTTTATTTGTCCACAGGCAGAGCAAATAGGTCTGGATAATTTTTTTTTCACTTCTGGAATAGATAGATTTTCTTTTTTTAATTCTATTATGTGGAGTTTTAATTCAAATCGTTCGCAAAAGCGTTGAGCTATGGTTTTGACCTGTTTAGATGTATCTGAAATGTCTAAATCAAGGTGTAAACATTCTAGATTATAGCCAAGTAATTTTAATTGTAAGGCTAGAGCCAGAGAATCTTTGCCACCGCTTAAAGCTACCAGGATTTTATGGCGAGGAGAAAACATTTTTTGTTTTTTAATGGCTTTTTCCATTTGATTCTGGAAATAGAGCAAAAAACAAGAAGCGCAGAATCCGGCATTGTGACTTGGTAGGGCAACCACAGCCTTTTGTTTACACCTAGTGCATTTCATAGATTAACCTCTAGACACCACCTTACGGATTATAACGGTATCGTTGGGAAATAATTTTTCATCTGGGGTAAGTAATTGATTGTCTCGAATAACTAAAGCCTGAAAAGGATATAATTGTAGCCTGTTTAAAAGCGCTTTTACTGATTTTATTTTAAATAATTCAAGAATATGATTTTCTGGCTCTACGATGACTTTCATTATTAATCCTTATTTTTTGACTTAATCAGAAAAGTGTAAAAATGAGACCCAAAAAAACACTTATCTGATTTTGGACAAATTTTCCCTTTACTAGCAATATTAGGTTAGAAATTCAACCTAAACCTAACTTATAAAAAATTAAGATAAGAACTCAAGTTATCTATTAACAATCTCTATTTGACTCTGTCTGGGATTTGTTGAATATTCCCTTTATGCGTATGGATTTACACGTTCACAGCAATATATCTCCGTGTAGCAATATGGGCCTAGATGACCTGATAAAAAGGGCTTATGAGCTGGGGCTAGATGGGATATGCATCACAGACCACGACACCCTTGAGGCCAAAAATATCCTTTCTAAAATTCCCACGTATGGAATCACTGTTATTGTAGGGATGGAATATGCCACACCACAGGGAGATTTTTTAATTTTTGGAGAAATAGACAATATCCCCAAAGGACTGACAGCAAAAGATTTACTCCATACCTTAAAAAATAGAAACTCTATGGCCATAGCTGCCCATCCTTTTAGAAAAAAGAGGAGATTTGATTCCAGTTTGCTGGCTTGTATGGAAGTCATAGAAGGGGTAAATGGCAGGTGTAATTGGGAAGAAAATATTTTGACAATGAACTGGGCCCTTGATAATTTAAAAAAGATTACAGGGGGAAGTGATGCCCATACCTTAAAAGAGATAGGAAGGGTCATTACCTATTTTAAAAAGCCCATACTTAACGTTTGGGACCTTATAGATAACTTAAAGTCTGGTAGTTACTATCCCATAATTTCAGGAAACAACTTTGAGATGTATTCTTGTTATACTGGATGGCATAGGAGACAGATCTCATCCCATATTGGAGCATAACACTCCCCTTTATTCTGCTTATACCCCTAATTTAGATTATCTTGCCTCCATTGGTCTAAATGGTCTATATCACACCTATAAACAGGGTGTCGCCATGCCCAGCGAGATAGCCCATTTTTTGATGATGGGATATAGTTTAAAAGAATTTCCTGGAAGGGGCTATTTAGAAGCCATTGGAGAAGGAATAGAAATAAAAGAAAAACAAGTAGGTATAATTGCTCGTCTAGTTAGTGTAAAATTACATGAAAATAAATTTTTGTTGTTAAACAGAAATCCAAAAGTAAAACAAGAATATATTCCTAAGATAGTAAATGAAATAAAATATTTTGAATATAAAAATATCAAGATAGAATTTATCCCTACCAAAGGTTTGCGTGGATTTTTAAAGATATCCGGAAGTGTTAGTCCTCATATTACAGATAGTGATCCTTTTTATGAAAACAGATATATCATAGATATATGTCCAACAGATAGTTCAACTCAAGCTAAAAGTACATCTGCTTGTATTCGTGAATATTTAAAGTGGAGTTTTAATAAATTAAACAACCATGAGATCAACATAGAGCTTAGACAAAAGAATGGGATGTATCCTGTAAATATGGTGATTACTCAGCGGGCAGGTCAGAAAAAGAGTTTAATGAATTTTAGGCAAAAGTGGGGGCTAAAAGGGCTTTCCATCTCTTCTCAGGCAATTTACTGGGGACTTTTTAAAGAGCTTGGCTTTGATATTGTAAAGACAAAAGATACAAAGGACCCGGAAGCTGACCTTGCACAAAGGCTAAAAATAGCAATACAATCTAAAGAATATTCTTTTATCCACGTCCACACAAAGATGCCAGATAAGGCAGGTCACTTAAAAGATCCTGTTTACAAAAAAGATATTATATCTTGTTTGGATAGAGCAATAAAAGTTATAAAAGATGAGATAATTTTAGACCCTGAACTCTTAGTGGTAATAACAGGAGATCACTCCACTGCAAGTAGTGGCCGTATGATCCATACGGGAGAGAGTGTGCCTATTACAATGGTTGGCCAATATATTCGAAGGGACTTGGTAACTGCTTTTAATGAGATTGACTGTGCAAAGGGCGGTCTTGGTATGGTCAAAGGTGATGAACTCATGTATCTTATCTTAAATTTTATGGACATGGGAAAGCTCAAAGGACTTATGGACACACCAGAAGATCAACCATATTATCCTGGTTTTTATACACCTTTAAGCATGTAAGAGGGAAAAAGTTATGCAACTTATAGAAATTTATAAAATCTGGAGTGAAAAGCCAGAAATAATCGTAGATTTCCCTGACTGGATGTTATCTAAAAAATCAATAAAAGAATTACAGGGACAAAAAGACGTGGTAATAGCTGAAATAGCCGGAAGAGACAGCTTTGCCGCTGTTTTTAAATATCTAGAAAATCATTCTGTGAACGTTTTGGTCCCTACTATTGCCTATACTGCAACAGAATATGGAAGTGTTGATATTACCTTAAAAAAATGTATGGGGTTAAAGGAGAGGTTGAAATCTAATGGAATTAGATGTTTAGATCCTATATTTTTAGGTTCACCTACTTTTTGGTGGAAGCTATGTGGAAGATATATAAGCTATTTAATAGATGAGTTTGGATTTTATACCCCATGTATTGGATGCCATTTATATCTACACACAATTAGAATTCCTCTTGCAAAACTGATAAATTCAGATATCATCATAAGTGGAGAAAGAGAAAAACATGATGGAAAAATGAAATTAAATCAAACAGATGTTGCCCTTAATTATTATACGAAGATATGCTCAAGATACAATATAAATTTGGTTCATCCCATAAGATATATAGATAATGGACAGGAAATCACATCTATTTTACAAGAAGAATGGGCAGAAGGAAAAGAACAATTAAAATGCGTACTCAGTAAAAACTATATATCTAAAGAAGGAAAAGTGTATTATCCTAAGGAAATAGTTTTAAAGACAAAGAGTTTTTTTGAAGAATTTGCCATTCCCATTGTGGATGCAAGTATAAACAAATGGTGTAGGAATGATGGCAACCAATAGTAATTGTTGTTTTTTGTGGGGCAGGGGAGAGCCGTGCTTGCCCCATGCATTCAAACCCTATATTCCAGTTTAGGATTCTAAGTTTGGGATTATGCTCTATGGAAATCTGGGTTGTCCAAAAATGTCTTGGATTCCAAAGTTAGTGGACCAACACAAATTTTTAATAATGATATCATAAATGAGAGAATTAGCCCTTTAGATAAGAGTGGATTACTTAAAGCTTTAAAAGGAGTTAGAGAGATAGTTGGTTGGGGATTTAAAAATATAAGATTTGTTAGATACAGTATAGATTGTTTTTGCGTTAAGGTGCTAATTTAGGGATGGAATTTGATATGATAGAATTTCATAATGTATATTTATCTTTTGGTCAAAAGACAATTTTTTCTAATTTTAATCTGAAAATAAAAAAAGGTGAAAAGATAGTTTTTATTGGTAAATCAGGTTGTGGTAAAAGCTCTCTTTTTGAATTATTGCTTGGTTTTAAAAAACCTGAAAAGGGAAACATTATTTTTAAAGATAAGAAACTTGATGCTTCATATATTTGGCAGGTGAGGAGACAAATTGCTTATGTTGATCAGGATGTATCCTTTCCCAATCAAAAAGTTTTTGACTTTTTAAATTTTATTTTTTCCTTTAAAGCCAATAAACATTTAGAATTTGAGCAAAACAGATTGATAAGTGTCTTAGAAAAATTTGAATTGGATTATAATATTATCAATAAAGACATAGGAGAACTTTCCGGGGGAGAGAAACAGCGTCTTGGTTTAGTTATTGCCATTTTATTACAAAGAGAAATTTTTCTTTTAGACGAAGTTACGTCTTCTTTGGATAAAAAATTAAAACAAAAGGTTGTTGATTATTTTATGTCGAGTCATAATTTTACAGTGTTAAGTATTTCTCACGATCCTGAATGGTTAGAACATCCTAAGGCTCAGATTTATAATTTAGAGTTAAAAAAATGGGTAGTATAGATTTAAATTTATTATCTTTAGGTTTTGTTTTTGTCCTTATAGGTATTCCTCTTGCTTTGGACCTTATTTTTAAATTTGGTTTGACCAAAAATATTTTGCAATCTGTTTTGCGGATGTCTGTGCAACTTTTACTTATAGGGATATTTTTAAGATATTTATTTTTGTGGAATAATCCCTGGATTAATGTTAGCTGGTTTTTGATCATGGTTATAACTTCTGTATTTTCTGTAGTGAAAAATACACCGTTAAGATTAAAGACTATCTTTTTTCCTTTGTTTTTAGCCTTTGTTTTGCCAACGTTTTTTTTGGTTATCTATTTAAATTTTTTGGTTTTGCATTTAAAACATATATTTGATGCTAGATACTTTATTATTTTAGCTGGTATGTTGTTGGGAAATTGTTTGAGAAGTAATATTATTGCCTTATCTAGCGTATATAATCAAATTAAAAGCTATCCTAAAAAATATTTATATCTTTTGAGTTTAGGGGCATCTACTTATGAAGCAATACTTCCTTATTTAACAGAGTCAGTTGGATTGGCAGTAAAACCTTTTTTAGCTACTATGGCCACTATGGGAATAGTGGCTCTTCCCGGAATGATGACAGGAGTTATTTTGGGTGGAGCAAGTCCTGAGATAGCAGTGAAATATCAAATTATGATCATGTTTGCTATCTTGTCCAATGGTCTGTTGGCCGTGGTTTTGGGTATTCTTTTTACTTTAAAAAGTTGTTTTGATGATTTTGGTTGTTTAAAAAATCAGGTGTTTAAATCTTAGCTTTTGCTTATTATGAAAAAAATAGGTCTTTTAGGCGGTTCGTTTAATCCCGTGCACGTTGGTCATTTACGTCTGGCCATAGAGGCATTGGAAGTGTTTAAGCTAGATAAAGTCTGGCTTATGCCTGCTTATATCCCCCCTCATAAAAGAGAAACTGGTTTGTTATCTTATGATATTCGTTTAACTCTGCTGAATTTATCTGTAAAAGGTCTAGACAATGTGGAAGTTACTGAGATTGAAGGAGAATTAGGAGGTGTTTCCTATACTGTAAGGACTTTGCAGATATTAACTTCAAGGTATGTTGATTTTGATTTTTATTTTATTTTGGGCGATAAGGATTTTTTGTGTTTGCCTACCTGGTATAAAGGGAAGAAGCTTTTAGATTATGCTAATTTGTTGGTTGCCAGGAGAAATAATTTTTCTTTGGATAAATTGTCTTTGTTTGCAAAAGATTTTTTTAAAGCAAAAGAAATTAAAAGCAATGTGTTAGCTGGAGCACATAAAAAAGTCTTGTTTTTTGATCCCTTGCCTATTTCAATAAGTTCCTCTTTGCTTAGAGAAAAGTTTTTTCACAAAAAATCTCTATCTTATTTAGTGCCTGATGCTGTGTGTTTGTGGTTGCACGAGCATCGTCAAGAAGTAGAAAACGTGTGGAGGAACCTGCCTGAGGGGATTAGTTCTGTCCCTGAAGGATAATTATTTAGGTCAAATTTTGTATTTTTAGCTTTCTATAACGATTAAGAGCAGCCATGATGTCTTGTTTGCGGATAAAGGCTAAACTGCCTGGATGTTTACCTCCAGAAGAGAAAAAATCTAGTCCCTTTTCATCTATTGCCCGCATAATTTTATCTATTTGTTTACTCAAGGGTTCTTTGTCTGTTAGGTGTAGGCTCAAATAGGAAAAAATTTTGGCCAGAGTATTAGTTTGTTCTTTACAGGCTATTTGTTCCAGATATTGTATTTCTATTTTTTCTTTTCCAGCTAAAATTAAATGTTTGTCTTTTGCCTTTATTTTTTGTTGTTTTAGTTCGTTAAAACAGGATTTATCAGGATATCTTAATTGAATAGTGTCGAATTTTTCTAGACATTCTTTTTTTCTATTTAAAGGCAATTTTTGGATCAATGATTTGGCTTCATTTGTTACGTTTATTACTTTATAATTATTTAACATAAGGACGAGGTTTGCTACGTCCAGATAATCTCCGCATCCTCCAAGGACCAAAATCGTAGAAACATTAAAGTTTTTATAAAGTTCTTCAATTCTATCCAAAAATGGGGTTATAGGCTCATTTTGTTTTTGTACCAGTTCTTGCATTCTTTTATCTCTAAGCATAAAATTTGTTGCACACGTGTCCTCGTCTAGAAGCAATAACTTAGTTCCACTTTCTAGAGCTTCAATGATATTGGCCGCTTGGGAGGTGCTACCACTGGCATTTTGAGTAGTAAAGTTGTGGGTATTTTGGCCCAGCGGAAGATTGGAAATAAAAGGGGAAATATTGGTTTTGACAATACTTCTTCCATCTTCTGCTCTGATTTTAACTGCACTTTCCAGACTTACTACAAATTCTCGGCCATCTCCAGGAATGTGGTTGTAAATACCTTTTTCCAGAGCTTTTAAAAGCGTAGATTTTCCGTGAAATCCCCCTCCAACAATGAGAGTAATGCCTTTTTTTATACCCATACCTTTTATTTTCCCTTTGTTGGGTAAGATAAATTCCACTTCCAGATCTGGAGGAGATTGGAATTTTATAGCTTTTGACGCTTCTAGAGGTTTCTCGCTGATCCCACTTTCTCGGGGTAAAATAGAGCCATTGGCGATAAAGGCGACCAGATTATTAGAGGGTAGTTGTTGTCTCAGCCAATCTTGATCTTCAATACATTCTATGTGAGTTTGTAGAGGAGCGATATCCAGATTTTTATAAAACAGCGTTTCTTGCCCTAGTTGGGGTATAAAAGAGAAAAATATTTTTTGAGCCACACGGCCCAAAATCGTTCTGCCTCTGGCAGGAAGACCTACGTAAAATCGAAGTTCAATGTATTCGGAATTTATTTTGCAGGATGACCTTTCCAGTACTTCTTGACCACATTTGTCAATATAAATAAGCCCTGATTTGCCTGTGGTTTTAGTTGGAGATAAAAGAGAAATTTTTTTGTGAAAAAGACGAGTTAGATAGTCTGCTAGAGCAATGTTTCTAATTTTGGGAGAATAAAGATTTTGGGGAAATTTAGCTAGTGCTTGAGCAACTCGCAATCTTATTTTGGATGGTGGGGCAAAGGGATCACTTTGAACGTGATCAATAAATAAGGTAAAATTGTTATATTGATAAGTTCCAACAAGTTTTTTATAGGCCTTGTAGCCTTTGCCATCTAATTCGATAAGTAGTTGTGTTAATTGAGATGCTGTTTTCATGGGTTTATTCCTTGAGGTGAATTGGATACTGCTTATTTCCTTGAAAATATACGTTTTCTTATTTATTGGCAAGAAAGATATTTAACATACCCAACTGCAAAAATTATTTTAACTAGTTATATATAGAGAAAATTTTGTAAACAGTCTAAATTGATTATAACTTGGCAATTTAATCAAAAACTCAATTTTTGAGCTTTTGCAGTGATGAGGTCTTAACATTTTAAGGTCAGGTGCTTTCTATGTCTAAACTGAGTTTACAAAGCAAGTTTATTTTAGGTGTGGCTTTTGTCTGTATTTTAAATGGAATATTTTTTATTAGTACTTTATATTTTCACATGAAAAGTCTTTTAGTTTCTGAAGTAAGAGATAAAGCCCACCTTGTTTTAGAAGAAATAAGTTCTGTTCAGGATTATGTTAAAAACGTTTTGCGACCTGTAATGTTTAAAAATTTGCCACCAGATAAGTTTATCCTTCAAGCTATGTCATCTTCTTATATTTCAAGAAAAATTATGGAAAAGTTAACTTATAATACTCCTGTGTATTACCGAAGAGTTGCTTTTAATGCTAGAAATCCACGCTATGAGCCTAATAAATTGGAAAAAAAAATAATTGTTTTTTTTAGAAAACATAAGTCTGTATCTTATGAAAAATTTGAAAAGGTACAGGGAAAAGAATTTTATATTACAGCAATTCCAGTGGTTTTTGAGCAGCACTGTTTGCATTGTCATGGTAAACCTCAGGATGCTCCAAAAGAGCTTGTGGCTAAGTATGGAGCTAAAAGAGGTTTTTTTCATAAACCGGGAGCTATAGATGGGGCAGTTATTATTGGTTTTCCTATAGATGTAGCGGTAAAACAGATAAAAGAAGCAACACTTGGTTATGTAGCTATTTATTCTTCGATGTTTTTTGTATTTTTTGCGTTGGTTTCTATTTATTTTAGACAACTTGTTATTTTAAACTTTAAAAAATTGACGTCAATTTTTAAAAAACACTTTTCTGATCCTGAAGAATTGAATTTGCTGGATAGAATTCGTGCTAAAGACGAAATAGAAGAGCTCGTCTTAGGCATGGAAGAATTAGCAAGACATCTTTATCAAACGAGAATAAAATTAAAAGATTACGCGACTAACTTAGAATCTAAGGTTCAGGAACGCACTAAAGAATTACAAGAAGAGGTTTTGTACAGGATAAAAGATATTGAGTTATTAGTGAATTTAGTAGATTTATTAACTAGATGCAAGGATAGTAATGAACTTATTATTATAACTTTGGAACTAATTTCAAGACGTTTTGATTTTAGCTATGCAATGTATTTAGAATATAATTCAAATAAAGTTTTTATTTGGCCTAAAGATGTTAAGGAAGTTAATTTCTCTAAAGATAAATTAGATTTAGATGGGAAAGATAGAATTTTATATAAAGATGGTTGGGTTTATATTTCAGTTTATTTTCAAAGTAAAGTCTGGGGATTTTTAGTTTTGCCTGAAAATGAATTTGCAGCAAAGAATAAGCAGATTTTAACAGCTATTGGAAAACAAATGGGTATTGCTCTGGAAAGTCTTCAATCTATTAAGGAACTTGTTTATCAATATGATATTATGCAATCTGTTTTTGATGGTATTTCTGATCCTTTATTTATGGCAGAAGAAGGTGGAGAACTGGTTTTACAAAATGAAGCAGCTCGTAAGTTAAATAAAGATTTTGATTTTTTTCATAATTTTATTGCCCTTGCAGAACATAGAGAAATAGTTAATCGATGTTGGCAAAAAAGTGAATCTGCTTTAATAGATTGGTGTCTGGAAGAACATTATTTTGCCGTAAAGATATATCCTCTATTTTCTCCTCCCAACGAGTTAAAGCGTTTAATTATTTATGTGCGGGATGTAACCCATGAGAAAAAGATGTTAGAGCAGATAAGAAGGACAGAAAAATTATCTGCTGTAGGTAAGTTAGCTGCTGGTTTAGCCCATGAAATTAACAATCCTTTGGGGGTTATTTTGTGTTATGTGGATTTATTAAAAGAAACTATCAATACAGAGCAGGGATTAAAAGATTTAAAAATAATTCAGAAACATGCTTTACAAGCTCAAAAAATTTTAAGAGACTTATTAAATTTTGCGAGACCAAAGACCTCTTTTGGAATTTGTAATTTAAAAGAACTTGTTCGTAATATAACGTCTATTTTTGAAGTTCAAGCTAAGAAAAAAAAGATTACCTTTAAATTTATTGATAATACAGATTTATTTTTGTTGCGGTATGACGGTGGAGTATTGGAGCAGATTTTTACTAATTTAATTTTGAACGCCTTTGATGCAGTGGAAGATAGAGATAATCCTTTGGTCGTAGTTACTTTGAAACGATCTGATACGGAATTTATTTTAGAAGTTAGAGATAATGGACCTGGTATTGCCCCAGAAATTAAAGACTTGATTTTTGATCCTTTTTTTACAACCAAGGAAGTTGGTAAAGGTACAGGGTTAGGTTTAGCCATAGTGTATAGATTTGTAGAAGAATTTGGAGGAAAAATAGAAGTATTTAATCAAAATGGAGCTGTTTTTCAAGTCTTTTTGCCTTTGAAAAGGGATGTAAAGGAGGATACATGGAACATAGTAAGATAAATATTATTGTCGTAGATGATGAAAAAGATTTTGTAGATGGTCTATGTAGAATATTAGAAAGAAAATTTTTTTGTAAATGTATAAAATCTTATTCTGCTGAACAGGCTTTAGAATTTATAAAAAATAGTCCAGAAGGTGTAGATGTTGTGATTACAGATTTAAGAATGCCTGGATTAGATGGTATTGAATTAATTCAGAAGTTAAAACTTATTAAAGAAGACATTACATCGATTGTCTTAACTGCTTATGGAAGTATAGAAAGTGCTGTTGAGGCAGTAAAATCTGGAGCTTATGATTTTTTGACTAAACCTATTGATATGGAACAATTAAATTTGGTTTTAAATAAGGTTTTGGAAAAGGTAACTATTTTAAAAGAGAATAAAAAATTAAAACAAAAGATACTGTCTTTGTCCTTTGATAAAGAATTAGTTGGCAACACTTTAGTGATGCAGAGATTAAAGGAAAAAATTAGTGCTATAGCTAAGACAGATTTTACGGTTTTAATCCGTGGAGAATCTGGTACAGGAAAAGAATTGGTGGCTAGAAAAATTTACGAATTAAGTTCTAGAAATAATTATCCTTTTATTAGCGTGAATTGTCCGGCCATTCCTGAGACTTTGTTGGAAAGTGAGTTGTTTGGACATAAAAAGGGAGCTTTTACTGGAGCAGACAAGGATAGAGAGGGATTATTTAAGCAAGCTCATAAGGGGACTATTTTATTAGACGAAATTGGGGATATTAGTTTGAGTGTGCAAACCAAATTATTGCGGGTATTGCAGGAGAAGGAAATTAGGCCTGTAGGTGCCAACACTACTTTAAAATGTGATGTAAGGATTTTAGCTACTACTAATCAAAATCTTGAAGTGAAGATAAAAAAAGGTCTTTTTAGAGAAGATTTGTTTTATCGTTTGAATGTTATGGAGATAGTCGTTCCTCCTTTGCGGGAGAGAAGGGAGGACATACCTTTATTAGCAACTTATTTCGTAACTTTGACCTGTAAAGAGCTTGGTTTGGAAGATAAGGAAATTGCGCCAGAAGTTTTGGCGTATTTGACTTCAAAAGAATGGCCAGGGAATGTAAGAGAATTGCAAAATTTTGTTAGGCGATTAGTGGTTTTTAGTTCTGAAAAAAAAATAGGAATAGAAACGGTGCAATTATTAGAGATGGATGAACTGATAATGGAAAAGGATATAAAGCCTTATAAAGTTTGTAAAAAGCAGATCGTAGATAGTTTTACTAGAACATATTTTTTAAAAGTACTTGAAAAAACAAAGGGAAATATTTCAGAAGCTGCTAGGTTAAGTGGCATTGAAAGAGTTAGTTTGCAAAAAATAATTAAACGTTTAGGTTTACACGTATCCCGTTAGTTAGAATGTAATCAACATGTAAGTTAGGAGAGGTAGCTATGCAGGATATTGTTTTTAGATTAGCAGAAATTTTAAAAAGTAAAGGTTATTGGCTCAGCGTAGCTGAATCTTGTACAGGAGGCTTGTTAGCCCATACTGTAACTAATGTTTCTGGTAGTTCCTTGTGGTTTAAAGGAGGTATTGTAGCTTATGCCAATGAGATAAAAGAAAGACTTCTTGGTGTAGATAGAGAAATTTTAATTCAATACGGTGCTGTTAGCCAACAGTGTGTGCTGGCTATGGTGCAGGGATTGATTAAATTATTTAAAACAGAAGTGGGAGTTGCTATTTCTGGAATTGCTGGTCCTGGAGGAGGGAGTGAAGAAAAACCTGTAGGTACGGTTTATCAGGCCTTTTGGCTTAATGGCCAGATTTGGAGTAAAAAGTGTTTGTTTGCAGGTGAGCGTCTGGAGATAAAAGAACAAAGTGTTGAATTTTGTTTAAAAGAACTTTTAACTAAATTTAGAAATACAAAATTTAATTCGTTAAAAAGGTAAGGGACAGATGCGTATTTTTATTGGACTACCTATAAATGAAGAACTAACCTGTTTTTTAGCAAGACGGTTAACACCTTGGAAAAGGAAGTTTAGATCGCATATTGTTTGGGTTAAGCCTGAGAACTATCATTTTACTTTAAAATTTTTAGGAGAAGCAAAAACACATCAAGTAGAAGAGTTAAAGCAGCAGTTAAAGGAAAAAATTAAGTTTTTTCCTTTTCAATTGTCTATAAATGGCGTTGGTTTTTTCGTTAATAAAGGGGCTGTGCGGGTAATCTGGCTTGGAGTCAGAGAGATGGCAAGTTTTCAAGATTATTTTCAACAGATAGAAAGTTTGTGCGCGAAATTGGGTTTTCTAGAGGAAAGTAGGCCTTATCATCCTCATCTAACTTTGGGGAGGGTAAAAAGTTTTTGGCCTAATGATCCTTGGTTAGAGTTTAAACAAGAGTTAAATAATTGCTCCTGGCCTATATTGCAACTAAATAAAATAACTCTTTGGCAATCGCAACTACATCCGAGCGGTGCTATCTATAGGCCTATTTTGGAGATAAATAGCCTCTAAACAATGGTCAAAAATATGTCCTAAACAAAATTGTCTCTAGCATAGGGAGGATTTTATACAAAATAATCTCCCCGGTTGATTTTTATTTCTTCGGTAGTGGCCATAATTTCTATCTCGTTTAAGAGGTTTTTAAGGTCAGTTGGTTGTTTAGCAAAAAAAGGATGTTGCTTTACCTTGTTTATTTTGTTTTGAATTTCTTGCAGTAGGCCATAGATTTCTTTTAGACTGTCTTGTTCAGAGCTTAACTTTTGGGAATAATTTTCCCACATTTTTAATAAGTTATCTACGTCTTGCATAAGATTTAACTCAAGGTTAGAAGGTTGTAAGTTAAGGGGTAAAATCGTTCCTGGGGCCATGTTAGTTGCAATGTTTTTTGGTTGTTGATTAGTTTTTAGTTCCTGCTCTAATAAATTTTGAAAGTCTGAGCTAGTTGTTTTGGTTTTATTTTGTTTGACCTCTAACTGTTTTAAGTAATCATTGGTTATTTTTATGCTCATAACTAACGCTCCTTGGTTAAGGAAATTTTTACCTAGTTCCTATTCTCTTTTGTTTAAAAAAGCAATATCTTTGCCAGAGGTAACCACGCGATTGCTTGAGAGAGCGTGAATATAGGTTGTAAATATTCGAAGACACGAATTTGCACGTTCAAAAGGCTAAAATTTGCTAACATTTCCTTCTTTTATCTGTTTTAGTTACGAAAAATTAGGTCTTATTTCATTTTTTTTGAAGATTTGGTCAAAAAGTAAGCTAATTAAAATTTTTTGCCTGGGAGATAGGCCTAACCTGTAAAAGTTGGAGCAAGTTGCTTCAGGTTTACTTTTGAACGTTAGGGATAGCGAGGAAAAGAGTGTGTTTTCTAAGAAAAGCATAGTAAAGACAAAGACGTGTACCCTAGAACAGGTTTATCAGGCTCTAGAGCAGAGCAAAGTTGGTTTAATCCCTACAGAAACTCTTTGGGGATTGACCTGTAATCCTTTTTCTCTTCAGGCTGTATCTAAATTGTTTCAATTAAAACAAAGAGCATGGTCCAAAAGCGTTCCTTTAGTGGCGGGTAGTATAGAGCAGGTTTTAGATTTTGTTGTTTTGTCTGAGAAGATGTTAAAATTTTTAAAACAATTTTGGCCTGGTCCTTTATCTGTGATTGGGATAGCAAAAAAAAGATTTGTCAGTCCTATGGTCGTAAATAAAAAACAGGAGGTTTGCATAAGGGTTACTTCTCATCCAGAATTAACAAAACTGTGTTTGCGTTGTGGATACCCTCTGGTGGCCACGAGCGCAAACATAAGCAATAAACCATCGCCTAGAAGCTTTGAACAAATAGATGCCGTGATTTTAGAAGGAGTTGATTTTATTTTTAGAACTCAAAATCATCCCATCGGAGACAAACCTTCCACTATTATTACTTTTCAGCAGGATAAATTAATTATTCTTCGTAAAGGTGCTTTGGATGAAAAGATGCTTTTATCTTCTTGGCAAAAATTTTAACTTGATTCGTTTATCTTTGATTAAATTTTTCTTTGCAAAATCAGGAATTTTTCAAGCTCGCAAGATGGTGTGGAGTTTAATTTTTTGAACCCAAATTTTAGTCATACCCTAAAGTTAAAAAAATTGGTTAAAAAAATTGAACTCTTTCTTATTATCTCTTTTCATATCTCTTTTAGTTGAGACCTAACCCCTTGTGATTTTTAGATGTGAGGAACGTTTTTTGCAAGAAGAAATATAGATGCGTTCCTCCTTTTGATAAAGCCAGATCCTTCAAAAACAAGTTTTGGGGATCTGGCTTTATTATTTAGGGAAGTTTTTTCCTTTGATTTTGAATTTTTATAAGTATTTTTTGGGGTTCAAGGATAGAGCTACATAACAGACTATTTGTGGTGACACTGCAAAAGTTGGTGCAAAGTCTTTTCTACTTTTTCTATTGATATTTCAGACATACATTTGGGATTAGCACAATTGATTTGGGCATTATTAGAGCAAGGGGCGCAAGCACAGGGAGATTTTATAAGGTGAAGATGTTCTGGTTGCCATATCTGGTGGTTAGTTGGTCCAAACAGAACTATACCTGGTATTTTGAGTAAAGACGCCAGGTGCATGGGGCCAGAGTCGTTACCAAGCACGAGAAAAGTTTGTTGAAGAATAGAAATGAGTTCTGGTATAGTTTCTAATTGTATCCAGGAGAAGTTCAAAATTTTTAACCTGTGCTCTGCTGGGCCTAAGACAAAGCGCAGGGAAACCCTTGACTGGAATTTTTTAGCAATGTGATAAAAATTTTGAAGAGGCCAGTTTTTGGCAGGATGTCCAGAGCCAGGGAATATCAATAAATATTTTGGATTATTTTTTTTAGTTAGGTTAAGGAAGTTTTCCCAGTTGGTAAGCCAGGGGATATTAAGTTGAATAAATTGTTGTTGTAGGTAGGTTCGAACGGGCAAATTTTGTTTTGAGGTGAGATAGAAATAGGTGATGTTAGAAGAATTGGGCTCTAAGGATGGATTTTTTTGTATTTTGAACCAAAAGATAAGAGTATTTTTGAGTTCGTCTGGCCAGGAGGACATGGAAAATAACTTGAAAATACCTTGTTTTTGTTGGAGAGTGGCAGGATGGAGGCTTAATTTTTTGCACCAGAAAAGATGGCTTTCTTTGGTTTCAAAATATATTGGATGGGAAGAAAAAAAATATTTTAGACTGATTATTGCTGGTAAGGACAGTATAAAGTCTCCCAAACTTCCTTTATGAATAATAAGAATTTTCATTATGTTAATTTAACAATTTAGATTCATTGATGAAATTGTTGGGATATAAGTAACGGAGAAAAAACATCAAAAAAACGAGCCATTTGGGGCTATGCCTTTAACCCTAAATTGTTTAAAAAGCAATGTTTGTTTTTAGTACCTTTTTAAAAAGGGGGGAATCATGTCAGAATTAATAAAAGCATGTCCTAAGTGCGGTTATCCAGTAAAGACGTATAAAAATCCTTTTCCTACTGTGGACATTATTATCCCTGTAGACCAAAAGGTTATTTTAATAGAGCGGCGAAATCCACCTTTTGGTTGGGCTATTCCTGGTGGGTTTGTGGACTATGGGGAAAGTGTGGAACAGGCGGCCTTGAGAGAGGCCAAAGAAGAAACAGGCTTAGAAGTTAGTTTACGTACTCTTTTGGGTGTATATTCAGATCCTAAACGAGATCCTCGTTTTCACACCATAAGTATTGTGTTTGTGGCAGAGCCAAAAGATCTCAGCACCTTAAAAGCAGGAGATGATGCTGCTAGAGTAAAGTTTTTTGCTTTAAAGTCCCTGCCAGAACTTGCCTTTGACCATCAAAAGATCTTAAGTGATTTTTGTGATTGGTATCAAAAAGTGTCCAACCTATAAAATGGCCAGAGGCAATATAGTCTGGTAAATTGTGAATAACGAAAAGGGGGAGCGCATGTTTTTATACACAATGGGAGATCCTGGTGGAATCGGCCCAGAGCTTATTGTGCTTTTAGCTAGGCAAAAAGCTTTACCTTCTTCTTTACTTATAATTGGTTTAGAAAAGGCCTTGCTCTATCATTGCCAAATTGCAGGCATAGCTCCTTTTTGGCAGTTAATTTCCAAGGATGATGCAGTTCCAGATAGGGGTATTTTTTGTATAGAGCCTGATTTTGGTGGAAATTTAGATTTTAAACCAGGGAAAGCCATTTCAGCAGGTGGATTAGTCGCTGGTAAAAGTCTGGAATTAGCTTGTGACTTAATTAAACAATTTGATTATAAGGTGTTAATTACAGGACCTTTAAATAAATACACGTTGCAACAAGCTGGTTTTTCATTTTCTGGTCATACAGAGTTTTTAGCCTCTGCCTTTGGTTTAACTTCAGAAGACGTTTGTATGCATTTTTGGAGTTCTGGTTTTGGGGTGAGTTTGGTTACTACCCACCCTCCTTTAAAGCAAGTGCCTTTTTTAATCAGTCAGGAAAAGATTATTCGTTGTTTAGAATTAACGTTTCAGTTTAGAAAACTTTTTAGGGATACAGTAAAGATTGGAGTGTGTGGATTAAATCCTCATGCTGGAGAAAACGGGAAAATAGGTCAAGAGGAGCTGGATATTATTGCCCCTGCTTTAGATAAGGCCAGACAAAAAGGCATAGATTGTGAGGGGCCTTTCCCTGCAGATACTTTGTTTTATAAAGCCCAAAATGGAGATTATGACGTTGTGTTGGCCATGTATCATGATCAAGGTTTGGCTCCTTTAAAGATGCTATACTTTGGCCAGAGTGTGAATGTAACTCTGGGACTGCCTTTTTTTAGAGGATCTGTGGATCACGGCACTGCGTACGATTTGGTAGGAAAAGGTCTGGCCTCCACGAAAAGCCTGCAACAGGCCTTTGTGCTGGGAGAGAGATTTTTAGGGTGATTTATGTTGTTGAATGATGGAGTATTTTAGGTTAAGGACTATTCTAACAAACTCATTTTCATCTTTTTGTTATATAGGTTTACAATTATGCGTTACTTGATATTTAGAGAATATGTAGTCTGTTATGTCCAATTTAAAAAAAACTGTATATTAAAACTTTTTTAAATATAAATCATAAAAAAATTATAGGAGTTAACTTATGAGCGTACCACCATACGTAGAAATTGCCAAAAGATTAAAGGGACTTAGAGAAGCTTTAGAGTTTAGCCCCGAAGAATTGGCCCATAAGCTTGGTGTGAGTCCAGAAGAGGTGCTTGGTTATGAAGCAGGGGATAGAGAAATCCCTGTAAGTTACTTGTTTGAAGTGGCCAAAGTGTGTGGAGTTGATTTAACTGTGCTTATCGCGGGAAAAGAAGCTCATTTACATTCTTATGCTCTGGTTAGGGAAGGAAAAGGTCTTAGTGTGGAGAGGCGTAAGGATTATGCCTATAAAAGTTTAGCCTATAAATTTAGTGGGCGCAGGATGGAGCCTTTTTTAGTGACTGTTCCTTCTAAAAAAGAAGAAGAGTTGAATTTTAATACCCATGCAGGTCAGGAATTTATCTACATGCTCAAAGGTAAATTAGAAATTAGATTGGGAGATGATGTTTTAATTCTAGAGCCAGGAGATAGTCTTTATTTTTCTTCTAGAACGCCTCATGCTCTAAGAGGTGTTGATGGTGATGCTGAATTTTTAGACGTAATTGTGTAAAAATTTTCACCTGGTGGTTTGATAATCTAAAGTTAAATCTATACTGTGAATTTTTACTCCTAAAAATGTTACTCTAGCTTAACTGCAACTAAGAGTTTGTTGTAGATAAGTTGTAGATAAAATGATTTAAAACATTTTTTATGGATTGCTAGTAACTGGTAAGATGTTGATTAGTAAGATGTTGATTTTTAATAGTGTTAGAAAATAATGTTAGTTTATTTATAAAAAATTGTAGATGTTATATACAAGGAGAGTTTAAGATGCATAAAAAACAAAAATTTTCGAGTTATGAAGAGTTTGTAAGTAACTTTAAGATTGATGTTCCAGAAAATTTTAATTTTGCCTTTGATGTAATGGATGTTTTGGCCAGGGAAATGCCAGATGAGCTGGCTATGATTCACGTGGATGATGATAAGGTCAGGCGGGAGTATACTTATGCTTATTTTGCCAGTGAATCTGCTAAGTTAGCCAATGCGTTGGTAAAAGAAGGTCTGAAAAAAGGCGATAGGGTGATGGTAATTTTGTATAGACGGGTAGAGTTTTGGGTGACCGTGCTTGCTTTGCATAAAATTGGGGCTGTGGCCGTGCCTTCTCCATCTTTATTGACAGCTAAGGATATAGAATTTCGGGTAAATTTCGCTAAAATAAAGGCGGTTATCGTTGATGAAAGTATTGTCTCTAGGATCGAAGAAATCAAGTCTGTAACGCCTAGTTTAGACGTTTTTATAGTAGCAGGTGCCAAACCTAATGCTCAGTGGAAAACTCTTGAGGAATTAATTCAAGGCGCATCTTCAAATTTTAATCCTCGTTCAAAGCCAGGAGGTAAGGATAAGTTATTTATTTTCTTTTCTTCAGGTACTACTGGTCTTCCCAAAATGATAACTCACAATCATACCTATCCCTTCGGACACGTTATTACTGGTTTTTATTGGCACGATCTTGAACCAGGGGACATTCATTTAACTGTTGCTGATACAGGATGGGCCAAAGCAATTTGGGGTAAATTTTATGGCCAATGGATGGCTAGGGCAACGGTATTTGTGTATGATTTTAGGGGAAAATTTAATCCCGGTGATTTGTTGGAAGTCATTAGTGAACATAGAGTAACTACTTTTTGTGCTCCACCTACAGTTTATAGGTTTTTGGTGCGAGAGGATTTGAGTAAGTACGACCTTAAAGCGTTGAGACATTGTACCACTGCGGGTGAATTATTAAATGACAGCGTGTTTGAAGATTGGAAAAGGGCCTTGGGGATTCCCATTTATGAAGGCTATGGGCAGACAGAAACAGTACTGCAGATAGCTACATTTCCCTTTATGGAGCCAAAGCCAGGCTCTATTGGCAAGCCTTCGCCCGGGTGGGATATAGTTTTGTTAAACGAAGAAGGAGAAGAAGTTTTACCTGGAGATGAAGGAGAGATCTGTGTGCGTGTTGATAAAAATCGACCAGTAGGGCTTTTTGAAGGTTATTTAGATGAGCCAGAAAGGACTGCCAAAGTTTTTAAAAATGGTTTTTATTGTACAGGAGATAAGGCGTGGATGGATGAAGATGGGTATTTTTGGTTTTTGGGGCGAGTAGATGATCTGATAAAGAGTTCTGGCTATAGAATTGGTCCTTTTGAAGTGGAAAGCGCGCTTATTACTCACCCTGCAGTGGTGGAGGCTGCAGTAACTGGTGTGCCTGATCCTGTAAGAGGGCAGGCTGTAAAGGCAAGTATCGTTTTGGCCGATGGCTATGAGCCCTCAGAGCAGTTAACTAAAGACATTCAGAATCACGTAAAAAGGGTAACTGCTCCTTATAAGTATCCAAGAATTATAGAATATGTTAAAGAGCTGCCTAAAACTATTAGTGGTAAAATAAAAAGGGCTGAAATTCGGGCCAAAGATATGGAAAAATATCAGAAATAGTGGAGAGAGAAGGTGAAAATTAAATTTTTAGGAGCTGCCAGGACTGTTACCGGTTCTTGTTTTATTTTGTCTTATAATGGGAGGCGTTTTGCCATAGATTGCGGTATGCATCAGGGCAATAGAGAAATAGAAAAGAGAAATTGGAACATAGAAGAGTACGATCCCAAACATCTTGATTTTATTATCATTACTCACGCTCATATCGATCACTCAGGTCTGTTGCCTAAGGTGGTCAAAGAGGGTTTTAAAGGTAAAATTTATCTCACTCCTCCTACGGCTGATTTGTTGGACATCATGCTGGCTGATAGTGCTCATGTGCAGGAAATGGAAGTGGAATGGAAGAAAAAGAAAAAGGTTAGAAGGGGAGATAACTCTACAACTTTAATAGAACCTCTCTATACACAAGAAGATGTGGACAATACTTTGTCTTTTTTTGAAAAAGTTGATTACGGACAAAAGGTTTGTCCTTTTCCTGGGTTGGAATTTTCTCTTTATGATGCTGGACATATTTTGGGCTCAGCATCTGTAAAACTTACGCTCCAGCAGGAAGATAGGGCTTATGATTTTGTATTTTCAGGTGATCTTGGTCGTCCTCACCAACTTATTGTCAATGATCCTACATATTTTGAACAGGCTGATTTTGTGTTTATGGAATCAACTTATGGAGATAGAGATCATAAAGACGAAGGTCAAACTAGAGAAGAATTGCTTGATGCTATTTGGTACGCTTATAAAAATGGAGAAAAGGTGATTATTCCTGCTTTTGCTGTGGAAAGAACGCAGGAAATTTTGTTTATTTTACATTTATTGTATAGAGAAGATAAATTGCCCAAGGACATGCCGATTTTTTTGGATAGTCCTTTGGCTATACGGGCTACAGAGGTTTTTAAAAAACATTATCGATACTTTGATGAATTAGGCAAATCTTTATTGCAAAAAGGAGATAGTCCTTTAGATTTGCCCACTTTAAAATATTCTCTTAGTACACAAGATTCTATGCGTTTAAATAATTTTAATCAGCCTGCAATTATTATTTCTGCCAGTGGTATGGCTCATGCAGGAAGGATCAAACATCACTTAAAACACAATTTATGGAGAGACGGAGCAAGTATTGTTTTTGTAGGCTTTCAGGCCAAGGGCACCACAGGACGTAAAATTGTGGATGGGGCCAAAAGTGTAAAGATTTTTGGCGAGCAAGTGGCTGTTAGAGCTAGAGTTTATACAATAAACGGGTTTTCATCTCACGCTGGGCAAAGTCAACTTTTAACTTGGTTGGGACATTTTAAAAATAAAAATTTAAAAGTGTTTTTAGTGCACGGTGAAGAAGAAAAACAAAACATTTTAGCCACCCTAATAAAAAAACGTTATTCTTTTTCTGTGCATATTCCAGAATATCTTGAAGAATGCGAGATTGCCTTAGATAGGGTTCAGGGCAGAGTGCCAGAAGAAAAGCGCATTTCCCTTGTAAATTGGGATTATTTATTTGCAGAATTAAAAGAGAAGATTACCTCTTTAGAGCAGCACAAAGAGTTTTTGGCTAAGTTAGACCTAATCGATCAAACTGATGTTAGAGATGAAATTTTGGACGTAATATCTTTGTTAAATAAGATTCATTCTGATCTGCCAGTTAATCAGTAGATTGTGGTAAGTTATGCTAAAAATTACTGGTGGCTTATATAGGGGAAGAAAAATTATTACCACTCGAGGAGAGGGATATAGACCTGCTACAGCAAGGGTTAGAGAGTCTTTGTTTTCTATGTTGAGGTCTTTGGGTTTTTTTGGTGGTGAAGAAATTGTGTTGGACGTATTTGCTGGAAGTGGAGTGCTTGGCTTTGAAGCCCTTAGTAGAGGGGCCCTGCAGGTTTATTTTTTAGAAAAAATGCGTCAGGCTTGCGCGTGCATTCAAAAAAATTGTTTAGAATTGCAACTAGATGCAAGCAAAACAAAAGTTATTTGCAAAGATGCGTTAAAAGCATTAGAAACTCAGTTAACAGGTCTTCAGTTTGATCTTATTTTTGTAGATCCTCCCTATGGTAAAAATTATTTAACTAAGACTTTACAACTAATTTTGACCGGGAGTTTATTATCTCGAAACGGAGTGTTGGTTGCAGAGGTGGAAAGCACTTTTCAAGCAGAAGAAGATTTGTTAGGTTTAAATTTATACAAACAAAAATTATTTGGTCAGACTAAGGTATTGATATGGACAAGATAGCAGTGTATCCTGGTACGTTTGATCCCTTGACCAATGGGCATCTCAGTCTAATTAGAAGAGGCTTGATGATTTTTGATAGAATAATTCTAGGCATAGCTTGCGATACGCCTAAAAAAACGTTATTTTCTTTAGAAGAACGAGTAGAATTGGCCAAAAAAGTTTTTTGCAACGAACCTAGAGTAGTGGTGGAGCCTTTTAAAGGTTTGTTAATAAAATATGCCAAGCAAAAAAAAGCCATAGCCATTCTCAGGGGGCTTAGGGCTGTTTCTGATTTTGAGTATGAATTTCAATTGGCCTTAATGAATCGCAGATTAAATGCTGACATTCAAACAGTGTTTTTAATGACTGATTATAAATGGCTGTATATTAGCTCCACTATTATTAAAGAAGTGGCTAAATTGGGGGGAGAGATTTCAGGGCTGGTGCCTTTAGAGGTGGAAGTAGCTTTAAAGGAAAAATATGGCTCAACTTAATTTCTTGTGTTTGTTAGGCCTTACAGGTACTGGCAAAACTAGTCTAGCCTTGGATTTGGCTAGAAAATATCCTATAGCTATTATTAATTTTGACTCCAGACAAGTTTATCAAGATTTTCCCATCGTAACTGCCCAACCTAGTATAGAAGAACAACAAGTTTGTCCTCATTATTTATTTGGTTTTTTAAAGGTTTACGAGCAAATCAATGCCGGCCAATTCGTTTGCCTGGCTGAAGAAAAGATTAAACAAGTCAGCGAGCAAAAAAGATTGCCTGTGCTAGTAGGTGGAACAGGACTGTATCTACGGGCTTTGCTCTTAGGTCTTGCTCCTATTCCCCCTATTTCAGAGGAGATCCGTCAAAAAGTTACTCAGTGGGAGCAAGAAAAAGGTCTTGCTTTTTTGTACGAGTATCTATCTAAAGTGGATTTAGAATATGCTTCTAAAATTCACTTTAACGATAAACAGAGAATAAAAAGGGCCTTAGAGGTTTATTTCCAAACAGGAAAACCTTTTTCTACCTGGCACAAAAAACAAGAACAAAACGTGACTAAATATAATTGCCTAAAAATTGGTTTAAAAATGGATTTAAGTTTGCTTACAGATTTTTTAGCACAAAGAATCGATAAAATGATTCAGACAGGAGCTATTGAAGAAGTAAAACAGGCTTGGTTAAAGTATGGAGATAAAAGTTTACCTGGATTTAGTGGTATTGGTATTCCTGAAATAATAGAATATTTAGAAGGAAAGGTTAATTTTATAGAAATGAAATTAAAATGGTTGAAAAATACCAGAGCTTATGCCAAAAGACAATTAACCTGGTTTAAAAAAGAAAGTAATGTTATCTGGAATACCCCTGCAAATGTTAGAGAATTAAAAAAAGAGATTGAGAAATGGTTAAAACAATTAAATTATTTTTGATTTTATTTTTTGTTTTTGCAAGGAATGTAGAAGGCTATATTTTTGACCCTAATCCACTTTTACAACAGGCCTCTCAATGTTTAGAAAAGGGCAATTTTGTTCAAGCCATAGAAAACTATAATATAGTCTATAGTTATGCTCAGGATAAGTCAGTTAAAGCTTTTGCTTTAGTGAGAATGGCGGACATAAGCGCTTTATTTTTAGACCAAAAAAAATTGGCCAAAGATTATTATAAAAAAGCAATTGCTGATTTTAAAGGATGTAAAGAACTGAAAAATGCGTATTTTAATTTGGCAATGTTGTGTTATGAACAGCAAGAACTAACGCAATCTCTGCGTTATTTTAAAATGTTTATAAAGTTATTTCCTGAAGATATTCGTTATTCTACTGCTCAATATATGCTTGATAGGATTAATAGAGAACTAAAAACAGCCCCTTGTAAACAGAAAGTATCTGTTTCTCCTGAGTTAAGAAAAGAACCTAAGATAAGAGTTTTGTTAGTGAAGAGCATACAAGTAGAGTTTATTTTTCCTAAGGGTTTTTATTTGAATAAGAGTTTTTATCCTTCGGGCAGGTACTTTTTTACGGTACAAAACAAAAATCTATTTTTAAATCAAAAAAAATTAGATAGATTTGTTTTTTTGAAAGATTATGGGTATGTTAAATTTAAAGATAAAATTTATAGAGGCTGGTTAGCTTTAAAAGTAAAAAATAAGCAACTTTTGGTTATCAATTATTTACCTCTGGAAGAGTATTTAAAAGGCGTCGTGCCTAAAGAGATGTCGCCTGCTTGGCCTCTTGAGGCCTTAAAAGCGCAAGCTGTAGCTGCTAGATCTTATGCCTATTTTTTGCACTTAAAGTCTGAAGATAAGGATTACGATTTATATTCAGACGTAGGTTCTCAGGTTTATGGTGGTGTATCTTCTCATCTTAGAAGTAAACGGGCAGTAGATGAGACCAGGGGGATAATTTTATTTTATAAGAATAGACCTGTTTTGGCTTATTTTCACGCCCATAGTGGAGGGGTTTTAGAATCTGCTCAAAATGTGTGGAAAGTGAATTTCCCTTATTTTAAGATAAAACAGGATTATTATTCTAATGAAGCCAAAAAAATGTATTGGCAAGCAGAAGTGCCTCTTTCTAAATTGGAGCAGGTACTCCACGACAAGGGCTTTGGCTTGGCGGGGATAAAAAGAATAAAATGCGCCAAATTCTCTCCTTCTGGCAGGGTAGAAGCCTTTGAAATACAGGCTAGAAATGGACGTATTTTGTTAGCGAGCAATAGTTTAAGGATTTGGCTGGGTCCTTTTTGGGTAAAATCTACGTTGTGTAAGGTAAGTCAACAGGGCAATAAAATTTATTTCTCAGGTAAGGGATATGGACATGGTGTTGGAATGAGTCAATGGGGAGCTTATAACTTGGCCCAAAAAGGCAAAGATTATCAGAAGATTTTGCAATTTTATTATCCTGGAACCAAATTAAAAAGATTGTATTAAAAGCAGTTTTTAAGCTAAAGGAGAAGGTAGAGGTGTATTTGAGCAGGAGAAAGGCTTTGTTGTTGCTGGGTAGTAGTTGTGTTTCCCTGTTGTCTGGTGTGGCGGGGGCTAGTTCTGGATTTGATTTGGGTTTGCAGGGACAGGAATTTTTGGCTAAGGGTAAGTTTAAAGAGGCAATTAAAGTTTTACAGGAAGCAGTAAAAATTGAACCTAATAATGAATGGTTGTGGGGACTTTTGGGCCGAGCTTATTTTCAGCTAAAAGATATGAGAGCTGCTTTAAGTAGCTTTAGAAAAGTATTGAGTTTAAATCCAGAAGATACGTATTCCCGGATGATGATAGACATTATCAGTCAAAAACCTCTTCCCCCTAGAAGAGAAGAAAAAAAGAAGAAATTAACGCCATTAGAAAAAAAAGCCCTTGAAGAGGAAAGACGGATTTTTGCCAAATTGGCATCAAAGCAAGGACTTGGTTATAATATTAAACGAATAGTATTAGATCCTGGCCATGGTGGTTTTGACTCTGGAGCAGTAGGTTTGCATAGGCTGGAAGAAAAAAACGTAAATCTTGATGTGGCTAAGCGCACAGCCCAAATTCTAAATCAATATAATTCTAATTTAAAAATATTTTTTACCAGAACAGAAGACTATTTTGTCCCTCTTAGCGCCAGAACTACTACAGCCAATCAATATTGTGCAGATTTGTTTGTGTCTTTTCACGTAAATGCGAATAGAAATAGAAAACCAAGGGGTATGGAGACCTATTTTTGTTCTGAAAGGGCATCTAGTAAAGAGGCTGCCAGAGTGGCTAAGTTTGAAAATTCTGTTTTAAAGTTAGAAAAAACTGAATTGGTCCAAAAAGGATACGTCGATATAGAGCAAATTTTATTTTTGTTTGAACGGAAAAGATATTGGGAAGCTGGTGGAAAAGTTGCCTCTTATCTGCAATCAGCTTTAAAAAAAGACTTGCCTTTGAAAAATAGAGGGGTGCATAGTGCTAATTTTTATGTTTTACGAAGGGCAAAGATGCCTTCTATTTTATTGGAATTGGGATTTATTTCCAACCCAGAAGAAGAAAGATTGTTAAGTCACGTAGATTTTCGGCATAAACTTGCTTATAGTGTGGCTAAAGGGATTTTGGCTCTGCAGAATGTGACTATATAGTAATTTGTGTAGCAGTGGTTGCTGATTGGTTAGGGGATTGCGTTGGAATGTTTTTGTTTAGAACGTTAAGTTTTGAAATAAATGTTTAGGAAAAGAACATGAGAAAGGTTATTTCTGTGCTCGTTTTTTGGGGGGTATTGAGTGGGGTTAGTTTGGCTTTGGCTGTGGATGTGAACGATCTGATTTTTAAGGCCTCTGACTTGCATTATCAGGGTAAGTTAGAAGAGGCTGAAAAGATATTTTTAAAGGTTATTCAGATTGATCCCAAAAATGAATTTGCACTCAACCAGTTAGGTTTGCTGTGCGCTAAGAGAAAGAAATTTTCTTTAGCTTATAAATATTTTAAAAGAGTTGTGGAGATCTCACCAGATAATACGTTTGCCAGGATTTGGATCGGGGTTTTATTGTTAAAAAATGATAAATCGCGACAGGCAATGCAAGAGTTTGAATCTGTTTTAAAAATAGATCCCTACAATGCCAATGCTTATTATTTTATTGGAGTTATTTATGGAGTAGAGCATAATTTAAAGCAAAGCATTATTTTTTTGCGAAAGGCCCAAAAAGTGGGTTCTGACGATCCAGAGACTCATTATCGCTTGGCCAACGCCTTTTTGGGATTGGATATGGTGTATAATGCTGAGTTGGAGTTAAAACGGGCTTTAGCTCTTAATCCTAAGCATATTAAGTCGTTAAATGTTTTGGGTTGGGTGTATTTTAATCAGGGTAAAGTGGACGTAGCCATTGCTATTTGGAAAAAGGCTCTTAGAATTAATACCAGAGATAGTGAAGCCAGGCATAATTTGGCTAAGGTATATAACGAGTTGGCTTTGCGGGCCTATAATAGGGGCGATATCATAAAGGCGGTTGAATGGTGGAAAAAGACTTTGCTGTTTGAGCCTAGGAATAAGTCTGCTCGTTATTATTTAAGAAAAATAAAAAAACGTTAACTGTCAGGAGGAGAGGTATGAGAAAAACATTGGGAATATTTTTAGTTAGTTGGATTTTGGGGTTACTAATAAGTGCTGGAGCTATGGCTCAATCTAGTGGAGATTATGTGCAGAAATTTGCCAATGGTCAAATTGATTGGACCACAGGAGTAGTTACTGCCAAAGGTATTGGAGCCCCACCCGCTACAGCGGTCAACATGGCTCAGGCCAGGGCTATGGCTGTAAGGGCGGCTACAGTAGTTGCCAGAAGAAATTTATTAGAAGTTATTAAAGGGGTACAAATAGATTCTACAACCACTGTTCAAAATTATATGGTTACCAATGATATTATTGTCTCCAGGGTCAATGGTTTTTTACAAAATTCACAGGTTCTGGACATTTCTTATATGTCTGATGGTTCAGTAGAAGTTACCGTGGGGGTTAATTTACGAGGAGGATTGGCTAATATTTTAATCCCTCCAACCATTCAATTTGGCACAAAGATGCAAAAACCAAGTGAATTGCTTCCCCAAAAACCAGCTGTCAGCACTCCATCAGTTCCTACTACTCCTGAGATTTCAACACCTCAACCTCCTACCGTGCCTCAAGCTGAGACTCAGCCCAAACCTCAGGTGGTTTATACAGGCCTAATTATTGATGCCAGAGGTTTAAGTGCTCGTCCTGCTATGAGTCCTAAGGTGTATGATGAAAATGGTCAGGAAGTATATGGCTCTGCTTTTGTAAGCAGGGAATACGCTATCCAACAGGGCATGGCTGGCTATGCCAAGGATTTAGAAAAGGCCAAGATGAACCCAAGAGTTGCAAATAATCCTTTTATTGTAAAAGCTATTCAGGTGAAGGGAAGAGCTAGAACAGATTTGGTAATTAGCAATAAGGTGGCCAATGAATTGCGTGCCTTGAGCAAAAATCAAAATTTTTTAGAAAAATGTAGAGTAATGATTATTTTAGACTAACCAAAAAAAGAGGACGGGACTATGAACATAGGGCGTAAAAATATCCTTTTTAATTTTTTATTGATTGTGACTGTATTTTTAATGGTGGTTGTAGGATGTGCTCCAAAAGGGAGAGTTCCTAGTGGAATTATGGACAATCCAGAACATCATTTTGAACAAGGGCTTAAATATTTGGATCAGGATAAAATTAATCTTGCCCGAGAGGAGTTTGAACAGGCGCTTAGTCTAGCCCCAGATTATGGTCCAGCTTTGGCTGGCAAGGGATATTTATTGGTGTTAGCAGGCGATAAACAAGGTTTTAGGTTGATTCAAAAAGGAGAAAGAAAGGCTAAGGGTAAAGAACAAAAAATAGCCTGTATCTGCCTTGAAATGAGAGGATATATTGCTTTTAGAAAATTACATAAAATATCTCCAGATAAATTGATTTTACAGGCAAAAGATGCTTTTAATAGAGGGAAGGTTATAGATTCTAATAATCCTGCCCTCTATTTTTATATGGGAGAGGCCTATTTGTATGGCCTAAGATTTCCTCGGGCAGAAAAAATGTATGCCAAAGTGATTTCCATAGGAAAAGGGTTTCAAGAAAGGGCTAATGAGAGATGGGAATTGGTGCAAAAAGCCAATCGCGCAGCCCCACAGAGTAAACTTGGCAAAGAAATTGTTTTGGTAGATAAATTAACTAGAGCAGATATGGCAGGCCTGTTAATAGAGGAACTTGATTTGGAGCGTTTTTATACTCGTTCTCAAAAAGTAGAAAAACAGGGTTTTGAGCCACCTTCTGGCATTCAAATGAATTTGGCTGATTTGTATAAAAAAATTAAAGTTACTGATATAGCTAATCATCCCCTAAAAAATGATATTTATCTGGTAATAGATCTGGGAGTAAAGGGCTTACAACCTTATCCTGACCATACTTTTAGACCCAATGAGCCTATGACCAAAGTAGAAGTAGCTTTGCTTTTTGAGGATATAATCGTGCGAGCTACTGGAAATGATAAACTGGCCAGTGAATTTATCGGTCAAGAAAGTAATATTCCTGATATCCCCTCCAGTCATTATGCCTTTAATGCAGTTATGCTTTGTACTACCAGGGGTCTGTTAAGTACAGATCTTAGAACAGGACTGTTTCATCCTCAAGCTCCTGTAAAAGGTGTGGATGCTGTTTTGGCGATTAAAAAACTAAAAGACATGTTGAGGTTGTTTTAAACGAGGTTTCTGTGTCTCTGCTAGCTATTTCCTTTAGCAGAGACACGGAAATATATGGGAAGAGTTAACTTCTTAATTATAGACATACTGTAGGTGCAAAGATGGAAGTGTTTTCGGAGATTAATAAAGGGAAGTTGAAATGAAAAAAGTTATATTAACGTTATGTTTTTTGTTTTTATTTTGCTCTAAAGTAGAGGCAGGTATTGTTGTAGATGTTAAACTTCAGACTCCAGAAACTCAGTCTAGTTTGGACGTAAAAAAGAGTGCCTACAAGGAGGCCTTTTTACAGGCTTGTTTAAAAGAGACTGAGCATATTTTAGGCGTTAATTTAAGTGATGATAGATTGTCTGTATTAAGAGATTTTTTAGAACCAGAGGTGGATAACTTAATTTATGGATATAGAGAAATTTTTTTTAATCAAAGTGAAAATCAGATAGAATTAAAATTAGAGTGTGAGATAAATAAAAAATTACTTCGCAAAGAACTTAGAAAATATGGAGTATTGTTTACTGCTAAAAATAAAATAGTTTATAATTTAAGTTTGCAAGGAGTTAGTCCAGAAGAGTTTATTACTTTAAATAGATTACAAATATTAACAGGTTTGGAAGTAAAACCTGGAGCTAAATTACAGCTTACTATTATAAAAGGAGAGAATAATTGGAGAGGGATTTTAATTTTTGGAGATCATGTTTTAGAGACTAGTGCGTCATCATTACAAGATCTTTGGCTAAAGTTGTGGGGTCAATATTTTGATTTACCAGAGGTTATGGATCAGTTAACTGAACATTTTGAGATTATTACTACTGGTTGGGTGTCGGCAGATAGTATTCATAATTTTGATTTGGAGCTAAGTAAATGGGATCAGGTGGTTTTAAAAAAAGAATTGTTAGACATTTCTCTTGCTACTGCTTCTATGAAAGCTAAGTGGAAAATATGGACCCTTAACAAAGATGAATTTTTAAATAAATTAAAAGATTTTTTGCATAATCAAAATATAAGTTATTCTATAACTATTCCAATTGCAAAAATCAAAAATTAGTTTAAGTAGTTAGACTTAATAAGAATTTTTTAATAATCTAGTTATATTTAAAAATTTAATCAAAAACGTCAGTTTTAAGTTTTTGCACTCAGGTCATAACTGAAGGGGTTAGTTAAATGAGAACGATACTATATGGAGTGGGTATTATTTTTTTGTGTTTTTTTCTATCTTCTTTTGCATTGGCAGAAAACGTAGAGGTAAATGGTAAGGTTAAAATCAACTTTGTACAGGGCAAAGTACTGGTTAATGGAAAAGAAGTTAAAGAAGGAGAAATTTTTTTTCCTCCCTTGAGCGTATGTGTAATGAAAAATTCACGTTTGGAATTGTTATTGCCAGATAACAGTGTTTTAAGATTTAATGAAAATAGCAAATTTAAACTAGTTAAAGCAGTTGTTGATAAAGAAAAAAGGGATATAAGAACTGATTTAGTACTTGGTGAGTGTTGGGCATCTGTTCAAAAGATGTTAGGAGAAGATAATAAATTTGAGGTGAGTTCTCCAACTGCTGTGGCTGGTGTTTCTGGTACAAAGTATAGGGTAGTGGCGCAAAGGGATTATAGTAAATTTATGGTTTATGACGGTAAAATAAAAGTTAGTTATAGACCTGTGTCTGAAAAATACGTACCGGGAAAGGTTCTTCAAAAACCTCACGTGGTGTCTGGACCAGGTAAAATCTCTGGTCCTCATAAAGTAAGTTTAAAAGAATGGACTACTATAGTAAGTAAAGGATATGAATTTGTAGTTTATTCTGATGGGAGATTTGAAAAACCTAGAAAATTTGACTTGCTTCAGGACAAACAAAACCCGTGGGTACAGTGGAATTTAGAGCGAGATAAATTGCTTGGAATGTAAGGTCCACATGACTTCAAAAATAAGATAGGAGTTAGGATTTTTCTTGACCTTATTTAAGGTTAAAGTGTAATCTAGTTCTGCTAAGGACATACTTTGTTTTGTATTTTGGCAATACTTATTAGATTCTATAATTTTTTACAGGGCAGAAGATTAGTTGCAAAAAGTTTTTTGCAGGTCGTTTAAGTTTATTAACGAAACTGAATTAAATTATAAAAAAAGAAGAGGGGACGTTTAGATGACAACCAAAAATAGTTGTAAGTCAAAGCAGGAGGGTAAAAAATCTGAAATGAAGGCCAAAGTGGAAGAAAAGTCAAGAGATTGTGTTACTGAGGTGGAGAAGATCAAGCAAAAGTTAGTATTAACTGGAGAGGATATCAAAAAAATAGGGGTTGAGGCAGAATTATTAGTAGGTGGTAAAAATTATAATACTGCAATTATTAGCACAATAGAAAACGTAAGAGCTCCTCAATTTAGAGCTATTTCTTCTTTGGCTTTTCATAAGCTTTTAGACGAAGCAAAGGTAAATGCCTCTTTAATCAGGCGGGTGGTGGATAAAGCCTATGATGCCATTGATTGGAATGGTAGTGAAATAAATAAAGATCCTGAATTCTTACGAAATTTTGTCCGCAAGTTGGCCAATAAGATAAAAAAAGATGAAAGGCGAAATGAATCTCAAGTAAAGTTAAGAACATTTATTAACAATATTGTGGAGGGCTTTGCCACTTCTCCTGAAGGAATTGACCAGCTTAGGAAGCGTTCTGTGATGGTGCAGGTGGCTATTTTGTCTGTAGATTTGCCGAAAGAGGTAGAAGAAAGTGTACGTCAGGCTTATCGAGATATTTGTAAAGAAGCTGGAGAGGAAAACGTCCCTGTAGCTGTACGTTCTTCTGCAGCAGGAGAAGATAGTAGAAAAAAAGCTTTTGCCGGCTTACAAGATACGTATTTAAATATCGTAGGTGAGGACGAGGTTGTTTTAGCTTATCACTGGGACTGTGCTTCTGCTTATAATCTGAGAAGTATGACTTATAGGCGTGAAGCTATTTTAGATGCCTTGGCTAAGGCAGAGAAAACAGGAGATGAAAGTATAGCTATAGAAGCTAAAAAGGATTGGGCCATAGAAAACACTTCTTTATCTGTATGTATTATGCGAATGATAAATCCCGTTGTTTCGGGTACTGCTTTTAGCGCAGACACTGCAACAGGATGTAGAGGCACGGATAGAAATGATTTGGTTTCTATAGATGCCAGTTATGGACTTGGAGAAGCTGTGGTTAGTGGAATGGTCACACCTGATAAGTTTTATGTGTTTCAAAGAGATGATGGGGAAGAAGTTGTTATTCGGTTCATGGGTTTTAAAAATAAGAAGATAGTTTACGATCAGAGTGGTAGTGGCACAAAGGTAGTTGACGTTCCCGAAGACGTAGCCTGTAGATGGGCTTTGTCTCTTGCTCAAGCAGAGATGGTAGCTAAGGGCGTAAGAGCCATAAGTAAGGCTTATGGCGGGATGATTATGGACACAGAATTTTGTATAGATGAATACGATAGATTGTGGTTTGTGCAGGCCAGACCTGAGACTCGTTGGAACGAAGAATTGGAGAAACATCCTAATACTATTTATATGAAGAGGTTAGAGGTAGATCCTGAGGCTTTAAATGATGTGGAGGTGCTTTTAGAGGGGAATGGAGCTTCTAGAGGTGCTGGCCAGGGAGTGGTCAAGTTTTTGCGCTCTGCTTTAGAATTGAATAAAATTTCTAAAGGAGATGTTCTTGCTGCAGAAAGGACTGATCCTGATATGGTTCCAGGTATGAGGATTGCCTCCGCTATTTTAGCAGATGCAGGTGGAGATACTAGCCACGCTGCTATTACGTCTCGAGAATTGGGCATACCTGCGATTATAGGCATTCAAAAATTAGAAGTGTTAAGAGCTCTGGATGGTATGGAGGTTACTGTAGATGCATCCAGGGGTAAAGTTTATCAAGGACTAATACCTCTAGTAGAAGTGGGTGGGGAGATAGATACCAGCAAGTTGCCAGCCACTAAGACCAAAGTAGGTATTATTTTAGCTGACGTTGGTCAGGCTATGTTTTTGTCCAGATTGCGCAATGTGCCTGATTTTGAAGTTGGTTTATTGAGAGCCGAATTTATGTTGGGCAATATTGGAGTACATCCTTTGGCCCTGGAAGCATACGATCAAGGTAAGCTCCAGAAAATAGTAGATGAGAAATTGGCTGATCTGGAAAATGCTTTGGTGAAAATTATAAAAGATCAATTGGCAGCAGGTGTGGTTACGTTAGATTTAAAGCTTAGAAAGTACGTAGGTATTATCACGGGACTTAAGCAAAGAGTTAATGAATTGACCGAAATAGAAGGAAGTAAAGGTACAGAGGAAGTTTTAGCTATCCACCGTCAGATAAGAGAATTGGATCATAAGTGGGATCAATATTTAGATAAGGCTACCAATTATCTGGATTTATTAAAAACGTCTGTAGATTTGAAAGAGCATATAGCAGCTATTTTGGGCTATAAAAAAGAATTAGCTACTCTCACTGGACATGATCCAGAGACAAGAAGAAGGAAACAGGAAATAGAAGATCATATTGAGGAAGTTTATAACAGAATAAAAGATGAGCCTTATGTTAAAGAAGTCCTTACGAGAATTCAGGAATTAAGAGATAAGGTAGCTATAAATACTGGTTATAAGCAGGAGATGGACGAAGTAAGTCAGTTGCCAGAGAAAATTAAAAGTATTTTAAAGGCAAAAGGATATAGGACAGGCAAAGAATTATACGTTCAGACTTTAGCTCAAGGTTTGGGATTATTTGCTATGGCCTTTTATGGCAAACCAATTATTTATAGAACCACTGATTATAAAACAAATGAATACAGAAATTTAGTAGGTGGCAATCTATTTGAGGAGCATGAAGATAATCCTATGCTTGGCTATAGAGGTGTTTCTAGAGGAATTCACGATTGGGAGCTAGAGGCTTTTAAGTTGGCCAGAGGTGCTTATGGAGGCAAAAATTTACATTTAATGCTGCCATTTGTAAGAACCATAGAAGAAGCCAGAAGTATGAAACGTTATTTAGCAGACGTGCATCATCTCAGATCTGGAACAGATGGGTTAAAATTAATTTTAATGTCTGAGATACCCAGCAATGCTATTTTGGCCAAACATTTTATAAAAGAATTTGATGGCTTTTCCATTGGTTCCAACGATATGACTCAGCTCGTCTTGGGGACAGACAGAGATAATGCCAGGTTAAGATATATTTACGACGAAGAAGATCCTGCAGTAGTATGGGCGATTTTAGTGACTATTTTTACTGGGCAAAAATACAAAAAGAAAATAGGATTCTGTGGTCAGGGTGTTTCTAATAGCAAAATTATAAGAGGTTTGGTTTGTATTGCAGGGATTGTTTCTGCATCAGTTGTGCCAGATACTTATGCTCAAACCAAGTTTGACATCGCAGAAACAGAGGCAGAAAATATCCCTCTCAAAGATTTAGGGAAGTGGTTAAAAGAGCAACATCTGGTCAGATTAAAGGATCTGTTAACTCAAAACAATTATGAACATATTGTAAAAAAATGTGTTACTGCCAAGGATTTACTAGAATGGTATGAAGGTGAATTAGCTAGACTACATGAGCAAATTCATTCTCACCTTGGCTCATCTAAAGAAGAATTTTATCGTCAAGAATTGGATAAGTTTAGAAAAACTTTTCATAAACCTGTTATTTATGCTAACTGGGATTGGGATGAAACAGTTCTAGATGCTTTACATCAGGCAGGCTTTAAGTCATTTGAAGAACAAGAACAGGCTGTAAAAGAACAAAGAAAACACGTTTGGTAAATTTAAGAAGTCTTGTGAATTAAAATGCCCCTTGTCCAATCTGGAATCAAGGGGCATTGTTTTATGAGAAGTATTTAATAAAGAGTAAAATTAAAGGAACTAGTAACTGTTAGTTTTTTATACGTTTTTATTAAGGTCAGAGTTAAACCATTGAGGCAAATTGTCTAAAGTATAGACGACTTGTTCTTTTTCTAGGGCTTGTTTTAGAAATTTAGGCAGATTTTGACTGGCCAAAAAAGTTTCCCCATCTAAGTATTTTAAATCTCCCTCTAGATTGTTTTGGATAATGTTTTCTACTTCCCCAGCATTTAATTTTTTAAAAGGCTGGCTGGAAACAATGGAAAAGGCCAGAGGTGTTATGTAGGCCTGACAAAAACACAAACAAGCCTTAAAATAAGGAAAAACTCGTTTTAGGGTATTGGCGACTCTAGTAAAACAAAAGTGATCAGGTGGGGCAGCTGGTCCAGATTGCACACTGATTATGGTTTGGGGATGGGATATTTGGGTTAAACTTTCAAAAAACTCTTTAGTAAATAAAGCCAGAGCAGGACTGTTTTCTATAGGGTCTGATAGATCACAGATGATTATGTCCCATTTTAGATCTGAATTTTTTATAAAATTAAAAGCATCTTCAATAATTATTCTGGCTTTTGGATGATTAAGAGAGTTTTGATTTAAATCTGTTAGCCAGGTTTTAGAATAATTTACCACTTCTTCGTCTATATCTACCAGAGTAACGTTTTCTACACTCTTCCAGCGTAGGGCTTCTCGTAAGGCGCAACCATCTCCACCCCCAAGAATTAAAACGTTTTTAGGATTTGAATGAAAAATACAAGGAGTATGAACGAGTAATTCATGATAAATAAATTCATCGACTTCACTTATTTGGCAAATATTGTCCAGGAGCAATGTCTTGCCAAAAGTTGGAGATTGGATAAGGGCTAATTCCTGATATTTGGTCTTTTTTAACTCAAGAACTTCTTCTGCAGCGTGTAAAAAAATATCTCCACCAGTTATGATCTCTGAAAAGTAGTTTTTTAATTTGCTACCTGACATTGTTCATAATCCTTAGTTAATTGGTGAAAATTTCCTTTGTTTACGTTGCTTCCTCTGGGTAAGGTGGTAACTTCCACTTTATCAGCTTTAAGAAATTTGGCTAGAAAATCACAGGCCTTGTAAGGATTGGAACATTCTCCACAGGTAAATATGTCCACTGCTGCATAGCCTATTTCTGGCCAGGTATGAATGGAAATGTGGGATTCTGCCAGAAGGCCCAAAGCAGTAACTCCTATAGGATGAAATTTATAGCTTACTAAATTTAATAAAGTGGACATGGATTGTTGGGAAGCTTGTTCGATGGCTTGCCTGATGAGTTGCTCATCATTTAGGATGGAAAAAGGACAACCTTTTAGTTCTACTACAAGATGGAGACCACAGATTGTGTTTTTCAATGCTCTATCCTCCTTATATTGAATTTTTCGCTACGTTGGAGCTAAACTTTCTTTGGGTAAGTAAATAATGCCTTTTAACGGGTCATCACTACTCATAACCACCTCTTAGTTTAAATTTTGTTGTACGTATACCTCTTACTTTGCAAAAAAAAATTATCTGCCAGATAAAAATAGGCAGATACGTAATTCAAATAAAGAAAGGGGCACCTTCTCTCTAGAGAGGTAGAAAGTATCTAAAAACATAATAAAATGTCAAGAGATTGTAATGAATTTAATCAAGGCAATGAGATGGTTGGGCTTAAAAATAGTGATAGTTGGCAGTGATTTTGTTATGTTCAGGCTGGATAATTAGCATGGAAGGGGGATTTTTGGGCGCATAAAAGTAGTTTTCAAATAGTTATCCAGCCTGAGTATGAATTTGTATGGGTTTATCGTGTTGATTGTTGATTAGCCATTTTGCTTCATCTTTGCGACTTCACGCATTAACAGGGCTTTTGAACTAATTGGGTCCACCATAACCCCTGGTCCAGCTATACACCCGCCATCACATCCCATTCCTTCAAGAATATCTACTTCAAGTTTGCCTCGTTTTATTTCTTTTAAGTATTTGTCGCATTCTTTTAAACCATTTGCTGAAAGTATTTTTAGAGAATTAGCTTTTGTATCTCCAGCGTGTTTTTTCACGTAGTATCTTACTGCTTCACCTACTCCGCCTGTTGTGGCAAAGCCCCAGGCATAAGGAGTGGCCTCTTTTGTCTTTTCACCTTTAAGTAAAGGTACGTTTATCCCGTACACCTCAAATATTATAGCGGTTTCTTCAAAGGTAAGAACATAATCTGGCGTACTATTTTCAATGGCTTCTTTCTTTTTGGCTATGCATGGTCCAATAAAAACTATTTTGTGTTCAGGATAGTCTTTTCTTAATTTTTGAGCCAACATTACCATAGGAGATGGAATGGGGGATATGTTTTGGGCAAATTCTGGCCATCTCTGTTTGACCAATCTGACGTAAGATGGGCAACAGGAGGTGAGCATAAGTCCCCCATGCTCAAGAAAATGCAGTGCCTCTGCTTCGGCAACCATATCTGCTCCAATAGCAACTTCAAATACTTCATCAAATCCAAGAATTTTTAAGGCTTCTATAAATTGCTCTACACTTGCCTTTCTTTTAAATTGTGTAATTGCTGCTGGCGCATAAATGGCTATCATCTTTTCTCGTTTTAGTCTGTGTAGCACCTGAAGCATCATAGAGGATGTTTCTAGAGCGCCAAACGGACAAGCTAGATAACAGGCACCACAAGATGCACAGTCTTTACTGCTTAACTCCATTCTTCCTTTTTGGTTTATGTGAATAACTTCACAGTAACAGGCGAGTGTACAGGGTTTTTCCAATTTGGTTATAGCATGGTAAGGACAGGCAGAAGCACATAATCCACAATTGATACATTCAGAATAATCTATTTGAGCCCTATTCTGAACTATTTTTATGCCTCCTTTAGTGCATACGCTGGTACATGGATGGGCAAGGCAGTTTCGACAAAGCTCTGTTATGTAATATCTTCCACCAGGACACTCAGCACAAAGTATTTCTATTATTTCCATAAAATTTTCTTTTTCTAAAAGGTCAGATGCTCCTTCTAATATTTCGTCTAAGTACTGAGTTATTTCGTAAAGTTCCATATCTTTTACTTTTTTATAGTTTAATCCTAGAGCGAATTTTATCTTTTCTTTTATAACTTCTCTTTCATAAAAGAATTTTCTTCTATCCATGAATTCTTCGTCACTTATTATGTGTGCCCAGAATTTGGGCAATTCTTTTTTTAACGTATTATTTTTGTACGCTTCTACAATTTTTCGATAAATATCTCTACGCATTTTTACAATATGATTTACAACTAATCTTCTCATTTTTTTTATTTCCTCTCTTATATATGTAGATTTAAAATAATTTTTACAGATAAATTTGTACTGATCTCCAAAAGTATAAAAATGTTTAGTAGAGTTTAGCCCTCAACTATGGGCTAAAGATATTGGGTTATAGCTCATAGGTCAACGGTCTTTAGGACACATTCATTACCTCTCTCCAATTACCCAATTACAAAATGATGAGGTTAGTCGTATTTTATACCACTTATTTTCATCAATTTACTCCATTTATGATAGGATTGGATACGGCGAACTGTGCCTGTTTTACCTCGAATAACCAGAGAATGAGTAATGGCACCATCGCCAGTGTATTTTACTCCTTGTAAAAATGTCCCTCCAGAGATGCCTGTGGCTGCAAAAAATACATCGTCACTGGTGACCAAATTATCTACAGTATAGATTCTTTTTAGGTCAAAACCTTGTTCCTGAAGGGCCTTTTTTTCTTCTTTTTTTTGGGGATCCAGACGAGCTAACATTTCTCCCCCCAAGGCTTTGATGGCACAGGCAGAAATTACTCCTTCAGGAGTTCCGCCAGTTCCCATCATTACATCTATTTCAGATGATGGATCTACTGCCATAAGAGCTCCTGCCACATCTCCATCTGTATGTAATTGGATCCTTGCTCCAGCAGTCCTTATTTCTTCTATTAATTTTTTATGACGGGGTTTATCCAGGACAAATACTACAAGATCATCTACGTCTTTGCCAAGCGCCTTGGCGATATTAGTTAAGTTTGTGCTAACGGGGGCGTTTAGGTCTATCACTGTTTTTGCTTCTTCTGGAACTACTAATTTTTGCATATAAAAACTTGGCCCAGGGTTAAACATGGTGTTTTTGGGGGCCATGCCAACTACAGATATGGCGTTAGGTCTTCCAAGGGCAAGTAAATTAGTGCCTTCTACAGGATCTACAGCCACATCTACTTCTGGACCTATGCCCTTACCTACCTTTTCCCCATTGTACAGCATAGGGGCCTGGTCTTTTTCTCCTTCGCCAATGATGATCGTTCCGTTTATGTCCAGACTGTTAAACACAAAACGCATAGCATCTACTCCCGCCTGATCTCCCGCCTTGCGTTGTCCTTTTCCAAGCCATCTGGCTGAGGCAAGAGCAGCAGCTTCAGTAACCCTTACTAAATCAAGAGCTAAATTTTTATTAGGTTGCTCCATTTGTCCCCTCCCCTTTTAGGAAAAGTTTTTTAAGTAATGTTGGGTGATGTTTAACACTTGTTCTACTGTAAAGCCATATTTTTGGGCCAAAACACTGGCTGGTGCTGAGGCCCCGAAGTGATCAATACCTATTACTTTTCCTTTTAGGCCTACAAATTGATACCATATATCAGTTTTACCTGCTTCTAGGGCTATTCTTTTTTCTATGTGAGGAGGCAAGACATAGTTTTGATAGTCTTGAGTTTGTTCTTTAAATAATTCTAGGCAAGGCATACTAACTACTCTAGTCGGAATTGCTAATTGCTGGGCTACATTCAGGGCAAGATGTACTTCTGATCCTGTAGCAATAAAAATTAGCTCTGGAGTTTGCTCTGGTTCATACAAAATATATCCTCCTCTGGCCACTCCTTCTTGGATTTGAGTGAATTTTGTTTCTGGAAATACAGGAACACTTTGACGGGTGAAAATAAGCACAGATGGTCTATTTTTTTGATTGAGAGCTAGATTAAAGCAGTGTTTGGTTTCGTTGGCGTCAGCTGGTCTAAATACATAAAGATTAGGAATTAGGCGCAGAGAGCTAATATGCTCTATGGGCTGATGAGTGGGGCCATCTTCTCCTACGTAAAAAGAGTCATGGGTGAAAACGTGCAATACTGGTATTTTTTGCATAGCAGACATGCGAATAGCATTTCTCTCATAATCAGAAAATACTAGAAAAGTAGCTCCAAAGGGTATAATCCCACCGTGGAGAGCAAGTCCATTTAAAATAGCTCCCATAGGAAATTCTCTAACCCCAAAGGCCAGATATCTACCTGCTGGATTTTCTCTGGCATTAAATAGTCCTACGCTTTCTCTGAATTGAACTGTTTGGTTGGAAGGGTCAAGATCTGCTGAGCCACCCATTAAGTTGGGCACCTGCTCTATTAGGGCATTAAGACATAAACCAAAAGCTTTTCTAGTAGCAAGCTGGTTTTCTTTAAACTCTGGCCACACGTAAGAAACACATCTTTTCTGAGTAATTAATTCCCAGAAGTTTTTTCCCTCTCCCTGGAGTTTTTTAACTTCTGCTTGCCATTGTTTTACTTGTTCTCGCAGAAGAGGAAATCTTTTTTGAAAATGTTTTACTGTTTCTTCTGGTAGGTAAAAGCTTTGTTCTGGCAAGCCAAGCTTTTGTTTGGTAGCTTTTAGCTCTGGTTCAGGCAAAGGAGAGCCGTGGGTTTTTTCACTGCCTTCCAGAGTAGCGCAGCCTTTGGCCATAGTAGTATGGCCAATAATTAAGGTCGGTTTAAATTGTTCTTTTTGGGCGGTCTCAATGGCCTGTTTTATCTGGGAATGATCGTGTCCATCAATTTCTAAAACCTGCCAGTTTAAGGCCTGAAAAATCTGCGTGTAGTCAGCTCTATCACACCTTGCAGTAGGTCCTGCTAGCTGAATTTTGTTACTGTCATAAAAGACAATAAGTTTTCCTAAGTTCCACTGGCCGGCCAAAGCAGCACTCCCTATTGCCACAGGTTCTTGCAAGTCTCCGTCTGAAGCCAATACGTAGGTGTAGTGAGAGCAAATTGACTCTCCTAATTTTTGGCGTAAAAAACTTTCTGCCACAGCCATACCAACGGCCATGCTAAAACCTTGTCCTAGAGGTCCTGTAGAGGCATCTACTCCTGGGGTTAAGTCACACTCAGGATGGCCAGGAGTTTTGCTTTGCCATTGACGAAAATTTTTTAGGTCTTCTAAAGTTAAAAAACCTTGCAGGATAAGCAAAGTATAGAGCAAGGCAGATTCATGGCCTGCAGAAAGAACAAATCTGTCTCGATTGAACCAGTTGGGATTGTCAGGGTCAAATGTTAGATAATCTTTAAATAAGATGTAGGCAAAATCTGTTGAAGACATAGCCCCGCCAGGGTGACCAGAATTTGCCCTGGCGATAGCATCTAAAATAAGTCCTTTAATTACGTTTACGCTTTGTAAGTCTAGTGTGTTCATAGCTTTATTTTTAGGGGTTGAAGGTTAAACAAAATTAGTTTACCTCACCAACGTGTTGCAAGCAAACAAGAAAAAAGACGAAAGTCAAGAAAAAATAAAATTGTTTTCACTAAAAAGTAATCTTCAAGAAAAGACCTAAATAATAAGATTAATTGAACTGAAATCAATAACTTATGAAATTAATAAGTTAGATTTAAGATAAATTAAAGGCAAGAAAAATATGAAGGTGATAGATCTTGGTTTAATAAATTATCAAGATTGTTTGGAGATACAAAAAAAATATCTAGAAGAGGTTTATCTTGGTGGGGAGAATGTTTTGTTGGTGTTAGAGCATTTTCCTGTGATTACCTTTGGGCGGCATGGTGGAGAAGAAAATTTATTAGTTAGGGTTGATCAATTAAATAGCAGAGGTATTCAGATAGTAAAGTCTTCTAGAGGTGGAAATATTACTTGTCATTTTCCTGGTCAGCTGGTGGCTTATCCTATTTTTAGGATAGGAAAAAGAAAAGGTGGGTTAAAGCAATTTTTTTTTGATTTAGAAGAAGTTGTGATTAGGGTTTTAAAAAAATATCAAATAAAAGGAGAGCGTATTGCTGGCTTGAGTGGAGTTTTTGTGAACAAAAAGAAAATATGCTCCATAGGTATTGGGGTTTGGCATTGGATTTCTTATCATGGACTTGCTTTGAATGTGTTGGAAGATATTAGTTTGTTTGGAGTCATAAATCCTTGTGGTCTTGGTTGTGAGATGACCTCTATGCATTTAGAGTCATCTTTTAAGCCTGATTTAAAAACAATTAAACAGGAAGTGATAGATGAGTTCAAAGCAATATTTACGTAAGCCTGAATGGTTAAAAGTAAAATTACCTACAAAAGTAGAGTTTTCTAATACTAAAAAAGTACTGACTTCTCTCAATTTGAATACAGTTTGTCAAAGTGCCAGATGTCCTAATATCTTTGAATGTTTTTCTAAAAAAACAGCTACTTTTTTAATTTTGGGCAAATTTTGTACCCGTAACTGCGCTTTTTGCAAAATAGAGCATTTTGCTCCAGAGCCAGTGGATAGGGATGAGCCTTTTAGAATTTTAGAAGCGGTTAAAAGATTAGATTTAAAGTATGTGGTAATTACCTCTGTTACCAGAGATGATCTCGAAGATGGCGGGGCAAGTCAGTTTCAAAAAGTGATTTCTTTATTAAAGCAGCATTTATCCCTAAAGGTGGAGGTTTTAACTCCTGATTTTAGAGGAGATTTTAGGTCCTTAGAAAAGGTTATTAGCTCTGGTCCTTATGTTTTTAATCATAATCTGGAAACTATTTCTAGGTTATATCCCAAAATTAGACCTCAGGCGAACTATAAACAAAGTTTAGATGTTTTAGAACAAGCTAAAAAAATGGACAAAAGTATTCTTACTAAAAGCGGATTAATGCTTGGATTGGGAGAGAATAAAGATGAGGTGAAACAAACTTTAGAGGATTTAAAAAAAGCCGGATGTGATTGGATTACTTTAGGACAATATTTACAACCCACCAGATATCATTTTCCTGTCCAGCGGTATGTGCATCCGGATGAATTTGAAGAACTAAAAGAGTTTGGTCAAACTCTGGGATTACAGGTTTTTGCTGGTCCTTTAGTGAGAAGCAGTTATCATGCTGCAGAATTATTAGAAACAAATTGAGTTGAGAATATTTCTGGCTTGAATTTCTAGGCGTTAGTTTTGCAGACTTGATAGATAAATTGACTTTTTGAGATAAGGGGTTAATATTTAAGGCATGACAGAAACTTTATCTGATGTTTCCGTAGAAGAAGTTGTAGAAGATTCCTTAGAAGAACCCAAACTTTACAAAGTATTGCTCCACAATGATGACTATACCACAATGGATTTTGTGGTAGAGGTCCTGGAAAGGGTTTTTCATAAAACTCGAGAACAGGCTTATGCTATTATGCTAAAAGTTCACCACGAAGGTCTTGGTGTATGCGGTGTTTATCCCAAACAAATAGCAGAAACCAAAGTGATATTGGTTAGACAGATGGCTAGAAGTAGGGGTTTCCCCTTAAAATGTACTATGGAAGAGGTGTGATAGTGTTAAGTAAAGAATTAGAAAGGATATTGTCTCTTGCTGTGCAAGAGGTAAAACAGCGTCAACACGAATTTTTAACTTTAGAACATATTTTATTTGCTTATACGATAGATGAAAAGGGCAGCCAGATTTTGGAGGATATGGGAGTTGATTTAGACGAGTTGAGAGCAGATTTAGAAGAGTTTTTTGCAGAACATATGGAAGTGTTTCCCAATGCGTGGGACAGAGAGATTATTCAAACTATAGGAGTGCAAAGGGTTATTCAACGTGCTATTATGCAGGCTCAATCTGCTGGCAAAAACATGGTTCAGGTGGGTGATTTGTTAGTGGCGTTTTTTGAAGAGCCAGAGTCTCATGCTACCTATTTTTTACGCATGCAGGGTATAAATCGTCTTGAACTTGTGGAATACGTTTCTCACGAATTAGAGCCAGATCATCCAGGAACCAATTGCCCTCATTGTGAAGCAGAAGAGCAAGCAACTCGAGGAAAAACAAAACGCGAATTTCTTAAAAAATTTACTGTAGATTTGGTAAAAAAAGCCAGACAGGGCAAAATAGATCCTCTAATTGGAAGAACTCAAGAATTAAAACGGGCTATTCAGATTTTACTTAGAAGGAGAAAAAACAATCCTATTTTTGTTGGTGAGCCAGGCGTTGGCAAAACAGCTATGGCTGAAGGTTTGGCCCTCAAAATTGCCCAAGGAGAGGTGCCTGACCAATTAAAAGGCACTAAATTGTTTGCCTTAGACATGGGTGCTTTGGTCGCGGGCACTCGATTTCGGGGTGATTTTGAAGCCAGGTTAAAAGGGGTTATAAACGAGCTGAAATCTATGAAAAAAGCGATTTTGTTTATAGATGAAATTCATACAGTAGTTGGGGCAGGATCTGGTAGTTCAGGTTCTTTGGATGCCTCTAATATTTTAAAGCCCGTTTTAGCTTCTGGAGAAATTCGCTGCATTGGTTCTACTACTTATGAAGAATACAAAAATTATTTTGAAAAAGACAAAGCCTTATCTAGACGTTTTCAAAAAGTAGAGCTTTCAGAGCCAAGTGTGGAAGATACTCTAAAGATTTTAAAAGGTCTAAAACCTTATTATGAACGATATCACAAGGTAAAATATCAAACCAAAGCTTTGTTGACTGCAGTAGAGCTTTCCGCGCGTTATATTAGAGACAGGTATCTTCCAGATAAAGCCATAGACGTTATTGATGAAGCTGGAGCTGTATTTGTTTTAGAGGGCGCTTCTAAAGGCAAAAAAACTGTGACCCCAAAAGATATAGAGAAAGTGGTGGCCAGCATTGCCAAAATACCAGCTAAACAAGTTTCAGTAAGTGATAGAGAAAAGTTATTGGTATTAGATAAGGAACTAAAAAAGGTTATTTTTGGTCAGGATGAAGCCATTGAAACATTAGTCAAATCCATTCGCAGGGCTAGGGCAGGGCTTAAAAATACTCAAAAGCCCATAGGTTCGTTTCTATTAATAGGTCCTACAGGAGTAGGGAAAACAGAGCTTGCTAAACAACTGGCCAAAGTTTTAAATATTGGTTTTTTACGTTTTGATATGAGCGAATACATGGAAAAGCACGCTGTTTCTAGACTTATTGGTTCTCCTCCTGGATATATAGGTTTTGAACAGGGTGGCCTTTTGACTGAAGCAATACGCAAAAATCCTTATTGTGTATTGCTGTTAGACGAGATTGAAAAGGCTCATCCTGATATTTTTAACATTTTATTACAGATTATGGATCACGCCACTCTTACTGACAATACAGGGAGAAAAGCTGATTTTCAACACGTTATTTTACTTATGACCTCTAATGCTGGGGCCAGAGAAATGTCTAGCCCATCTATTGGTTTTACCTCAGAAAGTGTTCAGGATAAAGCTAAAAAAGGATTAAAAGAAGTAGAAAAGTTGTTTAGTCCTGAATTTAGAAATAGACTAGATGCCATCGTGCCTTTTAAAGGTTTGACTCTGGAGATAGTGGAGTGTATTGTGGATAAGTATATTGCAGAATTAAATCACACTTTAAAGTCCAGAGGTGTTAGTGTAAAATTAAGTAAAAGTGCTCGAAAATGGTTGGCTAAAAAAGGATATGATCCCAATTTTGGAGCCAGACCATTGGCACGGGTAATAGAAGAAGAGATAAAAGACATATTAGCAGAAAAATTTTTGGCTGGAGAAATTGAAAAAGGCACAGAAATTTTAATTAAAAACAATAGTCAAAAAGATAGACTTGAATTTAATATTTGTAGTTTTAGTAATTAAGCAGGTACTGGCTACCAAAAATTTAGACGTTTTTTCGTAGAAGTCATGTTGCCTAGTTGTTATGATGGGTATATGGACAATGGGCTATAGGTCAAAGCCATTGAGCTATGGGTTATGGTCTTTAGCCTATCAATTACTTTCCCCAGAGCCAATTATTTATCATCAATTATAAATTGCCAACTTTTATACCCCTTATAACCTTAAAAATTCCCTTAAACATGTCCGGTCATCCAGTAGAGTTTAAGGCTCTAAGAAAAAGAGCACTTTTCAATTGACAGACTGGTAAACTTGGCAATATAAGCAAAATATACATTAGTATTTAGAGTGTGGAATAAAGCTTATATGGAAAAGTTGAAGGGAGTGCATGGGACAACATTATCAAGGGCAAAAAAATTAAACATAATGGCTTTAAGCCTTCAAGTGGCAGAGCTGGAAAAGGAGTTTATTTTTGGACAGGATATAAAGCACGGGATTTGGGGATATGTTGGTACAAACAATGTTTGGCAAATAAGGAATATGAAAATGACAAAAACAAAAGATGTGCCTTAATTTGGGTAGTATTACACATTGAATCAGATTGCTATTTGGATTTAGAATACGATAAAATCAGAGAACACATACATGAACTTATTGACAAGAAAGGTATTAATAGTTTGAAAGAGTTAGCTAGATTGTATGATTGTTATATTAATTTAGTGGAAAAACAAAGAAGTTATAAAATAAAGGTGGTTCATGTTAGGTTAGCACCACCTAAGGATTGTCCTGAATACGATATTAAGGTTTTTTGGTGCTCCTGACTGTTTAGTTGTTAGAGATGCATCATGTATAGAAATAGATAAATGCGAGGTGGTATAAAGGTTTTCTAGGAGTAAAGATATGGCAAAAGCTCTAGATGCTGCTTTTGAGTATTTAATGTCTTTAGAAGATAAAGAATTTCGTGAGTGTCTTAATGAGTATGCGCAGGGAGATATTGCCCAGGCTATGATCGAACTTGGAGCTGCTAAATACGAATGGGAACAATATCTTAAAGGGAAGTGGTCAAAAGAACCAAAAATATTGGGACAAGATGTTATGAATTTTGACATGGAGAGTTTTATAGTTACAAAAATGAGAATGGAAAATTTGTTTGATAAGAATCAATATAAAAAGCAGGCGCTGAACTTACGGAGGGTTTCTAACAAGTCAGGACACTTTGAACAAAAATATGATATGGAGTTATTGGTGGCATGATATCTGAATTTCAATTTAAAGGTTATAAGATTGATCGTTTTAATTATCAAATGAGCCTTTTTTTGCAGCTACTGAAGGTTAATGAAAAATTTGATCAAGATTTATGGGAAATTAAAATTGGAGTAAGGAGGCCTGTTTTTTCAAAAAGTCAAAAAGCGTATATTGGTGGACTTGACGTAAAACTGCGCTTAGAATTGCCTGATGACCAGGACAAAGAAAAAAGGTGGATCTCCTTAAACTGGAAGCAGGGATAGCAGGTTTGTTTGTGGTTGAAGAAGGAAAATTGGAGAAAGAAGTTGAAGAGAAGTTGGTAAAATACCAGATTCCAGCCTTGCTTTTTCCCTATTTAAGAGGAACAATAACAAGTTTTTTAAGTAATGCAGGATTTGCCAGCGTAATATTACCGTTAATCAATATCTATGCCTTAGCTAAAGATTATTTGAGTGATATGGATATTGAAATCATTGATTAAATTGTTGTTTGGTTGATCGCCCATCAGATATTCTTACTGTTGTTTTTCCTAAAATTTTCTGTTAAAATTTATTTCTCTTTATTACAAGGTTAGATAGTGGCATTTTTTCATTTTTTACAAAGTGGTTTTTTGGCTTTTTTTGAATAAAAACATAGTGTTATCTTAGGTAGTTCTACTTCTTTATTTTAGATAAGATTGGATTTGGGAGTGAGTATTTTTTTTCTTACAGAAGAACCTGTTTTTCCCCCTGTAGAGCTTGCTGATCCTGATGGATTATTAGCAGTGGGTGGAGATCTTTCCTGCTTTAGATTAATTGCTGCTTATAGTTCTGGCATTTTCCCTTGGTACGAAGAAGAGGGTCCTATTTTGTGGTGGGCGCCTTTTCCTCGTCCTCTTATTTTCCCTTCAAAAGCCCATCTTTCTAAAAGTTTAAAAAGAGTTTTAAAGAAAAAGATTTTTAACGTGTCTTTGGATACTTGTTTTGACCAGGTTATTCAATTGTGTGCTGGGCTCAGGGAAAAGACCTGGATTACTCTGGAAATGAAAAGAGCATATAAAAAACTCCATAGACTTGGTTATGCCCACTCGGTAGAAGTATGGTCTGGCAGGCATTTGGTAGGTGGTTTATATGGTGTGAGCATTGGCAGGGCCTTTTTTGGAGAGTCTATGTTTCACCTTCAGGCAGATGCTTCCAAAGTTGGGTTGTGGGCTTTGATTTGTTTTTTAAGAAAGCATAATTTTGTGTTTTTAGATTGCCAGCAAAGTTCTGAACTTGTGCTTAGATTTGGAGCCATTGAGGTAGATAGAAGCAAATACCTAGCTTTATTAAAGCGTGCTATTTCTAAATCCTCTTTAATCAGATGGCGTCAAAATAGTTTTTATCCAGTCTATTGATTGGCTAAGTACCTGTTCTGGAGTTAATTGTTTTAAACAGTTGACGTGGGGGCAGGTATTTTGGTTACAGGGTTGGCAGGCAAGTCCTAGGCTAATATCTTTGTGTTTTTTTGGATCTGGATAGGTCCAGGAAGAGCTGGTAGCTCCTAATATTATTAAGCTTGGAGTATCTAGAGCGACGGCAATGTGTCTTGGAGCAGAGCAGTTTCCAATGTGTAGGCTGGCTTGGTGGATAATAGCTGCCATTTCTCTCAGGGATAAAATTTTTTGGGGTAAAATAAAAACATTAGGGTCTGAGGAATAAATTTTTTGGGCCACTTCAAACTCTCCAGGACCATAGAGAAGAAAAATTTTAGTGAAAGGAAATTTTTGACCAATTAACTTCCCCAGTAGCGCATAGTGTTCTGTTGGCCAGCGCCTGGTTATCCTTCTGTGAGTAGGATCAAAGGTAATAATTTGATATTGGTTAGCAGTTAGACTTGTTAGATAATCTTTGGCCCAAGCTATTTCTTCTGGAGTAAGGTATATTTGAGGCTTGATGATCTGGGGTTGAATGCCAAGTAGTCTTAAGATGCTGAGTTTAGAATAGACTGCATAACCTGGTAAGGAATTTGTCCAGTGAGTGTAGAATAAGCGGTTGTACCAGGGGGGAGTATAAGTTAATTTTATTTTTGCTTTGGAAAATAAGGCTACAAACCTACTTCTTGGCAGTTGTTGAAAGTCAATTATCAAGTCAAAATCGTGTTTGGCTACCTGATAGTAAAATTTTACCTCATCCCAGAAATTTTTTAGCTTTTTTTTATCTAACGGAATAATTTTGTAGATATGGGGGTTGTGTTCTAAAAGATGAGCACATTTTTTTTCTGTATATAGGTAAATTTTGGCTTGAGGGAATTTTTCGTGTAATAATTGAATAGCTGGGGTGGTTAAAATAACGTCACCTATTTGTCTTAACTGACAAACAAGAATTTTTTTAGGTGAGATGGACAGAATAGAGTTATTGGCCATTCATTAGAGGAGAAGCAGAATTTAGATCGTAAAAACCTCTGACCTGAAAATCTAGGGGATAATTGGGAGCTTTGTCTAAATAAATCCTGCCTAAATTCTCATCTTCGGGCATTTTGTTTAGAGGTAATAGTCCTAAAGGTATGGGAAAGCTAAGTGGCCCACTTACGATTTGTTTGATCCTGGAAGAATAACGCTTTTTTAGATATTCTATTAACAGATCTCTTTCTTCCCGAGTAAAGGACTCTAAAACCAGCATCTTGGCATTTTCTATAGATGTTTCGTCTCCCTCTAGACTTGCTAGAATGTCTTCCCAAGGATAAAGATTTTCCTCTTCTTTGCACCAATTATACCTATAGAGATGGATTTGTAAATTTTTTCTGCCTTTAAAGGCATATAGAGTCATATTCACTAAAAACGCTCGTGGAGTAGGAAGAGGAATATGCGCAGAATTTATTTCAATTTGCATATTTCTAGATCTATCCCAAAATGTTGTTTTAGTCAATAAACATATGAAGGAGTTTTTTAGAATAATAACGTTAAAAGTAGTTCGGGCTAAAGTTTTGTAAGGGTGCAGTTAGATGGCTAGAGGGGGGATCTTCGGTCTCTAAAAAAAGAATTGCCTGGAATTTTTTTGGCTACTTTTTTTACTTCTGCGGCTCTTTCTGCAATTTGTTGGAGGGTAGTATTGTTTTTGTTAAAACAATCTAAAGCAGCTAAAGATACAGACACCAGGGCAAATTTGCCTATTTTTCCATCGCGTCCTTTGGCTTCAATCCAGCCTCTTTCCTGGTCTATTTGAGAATAACATTTTCTAACCAATCTTTTAAAACAGCGAGTTATAGCAAGCCCTATGCGCTCTACTCGATCTGGGGTGGTAATTAGGACAAAATCATCTCCACCTATGTGGCCTAAAAAATCATCAATATTGCCATGGCGTTTAATAGCCCAGTTCATAATATTGGCCAACAAAACAATAATCTCATCACCTTTTTTAAAGCCATAGGTGTCATTGTAAACTTTAAAGTTATCTAAATCAGCGTAGATCAGGCTAAAGGATTGTTTATTGTTCAATCTTCTTTCAATTTCTTGCTCTATACAGCAATTTCCAGGCAATCCTGTGAGCGGATTGCTCCCTTTGGCTACTTCTACCTGGATTTTGTTTATATGACTTAATAAATTTTGAACAGAGACAATGCCTACTAATTTGTTGTGTTTGGTTACTACAATATCATAGTAAGCAATGTCTTTATCTCTTGAGGTTACTTTTTGGGCAACTATTTCTATAGGTGTGTTTTCTTCTACACAAATAAAATCTGTTTCCATAACAAAACTAACGCTTTTCGTATAATAAAGGGCCACGCCAAACCTGGAAGCAAGTTTTTTGGTAAGGTTAGAACTAACAATTAAACCAATGGGTTCTTGTGCGTTGTTACAGACTATTATACTGCTGATTGTTGGATCTTGCACCAACATGTCATATACTGTTTCTACTTTTGTTTCTGGGGGAACAGAGACTGCTTGTTCAGCCAGGTCCCCAATGGTGGTGAAAGATAAGCCTATTTTTTTGTTCTTTACGTTTATCTTATTGCCGTTAAAGGGTCTTAGGTTTATTTGAAGTTCTGGTTTTGGGTATTGAGGTCTGGCCAGGTAATAACCCTGTCCATAATGAACTCCAATGTCTATAAGGGTATTTAATTCGGATCTTGTTTCTATGCCTTCGGCAATGATCTTTGCCCCTACCTTGTTGGCAAAGGTGACCATTGTTTCTATAAGAGAGCGTTTGATAGGGTTCCTGTCAATATCATGAATTAAATCTTTGTCTATTTTTATGTATTCTGGACCAAGTTCTACGATAATCCAGAGACCAGAATAACCACTTCCAGCATCATCAATGGCTATTTGGAAATTTTGAGTTCTATAGTGATTTAGGGTTTTGTAGAATAGAGGAAAATCTTTGGTGCTATGTTTTTCTGTTATTTCAAAGACTATATTTTCTGGTTTTAGGTTGGATGAAGCTAAAATTTCTCTGGTTTTTCCTGGAGAAAAATTGGGATCAGCCAAGGTTTTGGGGTGAATGTTTAAAAATAATTTTTGGTTAGGCTGAATTTCCCCAATACAGGCAATGGCCTTTTCTCGACAAACTTGCTCTAAAGCAAATAATTCTTCTATTTCTTCGGCAAAACCAAATAAATTGATAGGAGAGTAAAAATAAGAGTGTTTTGGCCCTCTGGCCAGAGCCTCCCAGCCAAGGATTTTGCCTGTAATAAGATTTACAATAGGTTGGTAAAGAATATTAATTTGTTTTTCTTTTAAAATAGAGTAAAATTGATTGGTCAGTTGAAGGTGTTTTCCATCAATAGTTTCTTTGGCTTGACTTCTCAACTGTTTTAGGGTGATTAAAAAGGCTTTTTCTACGTCCTTATATTGATTTTTTAACAAGTAAGCACAAGCCACTTCTAATTTTAATTCTTGTCCTATCTGAGAAAAGAATTTTTCTGAGAGTGTTTGTTCTAGTTCTATTTTTAGGGGTAATATTTTTTCTAACTCCCAATTGGGATTTTGAATAGCAGAAATAATTTGTCCAAATATAATAAATTCGTACTTGCCAATGGTAACGTAATCTAGAGCTATATTGGCGTTTTTGATTTTGTTGTTTAGAAATGTTTTTATCGTGTGGTAAACTTGATTGATAAATTGAGGGCCGTAAAGTTTTTTTAGGAGCAAAGCGTCTTTTATTCTGATGTAGATAAAAGTTAGATGTTGAGTAGAAGTTAAAAGTTTTTTGGCTTTAGAAAAGGTATTCATAACTTTTGAATTTTAATTACAAAGCAAAATTTTTGTTTTACCTATATTCGAACTACGTATTAAGTAAGAAAAAATCAAGCTTTAATTATCAGCTGGATTTGCTTGTAACTGACTAAAATTATTTAAAAAAATAATCTCAACTACCTTGTTTGTTTTATTGGCAGGTGAAATTTATTTTTTTATTCTTCAAACAATTTAATTGGAATAGGTGACATTATAATGTTTTTTAGATTAAAGTCTAATGACATTTAAATGATTAAGTCAAAAAATAAAAGGTTGCCAAAACAGAGAAAAATGGGTAAATGTCACCTTCTACCACTAAGTTGCCCCCGTAGCTCAGGCGGATAGAGCACGGGATTCCTAATCCCGGTTAGCCCAGGTTCGAGTCCTGGCGGGGGCACCATTCTGAATGTGTTTTTTTTTACTCCTCTAATGATAAAAATGTGTCAATTCCCCCTGAATTTTTTTTAGTGTTTTTTATTGGACCATTATATAAAGTGGATTTTTAATCAAGATCAGAAAAAACCAGCATTTTGTGGATGTGAGATATATTTTTGGCTTTATTGTTTTTAGAGGATTGAGAAGATAGTTAGGGGATATTTTAGGGCGATAAGGATGTATTTTGGTTAAGAAGATTTTTCCCCAGCCAATTTGGATAGAGTTTAAACAATCTGGCCAAAAGATAAAATGAACCGCAAAAGAGTATTGATTTTTGTTTGTCCAAAAGATCTATTACTTGCTCAAACGAAGAAAGGGTTTTTAAGTCTGAAATTAATTTTTGAAGGTCTTTTAAACTTAAGCCCCTTTGACTTAAATCTAATGGACAAAAAAGTATGTCCTCAGAAATTTCTTTTAATTCTTTGTAAATGCCAAACAAGTCCTTATCTTTTAGGCAGCTAAAAACAATGGTTTGAGGTTGGATGTGTAGCTGAAAAAGGGCTTGTTTTAAAAGTTTTATCCCTTCTGGGTTATGCCCCACGTCTAAATAAACGTCAGGATTGGTTTGAACCTGTTGTAACCTCCCGGGAATAAAAGTACTGTTTAAAATAGTTTCTATTTTTTTTATGCAAAAGGGTAGGTTAAGGGATTTTACTATTTCTTGCCAGCAAGTTACGATGAGAGGAAGATTGTATTTTTGAAAGCAAGCCAAATACAGAGAAAGGCGTATGGTTTGTTTTTTTTCTAGTAAGATAAGTCTGTTTTGCTCAATTTTTATTGCCTGCGGAGAATAAATAAATGGAGTGCTTTGTTCACCTGCAGTTTTTTTTAAAACCATTAAAACTTGTTTTTTTTGAAAGGCACTAATTACAGGAGCGTCTTTTATGGCTCCTGCTTTATCTATGCTGATTTTGATCAATGTATTTCCTAAAATATCTGTATGATCCAGTCCAATAGAGGTAAATAGAGTCAAGTTTGGTTTTAACACATTAGTAGCATCAAATTTACCTCCTAATCCGGCTTCAAAAAAGGCTATATCTACTTTTTGCTCTTTAAATGCCAGACAAGATATGATAAATAAAAATTCAAAATACGTTAATGAAAGATTGGAACAGTGTTGCAATGTGCTATTGGCGTATTGAATCCAGAGTTGATCGGATAATTGGCAGTTATTTACTGTGATGCGTTCTTTTATGGAAACCAGATGAGGAGAAGTAAATAATCCTGTTTTTAACCCGTGCTTTCTGGCTAAATGCTCTAAAAAATGAGCAGTGGAGCCTTTTCCGTTCGTACCTACAATATGAACAATAAAAGTGAAATTTAAAGGTATGTTTAATTGCTCTAGAGCTTTTTGGACCTTTTCCAGACCTAGGTCCATTTTAAATAGACCTAATTGGTTTAAATAGTTGTTAATATCTTGAAATGTTTTAAACATTACATTTTTGTTAAAAATGTTATTTTATCTTGACACTTTTGTTTGATTTTTTTTAAAGTTATATAATTCTCATTTGTGTTAGATTGTGGATTAGTTAAGTCAAAATGTAGAAAAAAGTTTTTAAAAAGTAAATATATTTACACAGGAGTGAGAGCCTTGTTGTATCAATCAATTGTTCAGAATTATCATGATTTTGTTGTTGAGAGAAACTTAGATTTGTGCATTAATTGCCGGGTGTGTGAGCGTCAGTGCTCCTATCTTGTGCACTATTGGGATGAAAACAGGCAAAGGGTAATGCATGACAGTTCCAAGTGTGTAGGTTGTCATCGTTGTGAAGCTTTATGTCCTACGGGGGCGATAGTAATTAAAAGAAATCCTTCTCAGTTTCGAGAGAATTCTCATTGGAAGCCTTGGTTTTTAAAAAACGTTTACAAACAGGCAGAGCAAGGTGGAGTGCTTTTAAGTGGTATGGGCAATCCTCAACCTTATCCCATTTATTGGGATCATCTCTTGTTGGATGCTAGTCAGGTAACTAATCCATCTATTGATCCTTTGCGAGAGCCTATGGAACTCAGGACTTATCTGGGTTCTAAACCAGATGCTTTGGAATTTGTAGAAAGAGACAATAAGGTTAATCTTAAAACCAAGCTTTCTCCACAGATAAAGTTAAATTATCCCATAATGTTTTCCGCTATGTCTTATGGTTCTATTAATTTTAATTTGCATATTGCTATGGCGAAAGCTGCCACAGAGTTGGGTATTGTGTATAATACAGGAGAAGGTGGTCTGCATCCAGATTTATATAAATATGGCCCTAATACTATAATTCAGGTTGCTTCAGGGCGATTTGGGGTGCATAAAGATTATCTTAATGCTGGTTGTGGTATTGAGATAAAAATCGGTCAGGGGGCCAAGCCAGGTATTGGAGGGCATTTACCGGGAGAAAAAGTAGATGCAGGAGTTTCTCTAACCAGAATGATTCCTATAGGCTCAGATGCTCTATCTCCTGCTCCTCATCACGATATTTATTCTATCGAAGATTTAAGACAATTAATTTATGCTTTAAAGGAAGCAACAGAATATAGAGTTCCGGTTTCTGTAAAGATAGCTGCGGTTCATAATGCTGCTGCCATTGCTTCTGGTATTGTGCGGGCTGGAGCTGATATTGTGGCTATAGATGGATTTAGAGGAGGTACAGGGGCAGCTCCCACTATGATTAGAGATAACGTAGGTATTCCTGCAGAATTAGCTTTGGCCGCTATTGATCAAAGATTGCGAGATGAAGGCGTTAGAAACAAGGCCTCTATTGTAATTGCAGGGGGCATAAGATGTAGTGCCGATGTGGTGAAAGCTATAGCTTTGGGTGCTGATGCCGTGTATATTGGCTCTGCTGTTTTGGTGGCTGTTGGTTGTACTATGTGTCAAAGGTGTTATACTGGCAAATGTCCTTGGGGCATAGCCACTAATGTGCCTGCTTTGGCCAGAAGACAAAATCCAGAAATTGCCAAGCGAAAGTTGGTCAATTTGGTTCGATCTTGGGGACACGAGATAGAAGAAATGCTTGGAGGAATGGGACTAAATTCTATTGAAAGTTTGCGAGGCAATAGAGAAAAGCTTAGAGCAGTGGGATTAAGTGAAATAGAGTTAGATATTTTAAAAATAAAACCTGCAGGAAGGTAATATATAATGAAGCGAGTCTTTATTAATCCAGAATTTTGTATTGGCTGCAGGCTTTGTGAACTTGCCTGTCTTACAGAGCATTCACAAAGCAAAGATTTAATCTTGGCTTATAGAGATGAAGTTGCTTCTGGTCTTTTGCCCAGAAATAGGGTAGAAGAAAAGGGGTATATTACGGCGTCTTTAACTTGTCGGCATTGTGAAGATCCTTATTGTGTTCGGGCTTGTATTTCTGGCGCGCTGCAAAAAGACCCAGAAACAGGCAGGGTAACTTATGACGAAGACCAGTGTGTGGGGTGTTGGTCTTGTCTTATGGCCTGTCCTTTTGGGTCCATAAAAAGACATCCTATAAAAGAAAAAATTGTCAAATGCGATTTATGCCCTGACAGAAGCGTTCCTGCCTGTGTAAGTAGTTGTCCTAACCAAGCCTTAACTTTTGAGGAAAAATAATTTTGAGGATGAACCTATGAAATATGTAATTATTGGCAATGGAGTTAGTTCTATAGGAGCCATAGAAGGGATCCGCAAAATAGATAAACAGAGTGAGATTTTGGTTATTAGTGAAGAAGGTTTTCTTACTTACGGACGACCTCTTATCTCTTATTTTCTAGCAGGGAAAGTGGGAGATGAACGTTTGGCCTTACGTTCTTCTGATTTTTATTCAAAAAACAATGTGCAAACTATGCTTGGGAGCAAAGTGATTGAAATTTTGCCTGAAGAGAAAAAAATCGTAGTGAAAGATAAACAAGAAGTGTCTTATGATAAATTGCTAATAGCTACGGGTGGAACTCCTTTTTGTCCTCCTATAAAAGGGTTGGAAGGAGATGGAATTTATTTTTTTACTACTTTAAATCATGCTAAACAATTAGATGCTGTCTGCCCCAAATTGAAAAAGGTAGTAGTAATTGGAGGCGGATTGATTGGTTTAAAGGCAGCAGAGAGTTTGTTTGATAGAGGAGTTAAGGTAAGTATTGTTGAACTTGCTCCAAGGGTATTAAGCTCTGCTTTTGATGAGGTGGCTGGAAAAATAGTTGCCAACAGATTAACCTCTGTTGGTTTGTCCATTTTTTGTGGCACTACAGTAAAAGAGATCCAAAGAGATGATGCAGGTAAAGTGAAGGGTGTGTTTTTAGAAAATGGAACCTACTTAGAAGTAGATGCAGTAATTGTGGCTATAGGGGTGGTGCCCAATATAGAATTGGCTCAAAAAGCAGGTTTAGAAATAAATAGGGGAATTTTGGTAGATAAATTTTTAACTACAAGCAAGGATGATATTTTTGCTGCAGGGGATGTGGCAGAGGCCTGGGACAAACTAATTAACGATAATAGAGTAATACCTATTTGGCCTAATGCCTATGCTCAAGGTTATGCTGCTGGTCAGAACATGGCAGGGGCCAAACGTGAATACGAAGGTGGGCTACCTATGAATTCCATAGGTTTTTATGGGTTGCCAACTATTTCTATAGGTTTGGTTAATCCCCCAGAAGGAAAGGGTTTTCAAATAGAGATGATGGTAGATGAGGAAAGAGAAGTTTATAGAAAGCTCGTTTTTAAAGGTGATTATCTGGTGGGTTGTGTTTTGGTTGGAGATATAGATATGGCCGGACGCTATGCAGGATATATTCGTTTTCAAATTCCTGTCAAAGATCTAAACTTAAAGAATAATCTAAAACAAAACAAAGCAACGTATTTAGATTGGCCAGAAGAGGTCTTTCAACAGTTTTGGAACAAAGATGCACGTATAAGGTAGATATATCTGATATTTTTGTTAAATTATGTAAAGGGGCAGTAGATGTTAGGTAGTAGAGTTTTTTCTATTAGAGAATACAAAGAAAAGGTTTTTGGCCAGAAAGATTATATGCGCGAAAAAGATATTTCTGGTTGTGGGTTGTTTGGGGTAATAAATAAGGAAAAGAAATTAATTTCAGGTAGTGTGCCAGTAACAGCTATAGCCGTACAACACGATCGGGGGAATGGATTGGGCGGAGGTTTTGCCGCTTATGGTATTTATCCTGAATTAAGTGATAAGTATGCATTACATTTAATGTGTGACGATAAAGATGCCTTAAGTTGCGCAGAAGAACTTATAAAGAAATATTTTGACGTGCACCTTTCTGAGCCCATTCCCACCAGATCTACTGTAAATATTATCAATGCTCCAGTTTTGTGGAGGATTTTTGTCACTATAAAAGAAAATAGGTCTACTTGGTCTAATCTGGACGATTATGATTATGTAGTGGCTGTGGTTATGTTGGTGAATAAGCAAATTCCTGGAGCATATATATTTTCTAGTGGAAAAAACATGGGGGCTTTTAAGGGCGTTGGTTTTCCCGAAGAGATAGGCGAGTTTTTTAAGTTAGACGAATATAAAGCGTACATCTGGACAGCTCATAATCGTTTTCCTACCAATACGCCAGGATGGTGGGGGGGAGCTCATCCTTTTTGTTTGTTAGATTGGTCTATTGTCCATAATGGTGAAATATCTTCTTATGGCATTAACAAACGTTATTTAGCAGAGCATAATTATGAATGCACCTTAATGACAGATACAGAAGTAGTAGCCTATCTGCTGGATTTATTTATTAGAAAACATGGTTTGAGTAAAAAAATGACCTGTAAAATTTTTGCTCCTCCTTTCTGGGATGAGATAGATAGAATGGAAGAAGAGGAAAAACAAGCTTATACTGCACTTAGAATGGTTTATGGCTCAGGCATGTTAAATGGACCTTTTGCCATTTTATTTGCCAATCACGAGGGATTGGTTGGATTAAACGATAGAATTAAATTACGACCTTTGATTGTAGCTGAAAAGGACCATGATGTTTTTATGGCTAGTGAAGATTGCTCCATCAGAAGTGTTTGTCCTGATCCTGATAAATTGTGGGCTCCAAAGGCTGGAGAGCCAGTAATAATAGAATTAAAACCATAAAAAAAGGATACATCTATGACTAAAAAAATAGTTATTGATGCCAAAGGGATTTATTATAAAGAGTTAAATCAACAGATTAGAAAATTTATTCAAAAAGGATATACAGATTTTGAATTATTAAACGTTAGTGGTCAACGTTATATTGCTACGGGGCTGGAAGGGGATTATAACTTTTTAATTAAAGGGGTTGCGGGTCAGGATACGGCCGCGTTTATGCGTGGACCTTATTTGAGAATAGAAGGTAATGCTCAAGATGGACTTGGCAATACTATGGACGCGGGCAAGATCGTGGTGACTGGCATGGCAGGAGATGTGTTAGGATATGCTATGCGTGGAGGAGAGATTTATGTGCGGGGTGATGTAGGATATAGAGTAGGTATTCATATGAAGGCCTATCAGGATAAATTACCTGTGATAGTTATTGGCGGTAAGGCTGGAGATTTTCTAGGTGAATATATGGCAGGAGGTATTTTAATAGTATTGGGGATGTTTAGTCAAGATAAGATCGCTCCTATTACAGGCAGAAGTCTAGCTACTGGTATTCATGGTGGGATTATTTATATTAGAGATGGTGTTCCAGATACACAGCTTTCCTTTAACTTAAAAGTAGAAGAAATAGACGAGCAAGATAGCGTCTTAATTCATAAATACGTTTCCAATTTTGCTTCAGAATTGGGACTAGATGCAGAAGAAATAATGGATGCCAGGTTTATTCGTATTCGCCCCAAATCTCATCGTCCTTATGGCAATTTATACGTGCCTAACTAACACCTAAAGGTTAGGATAACAGTACAATATTTTGCTTAAAACGATCTGCAAAATATAACGGGCAGACCCCTAGGTCTGCCTGCTATCCCTTCCCAGTTCACTACTCAATTAAATCAAACATTTCCCCATGCTTGGAAGGGCTGTTTTTGAAAGGATCTTATTTGTTGAGTTGGCCATGACCTTATGGTCTATCCCCTTAACACTTAGAGGTTAACGCTATTATAAACCTTATATGACTTTTAAAATCTCTTCTTTTTCATCATGTTCAGTCTTCAAGGGGCGCTTTATTTCCTTTTGGTTTTCTTTTGGATGTGTTCTTTATGTTTTAGTTGAGAGATAATTAAATTAGCTTTTTCTTCATCTAAGCCTAAGCGTTTTCTATCTTGCTCCAATTTGGAAATGTCTTCTTGAGATAGAACTCCATCTTCCATTAATTCTTCTACTTCTAAAGCAAATTGTTCTCTTCTAAGTCGAAGTTGCTCTGTAAATCCAGAGGCAATAATACCTGCAGGTAAAGATACCAGTCCTACTCCTGCAATAGTAATTAGGGTAGCAAAAATTTTGCCTTGAGGTGTAATTGGAGTTACATCTCCATAACCAACAGTGGTGAGGGTAACGATTGCCCACCACATCGCTCTTGGAATAGAGCCAAAAACATCTGGTTGGACGTTGTGTTCACATACGTATATGCCTACTGAAGCAAACATAACCAGAATAAACATTATTACTATTGAGACCATTAGTGATTCTGCTTCGTCTTTTAATACGTCTTTTAATAAGTTAAAAGCAGAGGAATAGCGAGTTAATTTAAATAATCTTACTAGCTGTAGGGCAATTAAGATGTTTAAATTTATGGAAATCAATAGAGAACAAAAAGAAGGGAGAAAAGACATTAGATCTGCTATGCCTAAAAAAGAAAAAATATAGCGCAAACTCTTTTGCCAGTGATTGTGAGGATAGTTTTGTTTCCAGATGTAAGTGAGACGAAAAATATATTCCAGCGCAAAGATAATAGATGCCGTTATTTCTATTGCTTTAAATAAAAATAAATAAGTTTTTGCAAGCGACGGTTCGGTTTGCAAAATAAGATTTATGCAGCTTATGACTATAACGAGGATTATAAGTTTGTTGACTAGACTTGAGAATATAGATGCTGTTTTTTGTTGCATAATCTAAAATAAAAAATTAGTAATAATTTTTTATGTTTTTATTACAGTTAAATAGCCGTTTTTTAAGAGCCAGAAAGTAGTTATAATTAATTTTTCTCTGGAGATAAGTCCCTTAGAAGATGAAATAAGACTTTCTAAGGTATTGGTCTTTAAAAAGTGGTTCAAAATGTAGTGTGTTTTGTCTAAGTCTATAAAATTTTCTATAAAAGCGTAAACTACAGGAAATTCTTTTCCCTGGAGGATGCTTTCTCCTATTTTTGATGTTTTTACCTTGGTTTTTGGATCTAAAGTTTGGGTTGGATAATGGTAAAATATTTTAAAAAAATCAAAATTAAAAGGATGTTGAGGCAGTTTAGGTCTTTTTTTATTTAAGTTGACTGCAGTATAATTTAGAGTTTCCCATAGATTTAAATATTTGTTTATAATATTGTTCCATCTAAATTTTTGCACGTTTTGAAAAGCTAGTTCTCCTACTTTGGTCCTAAGTTGTTTATGCTCTATCAGTTTTAAAAGCGTTTTTACAAGAGAGTCAAAATCAAAAAAAGTCTGTTGGGCAGTAAGTAAATGGATTTGATTTAAAAAAAGAAAATTTGAAAATTCAGCAAGAAATTTATTTTCTGCTGGAAAGAAAGTTGGAATTAGGAAACCGTCTTTATTGTTGTCAATTAGTTCTTTATAGCCGTTAAATTCAGAAGCAATTACTGCAAGTTTACTAGCTTTGGCCTCTAAAATAGATATACCAAAAGTTTCCTGTAAATTATCTACTAGAGATAAAAATATATCGCTAGCTTGCATTAAGTCTATTTTTGTAGAATCATCAATATTAGGAAAAATTAACAAATTAATATTTACGTTTTTAGCTAAATTTTGCAATAAAGAGGCAATTTTTTGGTTTTTATTTAAATAACCTGCAATAATAAAAGTAATGGGTTGGGAGGTAAGTTTTTTAACCTCTCCAAGTGCTCTAAGCACAGGGATTAGATCCATCTTAGAGTCATAGGCTATTCTTCCTACGTAAATACAAATAACGTCTTTTAAAGATAGATTATATTTCTTTCTTAAGTAAGATTTGTCTTGGGTTTGGTAATAATCGTCAGAAATACCTAAAGGGATATGGCTTATTTGGGGAGGAGTAAATTCAGAAGGTAGATGATATTGAGATTTTAGGTGGTGGTAAAAATTTTTTAAGACTTTTTTACCTACTCTGGATGTGGCAATTATTGTTTCTGTTTGGGTCCAATCAGACCAGAGGTGAGAAAAGTAAGCATAAACAAATTGTTTATAGCTAAGGCTATGGGTTACTCCTGTTATGGGAAAGATGTTTTTGGCGATGAAGTTTCTTAGTGAAGTTAATTCTACAAAGTAGTTAATACAGTCTGATAAGTGAAAACAGTAGTAGCGCGTTGTAGCTAGTTGTTGATAGAGTTTAAACATAGGAAATATTTTAATTTTATCTGTTAGATGAGGAAAATTTTCTTGGATAAATTGTTTTAAGGTGGTTTTAAGAGGATTGGAAGCGAGAAAAAAGTGATATTCTGAAAATGGATTTTTGCTTAAGAGAGTTGTTAAAAAGTTGGCATTGGCTACTGTTCTGCCCAGGATTTCGCCTTTTTCGATAAAAGGATCTAGAGTGCCCCAGATTGTTTTCATTTATTTACCAAATATGCCTTGAGGTTTTACTAAGAGGATAAAAATTAGGATAGCAAAGGCAAATCCATCTTTAAACCCAGAAGATATATAAGCTGCTCCTAAATTTTCTGCAATACCAAGTATAATACCGCCTAGGATTGCTCCCATAATAGATCCTGCTCCACCCAATACAGCTGCGCAAAAACCTTTTAGCCCTGGTAGTACTCCCATGTAAGGGTAAGTAGTATTGTAATATATTGCCATTAATATTCCTGCTATACCGCTTAAGACCCCACTAATAAAAAATGCTTGGCTAGTGCAAAAATGAGGCTCTATGCCAATGATAATAGCTGCCTCTCTATCCATAGACACTGCTAAAAGGGCTTTTCCCCATTTGGAGTATTTTAGATACCAAAATAAAAAAATCAAAATAAGAATAGAAGAAAGGATAATCAATATTTGGACAGTAGAAATTTTTAGTTCCAAAATGGTGTATATGGTATTATCTATGGTAAAAGGAAAAGGTTTTTCCTCTGGTCCAAAGAGCAATAAAGCAAATGATTGAAGGGCAATGGATAAGCCAATAGCAGCTAACATAGGGATGAGGGGGTGACGGTTTTCTAGGGGACGAAATACGAATTTTTCCATACCAAGACCAACTAAACCAGCAGTTAGTAAACCAGTAACAATAGCTCCTATGAGAGGTAGTTTGAGGATAGTTGCGCCTATCCATAAACCAAAAGCTCCTGCCATATATAATTCGCCCTGGGCTAAATTGATAAGTCCTAATACCCCATAAATAAGAGTATAACCCAGGGCCACTAGAGCATACGAAGAACCGCTGATAAGGCCATTTATGATTTGTTGTCCAAACATATTAGTTTATTTTCACATATTTTCCATTTTTTACCTGAAACAAATAAACTCCTCCTTTTTGAACGTCCCCATTTTGATCAAAACTAAGTCTTCCTGTCACTCCATCAAAGTTTTTGAGTTTAATTAAAAAGTTTTTTACCTCTTCTCCAGTGTTTGCTCCATGTTTAAAGGCATCTGCAATCATTCTTACTCCATCATAAGTAAGAGCCGCAAACATTATGTTGTTTGGTGCATCTGGGTTTTGAGCCAACTTTTGTTTGTAAAGGCGGACAAATTTTTTATTTAACTGAGTGGCGTAGTCAGGATCGTATTCTCCTGCCACTAAATGTCCCTCTGCTGCTTGTTTGGCCAGGGTAATGTATTGAGGGGCAATATCTCCAAAACCACCAACACTCAATCCTGTAAGGCCCATTTGTCTGGCCTGCACTATCAGCGGAGCTGTTTCTTGAAGATAACCAGGTATAAAAAGGATATCTGGATTGGAAGGTATTAATTTGGTCAATTGGGCTTGAAAATCTTTATCTCCTCGTTGAAAAGACTCAATAGCGACAGGAGTAATATTGTTTTTTTGTAAAAATTTTAAAAATAAATTTTTACATCCTTTACCATAAGGTTCGTTACTGTAAATAATGGCTACAGTTGGATTAGTCTTACCTGTTAAGGCAATAGCTTTTTTTACTAAAGCCTTAGCTTGCACATCTATACGACTGCATATCCGAAATACATAAGGCCCAGCAGTAGAAATCTTTGGAGATGTCCCTGTAGGAGTTAGTAAAACTACTTTGCTTTTATTACAAATAGGAGCTACAGCCAGTACGTTTCCACTCATCATAGGCCCTATAATGGCTTGAACTTTATCTACTGTAATAAGTTTTTGGGCAGCATTAACTGCTGTAGTGGAATCATCTTTACTGTCGTAAAAAATAACTTTAACTTTTTTGCCATTTATTCCACCATGTTGATTAATTTCTGCTACGGCAATTTCGATTCCATATTTGGCAGGGATCCCATCAGATGCTCCTTTGGATAAACGTAAGATTGCTCCTATTTTGAGAGTATTTGCCTTTTCTTTTTTGTTTTGAGAACAGGATATAGTTAATAAACACAATAATAGCAATAAAGATATAGATAAATATCTTTTCACTTTTTTCCTCCTTTTAATCCTTTAATTATTTAATTTTGATATCTTACTACGTTGTTGTTTAATTTTATGTTTATAAAAGTTATAGATTATACAATTCTTTTCCCGGTATTGTTTTAATATTGTTTTTATTTAAAACTTCGATGGCATCATCTGTTTTGTCGAATCTAAAAATTAGCACAGCATTATTGCCACTTTGTTGGACAAAGGCGTACATATATTCTACGTTAATGTTATTTTGACTTAAAATAGATAAAATATTGTGTAGTCCTCCAGGTTTATCTGTTACTTCTACTGCTACAACATTGGTTTTTCCTACAGTAAATCCCTTATCTTTGAGTACTTGTTGGGCTTTTTCTATGTCTGTAACGATAAGTCTGAGTATCCCAAAATCAGAAGTGTCTGCAAGGGATAGGGCTCTGATATTAATACTTGCTTCAGCTAAAATTTTGGTAACTTCTTCCAAGCGTCCTGCCCTATTTTCTAAAAAAACTGATATTTGCTCTACTTTCATTTTCATCCTCCATTGCTTGGTATTGATTTGTTGAGAAAAAGAAACTTCTTTATTTAAGATTGATTACGTAAATCTATTATTCGTTTTGCTTTTCCTTGCGAACGAGCAATAGTTTTGGGCTCTACAAGTTTGACCTTGGTGCTTATACCTAAGAATTCTTTAATAGTCTTGACCAGTTTTTGCTCTATTTTTTGTAATTGTTTAATCTCGTCAGAAAAGATTTTTTCATTTACTTCTACCTGGATTTCAAGTGTATCTAAGGATTGTTCTTTTTTTAGAATAAGTTGATAATGAGGGGTTAGACCTTCGGTTTCTAAAAGAATGGCTTCGATTTGAGATGGAAATACATTTACTCCTCGGATGATTAACATATCGTCACTGCGTCCTTTTAGTCTTTCTATACGGTAATGAGTACGTCCACACTTGCAAGGGATAGGGATAATAGAGGTGATGTCTCTTGTTCTGTAGCGAATTAAAGGTTGGGCTTCTTTGGTTAAAGTGGTGATGACCAGTTCTCCTGTTTCTCCTGGTGGTAGTACTTCTCCTGTTTCTGGGTCAATGATTTCAATCAGAAAATGATCTTCCCAGATGTGTAAGCCTTGTTGGGTAGTTTCACATTCTATAGCTACTCCTGGGCCTAAGATTTCTGATAAGCCATAAATATCAAGAGCTTTTATCTGGAATTTTTTTTCTATGTCCAGACGCATTTCTTCTGTCCATGGCTCTGCTCCAAAAATACCTATTTTCAGGTTTAAACTATCTATATCAATGCCTTGAGCGATGGCTGTTTCGTAGAGATACAGACTATAAGAAGGTGTACAACACAATACCGTAGAGCCGAAATCTTTCATTAACATAACTTGACGCTTGGTTCCTCCACCAGACACAGGCACTACTGTTGCTCCCAGTGCCTCTGCTCCGTAATGGACCCCAAGTCCCCCTGTAAATAAGCCATAACCATAGGCATTGTGAATAATGTCTCTTCTAGTAACTCCTGCGGCTACAAAAGATCTGGCCATAAGACTGGCCCACGTAGATATGTCTCTTTGGGTGTAGCCCACGACCGTTGATTTGCCTGTGGTACCAGAAGATGCATGCACTCTAACCACGTTTTCTTTAGGAACTGCAAATAGTCCAAAGGGATAGTTGTTTCTTAAATCTTGTTTTTCTGTAAAAGGGAGATATTTAAGATCTTTTAAGGTTTTGATTTGCTCTGGTTTTATGCGGAGCTCCTTAAATTTTTGGCGATAAAAAGGAACGTTATAATACACCTTTTCCACCAGATATTGAAGCCTTTTTAGTTGGAGCTGTTCAAGCTCATCTCTGGGCAGAGTTTCCATTTGCACGTCGTATAGCATGTTTCCTCCTACAAATTCTTATTCAAATTAACCTAAAAATATTTAATAATTTGTTTTGGTTAAGTTAATTAAAAAAATTGCCTAAATTAAAAATGCCTTATATAAGCTAAATAAGTCAAGTTGTTTTATCAAAAAGGGGTGAAGGTATATGGATAAATTGGTGATTGAAGGTGGAGTGCCTTTAAAAGGCAGTATTCGGATTAGCGGGTCCAAGAATGCTTCTTTACCTATTTTGTTTGCGTCTTTGATGTGTTCAGGGACAACTGTGCTGTTGAACGTGCCAGACTTAAGAGATATTCAGACTACTTTGGCTTTGTTAAAATATTTAGGTTGTGATGTAGATAGGTCTTCTAATGGCCAGATTAAAATATCTCCCAGAGTTATTCAACCGGAAGCTCCTTATGATTTGGTTAGGACTATGAGGGCTTCTATTTTATGCCTTGGGCCCTTGTTGGCTCTTTTGGGCAAGGCCAAGGTGGCTTTACCTGGTGGATGCGCCATTGGCGCTAGACCTATTGATTTGCACCTAAAAGCCTTACAAAAAATGGGAGCCTGTTTTGAACTAAAACAAGGATACGTTTGGGGTAGTTGTAAAAAATTAAAGGGAGCGCACATTTATTTTGACTTTCCTACTGTAGGTGGAACTGAAAATTTATTAATGGCAGCTTGTCTTGCAGAAGGAGAAACCATATTAGAAAACGTGGCTAAAGAACCTGAAATTGTAGATTTAGCCAATTTTCTCAGAGCTGCAGGAGCCAAAATTACTGGTCATGGTACCAGTGTGATAAAAGTGGAGGGGGTTAGTCAGTTAAAAGGGGTAAAATATAAAGTTATGCCCGATAGAATAGAAGCTGGCACTTACATGGCAGCGGCAGCTATTACGAAAGGTCAGATAAAAATAGAAAATTGTCCGGTGGAAAATTTAGATGCTGTTATTACCAAATTGACAGAGATGGGGATTAAGTGCTTGGTGCAAAAAGATTGTATTCAAGTTGTCGGTGATACTGAGATGCAGGCAGTAGATATCATTACTGCTCCTTATCCTGGTTTTCCAACAGATATGCAGGCTCAATTTATGGCTTTAATGTGTGTAGCCAAGGGTAGTGGTACCATAAAAGAAACTATTTTTGAAAATAGGTTTATGCACGTTATGGAGCTGATTAGGCTCGGAGCTGATATTAAAGTTAGAGGCGATACAGCAATTATTAAAGGGGGAGCAAGGTTGATAGGTGCTCCTGTGATGGCTTCAGACTTAAGGGCTAGTGCAAGTTTGGTTATTGCAGGTCTTGCCGCTGAAGGTGTTACTGAAGTAAATAGGGTCTATCATCTAGATAGAGGTTATGAAAACATAGAAAAAAAATTACAAGCTGTTGGGGCTCGAATTTGGCGAGAAAAAAAATAATTTTTTTAAAATAAAACTTGCCAAACAATTAAAAACATGTAAAAGCTATCTTAGACTTTTCGCTGAGTAGGTGTTTTTTAACTCAAAGGGTGAGTTAATCAGCGGGAAGCGATTAACGTTTTAGTTTTTTGGAGTTTTGTTTTATGTCTGCGAATTTGTATGTAGGGAATTTACCTTGGAAGGCCACAGAGCAAGAATTATTTGACCTTTTTGGCCAGTATGGTGAAGTTACGTCAGTAAAAATTATTACTGATAGGGAAACTGGCAGGTCTAGAGGCTTTGGCTTTGTGGAAATGAGTAGTGGTGGTGATGAAGCTTTGGCTTTAGACGGCACTGAATTTGGTGGCCGTAATCTGAAGGTCAACCACGCTCGTCCTAAAAAATTCTAAGTTTCACTTTCAACCAAACACAACCAAAAGCCCGCTTAAAGCGGGCTTTTTTATTTTTATCTACAATAAAATTTTATGTTAGGATTAAATTAGGCCAAAAAGCATAACATTTTTAATTTGTTTAAATTGTTAGATTTTACCATTTGAGGTGATTAGTGTTTTGAAGGTAACTATCTATGAAAAATAACTTTTTTACTACCATTAAAGCAGATTTTTTGTTATTAATAACTGCATTTATTTGGGGAGCAGGGTTTGTGGCTCAAAGGGCTGCTATGAATTATTTGCCCCCCTTTTACTTTAATGCCGTAAGATTTTTATTAGGTTCTTTAAGTTTAGTTCCTTTTATTTTATTTAAATTAAAAAAAAATAGGTTAGGCCTATATATAAAAAAAGATAGCAAAAATTTTTTTATTGCTTGTATTACTTTAGGATTAATTTTATTTTGTGCAGCTAGTTTACAACAAATAGGTATAGTTTATACTACTGCAGGAAAGGCAGGGTTTATTACCAGTTTGTATGTGATCCTTGTTCCTATAATTAGTTATTTATTTTTAAGGCAAAGATTAGATTTTGGTATTATAATCGGTGTTATCTTTTCTTTTTTAGGTCTTTATTTATTGTCTATAAATTCTATAAATAAAGAGTTTTACATTAACAAAGGTGATTTATTAATATTTTTATGTGCCATAATGTTTGCTCTACATGTTATTTTTATTGGGTATTTTGTATCTAAATTTGATTGCATTGTTTTGTCTTCTGTTCAATTTTTTATAACAGGATTGTTAAGTTTAATATTTGCCATTTGTTTGGAGGAGATATCCTGGCAAGCTATTTATCAGGGACTTATTCCTGTTTTATATGCTGGATTTGTTTCTGTGGGGGTGGCTTACACTTTACAGTTAGTTGCACAACAACACACATCCCCTTCCCATGCTTCAATTATTTTAAGTCTAGAATCTGCTTTTGCAGTCTTAACAGGATATTTTTTGCTGGATGAGAGATTATCCTCTAGAGCTATATGGGGATGTGTGTTGTTGTTTTTGGGCATGATGTCTGCCCAACTGTGGCCTTGTTTTTTTAGAAGAAATAAGTAGTAACGTTTTCAACAGGTTTTTGCTCTGAAAGCCATTTTAGACCTTTTACATTTCTTATTATCCACCACACAAGCAGGCCAATTAACAAAAGATATCCTATAAGGATAATACATAATAAGACAGAAATGAATCCTGCAATAAAACCTATCCAAAATGTTCTTATTTGCCATCTAAAATGACTATTAATCCATTGTGGATTGTCGTCAGTTTTGTAGATATAAGCCATTACTACTGCCACAATACTAGTTATGCCTATTACGAGGGATACTAGGTTGAGAAAATAAATCATTTTGGCAGTTTTTACTAAACCTTCCTCTTTTTTTTTGGGAGGATTATTTAGGTTTTGGTTAGACATAAATCCTTCTTCTTTTTAATTTTTTTCAAAAAGTATATCTTTCTTGAATAAAAGTAAATAGGTAAATTGAAGTAAATAAGGTCAGTAGAGAGACGTAGCCGCAAAAGCCCAAAATTGGCGTTTTTGATTAAATTCCCACGCTGTAACTAAATTTAAATTATTAAAAAAATTATTGTTAAATTTTTGTCTAACTAATTGAATTAGTTTTTGCATTAGGATTTAAAAATGCAGTTGTTAAATACTTTTTAGGGCATTTGTTTAAGTAATTTTATTGTTAAAATATCTTATTATTAAAAAAATTAGGATAGAAAATATTATCATTACGGCTGCTACAGGAGCGGAAAATTTCAGCCCAAAACTGTTAAATCTATCGTAAATTAAAATGGGTGTCACCATAGGATGATAGGTTATAATTACTACAGCTCCAAATTCGCCAAGTCCTCTGGCCCACATCATTAACATACCGTTTATAATGTCTTTTCTTGCATTAGGAATAGTTATTAATAAAAAGGTTTGTAAAGGAGAAGCTCCAAGGGATTGGGCTACGTTTTCTAATTTTACATCTACTTTTCTAAAACCTTCTTTGGCAGAATTTATTAAATATGGTGCGGATAAAAACATCATTGCTAGCATAATGCCAAAGGTTGTATCTACAATGGGAAAGTTTCTATTATTAAAAGTAATTAGTAAGGCAATACCAGCTGCTGTATGAGGCAACATTGTAGGAATATCTATAATGGACTCTATTAGACTTTTAAACTTAAAATCTTCTCTGGCGATGACATAAGCCAAAGGTAAACCCAGAATCAATACAGTCAAGACACCAAGAAAAGATACTCTCATAGTCAAGAGTATGGAGTTTAGAACTTCTTTATCCTGAAGAGTTTTTAAATAAGTTTGTGCTGAAATATTGAAAATAAGTTTAAAAATGGGAAGAGCAAAAAAAAGAATTATAATAGCACCTAAAAAAATAAATATTTTTTTCATTTTTTTACCTAATGTAGTTAAAAAACTCAGAGTTAAATTATTTGGGTTAAATTCTGAAATAATACAATTTATTCGTTTTATCTTTACATTTTTGCAATTAGTTTTTAAAGATGCAACTGCAAAAAATAGACAGAAGTTCAATGAGAAAATTTTTTCAACAATTTAAGGTTGTTACAACTTGGCAATTTAATCAGAAACGCAAATTCTGGTTTTTTGCACTTACATCTTAAATTCTGAAATGTGAAAAACTAGCCGTTTTTACTTTTCTTTAAGTAACTTTCAAAAATGTTTTTTTGTAAGTAAGTTTGGTTAAAGGAAGACAAAATATTTTGTTTGTCGCCTACTTTAACTAAGTGTCCATTGACCATTAAACCAATTTTATTGCCCAAAAAAGTGGCTTCTTTTAGGTCGTGAGTAACGTGAAGAATAGTTTTTTTGTATTTTTGAGCAATATCTTTTAAATTTTTTATTATTTCTTCTCTAAGCAGAGGATCTATTGCACTTAAAGGTTCGTCTAAAAGCAGTATTTGGGGATTAGAATAAATTGCTCTAGCTAAAGCAACTCTTTGTTTCTCTCCCCCACTTAAATTATTTATTTTTCTGGTTAAAATTTTATTTAATTCTAAAAAATCTACAATATCTTGGAAAAGTTTTTTATCTACCTTTTTAAATCTTTCAGAAAATCTAATATTTTTTTCGACATTAAGATTAGGAAATAAGGCAAAGTCTTGATAAACAAAACCTATTTGTCTTTTTTGAGGTGGTAAATTATTGAGTTCTATTTCATTTAAAAGAATTTTTCCTTTTATTTTATGAAATCCTGCAATGGATTCTAAAAGTAAAGTTTTGCCACTACCATTTTTACCCAATAAAATAAAATACTCTCTTTCGTTGATTTCAAAATTAATATTTTGTAATTTGAAACTGCCTTTTTGTAGGGAAAGATTTTCTATTTTTAACATAAACTGTAATTATAAAGATTAGCGTTAAGCGTTAAATGTTTAACGCTTAACGCTTTATCAATCATTTAAAAGTTTTTTTGGCCTAAAATTTTAGGTGGATTTATTACTCCTTGACCAGCATCGAGCATAATTTTTTGTCCTTCTTTAGAAAGCACAAAGTCCAGGAATAATTTGGCTTGTTTTTTGTGTGGGCTATTAGTGGGAATAGTAATCCCATAAATCATAGGTTCACCTTTTTTTACTATATATTTCCCGGGCTCTTTTCCTGTAATTTTGAAAGTTGCTTGTTTGTAGAAGTCAGCATATTTTTTACTCCCCAGATTTACCTGTGCAGGCAAGGTTATGTATTTTAAATGATGTTGTTTGGCAACTGATTTATAAATATACAAATAATCTATACTACCTGCTTCTAGAAGTCCTAAGAGATCAGTTTCTTTGGGTCTCACTATTATCTTATCTTTTTTTTCTTCTCCATTTGTATAATAATCTCCATAGCCTAAAAGTTGGTTATAAAAGTTTGGTTTATGATAATAAATGCCTGCAAGTTTAGTTACCAAAACCGCTCTATAGCCACAAGGGTCTAAATTGGGATTTGAATGTCCTATTTTTACTCCTGGTTTTAAGAAAATATCTGTCCAGTTTTGAGCATTAATCTCGTTAGCATATTTAGAATGAGTGGTATAAGCAATGGCCATCTCATTTGTGGCAAAAAGCACATTAAAATTGGCATAATTAGGCATAAGCAAGTTGCTGATTACTTTATAATCGGCACTGGCCATGATATCTGCTTTTTTTCCAAGCTCTGTTATCTTTCTCGCACAGGCTCTACTTCCTGCTGCCTCTCTAATAACGTCGATGTCTGGATGTTTTTGTTCAAAAACTTTTTCCATCTTGGCAAAAGGTACGCTTAAACTGCCAGCATGAAAAATAATAACTTTGTGTTGCCTGGCATAAGTGGCCCTGGGTAAGGCCAACAAGGTTACTAAGAGGAACAGAAGAAAGATACCATTTCCTTTGTCTAAATGTTTCATAAAAGACCTCCTATTGTGTTTTGGGAGCGTGAGCGCAAAAGAGTGTCAGTTTTACACTCACATTTATAACGATAATTTATTTACTTATTTGTGTCAAGTTAGACATAAAAATAGTTTAAAAAAGGTAATAGGGTGAAAAATTGTTTATCTAAGGCGGATGAATGGGTTCCAACAACTAAGTTTTAAGTAAAAGAGCACTAAGACTATTCTGTAATTTCAAAGGCAGTTGTGTAGTTTTTGGAAATGTTTTGTCGTTGTTTAGATATCGCTTCTTATGTTTAGTTAATCGCTTTTTATGGAAACAAATATTTTGTGTTTTTTTATTTAATTCTAGGAGTTCATAGGCATTTGCTGTTAGGATTGTTTTAAGATAACGCCCTTTTATGTTTAAGGTTAGCAAGATGAAAGCGTCTTTTATTTTTTCGTATTTTATATTGGCCTGGAGAGTATGGAGGTTTGGGACGTATTGAGTTTGGGCTATATGAGGATGTGTTTTGGCCTGATGGCTAGTTTTTTGAGATGTCAGATAAAATTAATCCTTGCATTAACATTGGCTTTTCACTAGGGATATAGAATATTTTTTTTTGGGAGACTCCTAATGAAGCTCCTAGACTTATAAAATATGTAGTCCTCTGTCCCCAATTTTAAAAAAATTGTATATAAAAACCTTTTAAATATAAATAGCTAAATTATTCGTAGGAGGAGTATATGGATGAAGTAAAAGTTTTGTTATCAGAAAAAGATTTACCTAATGCCTGGTATAATATTATACCACGTCTTTCTAAGCCACCCGCGCCAGCGCTTAATCCTAAAACCAAAGAACCGGTTAAACCAGAGGATCTTGCGCCTATTTTCCCTGAAAGTCTTATTCAGCAGGAAATGAGCCCTGAACCTTGGATTGAAATTCCTCAAGAAGTACGAGAGATTTATAAATTATGGAGACCAACTCCCTTAAGACGAGCCAGGAATTTAGAAAAAGCCCTTAAAACGCCTGCTCGTATTTATTTTAAAGATGAGAGCGTTAGTCCTCCAGGAAGTCATAAACCCAATACTGCAGTGGCGCAAGCATATTATAACAAAAAAGCAGGTATTACTCGTTTATCCACGGAAACTGGAGCGGGACAGTGGGGGAGTGCGCTGTCTTTTGCCTGTAAGTTGTTTGACTTGAAGTGCACTGTATATATGGTAAAGGTATCGTACGAACAAAAGCCTTTTAGAAAAAGTCTTATGCATATTTGGGGTGGAGAGGTTTTTCCTTCTCCCACCGACAGGACCAGATCAGGTCGAGAAATTCTTGCCAAAGACCCTGATACTCCAGGAAGTTTAGGTATTGCTATCTCTGAGGCGGTAGAAGATGCTGCTACTCACGAAGACACTAATTATGCCCTTGGCAGTGTTTTAAACCATGTGTTGTTGCACCAGACTGTCATTGGTCTTGAGGCTAAAAAACAATTAGAGTTAATCGAAGAAAAGCCAGATGTTTTGATCGGATGTGTGGGCGGAGGTAGTAATTTTGCTGGGTTTATTTTTCCGTTTGTGGGTGACATAATGGAAGGAAAATTGGAAGCAGAAGTTATTGGTGTTGAGCCAACTAGTTGTCCCACCTTAACCAAAGGAGCTTATACTTACGATTTTGGAGATACTGCCGGCCTTACTCCATTGCTTTTGATGCATACATTGGGACATTCTTTTTCACCACCAGCTATTCATGCTGGCGGACTTAGGTACCATGGAGATGCTCCTTTGTTGTGTCAGGTGGTAAAAGACGGTTTAGTTAAACCTAGGGCTTATCCTCAAAATCCTTGTTTTGAAGCAGCGGTCTTGTTTGCTCAAACAGAAGGTATCATACCTGCTCCAGAGACTAGCCACGCTATCAAGGGAGCCATTGACGAGGCCTTAAAGTGTAAGGAAACAGGAGAAGAAAAGGTCATAGTGTTTTGTTTTAGTGGACATGGTCATTTTGATCTGGCATCTTACGATGCTTTTTTAGAAGGCAAACTCCAAGATTACGAGTATCCTGAAGAAAAGATTAAAGAATCTTTAAAAGTTTTGGAACATTTTCCAAAGTTTCCAACAGGCATATAACAGACTGGCTGCAAAAGAGTTTTTTGCAGTTTATTTAAACATGCTTGCAAAAGTTATTTTTGCAAGCATGTTTTTATGTTTTAGGGTTATAATTGATTAAGGGTATGTAAAAATTTTTTAGAACAGACGCTTAGATCAAAATTTTTTTTAACAGTTTCCCTTGCTTTTAGAGCCATTTTTTGTCTTTTTTGGTAATTTTTTAATAGTTCAATGTAATAAGGCCATTCTGAGACTTTGTTTACTAAAAATCCATTTTGACCATGGCTGATAATTTCTTGGTTAAATCCTATGGATGATGCTATAGGGACCACACCACACGCCATGTATTGTAAGATTTTAAATCCACATTTGCCTTGGGTATATGGGTCATCTGTAAGAGGCATAAGGCCTATATCCAAAGAGCATATTTGCTCTACTTCGAATTTAGCATTCCATTTTTCATAAATAATTGTATCTGGTAGCGCTATTGTGATTTTGTTGGTAATAATTTTTAGTTGAATTCCTTTAATATTTAAAATAAATGGAAGGATTTTTTTTAAAAAATAAAGATTAGTATTTGTCCCTATCCAACCCACAATAAGTTTAGAACTTTTTTGTCTTTGAAAGATGGGATGATATTTTTTCGTATCAATAGGCGTAGGTAATACCAAAATTTTTTGAGCGTCTTTTTTTATAGCTTGTTTAAGATAGTTATTGCCACAAATGATTAAATCTGCTTTTTGGGCTATGGTTTGTAATCTATGTTTGTTTTTTATATTTTTTTGTAAAATTTTTGGCGTAACTTTTACACTGGGATGGTTGGTCCATATGGCATCATCAAAGTCAAAGCACAACTTTTTTGTTTTGGTCCGTAGTATGGAGAGTTCTATTTTAGATAAAAGTTTTTTTTGGATAATGATTATGTTACTAAAAGGAAGAGAAATATAAAATGGAATTCTTTTGAAAACTGTTTTGGGAATACGAAAGTATTGAGTTTGGATGCCATTTTTTTGCCATTCTTGGACGTAAGGTATTACTCTAAATCTTACACTGGGAAGGGTTGTCCCCGCTTGAGTTAAAAAGGTTATAGATTTTATCATTTTTTGGAGTTTAGAGTAAAATTTTAATTTGTCTGTATTTGGGTTGTAGTTGTCCTGTTATTATTTAGTGTTATAATAATGACAGCCTAAGCTAGATTGATTCTTTAAGGCAGCAGTAGTAACAATATATGCAGTTTGACAGGCTTGATATAACTTTATTAATTTAGATGTTGGATAAACTTCTTTATAAAAGTCATGAATACGTTTGTTTAAGGTATTTAAATCTTCAAAGGCACGTTTTAATCTATTTTTAGTTCTCATTATACCTACATAATTCCACATTGTATTTTTGATGTTTATCCAATCTTGTTGAATAAGAGCAGGATCAGGTAGAGAAGGTGCTTTGGGGTAACGCCAATCAGGAATGGAATCTAGTAAACGTTTTTTTTTGATAGTTTGATTTTTGGAGATGGATTTAGCTATTTTTTGGCCAGCCCTATAGCCCCAGACTAGAGCTTCCAGTAAAGATGTGCTTGCCAGACGATTTGCTCCATGAACCCCAGTACAACTGCATTCTCCTACAGCAAAAAGATGGGGCAGGGAAGTTTTTCCATCTTGATCAACCAATATCCCTCCACAAAAATAGTGAGCTGCTGGCACAACAGGAATGAGTTCTTTTTCTATAGGTATGTGTAACTTTTTGCAGGTGTTATAAATGGTAGGAAAGCGAGTAGCAAAGTTTTTTACTTTACTGATATTTAAATAAACGTAATTTTGTTCTTGTTGGTTTAATTCTTCTACAATGGCTCTAGAAACAATATCTCTTGGGGCAAGATCTTTTAAAGAATGATATTTGGCCATAAAAGGTTCTAATTTTTGATTTACTAAAAAGGCTCCTTCTCCCCGTACTGCTTCAGATATTAAAAAGGTTTGAGGTCCCATGTGCAATAGGGCTGTAGGATGAAATTGCACATACTCTGCATTTAGGATTTTGCATCCGGCTCTATAAGCCATGCTAATACCAGAACCAACACTGTTTAGTGTGTTTGTCGTATGTAGATATACCTGACCTATTCCTCCTGTAGCTAATACTGTATAGTGGGCTAAAATGGTCTTTATTATTTTTTTCTTTTTATCCAAAACATAGGCTCCCAGACATTTATTAGTCAGTTGGTATTTAAATTCTAGAAGGGTAGAATGATGGTGACTGGTGATTAAATCAATGGCCTGATGATCAGTTAAGGTGTTTATGTTAGTTTTTTTTTGTATAGCCTGGATTAATTTTTGCATTATTGATTTGCCTGTATAATCATTACAAAAAAGGATTCTAGGTAGGCTATGTGCTCCTTCTTGAGTAAGTAAATATTCGTTATTTTTTTTAGTAAAAGAAATATTTAATTGGTTAAATAAGATTTTTTCAATTAGTTGTGGTCCCTGTTGGCATAAAATACGTATGGCTTTTATATAATTTTGTCCTGCTCCAGCATTTAAAATATCTTGTTCAAGTTTACGAGGGGAATCTTTAGGATTTTTATAGACAATACCTCCTTGTGCCAGGGAAGAGTTGCTTTCTTCAAGAGATGAGCTTTCGGTAATCACCGTGATCTGAATGGGCAAGTGAGATAAAGTAAGAGCTGTTATTAAACCAGAAAGTCCACTTCCTATAATAAGAATATCTGTAAAAATACGTTGCATTAGCTACATACCTTGAGCATAGTTTGGATGGTTTGTTGGGCCATAGAGCAAATCTCGTTTGATAAAGTTATAGGAGAAATGGTTTCCAAATTTTGTAAGGTGGTTAATAAATTTTCTAAATTTATTTTTGCCATGTTCGAGCAATAGCTTGGAAATAAAGAGAGTATTGTTTTTTTTGGTTTGTAATGATCGTGTAGTCTTTTTACCAAATTTTCTTCTGTGCCTACGTAAATAATATCTTTTGCTGGAGCACTTTTTACGTAATTAATTATAAAAGAAGTTGAGCCTGATGCATCACTAGTAGTTACAACTTCTGGAGAGCATTCTGGATGGACAATAATTTTAGCTTGAGGATGTTTTCTTTTTGCCTTTTGAATGTGGTCTATTTTAAATTTAAAATGGACAGCACATAGTCCTGGCCAGAGTATTAGTTTTTTATTTTTTATATTTATTTTTTGATTTAATTTTAAGATGGAAATTTCTTTAGGAGTTAATCCAATTTTTATTGCGGTATTAAATCCAAGATTTTTGTCTGGTAAGAATAAAACAGCATCACCTTGAGAAAGAGCCCATAAGAGCATTTGAGAAGCATTAGCAGAAGTGCATACACTGCCTTTGTATTTAGCACAAATTGCCTTTACTTTGGCAGAAGAATTGACATAAGCTAGAGGTATGACTCGTTGGTATTGGTTTAATTCTGATAGTATTTTTTCTACTAAATGAGAAGGAGCAGTATTGGCCATTACACAAGAAGCATGGGGAGTAGGTAAAAAAACGTGCTGGTTCGGACGAGCCAGGACAGCAGTTGTCTCAGCCATAAAATGAACGCCTGCAAATATGATGTACTTAGAGTGAAGACTGGGAATAATCCTGGCTAATTCCAAAGAATCTCCTACAAAATCAGCTAATTGTACTATTTCTTTAGCTTGGTAATGATGAGCCAAGATAGTAAGGTGTTCTTTATACTTTTCTTTTAATTGTACTATTTTTGAAAGCATAAAATTTCCTTTAGTTAGATATTTTAAGACTCAGATCTAAGGCCGGTGCAGAATGAGTTAATTTACCTACAGAAATAAAATTAGGTTTTAAAGCAGCAAATTTTTCTATATTAGATAAATCTATATTTCCACTTATTTCTGTTTCTATGTGTTTAGGTATTAGACTAAGGGCTATTTTTATCTGGTCAATGGGCATGTTATCAAGCATGATGCGTTGGACTGCAGAAGAGATAGCTTCTTGAACTTGGGCAAGGCTGCTACATTCTACCTCAATAGGAGGACAGGGCGAAATACTGGTGCATAGGCAGTTCACAGCTTTTTTTATACTGCCGTAGAGATCTATGTGGTTATCTTTGAGCATAATCATATCAGTTAAATTAAGGCGATGATTTTGTCCGCCACCTATTTTTACGGCATATTTTTCTAAAATTCTGTGACCTGGTAAAGTTTTTCTCGTATCCAAAATAGTAACCCCATAAGGCTGAGCCTTTTGAACATATTGGGAGGTGAGAGTGGATATGCCTGCAAGATGAGTAAGAAAGTTTAAAAAAATACGTTCAAAAAATAAGATATCTCGTGCAGTTCCTTTTAATTCTACAATTTTATCCCCTGGGGTTATTTTATCTCCATCTTTAAAGTAAAATTTTAAGTCTAGATGGGTGTTGGCCTGTTTTAAGATGATAGGAAGTAAAGGCAAACCACTTATTATCCCCTTTTGTTTGGCTATAATGTAGGCTTTAGTTTGTTTGTTTGCAGGGAATAAGTTAATAGATGTGATGTCTTTACCATCTTCTGCTATGGCTAGATGCAAAAGATCATTAATAATATTTTTATGCTTCTGGTAAAGAGTTGCAAAGATGTTCATAATTTGTTAAGATTATATAATTTTTCTTTAATCGTCAACGGTAGGGTATAATTGTTCCCTAAGGTTGGCTAAACGCTGTGCAGGGGCTTTTTAGCAAGCAGTGTTAAAAAAATTATAGCCTACATGAAAATTTTTGCCTCAATGGCTCTGGTGGATTGATTTCAATAAAAAATGTTTGCTAGATTCTATTCCTGACTGGAGCTACCCCAAAGCACTTTTTCTACCTGATCTTGCTCTTAGTGACTGCAAAAGTCTAAAATTTGTGTTTTTGATTAAATTGTTAAGTTGTAACCCGTTTAGATTATTGAAGAAGAGAAAAATTTTCGTTGTTGAACTTGTATTTAAGGGCTTAAAATAATTTTTGCAGTTGGATCTTAATAACTAAAAAAAACTAGACAAAAAATTATATTATTTTTATTTTCTTTTTAAGGAGAAGAAGTATGCCTTTACGAAGAGTATTTCTTATTTTTCTTTTTGGTGGTAGTGGGGCCTTGAGCAGGTATTGGCTGTCTGGTCTGGTACATAAAATACTGGGACATAATTTTCCTTATGGCACTTATTTGGTAAATATCTTTGGTTGTTTTTTGTTTGGACTTATTTTTCAATTGGCAGAGCAAAATCTACTCATTTCTCCAGAAATGCGTATAGTAATTTTGACAGGATTTATGGGAGCATTTACTACGTTTTCTTCTTTTATTTTTGAGTGTGCCCAATTATTTAGGGATGGTCAATTTGTCTTGGGATTATTAAATTTGTTTGGAGAGATAACTTGTGGACTTTTCTGTTTATATTTTGGCTATAGTTTGGCTAAGTTAATTTAACTAAATTTGAAGGGTTATACCAATGAAACAACTTTTAAAGATATATTTAGGCGAAAATGATCAACTTCCAAACGGTATGCCTGTATATGAGAAAATAGTTTCTCTGGCTAGAGAACAAAATCTCTTGGGAGCTACTGTTTATCGAGGTATTATGGGGTTTGGAGCCAACTCTTACATTCACAGCACCAAAATACTTAGACTTTCAGAAGATTTGCCTATTGTTATAGATATCATAGATGATCAGGAAAAAATTGCTAAATTTGTCCAAAAAATAAAAATTTTTTTCCAGCAGGGAACTATAGTTACCATAAATTTGGAAGATACTCTACATTTTCCTCTTTTAGTAAAAGATGTTATGATATCTAATCCTGTGACTATATCCTATAAAAGTTTGGTTTCGGATGCACTTTCCCTTATGAGTTATAAAAAAGTAAAGTTTCTTCCTGTAATTGATATAGATAAAAAACTTAAAGGCGTTTTAACGGGAAGAGACATTTTAAATCTTATTTCTGTTGCTATTAATTTTAACCTTAAAAATAAAGATATTTCAAATGTAATAAAAAAAGAAATACCCCAAGATATACGTGTAGAAGAGGTAATGACCAAAGAAGTTGTAACTATAGGACCACAATCAACAATTAACGAATGCACAAAAATATTACACAAAAACAAAATAAAAAGACTTCCTGTTGTAGATGAAGAAAATAAACTCGTTGGAGTGATATCTAAAACGGATATATTATTTTATTTTACAAATATAAAACCGCATACTGACAATATATCTTCAATAAAAGGAGTTTATGCTAAAGATTTGGCTTGTGAGGTGCCTATTGTTGAATTGGATACGTCTGTAGATAAGATTATAACTACAATCCTTGAGCATCCTTTGCAAATGGCAGTGTGTGTAGATGATGCTCAAAAAGCATGTGGTCTTATTTTTGATTCAGATTTAATTAATTATTTTTTTAGTAAAAATAAAATGGACAGTGTAGGGTTGTGGGACAGAATAAAAGAGTTTTTTGTTAAAGAAAAAGATATTTCTCTAGAAAGTTTGATCCATAAAAAGTTTTATTTTGTAGAGCCAGAAGATGATGTGCATACTATTATTCAAAAAATGAAGGAATATAATGTAAAAAGACTTCCAGTTCTTACAAAAAAACGTCTGGTTTTGGGAGTAGTGGAAAGAGATGCACTTTTGTCTTATTTGTTTGGCTAAAGGCACAAATAAATGCCTATTGAGCTCTGGCATGTAAAGACTCAAGGTGTATATTATTCCCTTTTTTAGCTTTTTAAGGGAAAAATTTTTAAATAGTTAGTGGGGGCTTTAATTTGGTCTTAACTTGCCAGAATAGATGGCAAGATTTTTTTTATTTCTTTATAACCTATCTCAATACATTCTTTGCCTCTATGAAAATCCCTTAATTTTATGTGATCCAAGGGTGGGCGAAGGATAAAATCTGGTGGATAGAGTTCGAACAATATTTGAGTTAATCTTTGTTCCATAATAGATAGAGAAGAATGCATAATTTCAAAAAGATGGGGAGTATCTTCTCCTTTGGCGATCCAGTTTTTAAAGCTTTCAATAAAGGATAAATCAACTTTTGGAAATTTTTCTTTAATTTTTATGGCAATTTTATTAAGCCAGTCATTATCTTTGTTTTTTGAGGTTTGCTCTTTATTTTTGATAAAACTAGCAGGACTTTCGTAGATTAAATCAACTGCCAAAACTTTTTCTGCTCCAAGAGACCTTACTACGTCCACTGGTACAGGATTTACCAGCCCTCCATCTACAAGACAGTATTTTTCAGTTATAACTGGCGTAAAGATAGTAGGCACAGCAATGCTTGCCCTTACTGCTTCTAAGACACTACCTGATTTTAAAACCACTTCTTTTCCTGTGTATATATCTGTAGCTACTGCTGCATAGGGGATGTTTAGTGCTTCTATGGTTTGAGGTAGGTATTGTTGGAGTAGTTTCATAACCTTTTGCCCGTCTATTACACCATTTCTGGGTAAAACCAAATCAATCATAGCCACAACCCTTTTCCAGTCCATAGCGATAATGTCTTGGGCAAAGGCGTCCAGATTGCCTGCAGCATACACTGCTCCTACCAGGGATCCAATGCTTGTGCCAGCAATCCAGGCGATTTCTAGACCTGCTTCTTCCAATCCTTTTAAAATACCTATATGGGCCCATCCCTTGGCTGCTCCTGCTCCTAAAGCTAGACCTAATTTCATTTTGTCCCCTTTTTTATTTTACGTTTTGTGGTTAAAATAAGCTTTTAACAAACCAAAACATCCCGCCAACATCATATCCCCACCAGGACATAAAAATTCTACGTTATATTCTTGCAATAAATTGCGTCTTGGTCCAAGAACAAAGATGCCAGCCACGTTGTTAATTTCTTGTGTGTGCACACAGCCATGACCATTGTCTTCAAAAACGTATTCGTTGGTTAATTTTCCCGCAATAAAATCCTGCAACTGAGACCATAAAGTTTGGGCAGATAACATCAGGGTATGATGTTCATAAATACCTTTTACTTTATTTTTCCAGATCAAAAAAGCAAGAGTATGGCTATTGCCTATGTTGACAACGCAAATAGGATCAGTGTTTTGCAAGTTTTCTACCTTTTCTACAAATAGTGCCCCCAGCATGGCTGCGGCCCCAGTATCTGCCACAAATCCAACGCCAATACTTTGTTTTAAAGCCGTCAATCTGGTCATTACCTCAGGAGGATTGATGTAGAGAAGAGAATAAATATCTCCTCCTTTTTTTAAAAATTCTAGCCATAATTTGAACCTGCCTTTACGATTGCTTTCTGTAGGAAAAAAACCATGATCTTGAGCTGCTATCAAGATAAGTTCTGGAAGATTCAGATCGAGTTGTTGCAAAAATGAGTGCCAAAATCCACAAGAAAAATCTTCCATTTTTAAGGGCACATAATTTTGAGGAGGTTCTTTTACTATTTCTATACCCAATTTTAATACTTTTTCAGGATTATCACTAAGAGCAAAATAGGCATCTTTGTGCACAGCTACTTTAAGCCCTTGTTGGAGATGTCTTTTTAGAGCAAATTTAAAACCTCCCCCCATGTTTTGACCATAAAGATAGATGTTTCGTTTTTGCTCTGTCAATTTGAAAATTTTTTGGGCTAAAAGCATAGCAGGTGAAGGCAAAATAAATTTGGGACAGTTTTCTAGAATACTTTCTTTTGAATACAGCAGCACATCCTGAGTGCCGCTTCCTATATCTAAACATAAAATATTTTGATTATCCATCTTTTATCCTTAAAAATTTTATTGGTAAAAATTTTTGTTGAGTAGTTAAATTCAGATTAAGTCCGTAACAAGGTTGTTAATTCTAGAGGTGACAGTTTAACGACTTACACAAAACAAATGCTTATTTTTGGGTAGTTGTATCTCTTAAAAAAACGCCCGCAAAAAAGTATTTTTGCGGGCGTATAAAGTTTTGTCAATACTTTCTTTATCTGCTTTTTAACGCTAGCTAATCTATTTTAAATTTACTAATAAGCACTTTCAAACGCTCTGATAACTCAGATAAGTTATTTGCATTTTCCCGCAAGGTGTTACTATAACTACTGAGTTTTTGGGCCGTACCTTTTACCTCTTGCACGTCTTGCTCCACGTTTTTCATGGAACTGGCAACTCTAGATAGATTCTCATTACTTTCACCTATAGCTTGCGATACCTGAGTGACATTTTCGGCAATATCTCTGGTAGTAACAGACTGCTCTTCTATGGCTGTGGCTATGGTGTTTACAATTTCGTTCATATCGTTAATCACTGTGGTGATCTCTTCTATCTCTTGAACAGTTAGGTCTGTAACTTTTTGAACTCCTTGAATCTTTTCCTTAATTTCATCTGTTGCTTTGGCGGTTTGCTGTGCCAGCTCTTTGATCTCGTTGGCCACTACTGCAAAACCTTTACCTGCCTCTCCTGCTCTTGCGGCCTCAATCGTGGCGTTTAGAGCCAGAAGATTGGTCTGGGAAGATATAGAAGAAATAGTCTCTGTTACCGAGGTAATCTCTTTTGCGGCCTGACCCAATTCGCTTATCTTGGAAGAAGCTGTTTTTGACTTTTCTACAGCAGTATGGGTTATGTCTTTGGCTTTAGAGGTATTGTTTGCTATTTCGTTTATAGTAACGCTCATTTCTTCTGCTGCAGAGGCAATGGTGTTGGCATTGGTAGTTAATTGCTCCATAGCAGCAGAAATAGAAGACACGTTATCCACGGCTTCTTTTATGGCCTCTGTAGCAATATCTGATTTTTGGTTCATATTGGACGCATTGCTAGCTACGTTTTCTGAGATTTCATTCACTTCTAAAGAAGACTTATAAACCTGCTCTGTGCCAGCGCGTACACTTTGTAACATTTCTCTACTTTCTTCTACCAATTTTTTAAAGGCCTTAACCACTTTGCCAATGGCGTCATCTGCCTCATAAGTAAATTCTACGACGCTATAATCACCTTTTGCTACTCTTTCGCTAATTTCAGAAATTACCTTTAAGGGAGTTGAAATGTTTTTTATTATAAAAAATACTAGAATAATCCCTATTAATAAAATACCTAAACCAAGACCAACATTTTCCAAAAATAACTGTTTCACCAAATTACCAGTTAATTGAGCCTCTGTTATCCCCAGACAAATGTACCAATTCCAGGGTTTAAAATAACGCACATAAGTATATTTTATGCTATTGTCCCATTTATATGTTACTATGTTTTTGTCTGTGACATCTTTAAAATTATTGGAGACTACTTTTAACACACTTTGCCCAATAAGATCTACGTTTGGATGTTCTATTATTTGTTTGTTTTTAGAGGCATCATAAATAAAAATATAACCTTTTCCAGCTACTTTTGTTTGTTCTAAAAATCGGGTAAAATTTGGAGTAAAGATCTTTTCACTTATTTCTAAAGCTCCAATTATTTTCCCAGAGATGTCTTTTATTGGTTTATACATAGTTACATACCAATCTCTCCAATTTTTACCTTCGTGTTTTATTTGTTTGATAGTTTTTCCCTGTATTATTTGAGTGTAAACAGGGGTATTGTTACTAATATAATCTCCTATATTTCTTGATCCATCAGGAGCAATTTCTGTAGTAGAAACTGTTATAAGTTTATCTCCTGCCAATTCATAAATGGATATTTCAGATTGAATCAAATTTTTTACTTTATCTACTAGATCAAAATTGTTAACTAGACTCTTTTGTCCAAGGCGTAAGTCTGGGATACTAATTTCTTGAGCAGTATTTTTTAAAAGAATTTTTACTTTATGAGTAGGATCTAAATAAATTTTATCTGTACCTATTTCATTGCTTAACACATTAAAAGCTATTTTAATTTTCATCTCTATACGTTTATTTTTCATTTTTAAGGTATTTATTGCTCCATCTAGAGTAGAAACAATAGAATTTTTACCCAAAAGTGTGAGGTATGCTTTTGATTGATATAGAGAGAATATAGTTAGAACGACAACACCCATTATTAAGGTAAAGATTATCCCCCCATATAATTTTGTGGTAAATTTTAACTTTTTAAACATTTTTTCCTCCTTCTTAACAAGAGCTATGTCACTGAGTTTAACTTTTGAGCTGAAAACACAGCTGATAACTCTATATTAAAAAAATAAAAGTAAAAAGGTCAAGTTTAAAATTAAATTTTAAAATTAACAAGTTTAAAATTAAATTTTAAAATTAAATGGTATCTTTTTTAGGAATTATTATTATTATGTTGCTGAAAAATCAAAAAATTTGATTTTTTAAATTGTAACTTATTTAAACTATTTTAAACTATGGAAAAATTTTTTCAAAAAATTTCTTCGTTGAACGTGTATATAATTGTTTAAAATAATTTTTGCACTTGAATTTTATTTTTGGGGTTTTGATTAAATTATAATTGATTAAATTATAATTGATTAAATTATAATTGGTTTAAATTATTAATTTTTTATTGAGCTAGTTTATCAAATTGCTATCTAACTGGCAAGATTTTTTTTGTAAAAGTATTTTTTTGTTATTGTAATGTTATGAAATTGTTACGGAGATGTTTGTAAGTGTCATTAGTGATAGTCTGGCAAAATGTCTTGACAAAATAAAAATTAACTAGAAAAAGGGGATTTAGGGTAAAGATGTTAATGAGATATTTCTTGTTATTTTAGGGAGTAATAAAACTTAAGGGGTTTTTATGCGTATTTTGGTTACAGGTGGAGCTGGGTTTATTGGCTCTAATTTTATTCACTATCTTTTTAAGCACTATTCAGATCTTGTTGTGGTTAATCTGGATAAGTTAACTTATGCAGGTAATTTAGCCAATTTGTTGGATATAGAAAAAAAATATAAAAATTCCAAATACTTTTTTATTCATGGAGATATTGCCAATAGGGAGCTGGTAGCAGCTATTTTAGAACAATATCAACTAGAGGTTATAGTTAATTTTGCTGCAGAGTCTCATGTAGATAGATCTATTTTTAACGCCTATCCTTTTGTTCAGACCAACGTTGTAGGCACGCAAAACTTGTTGGAATGTGCTAAAAAAGCAAAAATTCAAAAATTTATTCACATTTCTACAGATGAGGTGTACGGTTCTCTTGGCAAAGAGGGCAAATTTTCAGAAAGTACTCCTTTGGCTCCCAATAGTCCTTATTCTGCATCTAAAGCAGGAGCAGATTTTTTGTGCAGAAGTTATTTTAAAACCTATGGCTTCCCAGTAATTATTACTAGGTGTTCAAACAACTATGGTCCCTTTCAGTTTCCAGAAAAATTAATTCCTTTGACGTTTTTAAGAGCCATGAAAGACGAACCTATTCCAGTCTATGGCCAGGGGGAGAATGTAAGGGATTGGATTTTTGTGGAGGACCATTGTTATGGTATTGATTTGGCTATGCAGAGAGGCAAGCCAGGTGCAATATATAATTTTGGTGGTAATGCAGAAAAGAAAAATATAGAAGTAGTAAAGGCTATTTTAGATTTTTTAGGTAAGCCTCATTCGTTAATTACTTTTGTAAAAGACAGGCCTGGACATGATTTTCGTTATGCAATGGACTTTTCATATGCCCAAAAAGAGCTTGGGTTTTCTCCTCGTATTTCTTTTGAAAAGGGGTTGGAAATTACTTTAAAATGGTATCAAAATAATTTAGATTGGATTTCTCAAATTCAATCTGGTGAATATTTAACTTTTATGGAAACGTGGTATGGCAAATAAAGCACTAGTTTTGGGCGGGAAAACTGGTTTATTGGGGCAAGATATAGTTGAAGTTCTTAAAAAAGAGGGCTGGGAAGTTATTGCTCCTTCTCGGGAAGAGTTAAATATTTTTTCTTCTCAAGAGCTTTATTCCTATATAAAAGATAATGAAGTTGATTTTGTATTTAATACTATAGCCTATACCCAAGTGGAAAAGGCAGAAGAAGAACCTAAAAAGGCCTTTGAGCTCAATAAAGTTTTTCCCAAAATAGTGGGCAATGTTTGTAAAGAGTTGGATGTTTATCTTATTCATTATAGCACAGATTTTGTATTTGACGGCCAAAAAGAAACTCCCTACGAAGATACAGATGAACCCCATCCTCTTAATGTTTATGGACAGACAAAATTAGAAGGGGAAAAGGTTTTATTAGAAATTCCTGATCTGGAAGTGCTTATTATCAGGACCGCCTGGCTTTTTGGCAGAGGCAAATTAAATTTTGTGAGTAAAATTTTAAACCTGGCCAAAAACAAATCTTCTCTTAATGTTGTGCACGATCAGGTAGGTTCACCTACTTATACTTTGGATTTAGCCAGATATTCTTTGGCCCTGTTGCACAAGAAAAGTACGGGAATTTTTCACGTAGTAAATGCAGGACAGGCTTCTTGGTGTGAGCTTGCCCAAGAGGCAGTGAATTGTTTGGGTTTAGCCTGTCAGATAATTCCCATCTCTTCTAAAGACTTTCCCCAAAAGGCTAAACGACCTGCTTATTCTGTATTGAGTATAAATAAATTTGTTCAGACTACAGGTATTCAACCCAGGTCATGGATTCAGGCTTTAAGAGAATATTTATATGCCAATTTTTACGGATCAGGGGTAAATTTTTAGTCTTTTTAATTTTATTAAAATATAAACTCCTCTTAAAAATTCCAAAAATCTTGGAGCTACTCGTTTTTGGGCTTTGATCCTACTTGACTCTCTACGTATCTCTTCTTACATAAAAAGTTAAATTGGTCCAATTGGGTTTTATAGGATAAATATGGTTAAGGCCCTAAAATGAGATGTAAAGTTAGATGTTAAGGCAGACTGAATAAATTTTTTTGGCCTTTGAGTGGGTAACATGCTTAGAGGAGGGCTTTATTTTTTTTCAAAATGTTTGAGGAGATTATCCTGTGTTAATGATTTTTTCATAAAAGATAGGTAATCGTTTTGAACGGGACTTAAAAAAGGTAAGTAGGAGTTAGGTTATGTTAAAGCCTAGAGAAAGAGAGGTCCTTTTGACCATTGTAGAATATTTTTTACAAACAGGAAATCCCATTAGTTCTCAAAAGGTTTCAACTTTATCTTCTTTAAATCTAAGTTCAGCTTCCATTAGAAATGTTATGGCCCAGTTGGATCATAAAGGTTATTTGGAGCAGCCTCACACTTCCGCAGGCAGATTGCCTACTTCTAAAGCTATACGATTTTATATTGATCAAATTTATAAATCTTTAAGTTTTTCTTCTATAGAAAAACATCAATTAATGATTTCTCTTAAAAAAAATATGCCAGATGTAGAAACAACTTTAAGTACTGCTAGTAAAATTCTTTCTTCTGTGTCTCGACAAATAAGTTTGGTGTTAACACCTCAAAAAAAATTTACTCATTGGAAACAAATCAGTTTTTTATGGTTAAAGTCTGGTGTAATTCTTTCTATTTTGGTTTTAGAGGAAGGTCTTGTTCAGAATAAGGTGATAAGTGTAAGTAAAGATATTTCTAAAGATGATCTTATTAAATTTAGCAATATGCTCAATGATAAATTTCAAGGACTTCCCCTTTATTTGGTTAGAACAAAAATATTAGAAGAGTTGAAAAATGCCAAACTTAAATTGGAACAAATTTATCAACGAGCCTTTCAGATAGTGCAGGAAACTTTTGAACATAATAGTTGTAAATTTTTTATGGAAGGGACTAACAACTTATGGGAAAGAGAGCAAATACGGGACATTCAAGCCTTAAAAGAATTGTTTAAATTTTTAGAAGAAAAGTCCAGCTTATTAGAAATATTGGATAAGACTATAGATTCTGACGGACTTAATGTGCTTATTGGACAGGAAGATTTAGAATGTCTGCAAGATTATAGTTTGATTTGCTCTCCTTATTCTATCAATAACGAAGTATATGGTTTTGTCAGTGTGATTGGTCCAACTAGGATGAATTACCCTAAAATAATTCCACGTGTTGACTTAATATCTAGAGTGCTTACTGAAATATTTCAGGAATTTTATTAGAAGTAATGGAAAAGATGGAGGGGTTATGAGTAAGAAAAAAGAAAAGCAAACACAGCATCAAGAACCAATTGAGAATACTCAAAAAAGTACAGAGCAGGACCGAGAGGTTTCTATTTCTGATGAAGAATTAGAGAAACTGTGTAAAGAGAAAATTTGTCCCAACTGTGCTCAATTAAAAGAAAAAGAAGAGCTTGTTTTACGCACTTTAGCTGACGGAGAAAACTTAAAAAAACGATTAAACAAAGAAAAAGAGGAATTTTGTCGTTTTGCCACGGGCAAACTATTAGAGGAACTTTTGCCAGTAATGGATAATCTGGAATTAGCTCTGGAACATGCCAATAAACAAAACGAATGCTCTAGTCTTGCCGAGGGAGTAAAAATGACTCTCACTATGTTTAGAGATGTGTTAAAAAAACATGGGCTTGAACCTGTGGGCGAGGTTGGAGAAAAATTTGATCCTAATATTCACGAGGCCATGGGACAGGAAGAGCGAGATGACGTGGAAGAAGGTCAGGTTTGTCATATGTATCAACGTGGCTATAAACTGCACGACCGCTTGTTAAGGCCTGCTAGAGTTATTGTAAGCAAAAAATGTGCAAAAAATGAAAAAAATTAAGCATAAACTCTTTACAATTTAAAATATGGACTTACCTTTTGTAGGTCAAATTAAAAGATAGGAGGAATAAGCAATGGGAAAGATAATAGGTATAGATTTAGGAACAACCAATAGTTGTGTTTATTTTATGGAAGGAAAAGATCCCAAGTGTATTACCAATCCAGAGGGTGGTAGAACTACTCCTTCTGTAGTCGCCTTTACAGATAAAGAACGTTTAATTGGAGAAATTGCCAAAAGACAGGCTATTACTAATCCTGAACGTACTATTTTTGCTATAAAGAGATTAATGGGTAGAAAGTATGATGATCCTTTGATTCAAAAATGGAAAGAGCGTTGTCCTTATAAAATAGTGCCTGGTCCTAATGGTGATGCTTATGTCCAGATAGGAGACAAAAAATATAGCGCGCCTGAAATTTCAGCAATGATTTTACAAAAGTTAAAAAAAGATGCGGAAGAATTTTTAGGAGAAAAAGTTACAGAAGCAGTTATTACTGTACCTGCTTATTTTAACGACAGTCAAAGACAGGCCACCAAAGACGCAGGGCGTATTGCTGGTTTGGAAGTAAAACGTATTATAAACGAACCTACAGCTGCTTCTTTGGCTTATGGAATGGATAAGAAGAAAAATGAAAAGATTGCAGTGTATGACCTGGGTGGTGGTACTTTTGATATTTCCATTTTAGAAGTTGGCGATGGAGTAGTTGAAGTTCGAGCCACCAATGGTGATACTTTTCTGGGAGGAGAAGATTTTGACCAGAGAATTATAAATTATTTGGTAGATGAATTTAAAAAAGAAAATGGCATTGACTTATCTCAGGATAAAATGGCTTTGCAGCGTCTAAAAGAAGCTGCTGAAAAGGCCAAAAAAGAACTGTCTTCTTCTTTAGAAACAGATATTAATTTGCCTTTTATTACTGCTGATCAAAATGGTCCTAAACACTTAAATATAAAGCTTACCAGGGCCAAATTGGAAAAATTAGTTGAAGATCTTGTGGAGAGGAGTATTGAACCCTGTAAAAAAGCTTTAGCTGATGCAGGATTACAGCCTTCAGACATTGATGAAGTAATTTTGGTAGGTGGTATGACCAGAATGCCTTTAGTGCAGAAAAAAGTAGCTGAGTTCTTTGGTAAAGAGCCTCATAAGGGTGTAAATCCTGACGAAGTGGTAGCTATGGGGGCTGCAATTCAGGGAGGTATTTTAAGTGGAGATGTAAAAGATGTGCTCTTATTAGACGTAACACCTTTGTCTTTGGGTATTGAGACTTTAGGCGGCGTATTTACCAAATTAATAGAAAGAAACACCACTATTCCTACTAAAAAGAGTCAGATTTTTACTACAGCAACTGATAACCAGAGTTCTGTAACCATTCACGTACTCCAGGGTGAAAGGCCTATGGCTGCTGACAATATGTCTTTGGGACGATTTGAATTAACAGGTATTCCACCTGCACCAAGAGGGGTGCCTCAAATAGAAGTAACTTTTGATATTGATGCCAACGGTATTGTAAACGTTTCAGCCAAAGACCTTGGAACGGGCAAAGAGCAGTCTATCCGTATTACACCTTCCAGTGGTCTTTCTGAAGAAGAAATAGAAAGGCTTATAAAAGAAGCTGAAGCCCATGCAGAAGAAGATAAAAAGAAACAGGCTCTTATAGAAGCTAGAAACCAGGCTGACTCCCTTATTTACACCACTGAGAAATCTTTAAGAGATTTAGGAGATAAAATAGAACCAACCTTAAAAGGAGAAATTGAAAATAAAATTGAAGAACTCAAAAAAGTTATGGAGCAAGACGATGTAGAGGCTATTAAAAGGGCTTCTGAAGCTTTGGCTCAAACTTCCCATAAGTTGGCAGAGATTCTCTATGCTCAACAATCCCAGCAACAAGCTGGAGCAGGAGCAGCTGCTGGGGGGGCAAATACCCAAAATACTCAAACCAAAAAAGATGACGGTGACGACGTAGTGGATGCTGATTATACAGAAGTAAAATAAAAAAATACTTTTAAATGAACCACGTTTAGGACCTATTAACTTGACAGTGGTTAATTTTAACATCTATAAAAAGAGGTCTGATACTTGATGTCAGACCTCTTTTTTTTTAGATAATTTTGGGTAGGCAGAGTTTTGGGTTGTAAGTGGTTTGACCTGGAGTTTGGAAGGACTTTATTTTTGTGTGGTAGTAAACTGCATTTTTAATTTGGTTGTGAATGATGAAGAAAATACAAAAAAAAATTTATTTGATTTTAGCAGCTTGTATAATTTGGTTATTTTTTTGTGGTTGTGCTAAAAAAACAATAACTGTTTCGAAAACATTTCCAGTTGTTATAGAGAGTCAAGCTGATCAAGCTTTTAAGCAGCATGATTGGGTCAAGGCTAAAATTTTATACAAACAGCTTGTAAGTAATCCCCACCTTTCTCCAGACAAAAAACGAGGTTATCTAAAAAGGTTGGTTCTGAGTGCCTTTAGAAGCAAAGATTTTCTTTTGGTAAAAAAGGTGTTAGAACAGCTTTTTGCCTTATATCCTGAGTCTCAAAAGGATCCAAAGTTTCAAAAGATATATATTTTAGTGTTAAAACAAAGTGGATTAAAAAATATTAGTTCCGAATATTTATTACGGTTTTGTCTTAGTCCTGACACGGAGTGGGAATTAAAAGAGCAGGCTATTTTTCTTTGTTGTGATTTATTTATTTCTCAGCATAAGTATTCTAGATTGGTTTATTTTTTAAAAGAGGTTTATCAACATTTAAAAGATGCTGAGAAAATTGTTTTAGAAGAAAAATTGTTTTCTTATCTTCAGCAAATTGCCTCAGATGACATCAAACGACTTGAAGAAGAAGTGAATACTTCTAGGGAATTTCCAGAAAATGTTATTTTATTTAGTTCTATTTATTCGTTGAGTTTAAAAAATCCTCAGACCTGGTCCTCAAACTATTCTAAACTAATTAGTTTGACTCAAAATTTAGTATCTCCTTTATTTAAGAGCTTGGTTTCACAGTTAAAAGAGCAATTTGGTGTTCCAAACAGAGAATTTGTGCTTCTTCTCCCTTTGTCTGGACCTTATGCCCCTTTTGGCTGGAAAATTTTTAAAGGGGCAAGTTTAGCTCAATGGCAACTTGTAAGTGAAGGGGCGCAAATTACAGTGAAAGTGATTAATTCCTGCTCTTCTCAGTGGGAAAGAGAGCTACAAAATACATCAGCTCAAATTATAGGGGGGCCAATTCAACTAGTCAAAATCAAACAAATTTTTCAGGATAACCTGGAAGAGCAAAAAATATTTTTTGTGTTTTCACCCCAAGTTAAGGAAGAAGGCCTAAAGATTTGGCGTTTTTTCCCTAGTAGCAGGGATCAGGTAAAGGCCCTTATTAGAACCTGTAAACAACAACTGAACGTATCGAAGTTTGCCGTCCTTTATCCTGCAGAAAAATATGGCCACAAAATGGCCAGTTTATTCGCTAATTATGCAAGCAATAGCAATGCTACTTTAACAGCTTTGCTTAGTTATCCACCAGATAATCCCAGTATATGGGGAAGCAAAGTGTCCCAATTGCTTGGTATAGATTTGAATAAATATAGCAAATTGGCTTTAAAAGAAAACAAAATTTTTCCAGAACCAGATTTTGAAGCGGTTTTTATTCCAGATAGTTTTTCCAGAGTTCGTTTGCTTGTTCCTTATTTTTTTTATTATAATGAGCCGCGTCTTTATTTCTTAGGGCCTTCTCTTTGGAATAGTAAAGAACAGCTTAGTCCTTTGGAAAAAAATTATTTTGCTCTTTGTTTTTATCCAGGAGCTTGGTGGGACAATAATCCTTCTTTTGCAGCTCAGCACTTGCAAGCTTTGCTTAAGGAGAGTTTACAGGGAAAAGCCGATTTTTGGATTGCTCTTGGCTTTGATTTTGTTCGATTTTTTGCTACTTTTCCCGAATTGAATGAGGTTAATAATCCACAAAACATTAATGCTTTGCTTCAAAAAACAACTACATTTGATTGGAGCATGGCGCCTCTTCATTGGACAAAACAAGGGATAGCGTATCAAGATTTATTTTTGTTTAATAAGCTAACAGGTAATAAAGAATTGATAGATTTTAAAAAATTAAAAAAAATAAGAGCTAGAAGAGTTAGATTAAGGGAAAGGCAGAAATTGGCCAAATAATATAATTCAAAAAAAGATTTAAAAGTACTTTAGCATAACTATTAGAATTGATTAAAATTTTTTTATTCGGGAGAGCAAAGGGAGTTGAATGTGATTATACAAACCAAAGACTTAGATACTAAAGTAAAAAGGATAATATATGATGAACTTCCTGGTATTATAGACGCTCATCCTGAGGTGAGATATGTATTGTGGAAGATACTCGTGAACAGTTTTGCTAATAAGCAGGAAACAGAGTCTAAGTTTGACAAAATGCTTGCAGAACTTCAGGACATGAAAAGAGAGTCTAACAGAAAATGGAGAGAGTTAAAAGAGGACTCAGAAAGGAAGTGGGCTGAGTCTGACAGAAAGTGGAAAGAATTAAAAGAAGAGTCAGAGAAGAAGTGGCGGGAATTAAAAGAAGAATCTGACAAGAAATGGAGAGAATTAAAAGAGGAGTCAGACAGAAAGTGGCGAGAGCTGAAAGAAGAGTCAGATAAGAGGTGGGACTATGCGTTAAAGAAGTGGGAAGAGTCAGACAGAAAATGGCGAGAATTAAAAGAAGAGTCAGATAAGAGATGGGATTATGCGTTAAAAAAATGGGAAGAGTCTGACAGAAAGTGGCGGGAGTTAAAAGAAGAATCAGACAAAAAGTGGCAGCAGACCTTAGATGAGATAAAAAGAGTGGATAGGAGGATAGATAAAACCATAGGCGCCTTGGGCGCTAGATGGGGGCTTAATTCAGAAAAGGCCTTTAGAAATGCCATAAGGGATATACTCTCAGAACTAACAGGCATGAAGGTAGAGAGGTATCTGTCGTATGACGAGGCAGGAGAAGTATTTGGTCATCCAGATCAAGTGGAATTAGACGTGGTTATAAAAAATGGTAAACTTTATATTATAGAGATAAAATCTTCAGTAAGTAAAGCAGATATGTATATATTTGACAGAAAAGTTAGGTTTTACGAGCAAAAAGAGGGAAAAAAAGTAGATAAAAAGATAGTAATTTCTCCAATGATAGAAAATAAGGCCTATGAAGTGGCGAGTAAACTTGGCATAGAGGCGTATGTTGATCCAGAGGATGTGAAGATCATTGGTGATTAGTGATTGGTGGTTGGGCAATGGGCTATGGGCAATGGGCTATAGGTGATGGGTGATCAGTGATCTGTGAACAGTGAGCAGTGATTAGTTCATGGTGGATAGTGGATGGTTTATAGGTGAAGGGTGATAGGCTAGGGGCAAAAGGCTATAGGCGATGGGTGAAGGTTCTAGAGGTTTTAGATGTTCTAGAGGTTGTAGAGGTTTTAGATGAGGATAGAGGGTGATTGGTGAATGGTGAAGGGATTGGTCGTAGGGGCGATGGGCGCTCGCCCGAAATCTTACATATAATAACAAGTAGGGGCAGACCTATGTGTCTGCCCGTGATGCTTAGGAAAGATATAGTTTTTTGTTTCGAATTTAAAAAATTGTATATCAAAATCTTTATAAATAGTAGGAGTGTTAGATGTCTTTAAGTAGAGAAGAAGTAAAAAAAATAGCCCAATTAGCAAAGTTAGAGCTTTCTTCTAAAAAGGAAGAATTGTATCAAGAACAATTGACCAGGATACTTGACTACATGGAAAAGTTAAACGAACTGAATACAAAAGATGTGGAACCACTTTATTCTCCTTGTCCAAACAAAAGTATTTTGCGAGAAGATAAAGTAGAGAAATATTTTTCTAAACAAGAGATATTAAAAAATTCTCCAGAGCCTAATGAAGATTTTTTTGTTGTTCCTAAGATTATATAGATTATTAAAAACTAAACGAGGTATGGTATGATGCAGGAACTTGTGCAGAAAAGTATTTTTGAAATAAAAGAACTGTTGGCTACAAAAAAAATAAGTGTGCAAGAAGTGGTTTTGTCCTGTTTGGAACAAATAGAAAAGACAGAGTCAAACATTCATGCCTTTATTACTTTAAGAGATAAAGATGAAGTGCTTACAGAAGCAAAAGATTTGGATAAGGCAGGTTATAATTCTGAAAAGCCTCTTTGGGGTATTCCTATTGGTTTAAAGGACGTATTTACTACCAAAGATCTTAGGACCACTTGTGCTTCCAAAATTTTAGAAAATTTTATTCCTCCTTATGATGCCGAAGTTGTGGTCAGGTTAAAGCAGGCCGGAGCTATTATTCTGGGCAAACAAAATATGGACGAATTTGCCATGGGGTCGTCTACAGAAAATTCTGCCTTTGGTCCTACTAAAAATCCCTGGAATTTAGAATACGTGCCTGGCGGATCTAGCGGTGGATCTGCTGCTAGTGTGGCTGCAGGGCAATGTTTTGCAGCTATTGGCTCTGATACAGGGGGATCTATTAGACAACCTGCTGCTTTTTGTGGTCTGGTTGGGCTAAAGCCCACTTATGGGAGAGTATCTAGATTTGGGCTTATTGCTTATGCCTCTTCTTTTGATCAGGCAGGACCTCTTACCAAAACAGTGCAGGATGCTGCTTTAATGTTGAGCGTTATTGCAGGAGCAGATCCAAAAGATTCTACCTGTATTCAACAACCTGTAGAGTCTGATTTACTAAATTTAACTCTTGGAGACTTGAAAGGTATAAAAATAGGTCTTCCCAAAGAATATTTTGAGAAAGGTTTAGATGCAGAAGTAGCTCAAAGTATTGAACAATTTGTTCAGGATATGCAAAAAATTAAGGCTGAAATTGTGGAAATAAGTCTTCCTCATACAGAATATGCCATTGCCACCTATTATATTCTGGCTATGGCAGAAGCTTCCTCCAATCTGGAAAGATTTGATGGAGTCAAGTATGGTTTTAGAGCAAAACAGGCTAGAAATTTAGAAGAAATGTATGTGCTTTCTCGCAGTCTTGGATTTGGGGATGAAGTGCAAAGAAGAATTATGCTGGGTACTTATGTGTTATCTGCGGGATATTATGATGCCTATTATAAAAAAGCTGCTCAAGTGAGAAGGTTAATTAAAAATGACTTTGATCAGGCTTTAAGCAAATGTGACTTTATTTTGGCTCCTGTTAGTCCAACCACGGCTTTTAAAGCAGGAGAACGTACCCAAGATCCACTTCAAATGTATCTTGTAGATATTTATACTACGTCTCTAAATTTAGCTGGTCTTCCAGGTATTACTATCCCCATTGGATTGGGACAAAACAGCAAATTACCTGTTGGTGTGCAGCTTATTGGCAATTGGCTAGACGAGAAAAGACTTTTGGATACTGCCTTTAAATTAGAGCAGATAACCGAAAAGCTTCCTTTGCCTTCTATAGCTTAATTTAAGCTTTTAGTGGTTATCGTTGCTTAGGTGAGTTCCTGTATTTTTATTTTTTTGTTTTAAGAGAGATACATGGAAGAAGTAGGAGTTTTGCTAAGTGGTGGAGTTGATAGTCTATGTGCTTTATTAACTTTAAAAAGCAGAGGATATCGGGTTGTTGGTATTCACGGCGTATTTGTGGATCAATCAGAAAAGCAACAAAAAATTTGGAATAACTTAGTTAGGTTAGCTCACTGTTTTAATTTTCCTTTAGTTAGATTAGATTTAAGAGAAGAGTTTTTTCAACAGGTAATCAAACCTTTTATTTGGGCTTATAAAAATGGTTTTACGCCTAATCCCTGTGCCCTTTGTAATCCTAAGATAAAATTTGGTTTGCTTTTAAAGCAGGCTTTATCTCTAGGTCTAAGCAAAATTGCTTCAGGCCATTACGTGCAATTAAGAACAGAAAAAAATGTGTATTTATTATTTCGAGGTAAAGATCTAAGAAAAGATCAGAGTTATTTTTTATCTCTGGTGCCTTATGATAGATTACAATATTTAATATTTCCTTTAGGTGACAAAATTAAGGAGCAGATTTTACAAGAAATAGAACAATCAGATTTAACTCCATATATAGAAAAAGAGAGTCAGGAAGTTTGTTTTATACCCAATGACTATCGACAGTTTTTAATTCAGCATGGAGTGGAGTTGGATAGTAGAGGACCTGTAAAACTTCTGGATGGCACAGTTATTGGGGAGCACAAGGGATTGTGGAATTATACGTTGGGACAAAGAAGGGGGCTTAGTATTGCTTACAAAGAACCCCTTTACGTGCTAAAAAAAGATGTTTCTAGCAATACGCTTTATGTGGGTCCTAAAGCATACTTACAGGCCAAAGGTGTGGTGGGGGAGAAGTTTAATTTTTTAGTTAATCTAAAAAATTGGCCCAAAGAGATTTATCTTCAAATTCGCTACCGTCAATCTCCCAAAAAAGCAAAGCTTCAAGAGGTAAAAAAACATATTCTGTGTTTTCTTTTTGAAGACAAAGAAGAAAAGCCAGCGCCGGGTCAAATTTTAGCTGTGTATTCGAGACAGGGACAGGTGTTGGCTGGAGGTATTATTACAGGTGAACTTTAACTCCTTTTTTATAAAGACTTTTGGATGTAAAATAAATCAATATGAAACCCAGGCCTTAACCGAAATTTTAATTCAGCAAAATAAACATCCTGTGTCTTTATCTAAAGCAGAGGTAATAATTTTAAATACCTGTGCAGTAACTCAAAAAGCTATCACTGACCTCAAAAAAGAAGTTAATTATTTAAATACCCATTTTCCGGAAAAAAAAATAGTGCTGGTAGGTTGTGCTTGTCAGGTAATGGGGGAAAAGTTAGCTCTGTGGAAAGGCGTTAACACTGTAGTTCCTCAGGAAAAGAAATTTTCTTTTTTTCAACATACAAATATCAATAACGTGTTTTCTGGTATTAGTGATTATTTTCGCGCCAGAGCGGTGCTTAAGATTCAAGATGGTTGTTCTCAAAAGTGTGCTTATTGTATTGTCCCTTTTACCAGAGGCAGACCCATTAGTAGAAAACCAGAAGAAATTCTAAACGAGCTAAAAAGATTAGGCACTAAAAACTTTCAAGAAATCACCCTGAGTGGGATAAATTTGCATCAATATGGCAAGGATTTGGCTCCTAGGATAGACTTTTGGGATCTGATTGATTTTTTAGGCAAAAATTTTGACTTTAACAAGTATCCTCTGAGATTGAGATTGAGCTCTCTTGAGCCTGCAGACTTAAACGAAAAAGCTTTTCGTACGCTAAAAAAATATGATTTTATTTGTCCTCATTTGCACATTTCTCTTCAAAGTGGAAGCGACGTTGTTTTAAAAAAAATGGGTAGAGGTCATTATCAGGCTAAAGATGTTTTAGAATTTTGTAACAATTTATTCCAGATTTGGCCAGAGTTTGGACTTGGCGTGGACGTAGTGGTTGGTTTTCCTGGAGAAACAGATGAATACTTTGAGGAGACCTGTACAGTTTTGCATCAGCTTCCCTTAACCTATGGACACATTTTCCCTTATTCTCCAAGACCTTTAACCAGAGCTGCTAGCTTTGCAGATCAGGTTCCCCTGACCATCAAAAAACAACGGGCATTTATTTTAAGAACAATAATTGCCCAAAAAAAATCTGATTTTTTGAGAAAATTATTAAAACTCAAGTTTGTTCAGGTAATAGTAGAAAATAGCAGAACAGGAACTACAGAGCATTATGTGAAAGTAAAATTTATTTCTCCAGTGAACGTTCCTCCAAGGAGTTTGGTTTTAGCCAACCCAATAGAACTTAGAATAGACAATTTTTCTTGGAGAAAGCAAGCATCGCTTGTTGTGAAAGCTTAGGTATCATAGTAAATTGGCCTGTTTTAAGGCGTCTTTGATTTTGGGATCTGTTTTGGCCAGAATTTTCATAGTTTCTATGAGTTTAAATATTTTAGAGATCTTTTCTTGCTCTAATGTTTTTATTTTGTCTTCAAAAGGCCTGACCATAGATCTTCTATCCCACATGGCAAAGCCAATGGTAACAGCAGTCATGGAAGAAAAGATAACCACCAACATCCACATAAAATTAATAATCTGTTCAAAACGACTATTAACCTCATCAAAACGTTTGTCAATTTGCTCAAAACGTTTGTCAATTTCTTGCATTTTTACCTTTAGTTCAATGAGTAGTTCTCTATCTCTTTGGGTAAATCCAGTTTGAGCTGCTATGGCGTTAGAAGTAAAGAAGGTTAAGAAAATAAAACAAAAAACTAATTTTTTAAACATGATAATATATTCCCCTTTTTGATTGGGATTATAGTTAATTTATTTATAATTCTTTTTGGATGTAAAGTAAAGGTTTGTTTTTAAAGGCTAAAAAATTGTAAGCAAAATATTTTTTGACCTCAGAGAGTTTTTGGTTTAAGTCAAGCGCCATGTCAAAGGAGAACAGAGAAATCAAAACTCAAGCAAATACTCTTAATACTGCTCAGGTGGACAATCTCCATCCTGCTGACGTGGCAGATAGGCTGGAAGATTTGCCCTTAGAAAAACAAAGGGCGTTTATTTTAAGCCAGCCTCTGGAAGTCAGTGCTCAGTATATTGCTGAGATGGAACGCCACGAGCGGGTAGAGCTTATGTCCACTTTGCCTCCTGCTGTGGCTGCTGATTTATTAGAAGAGATGTCTCCTGACGATGCGACAGATATTTTAAGTGAGATGGATCCTGATGTTAGAGCCAAGATATTAAAACGTTTGGAAAAAGAAGATGCTGTCAGGATAAAAGATCTTTTAAAATTTGATCCAGAAACTGCTGGCGGTGTGATGAACACCGAAATTTTGGTTCTGGATCGTAATTTAACCGCAGATCAGGCTATCCAGCTTATAAGGGATAATGCTGGAGAAATTGAAATACCGTACTATGCCTATATTGTTGATGAGCAAAGACATCTTATTGGAGTGTTATCTTTAAGAGACCTGCTGTTAAGTCCTCCTGCTAAAACCTTAAATAGTCTACTGCAGGAGCGAAACCAACAACTTGTTTTTGTGACTTACGATCAGGATAAGGAAGAAGTAGCTCGGTTGTTGAGTAAATACGATTTATTGGCCATACCTGTGGTTGACTATGAGATGAGATTGCTGGGTATTGTTACAGTTGATGATGTTATTGATATTATTCAGGAAGAGGCCAGCGAAGACATGCAGACTATGGTCGGTGCTGGCTCTGATGAAACTTTAAACACTCCCTGGATATACTCTGTTAAAAAACGTTTACCCTGGCTCATACTAAACGTTTTTAATTCCATTATTTCTGCTAGTGTGGTGAATCACTTTCAAGGCACTATTGCTCAAATGGCTGTGTTAGCTGTGTTGATGCCTATTGTAGCCAACCAAGCAGGAAATACAGGACAGCAAGCTTTGGCGGTTATGATTAGACAACTTGCTTTAGAAGCTTTTCAGCCCAAAAAATTCTGGAGAGCTGTGCTTAAAGAAGCAAGGGTTGGAGCTGTAAATGGATTGATAGTAGCTGTTTTAGTTTATTCTGGAGTATATCTATGGACTCATAATTTTAAATTGGCCATGGTGATGGGAGTAGCTTTGGTCTTGGATATGATCTTTGGAGCAGTAGCAGGGGCTTCTATTCCTCTGATCTTAAAAGCTTTGGGCCGAGATCCAGCCCACGCTTCAACTATTTTTCTGACCACTTTAACAGATAGTGGATCTTTTTTTACTTTTTTAGGTCTTGCCTCTTTGTTTTTATTTCGTTAGATTACTTCTTTAAGAATTGTCTCACTTTAGGTTTGGAGATGCAAGAATGAGTATTCCTGAATTAAAAATAGGAGAACATACCGCTACGATCCCTATTGTTCAAGGAGGGATGGGAGTTGGAATTTCTCTTTCTGGCTTAGCGTCTGCTGTAGCTAGAGAAGGAGCTATTGGAGTTGTGGCTGCCGCGGGCATAGGTTTTTTACGTTCTGATTACGCTAAAATCAAGCACAAGGCCAATTTAATAGTTTTAAAAGAACAAATAAAAAAGGCTAAGGAGCTGGCAAAAGGTGGAATTATTGGTGTAAATATTATGGTGGCTCTCACTGATTATGAGAGTTTGGTAAGAGGAGCTTTAGAATCTGAAGTTGACATAATCTTTTCTGGTGCTGGATTGCCTTTGAATTTACCTAAGTTAAAACAAGAATTTCCTGACAGTAAGACAGCTCTTGTGCCCATTATTTCTTCTCCCAGAGCGGCTGCAATTTTGTGTAAAAAATGGAAAAGGTTTGGTTATCTTCCTGATGGTTTTGTTTTGGAAGGACCTATGGCTGGCGGGCATTTAGGATTTTCTGAAAATGACCTTGTTGCTCCTCCTTTGATCCAGGATTTGTTAATAGAGACAAAGAAAATTTTAGCTCCTTTTGAAGATGAGGCAGGAAGAACCATCCCAATTATTGTAGCAGGAGGAGTTTATACAGGAGCAGACATTGCCCAAATGTTAAGACTTGGAGCTAGTGGGGTTCAGATGGGCACCAGGTTTGTAGCTACAGAAGAATGTGATGCGGATGTTAAATTTAAACAAGAATTTATTCGAGCTAGAAAAGAAGATATTGTTATTATAAAAAGTCCTGTGGGATTACCTGGTAGAGCCATTAAAAACGAGTTTCTTTTATCTGTGGAAAAAGGGGAAAAAACGCCATTTTCCTGTCCTTACCATTGCATAAAAACTTGTGACCCTAAAAAAGCTCCTTACTGTATTTCTCTTGCTTTGATAAATGCCCAACGGGGTAGATTAGATAAAGGGTTTGCTTTTGCAGGAAGTAATGCCTATAGAGTAGATAAAATTATTTCAGTTAAAGCATTGATTGACGAGTTAGTTGCAGGGATAATAAAGGTTTAACTTTTTTAATTAAGGATGTTTTTTATATTTTTAACAAAAAGGAGGTTATAATGCAGTATTGTAATAATTGTTGGTTAAATAAACGTTATTTTGAGGTAGTAGAAAAGACTGTTTTACCTGTTTTAAAAAAGTACAGGGTAGCTCCTGGTCAGGTGAGTTTTGCAGGGTTTATTTTTGCAGTGTTAGTCCCTTTTGCTTTTGGAGCTAATTTTGGTCTTGGTGTTTTGTCTTTGGCTTTGTCTGTATTTGCTTATAGTTTGGATGGTTATTATGCCAATAATTTAGGCCTGACCTCTAAAAAAGGTCTGTTTTGGAATTCTCTTTTGGGTAGTTTAAGTGAAGGTTTTTATCTTGCTGGTATTTGGGTGGTGTTTTTTGAGCAGGGAGAATGGTTATTTGCCTCAGGTATGTGTGTATTGTTTGCCTCTATTTTGTGCGCTCTGATTGGCTATATTCAACTAAAGGCAAAGGAGCTGGGGATTACGTGTAGGTCTGGTTTTATGAATAGAATGGCCAGAAGTGTATATCTAGTTTTCTGGATGATTGTAACAATGATTTTTAGTCTTAAAGATGGAATATTGTGGATAGGTTTGACCTTATTTTTAGGTCTTTGTTTGATTTCAGTGGTTCAGATATCTTTGCAAGTTAATAATAAGTTAGAATAAAATTTTTATTTTTTACGTATTCCCTAAAAAATCAAAGCCCCAAAACAGGGGCTTTTTGTTTGGATCTAAAGGAGATATGCTTGTTGCTAAAAACAGTCCTGACTTTTTAGTTTTAACTTCTTACGATCTGGAGAAAAGAAGTTATTTACTCAATACGGTTTTATGCGTTTAGATGTTTTTTGTGCCAGATATTTTGGCTTAAGTAGAAGACAGGCTAAAGCCTTTATTCAAAAAGGAAAGGTATTAGTTAATGGTCGGGTGATTTTTAAGGGCAGTTATGTGCTAGGAGATGAGGATAAAGTAAATTTATTGACCAAAAAACAATCTGGTAAGTTTGGTGATTTTCAGATAAAAATTCTTAAGCAAAGTAATTTATTTGCAGCTATAAGTAAACCTGCGAATTTTCATTCTGTTACAGGATGGGATAATCAAAATGTAGAAAATTATTTACCCTTTATTTTCCCCGGGCGAGAAGTTTTTTTATTAAATAGGTTAGATTTTTTAACTTCAGGTATTTTACTGGTAGCTTTAGCTCCAGAGGGACAATTTAAATATAAGTCGTATCAAGAACAGGGAAAAACTGAAAAGTTTTATTTAGCCAAAATTAGAGGACAGTTAGCTAAACCAGTAGTTATAGATTATACAATTGATGATGCCAGAAGGAAAAAAGTTAAAGTCTTAAAAGAAAGAGAAAGTAATTTTTTGCGTTTTACTTGGGTGTATCCTTTGTGCTGGGATAAAGATTGTACACTGGTAAAAGTAAAAATTTTAAAAGGAAAACGACATCAGATTCGGGCTCATCTTAGTTTTGTGGGCTACCCTATAGTGGGAGACGTTTTGTATGGAGCAGAAGAAAAACAAAATAGTTTTTTGTTTTTACATCATTATTGTTTAAAGTTTCCTGGATTTCGAGTTGTAGATTATCCTGCGTGGTTTTAGGAAAAGAGAGGTTGGGAATTTAACGTATATTTTTTCTAGGAGGAACTATGAGCAGAGTCCTTATTATTGGAGCAGGTGGAGTGGGGAATGTAGTAACTAGAAAGTGTGCTCAAAATGTTGATGTTTTTCAAGATATTTTATTGGCCAGTAGGACTATAGATAAGTGTCAGAAGATAGCTAAAAGAATTAAGGAACAGTATGGTCGGGAAATTGGTGTAGCTCAGGTGGATGCAGATAAGGTCCCTGAACTTGTGGCTTTAATAAAAGATTTTGAACCCCAAATAGTAATAAATGTGGCTTTGCCTTATCAAGATCTTGCCATTATGGATGCTTGTGTGGCCACAGGAGTGCATTATCTGGATACAGCTAACTATGAGCCCAAAGATAATCCAAAATTTGAATACAAGTATCAGTGGGCGTATCAGGATAAGTTTAAACAGGCTGGTATAATGGCCGTGTTAGGATGTGGTTTTGATCCTGGGGTTACAAATGCGTTTTGTGCGTATGCTCAGAAACATCTTTTTGATGAAATTCATACTATTGATATTTTGGATTGCAATGCAGGAGAGCACGGCCATCCTTTTGCTACTAATTTTAATCCAGAAATAAATATTCGCGAAGTAACTCAAGTGGTGCGCCACTGGAAAGATGGGCAGTGGATTGAAACTCCACCAGTGATTGAGGACGGTTGTGTGCATTTTACTTTTAATTATCCAGAAGTAGGTCCTAGAGAAAGTTACTTGCTGTATCACGAAGAAATGGAGTCTTTGGTCAAGCACATTAAGGGACTAAAAAGAATTCGTTTTTGGATGACTTTTTCTGAGACTTATTTAACTCATCTTAAGGTGTTACAAAACGTTGGTTTAACTAGAATTGACGAAGTAGAATATGAAGGTTGTAAAGTAGTGCCTCTTAAATTTTTAAAAGTACTTTTGCCAGATCCTGCTGGTTTGGGACAGAATTATAAAGGTAAGACAGTTATTGGTTGTGTTTTTAAAGGTTTGAAAAATGGTAAAATAGAGCAAAAATACATTTATAATATTTGTGATCATGCCAAAGCTTATGAAGATGTAGAGGCTCAGGCGGTTTCTTATACTACTGGAGTGCCAGCTATGGCTGGAGCAAGGTTGGTTTTGGAACAAACATGGAAAGGTCAGGGCGTTTTTAATATTGAACAGTTGGATCCAGATCCTTTTTTAGAGCTTATTGCCAAAAATGGATTGCCATGGCACGTGGTGGATTTTGTAGGAGAGTTGCCTGATTAACATGCTAGATCTGGCTAAAAATGCTCTGTTAACTGTTCGGCAAGACTTTCCTGAATCAATTACCAATACTGTATCTACCCCCTGTTATTTAATTAGCGAACAGGTTATTCGAAGAAATTGCCGTGTGCTTTTAGATATTCAAAAAAAAACCGGAGCCAAGATTCTTTTAGCTTTAAAGGCCTTTTTTTTGCCGGATGTATTTCCTGTGATAAGGGAATATCTTTGTGGGGTCTGTGCCAGTGGATTGTTTGAGGCGAGAGCGGGGAAAGAGTTTTTTGGCAAAGAAGTGCACACGTTTTCTCCTGCCTATAAAAAAATAGAAATAGAGAAAATAGCTACCTATTCTACGACTTTAATTTTTAACTCTATTCATCAATTAAAAACCTTTGTTAAGCTAGTAAAAAACATAAATCCCCACTTGCAAATAGGTTTGAGAATAAATCCTTTGTATTCAGAAATAGAACATAAACTTTATGATCCCTGTCAAAAAAGTTCTAGGTTTGGGGTATTGCCCCAACATTTTTCTCAAGACATTATACCGTTACTTGATGGTCTTCACTTTCATGCCCTTTGTGAACAAAATAGTGATGTGTTAAGCAGAGTGATAAAAGCTGTGGAACATCACTTTGGCCAATATCTGCCTTATCTAAAGTGGATTAATCTGGGTGGCGGACATCACATTACTAGAATAGGATATGATAAAGATTTACTTTGTGAACTTATTATTTATCTTCAACAAAAATATAATCTTCAGGTCTATCTTGAACCAGGTGAAGCAGTTGTCTTAAACGCTGGGGTATTGGTGAGCGAGGTGGTGGATATTGTGGAAAATGATGTTAGTATAGCTATTTTGGATACATCTGCTGAAAATCACATGCCAGATGTTTTGGCTATGCCCTATAGACCTCAGATAATTGGGGCCGAAGAACCTTTTATCCTGCCCTATACTTACAGATTGGGCGGCATAACCTGTTTGGCCGGAGATATTATAGGAGATTATTCCTTTCATTATCCTTTAAAAATTGGTCAGAAATTAGTTTTTACTGATATGGCCTTGTATTCTTTTGTTAAAAATACCTGGTTTAATGGTCTTAATCTGCCTGCTTTAGCGATTTTAAGAGAAAATGAAGTAAAAATTGTACGAAAGTTTAGTTATGATGATTTTATCCAGAAATATACATAGAGCTAACGCATTAATAGTTTAACCTTGAGGGATGAAAAAAAACTTGCTAAGTTAGATACATATGCAAGCCTATATAATTCATTTATTTACTTTGGGAGGGGTTTATGTCCTCTTGTCCTCTAGCTTAAATATCATTGTTGGTTTGGGTGGGTTGGTATCTTTGGGCCATGCTGCTTTTTGGGGTATTGGAGCTTATAGCTCTGCCTTGCTTTCTATGCATTATCACCTTCCTTTTGGAGTGCTCATTTTCATTTCTGGTTGCATTTCTGCTATTGTTTCTTTTTTTATAGGTATTCCTGCTCTTAAGTTAAAAGACGAATATTTGGCTGTGGTGACTTTAGGTTTGGGTATTATTTTTCAACTTATTTTGAAGAATTTAGATCTAACTGGTGGCCCTGATGGTCTTTGTGGCCTTTCTAATTTTGACTTCCCACCTATTGTCTTTGCTGGTTGGGTGTGGTTTTATATTGTACTTTGCTTGTTTTTAACTTTTTGGTTAAAAAAAGATTTTTGGGGGATTACCCTTACGGCCATAAAAGAAAATGAACTAACTGCCCAAGTGCTTGGACTATCTCCTTTGCCTAACAAATTGTTTTTATTTATTTGTTCTTGTTTTTTTGCTGGAGCAGCGGGTTCTATTTATGCTCATTATATTACGTTTATTGGTCCTAATGTCTTTGGCTTACATACGTCGATTCTTATTTTGTGTATGGTGGTTTTAGGAGGTATGGGGAGTGTTTTGGGCCCTGTTATTGGCAGTATGGCCTTATTTTTATTGCCAGAGTTTTTACAGAGTTTTTCAGATTATCAAAATTTGGTTTATGGACTGCTTTTAATCGTGATCCTTATTTTTAGACCGCAAGGTCTGTGGGGTGCATTTAGGACCAATAGGTGAGACAATGTTTTCTGTAAAAACAATTACTACTTATTATGGTTTTAGAAAAATTTTAAATTCAGTTTCTCTGCAGGTCAGTGAGGGAGAAATTGTGGCTGTAATTGGAGCAAATGGCGCTGGCAAAACAACTTTGTTAAAAACAATTATAGGTCTTAATAAAGTAAAAAAAGGGACAATTGCATTTTTAGGACAAGACATAACCACTTGTTCTCCTAAAAAAAGAATTAGTTTAGGATTGAGTTTATGCCCTGAAGGAAGAAGATTGTTTTCTCATCTATCTGTGAAAGATAATATTTTGCTAGGAGCCTATACTTGCTGTAGAAATAAAAAGCAGGTAACTGCTTATTTTGAAGAGCTTTTGGAGAATTTTCCTATTTTAAAAAAATTTGTTTATCGTCCTGCAGGTAATTTGTCTGGAGGAGAGCAGCAAATGGTGGCTATTTGTAGGTCATTGATGTCTAGACCCAGGTTACTTTTGTTAGACGAGCCTTCTTTAGGTCTTTCTCCTCTTTTAACTAAAGAAATTTTAAAAACTATTATAACCTTAAATAAGACTCAAAAATTAAGTGTTTTATTGATAGAGCAAAACGCAAAAGCTGCTTTAAAAATATGTCATAGATCTTATGTGTTGGAGACAGGCAGGGTTACTCTAGAAGGAAAAGGAAGTGACTTGCTCAATCATCCAAAAGTGCAAAGCGCTTATTTGGGCAAAGGCCAGCAATAGGTATTTAGAAATTGTAGCTTTTGGACTTGAGCTTGACGAATGTCATTTTCTAACATTAGAGAATAATTAGGTTTGATTTAAGGAGAGTATAACTAAAATTATTCGTAGGAGTTGCTATGATTGTAAATAGATTTTCTTATAAAAAGGAAGCTGATTGGCAAAATATAAAAAAATGGCTGGCTAAGCGAAATATTGCTCAGGATGAGGTGGAAGAAACAGTTAAAAACATCATAAAAGATGTTCAGCAAAAAGGGGATTTGGCTTTATTAGAATACACCAAAAAATTTGACTGTCCTGATTTTGATTTATCTTTATTAGTTGTGTCTGAGCAAGAAATGGAGGAAGCTTTTTCTAAAGTAGATAAAGATGATTTAGATATTATTCAGGAAGCAAAGCAAAATATTTTTAATTTTCATCTCCAACAAAAAGAAAAATCGTGGTTTTGTCCCAATCAGGATGGAGCTGTGTTGGGACAATTGGTTACTCCTGTGCAAAGAGCAGGTTTGTACATCCCTGGTGGGCAGGGTGGAGAGACGCCTTTAATTTCTTCTTTATTGATGAATGCTATCCCTGCTTTGATTGCTGGAGTAGAGGAGATAATCCTTGTTTCTCCTCCTCGTAAAGATGGTACTTTAAATCCTTATCTTCTAACTACTGCTCATTTGCTGGGTGTGAAGAAAATTTTTAAACTAGGATCAGCGTGGGCTATTGCTGCTCTTGCTTTGGGTACAGAGAGTATTCCTCAAGTTGATATTATTGTTGGGCCTGGGAACGTTTTTGTGACTATGGCCAAAAAGATTCTTCATGGTCAGGTGGGGATTGATATGATAGCAGGCCCCAGTGAAATAGTTGTTTTAGCGGATAAAGAAGCAGAGGCCAAATTTGTAGCTGCAGATTTATTATCTCAGGCAGAGCATGATCCTATGGCTGCCAGTATTTTAATTTCTCCATCTCCTATTTTAGTGCAGGCTGTGGAGGATGAGTTACAGCGTCAGGTGGAATCTTTGCCCAGAAAGGAGATAGCTTTACAATCTCTTGGCAATTGGGGTGCTTTGATTGAAGTGTCTTGTTTAGAAAAAGGTATAGAGTTGGTTAATTTGATTGCTCCAGAGCATTTAGAGTTGTTAGTGGAAAATTCCTGGGACATTTTGGGGCTTATTAGAAATGCAGGAGCTATTTTTATGGGAGAATATACTCCAGAACCTGTAGGAGACTATTTTGCCGGGCCAAATCATGTATTACCTACTATGTCAACTGCCAGGTTTAACCAGGCTTTGGGGGTAGAAACCTTTTATAAAAAGACCAGTTTGATTTATAGCCCTTCTGCTTATCTTCAAAAACACGGAGCCAAGATCGCTCGTTTGGCCAGATTAGAAGGATTAGAAGCTCATGCGAGGAGTGTGGAAGTTAGATTAAGTTAAAAAGTTAAGAAAGTTCAGTAGGTAAGAACAATGCAAGTAGTTAAAGATACCCACATAAAAGAATATCCGCTGGTTGCTAGAGGAAAGGTAAGAGATATTTATGCGATAGATGAAGAAAGATTGTTAATTATTACTACGGACAGAATGAGTGCTTTTGATGTTGTTTTACCTGATCCCATTCCTTTTAAAGGTATTGTTTTAAATCAGCTTACTCTTTTTTGGATGGAAAAATTCGAGTCTATAGTAAAAAATCATCTTTTGGAAACAGAGTTAAAACATTTTCCTGCTAATCTCCAAAAATATGCTTCTGAATTAGAAGGAAGAAGTGTTATTGTCCGTAAGGCCAAGCCTTTGCCTTTGGAGTGTATAGTGAGAGGTTATATAGCAGGATCTGGGTGGAAAGATTATGTAGCTACAGGTAAAATTTGTGGGATTGAACTTCCTGCCAATTTAAAAGAGTCTGACAGATTGCCAGAGCCTTTATTTACTCCTTCTACTAAAGCTGATTTGGGGCAACACGATGAAAATATTTCTTTGTCTCAGGCCAAGTTTCTGGTAGGGGAGGTGCTGTTAAACACTATAAAAGACATTTCTCTTAACTTATACAGTCAGGCTCACCAACACTGTTGGCAAAGGGGTATTATTTTGGCAGATACAAAGTTTGAATTTGGTATTGCTGAGCAAGAAATATATCTTATTGACGAGGTGATAACTCCAGATTCTTCTCGGTTTTGGCCCAAAGAACTTTATAAACCAGGTCAACCTCAGCCTAGTTTTGACAAACAATATTTACGTGATTGGCTTAGTGCCTCTGGATGGGATAAACAAGCTCCAGGACCTAAATTGCCCCAAGAAGTTATTCAAAAAACAAAAGAAAAATATTTGCAGGCTTATGAGCTAATAACAGGTAAGGTTTTGTTTTAAAAAATAAGATAAAAGGAGATGGATATGTTGTTACAAGGCAAAAAAGCACTGATCTTTGGGGTGGCTAACAATAAATCTATTGCTTACGGCATTGCTAAATTGTTTAAAGAACAGGGGGCATCTTTGGCTTTTAATTACTTGGGCGAGGCATTGAAAAAGAGGGTTGAGCCTCTCAGTCAGGAATTAGGGGGTGATTTTATATTTGATTGTGATGTAACTAGAGATGAGCAAATAGAGCAGGCCAAAGAATTAGTTTTGGAAAAGTGGGGGCAGGTGGATATTTTGGTTCACTCTGTGGCTTTTGCCCAAAGAGAAGATTTAAAGGGCAGATTTATAGATACGTCTAGAGAAGGGTTTTCTCTGGCTTTAGATGTTTCAGCCTACTCTTTGGTAAAACTGTGTCAGGTTTTTGAGCCTTTGTTTATAGAAGGTGCTTCTATCATAACCTTAAGTTATTATGGGGCTCAAAAGGTGATAAAAAATTATAATGTCATGGGAGTAGCAAAAGCTGCTTTAGAGGCGAGCGTACGTTATCTGGCAGTTGATCTGGGAGAAAGGGGAGTGCGTATAAATGCCATAAGTGCTGGTCCCATTAAAACTTTGGCTGCTAGTGGGATTTCAGGTTTTAAAACCATATTTAAAACCATAGAAGAAAAATCTCCTTTAAAAAGAAATGTTACTCAAGAAGATGTGGCCAAAACAGCCTTGTTTTTAGCTTCTGACTTGGGATCTGGAGTTACAGGGGAAGTGATTTTTGTAGATTCTGGATATAATATTTTGGGAATATAAGTAGAGTCTTAGGTGGTATTATGAGGTTTTAGAGGTTTGAGATGGGGGTGAACTGTAACTTGTGAACGGAGTTGTCGTAGGGGCAGACCTATGTCTCTGCCCGTGATGGTTTGATGATTTGTAGTTTATAATTGGTTATTGGGAATGGGCGTTTCCCTTTTGCCATAGTTGTGATGACCCATTTAAAGGAGATAGAGACCAGAAAAGAGATAGATAATAGATTATTTTGGAAGATAACGTTGGTCAAAGCGCTTTATAAAAAGGGATTTTCCAAGCGAGATATATTATTGTTATATAAATTTATAGACTGTTTGGTAACTTTGCCAGAAGACATTAGTTTAAAGTTTCATGAAGAAATTATAAAATACGAGGAGGAAAGCAAGATGCCATATATAACTACAGCAGAAAAGATAGGTCTGGAAAAGGGATTACATCAGGGCATTCAACAGGGCATTCAACAGGGGCTACAACAGGGTATGCTGCAAGGTAGGCAGCAGGGGTTGTTAAAAGCCATAGAAATAGGATTAAAGTTAAAATTTGGGATAGAGGGTTTAAAGCTTTATTCAGAGATAAAAAAGATAGAAGACATAGATCTCCTTGAAACTATAACTGAAGCTATAGATACTGCAGAAGATGTAACCGATATTAGAAAGTTAATGGAAAATTGAGGGGTTGTAGATAGGTGGATGATTTTTAACAGGATGGAGGAAGCATGGGGGGTTATGATTATTTAGTTCTAATTGGCATTGTCCTTGTTTGGTTTGTAATTGTACGAGTTATTTTTCCTAAATTAGGGATTCCAACTTGAGGAGTGAACAATGGTTGTAAGTTTACAACAAAAAAATCAAAAGATAGACTCAAAAAATCTTAAAATAGTTGTCCTAGATGGATATACTTTAAATCCTGGAGATTTGAGTTGGGATGAGTTGTATTCTTTAGGAGAAGTCCAGATTTATGATCGCACCCCAGAAACAGAAGTAGTTTCTCGAGCAAAAGGAGCGCCTATTTTATTTACCAACAAAACTATTTTAAATGCTTCTATTTTAGAACAACTTCCTGATGTTCAATATATTGGTGTGTTAGCTACTGGTTATAACGTGGTGGATATAGATTATTGCCATAAGCATAACATAGTGGTGACCAATGTGCCTGGTTATGGTCCTAAAACAGTGGCTCAAATGGTGTTTGCTCATATTTTAGAATTTACCAACCGGGTATATGTGCATCATTTGAGTGTGGTAAACAATGAATGGAGCAAGTGTCCAGACTTTTGTTATTGGAAATATCCCTTAATAGAATTGGCAGATAAAGTTATAGGGATTATTGGTTTTGGAGCTATTGGCAGGGAAGTAGCACATATAGCTCAGGCGTTTGGAATGCAGGTTTTAGTAAAAACCAGAACTAGACCTCAAAAAGCCCCTGATTACGTAAAATTTGTGGAATTGGATGAATTATTAAAGCAAAGCGATTTTGTTTCCTTAAATTGTCCTTTAACATCCGAGACAAAACATCTGGTAAATGCAGATTTTTTAAGTAAAATGAAGTCAACAGCCTTTCTAATTAACTGTGGAAGAGGGGATTTGATAGATGAAAAGGCTTTGGATTATGCTTTACGTTCCAAGATAATTGCTGGAGCAGGTTTGGATGTGTTAAGCCAGGAGCCACCACCTCAAGATCATTTTTTATTTTCCTGCCCCAATATTCATATTACTCCTCACATTGCCTGGGCAGCTAGAGAAACAAGGGCTAGGTTGTTATCCATTGCTATAGACAATTTAAAGGCCTTTTTAGAGGGATCTCCTAGAAACGTAATATAAGAATTTTATACTTGCTTTTTTATAAGATATTGTTTAATAATAGATATTTCATGAGGCGGATGGATTGAGTGCTTGTTCTTTTTTATCCAAAGGAGAGGTGTCCGAGCTGGCCGAAGGAGCACGATTGGAAATCGTGTGTACCGGCAAAACCGGTACCGAGGGTTCGAATCCCTCCCTCTCCGCCAGTTGTTAAGTTAGGGGAGCCAGACGGCACAGACGCTACGAACCCCGTCAGGCCCGAGAGGGAGCAGCGGTAGTAGTTGTCTGTGGGTGTCTGGTTTCCCTAAGAAAAAAGGCGCTCTTACGAGCGCCTTTTTTCTTTTGTATCTTAGAGAGTAAGAAAGAGGTGATAAGTATTACCAGTTAAGTCTATAGATAAAATCTACGTCCACTTTATCTTCAGAATTGTTTTTGCTAATTTTTACGTTAAAAAGGTAGATGGTATAATCTTCTTTTATGTTTTTATACTTAGAGATAAGTGTAGCCTCAATCTCATAACCAGGAACGTCCCAGTTTATATCTACGGGATCGTTGTTTGAGCATATATCGTGGTCTTTGCACCTTAAATCATTGTTTAATAATTTGGTAATAATATAGTTTTTAACCCCTTTACTGACTTCAAGAGCAGATGTGTATATTTTTTGGTTTGTGGAAAAATAGGCAGTAGAATTTAACATCAAAAACAAAGCTGCCACAAAACCCATGGCAATTAATCCCAAAATTAAAGTACTAATCAAAGCAAAGCCAGAATTGTTATTTGTTTTCATACTTATTTTTTCCACAAAGTTATTTGTTATAAATTTAAAGGTGTTACCACCAGTTTTATTACTTTCCATCTATAATGGACATAATCAGAAGGAAGTTGCAAGTGAACGTTGTCTATAGTTGTGTTTGCATTAAAGTTGAATTTAGGATCTTTTTGTCCTTCTTGGGCCAATAAATAGATCCTAACTGTTTTTAATTCTTTTCTTAAATCTTGATTGGATGTTGGCAAAGTAGTGGTAATAGTATCTACTGCTCCGTCTCCGTTTAAATCTAGTTCGAAACGAACCTGAAAGTCTGCTACGCAATTTAGAATAGGCATGCCGCTACTATTATTTACCTTACGTAATAAATTAAAAGTATTAGGATTGCATTTATCTAACGATTGAGTTGTGCTCAAATAGTATTGTATTAAACTACATTTTTGCGTTGTACAGCCACAAGCATTGTCTTCGTATGGAAATACAAGGTAAAAATTATTTCCTGGACAGGTTTCTTCGTTTTTATTAGCCACAAATTTTTTATTTTCAGGTAAAATAAAAACCAATCTGGGATTATCAGGATCTACTCTTTCGTCTTTGACAATGTTAAATGTACCGTTTGTACAATCTACTAAGGCATAACCAATGGTTGATTTGTCTGTATTATTCATAGTGCTTCTTAAGGTAAGGATTTTATGAGCTGAATCATAAGTTATTATGTTGTCAGTGGTATCGTCGGCTATGCCATATCCTGCGTGTTCTATGTCCAGGCGCAACAATTCAAGAGCTGTTGCTTTATCTAAAAGGGATTCTATAGATTTGCTTTCTCCTTTAAATCCAGTCAGGAGATTGGTAAAAGTTTGATAAGCAGCTCCTAAAATTAGTAACAAAATCACCATTGAAATAAGTAATTCTATTAAACCAAAACCTTTGTTGTTCATAAATAATCCCTATATAGTTTAAGTACAAAATTTTTCTAAGAAGTTTTGTGCATAATTAGAGTAGATACACTATAGGTATAATCTTTTCCTTTATACTTCCAGAGTACGGTTATGGTTACTTTTTTCAGGTTTTTTTCTTGTTGTACCACTTGTCTTTCTATACGGTAAACATAATTAGAATTTCTAAATTGAAGGTTTACTGTAGAATTCGTTGATAATAAATTGTCAAAATTTTCTGCTCTACATTCTTCAAGTTCTGATTGAGCTAGTTTTATAGCCTCATCTCTTAAATAACTACGAGCAGTTAGATCTATAGCAGTCAAAGAAGCAGCCAATGTGCCTAATAAGAGAATAACCAAGATCAACATGGAGACAAGTACTTCTATTAAGCTAAATCCTTGATTATTTTGCATCGCACGTGCCTTCACTATTCACTTCTCCTATTTTTACTCTCAAAGTAGAAACCACAATACACGAATATTCTGGATTTAATTTTTTTGTTTTATTTAAGTCTAGCGGCACTATACTACCTTGACTAAAGTATCCTCTTTTATAAATGTTAATGGAAGTAGTTTGAAATGGTGTATCTAGTTGGATACACTTTATATTTATAGAATTTTGTTGTAAACAGGCTTCTTTATTGTTTAATAGAAAAATTAAGTCTTGTTTTCTGGTAAAGGCTAGCATTTTTCCTTCTTGTAAAAAAGAAGATATTTTTTTTATATCTTCTTCTATTTTATATTTTTCTAACCAACTGGTAAAAGTTGGGATGGCTATGCCTAAAAGAATTGCTAAAATAGCAATAACAATTATAATTTCTATTAGAGTAAAACCTAAATTCTTTTTTAACATTTTTTTTACATAGTTTGTGTATAAAATTTAGATGTAAAACTATTTGTAGATAGTAAGGTTAAAGTTAACAAAAAAAATTATTCAATAATTTAAATAGATTAGAGTATGAAAAAACACATATTTTTTGCATCGTCTAAAAGTTTTTTATAGATTTTTTTATAATCTTCAAGGTAACAGCAAACGATTAGCATATTTGCTGCCACCTTGAAGTTAAAATAATTATTTTTCTAGCCAGAGCAAGATTTCTCCTGTGGATCCAGTGGAAGGTGGCATGTAGAATCCGCCTCCTTCTGGAGCTATGCCGCTTAGTTTAGGAGTAGCTCGACCATTTTTTTCAGTAAATGAGCGTCTATTTACATGCCGTATATCTCCTCCTGATAATTGGATAAAATAATTGAGGTCATCTTCTCTTATTTTAAAATTAGGACAACTATCATCATCAATAGGTGCACCTGTAGCACAGTTTAGAGCCCAGATCCTAGTTTGACCACCAAATTTACAAGGATCATTTGATGGAAATATAGTAGGAAAGATGACAACGTTTTTGTCTGTAACCGTAGGATTGGAGATAGCCTTTTCTTTTAAGTACAAGTCATTCGCAGGGTCTAACTTCAAATACCAGCCTCTTATACCTCTTTGGGTATTATCAAGACAGACATTTTCTACATTGCTTACTTCAGTTACATCAGCAGTATTAGTTTTTATTGTAATGTAATTATAGTTGGAATAATCCCATTTGTTTGCAGTTATAGTATCTGGTTGTAAGGGTATGCCAAATAAGAGGTTTTGATTAACTTCCCAATCGTCGTCTTTTCTAAACCAGCGTCCGGTACCTAGGTATAAGTATTTGCGGTTAAAACAATTGCCCACTACAGTGGTTGCAGTTACAGGAGGGATATCTGTGCCCAATTGAGTTATGTTTATGGCCTTCCATCGACTAGGATCTTTGGTGCTATCCAGAGGATATAGCTGAGATGTACTACTTCCATCTCCTGCTAAAAATATGAGTCCTCCTTTATAATTTGTGTTAGCACCATCCTGGCGGGTATAGCCAAAGATGAGAAAATCAGTATAGCCATTGTTATTAAAATCATAACCACTGCTAAATATTTTTCCAGAAAAGGCTTTGGTTATATTTGTATCAATAGTTCTTTTTAATGTGCCAGTGAAGAGATCCAGAATAAATATTTTTAAGCTATTATTCGAATTATTGTCAAATTGGGCACTATAAGAAGTTGGACCAGAGCCAAAGACTACATAATAATTACCATCTACAGCTTTTATTACGCCAGGTCCAGAATAGGTAAAGCCTAAATCTGAATTGGTAAATTCCCATAAAAATTCTGGATGAGTAGGATCAGTAATATCCAGGGCAAAGTAAGAGGATCTCCCTATGCAATTATTATCATTATTGGGATTGGGACAGGTATCCTCTGGTGGAACTATGGTGTCTGAACAAGCACCTCCAAGCCTCATACCTCCAATGAGAATTTTTTTATCTCCCAGATCAACAAAATAGGGCGAGAGATCTACAGAATAAATGTGACATTTACCATAGTCAGGGCTGGCCAGATATCTCAAGTAAGGCATGACGTTTTTAGGAATAAAGGCCCATAGTTCTTTGCCCAATGTGGAGGTTTTGCAGTCTGGTTGACTATCTTCGCATATTTTGACTATTGTTCCCTTGGTTAAATCATCTGCTCTGAGTTTACCAACTTTAAACGCATGTAGCATTCCATCATTTGCCCCTACAAACATTATTGTATAATCTCCATAATTTACCATTACTGGTGAAGAAGAAACAATATCTCCTAATTTCCACGTGCCATCTCCTGTATTTCTGCTCCTACAGCCTGCAATATCTTCTCCCCGAGTATATTTTATAATATTTTCTGCTATATTTCCATTTTTAAGACATTCTTCTACGTCATTTTCATTTTTGTAAAATAAATCTGAGAATTTGTCTTTATTCTCTACTATAAATTTTACCATTTTATTATCTATATCAACTCCATAAATATTTCTGTCGGTTGCATTCATTTCTTTTAATTTATCACCTACACTAAATAAATTTTTTATATCCTCAAGGTCAGTGTAAGTGGCAATAAGATTGCCGGCTGTGCCGTTTTGGGTGCTATTAAAAACGTTAACAGTTAATGCTCCAGTTTGATTATTTATTTCAAACTCTATTATGTTGTCTTTGGATATATTTAAGATTTTATTTTCGTCTGTATCTTCTCTTATGTTTTGGATACCTTTCTTGGTATTTAAAAACCAATAGGAGAAGATATTACCTACCCAATCTATTGTTTGGTGACTGTCTTTAAATTGTTTTTGAGGATAAAAGATAGCTTGGGCTATTATAGTACCCTGTTTTCTAATGGAAGAACTGTCTTTTTGGCGCTCTGCTAATACAGTTGCAGATGTCCCTGAAGCTTTTTTCAAAATATCTTCTACAAATCCTATTATACTATCTTTGATTTCAGATGCAGTTTTACCGTTAAAAAACGTATCTGGAACACCATCTCCATTGCTATCCCAATCAGGACTGGAAGGGGGCAATGGCGTACAAGCACTACCTTTTCCATATCCAAACCAATAACTACAGTCGTCCATATAACAGGTGTTAGTAGGATATCCACTTAAATTAGCTGGCCAGATTTGAGTAGAATTGTTAAAATTAAAAGCTCCATACATAGCTACGTTTTTTAGAGATTGCTCTCCTGTGCCGCCTAAAAATACACCTAAAGTATATACTTTATCTACATGCACATTTACCCCGTCTTCTACTCTAAGTGTTTCTGTATGCATTTTGTAAGCAGGTACTACTGGGTCTGCAGAGTCATATTCATAGCCTGTATCTATCGTACATGTCCCATTTATAGGATCTCCACCTCGATTCCATTGACCATCAGAAACTAAGATTACAAAATTTTTGGCACAAGGAACAAATTGGCAATTGTGTTTTTGTGCGTCACACACATACAAGGGATCCATGTATTCATCTGTACAATTATGCTTACACCATCTCCACCGATAGGTGTGTCCGTGTTCGTGGCCATAGGTATTTCTGTGTTGAAAACCATTCCCACCTTCATAATCATGATCATTTGCCTGTTTAAAATAATCATACGCTTCCCACATGGCCGGAGCAGTAGCCGTACCGCCATCAGGGCTAATAAAATTAATGTAGCGGACAAAATAAGTATAGGGATGATCAGGATCAGCATTACCAGGATCAGCATTACCATGATCAGCATTACCAGGATCAGCATTACCAGCATTACCCTTAGATTGTCCAGTAACAGGATAGTCTCCTATATAGACCTTTTTTTTACATATAGATGAGCTATAGAACAATGCTCCAAGTCTTGGTTGGACTTCTGGTTTTTCTTTTCTTAAGCGTTGCACCAAGCCAGCTATGCGTGATTTGGGAACTTTTACTTTGACATAAGTTCCCTCTAAAATACAGGTATCTCCTGGACAAGCTATATCTGGGTCGCA
>JAUZRP010000059.1 GCA_030950395.1 Desulfonauticus sp. | reverse complement strand
AAAAATAGGATAAAGGTGGCTTCTGAAATCTCCAAGAAACAACAGCAGAAACTCCTCCAAAAAGAAAAACAATCAAAGAGAAAACAGTATGAACAACTCCAGCATCTTCCGTAAAAATTCCAACCCCAACAGCTCCCACACCAGCTAAAACAACTAAAACCGAGAAAACCCCCACTTTAAACGCTCGATGAATAAAATATGCACCACAAATAATAAGAACGCCGAGAAGAAACACCGAAAAATTAAATATGAACGCAGAAGGACCCACACCTAAATCACTAATATAATTCTGCGACGTACTATAACCAGGATACAACGCCTCAGAAACAATTATCCCCAAAATACACACAACACCACCCACAACCAAAAGAAAACCCGCAACCACCCGATCTTCCCAAAACATATTCTCTTCTAACAAAAACCAACCTCTTAAAACTTACGGTAAACACCCCAACACACAAACAAACCGAAAAAAATCAGCACCAAAACAAGCACCTAGAAACCTATAAAAACTCATAAACAATTATTAAACTCGACTTAGAATGCTCACTTCAAAGGAAATATTAAAAAAAATTTCTGAAAATATGAAGGACATTAAAAACTATGGAGTCAAGAAAATCGGTTTGTTCGGCTCCTACGCAAAAGGAAGCCCACAAGTTAAAAGCGATGTAGATATCTTGGTTGAATTCGAGAAGGGGGAAAAAACTTTTGACAATTATATGGGGCTCAAACTCTTTCTTGAGGATTTACTTAACCAGAAAGTCGACCTCGTCATATCCGAAGCAATAAAACCAGAACTAAAGCCATACATTATGAAAAGTGTCAACTATGCAACGACATCCTAAAGTTTACTTAAAAGACATTCTAAAAGCAATTAAAAAGATAGAAAATTATGTAGAAAACCTAGACTTCAAAAAATTCTCAGCAAACGAACTAGTTCAAGACGCCACAGTAAGAAATCTCGAAATTATCGGAGAGGCTGTGAAGAAAATCCCAATAGAAATCAAAAGCAAGTATCCTAAGATTGAATGGAAGAAAATAGCAGGGCTTAGAGACATATTAATACATGAATATTTCGGTGTTGACCTAGAAATCCTTTGGGATATCATAAAG
>JAUZRP010000058.1 GCA_030950395.1 Desulfonauticus sp. | reverse complement strand
AGAAACATTTAACGACTGTATTGAATTAATGAGATCAATTTTACCAGATAAAAGCATTGTTTTTTAGTATATGATCTTACGTTTATGGAAAAGAAAATGACTGTTAAACAAGAAATCAAAGAAAAACCGAAACTTTCTTTATTAGCTCTTATCTCTTTTGTAGCTTCTTTTTTAATCGCTAGAACTTTTACAACTTTTAATCCTACAATAATTCTGGTTACAGGTGGTTACCATATTCACCATTTCTGGTATGGTCTAGCTTTACTTGCTATAGGTGGATGGATAGGCATTAGCTACCAGAGTGAAAAGACAGACAGGTTAGCTGCTATACTTTTTGGCGCTGGAGGTGGGCTAGTTGGCGATGAAGTTGGAATTTTGCTAACTTTCAGCGCTCATGCTTATTGGGCTGATTTTTCCTATACTTTTGTGATAGTTTTCTTAGCTATTGTTTCTATGTTAACTTTAATAAGCAGGTATCAGAAATCTATCTTTGAGGAATTTGCTCATTTTTCAAGAAAAAATACAAGTCTTTATTTTGGCATTTTTCTAGTGGCAATATCTACGGCGTTTCTCTTAGAAACCACCGATAACATTGTTCTAATGACCTTCTTTGGTGTATTAGTAGCGATTGCTTGCCTCATTATTTTAAGTTATTTCTTTAGTAATTTCAAAAAAGAAGAAAGGGATAAAAAGGTAATTATGGTCCCGATTCATTTTTACCCTCATATGTTTAAATCATTTAGTTGAGGTGATTTGGTTGGATGTTAAGCTGTTAGTGGATGGAGAAGAAATAAGCTTGAACGAGTTTGTTACTAAGATTTTAAGTGGAACCATTGCAGGAGCTGTTTCATCTCTTCGAGGAATAAAAAAGAATTGGAAAACTATTGAGATAAAAGTAACAAGATAAACAGTATCTATCTATGTTAAGCTTTCAAATCTTGGTATATTACATTAGCAGAATTGTTAGTTACCGTTAGATTTTCACTTTAATATCTTTTCTAACCTTTTGTTTACTTCCTCCCAGTTGACAATGTTCCAGAAAGCTTCAACAAATTTACCGCGTTTATTTTTATAGTCTATGTAGTAAGCATGTTCAAAAACGTCTAGAATCATTAGTATGCGAAACATGGGGTAAACATTAGTATTATGTTTCTCAATCTGCATTATAATGGGACGACCGGTCTGTCTACAAAAGCTTAGAGCCGCCCAACCTGAGCCTTCAACGCTTACAGCTGCCTGTGTAAATTCCTTCTTGAATCTTTCAAAACTTCCAAATTCCCTCTCTAAAACATCGCCTAATGTTCCACCTGGCTTCCCACCTCCTATGCTTGGGGGTGTCAAGTTTCTCCAAAAAAGCGAATGGAGAAGGTGCCCTCCAATATTCCATGACAAGGCTTTTAAAGTAGATTTCATGTCTAACTCTGCATCTTTTTTTCGTGCTTCATCTAGCTTTTGAAGTATGATGTTTGCACCGTTTACATAAGCCTTATGATGTATGCTGTGATGTATTCTTAGTTGCTCTTCGGATATGTAAGGAGTTAAATCTCCATAATTGAAAGTCAACTGGGGCAAAACGTAAAACTTTTTTTCTTCCAAAATTTCACCTCGAAATCTTCTGCTAACAATATTGTTAATTATATCTTTATATTTAAATTGCCAAAAAAATGTGGGGAAAGAGGTTACTAGCTATTTCTCGCTTTTTAGCTCCTCTATTTCTTCTTTGCCTTTCTTTAATTCTTCAACTTGTTCTTTATCCAATTCCAGCAATAATGCTTGAAACTCTCCAACATGGGTTTTCTCTTCTTTAGCAATCTCCAGTAAAACTTTTTTCAAAAGCATGTTGCTTGTGGCAGCCGCAAACTGTTCATAAAGATTTACAGCGTCTAACTCAGCTATTATTGATGCTCGCAGTATTTCCATATTCAAGGCTTCTTTGCTAACTTTTTCTAAAATTATAGGCAGTTGGGACAACATTTTAAACACCTTTTCAAACGGGGAGTCTTAAATATCGTTAACCTATAAAATCTTATCTCAAAAGTGATGACTATTGGAAAAATGGGAATGCACAGTGTGTGGATACATATACGATCCTGAAAAAGGAGATCCAGAGCACGGAGTAGAGTCAGGAACACCTTTTGAAGAACTACCAAACGATTGGGTTTGTCCTATTTGCGGTGCGTCAAAAGATCAGTTTGTCAAAAAAGAATAGCAAAAGTATTAGACTATTACATATACGAATTTACTAAACATGTTTATACGAGATTTAATAAAATTGGAAATGTTAGGTTATGTCAATCAAAAAAATAAGAAAAAGAGATGGAAGAATAGTAAATTTTGATTTAAGTAGAATACGCGATGCAATTCACAAGGCTTTCATTGCTGTAGAACTTAGCAATGGAGAAAAAGCTGAAAAAATAACAAACGAGGTTGTTAAACTTCTGGAAGAAAAATTTAAGAAAAAAGTTCCCTCTGTTGAAGATGCTCAAGATCTAGTTATCCAAGTTTTAAGATTGAAAGGCTACCAAAAAGTAGCGAAAGAATATCAAAGTTATAGAGAAAAGAAGGATGAAATAAGGAAGTTAAAGAAAAAACTTGGGATTCCAGAGCCAAAATTAACAGT
>JAUZRP010000057.1 GCA_030950395.1 Desulfonauticus sp. | reverse complement strand
TTCCCAAAGAGGTAGCAAGTCGTTTCTGTACCTTGCGAACCACTTTACCTAGCGAAAGTTCTTGCAAGTAATCTAAAAACAAATTATAAGTGCAACGCCGACTCCGCTAAGGATGCAAAGAAAAACTAATAATTTATGAGTCCCTTCTAACAAAGGTCGTTTTTATTTATTCGTCAACCCGAATTTATTTCAGGGTGCATTGTTTTTATTGAAGTTAAGGGTACTGAAACAAGTTCAGCATGACGGACTTACCTTTTTTAGAGTGGACTCATAAATAATTTTAAAATATTATTTGCAAATAGTTGAAGCCATTTAACATCTTTTTAATATTATTTATTCCCGATTGTGATAAAACTATATTGCTACCCTGTAAGGTGGGACACCTTAAAGGTATAGGGAAAGAGGGGGAGGGGGCGCCCCTTCCCCCCTCGCGCGATTTTCGCACCGTTTTAATTTTTCGTAAATTAACGAATAATTAAAAGGAGTGAATACCATGGGTAGATCAATTAAATCTGTAGAAGAAAAATTTTCTATAATATTGGAATCTTTGCAAGGCCCTTCAACTGTACAAAGTATATGCAATAAATATGGCATAACACAAACCACCTATTATAAATGGCGGGATAAGTTTTTGGACGGCGCTAAAACTAATTTAGAGAACTCTGCTAATAGGAAGAACAATAATGAGGATAAGGCCCGTATTGAGGAGTTGGAAAAGCTCGTTGGGAAGAAAACCTTACAGCTTGAAATACTAAAAAAAACTTTAAAATTGGTTTAAACGAAAAGAAGAAAATTGTCCAAAGCCTTAAAAGTGCAGGCTATTCGATAAAAACCGTATGTGAAGCTTTGGGGATATCCCGAAGCAGCTATTATCGTATAGAGGATAAAAAAGAAGGCAAAAAAAAGAGACCGCCCAAGAAGGATGAAAATGAAGTCCTGCAAACAATTAATAAAATTAAAGGAGATCATCTTTTTTGGGGATACCGCAGGGTGTGGGCATGGCTTAGATTTAGGGAAAAACGGGTAATTAATCAGAAACGTGTCTACCGGATTATGAAAGAGAACGGCCTATTGGTAAGTATCACACAATATAAGGCCAAGAGAAAGCCAGGGCGTTCCAAACCAAAGGCGACAAAGATTAATCAATTCTGGGGCACCGACATGACAAAATTCCTGGTACAGGGAGTGGGCTGGGTTTACTTAGTTGTAGTCCTTGATTGGTATTCCAAGAAGGTGGTGGGATATAAGCTCGATTTAAGAAGCCGTTCGCACGAGTGGGCCCAAGCCCTTGAAATGGCCGTTCATAATCAATGCCCCAAAGGTAGCCGTGGCCTGGATATAAAACTGATAAGTGACAACGGTTCGCAGCCAACCAGGATTGCTTATATGAAAGCATGCAATACATTGGGGATCACACAGATAATGACCTCGTATTCCAACCCTAAGGGCAATGCAGAAACAGAAAGGTTTATGCGCACATTTAAAGAAGAAACTGTATGGCCTTATGAGTTTGAAAGTTTTGAACAAGCTAAAAAGAAAGTGGATAAATTTATTGGGTTTTATAATGATGAGTATCCAAACTCAGCAATCGGATATCTTAGTCCTAACGAATTTGAAAGAGCAGAAAAACTAAAAGCGGTTGCGTGAAAACCTCTAAACTAAATTAACTAAAAAAGTGTCTTGCTTTTTGGGTAGCACTACA
>JAUZRP010000056.1 GCA_030950395.1 Desulfonauticus sp. | reverse complement strand
GGTTTATTTATGCTGGAAAAAATGGTATTTATTGCTGTTATGAGGCGAGCTTCTGACCGCCAGTTCTCAGTTAGCGTATATTTAAATTCAGCATTTCTGGCAGCCCTCATGTATGAAAAGATATCAGCGCCCCTAAAGCTGTATATTGCCTGTTTGGGATCACCAATCATAAAAAGTATGCTTTCCTGTGGAGAAAAAATCCTTTTAAATATTTCATACTGAATTGGATCTGTATCCTGAAATTCATCGACAAGCGCTGCTTTATATCTTTTCCTTATTGCTTCCTCGAGTTCTTTTCCTCCTTTACCCTCAAGAGCCTCTTTAACCTTTATAAGAAGATCATCAAAAAATTGTATATTCTTATCTCTTTTTCTTTTAAGAAGCTCAGACTTTGCAAACTTGAAAAATTCTACTTTTAAGAAAACAATGTACTCTTTCATTTCAGCTTCAAGGCATGCTGCTTTTGTATAGAGCTCGTCGCATATGACAAAGAATTTGTGGTCAGGAGGCGTATGCTTTTTTTTGACTGAGTTTTTTATTTTCGATGCAGTAAAATTTTCAAATTCTTTAAATAAAGGGAATCCAATGCTTTCATGAGCAGTAAAACGATCCATGTCCCTGAACATTGAAATAATTTTCAAATCTCTCTTAGTATAATCCGGATTTTGTTCATCAGGTGTCAGTGTTTTATAAACATTGCCCTTAAGCGAAGGATCTTTTAACAGCAGTTCAACATCTTTTTGCGAAACAGCCCAGGAATCTTTAAGTTTTTTAAGACAATCTCTGTAAGCGCCAAGGCTTTTTAAGGAGGGTTTTTTAAAATCAGGAATTATTTTTATTTCATGGGATTTTATCTTTTCAAGTAACTTTAAAAAATAATCGGGGCCTGACAGCTTTGTAAGGGAATAAGCTATAAATTCCAGAGGACAATCATAAAAATGTTTTCTCCAGAAATCATCTGCAACTTCCTGATTCAATTTTAACTGGTCGGATAAAAGCTCTGTATCGAATAAACTTCCTGTTTCAAAAGCATTCTCCTGCAGTATTCTCTGGCAAAATCCGTGAATAGTAAAAATCGATGCTTTATCAAAATCAACAAGAGCATTTTCAATCATCTGAATGCATAAAACAGGATTTTCAGCCTTATTTATAATAAAATCGATAAAGCGGTCTTTGCTCGAGCCTTTTAAAAATGCCTCTTTTGCCTGAAGTAATTTATTGCGGATTCTTTCCTTTAATTCGCTGGTTGCAGCCTTTGTAAAAGTAACAACCAGTATCTGATCAACCAGCAGGCCCTTTTCAAGAATCAGTCTTAAAAACAGCCCGGTAATTGAATATGTCTTTCCAGTGCCGGCGCTTGCTTCAATAAGGTTTATTCCTGACAGAGGAACGCCCTGAAGATCAAATTTATTCAAATTTCTGAACTCCAAATGAGTAACTACTCAGGTTGGTTAGGCTGCGGTATCCCTGCTGCTATATCTCTTGCGGTGTTTGCATGCCCCTTATTTAGTCATAAACTGTCTTAAAACAGGTGGATTTGGTTCCAGCAGTATTGCTTCGCCAATCTTTTTCCGGGCCGGATAGGATGATTTAGAATGGTTATACATTCTGGCTTTTTTTAAGTTTTCGCCTGCTATAATATAATAAGTGGGGTTACTCTCGATGGCTTTTTCAAAATAGCTTATAGCTTTGTCTTGTTCTCCTTTTTGAAGATAAATACATCCTAAATTATTATATGCCTGTGCTTCATTCTCTGCTTTTCTAAAAGTCTCCATAGATTGCTCATATTGCCCATACTTAAATAAAACCAGGCCCAGGTTATTGTAAATCTTAGGATAAAAGTCTGTCATTTTTAATGCTTTTCTGAAGGTCTGGATTGCGTTTTCGTAGTCACCCTTTAAAGAGTAAGACAGGGCAAGATTATTATATAAAAGACCTTTGTCGGGCTTTATGGCAATAGCTTTCTCATATTCACTAATGGCAGCATGATAATTTCCTTCGAGG
>JAUZRP010000055.1 GCA_030950395.1 Desulfonauticus sp. | reverse complement strand
AAAGTTTCTACTCCCCATCTCTTAGCATAAAGTGCTTTAAAAATATTAGTAGGATATGTTTTGCTTTCTAGTAGAGAAGTAACCAATATTTCTACTTGTCCACTAGGTAATTCAACTCTGACCAAACGAACTTTTATAGGTGTGTTTTTGCCATATGGTTTATCGGATAACTTGGCGTTCTTTCCGGGAAAAAAATTCAGAACCTGAGACTTTTTCTTACTCAACTCAAAGTCTATAACTGTCTGTGAGAAAGTTACTTTTATCCGCATCAAATAGTCCAAACCTCTATCAATATGCTCATTAATAAACTCGTAAGAAGGGTAACCTCGGTCATAAACCAATAAATCACCAGATTTACAGTATTGAAAATGTGGTTTTGCCAAAGCTCTTTCTCCTTTTGCCAAAGGAGCTAAAACAGCATCTATCACATAGTTGTTTTCTACGTCATATAGAACTGAACATCGACCCTGTACAATACTGGTTTGGGTTTGATTTTTTGTCTGCCCATATATTGCTTCCAATTCATCGGTGATGGGCAAAGTGATGCGAGAACCATCAACAGCTAAGAGTCTAAAACCTTTCCATAATTTTACAGCTTCATCGTTATCAGAATAAAATTCATTGGTGATAGTTTGAGATAACTTTTTAAAAACAGCTGGCTTAATTTTTTTCCTAGCTTGGACAAATGCACTTTGAGTAAAGGTCTTCTGTGAGGCACATTTTTGGTGAATAAAATTCACAAAATTATCAATTTCAATTGCAAGGCTTTTTCTTAGTAAATTCATCATAAAGAGAAGAACTGTAGAAAACGACTGTTTTCTGTTTCTGGAAAAATCTTTTTCTGTAACTCGAAAATTATGTTTTAAAAATGGGCTAAAAATCTCGTTTTTCAATTTTTCGAAAATGTATTCAGCCGTTTTTTTTCATCTTTTGCTCTTTTTATTACAGTATAAATATAGGCAAAAAAACGGACGTAAACAAGTATAAATACCTGATATACAAATATTTAAGACCTTAACTTAATGACATTGAGCTCGCGCCAGCGGGGGCTTATTATATTAATTTACTTAACTTATTCACTGCCTTTATTGCCTCTTTGCTAATTAACTTGTTTTTTGAACCAATATAGTTTTTAATTACTTCGATATTCTTAATATTTTTTTGTTTAGCTAGTGCTCCTATCGCAAA
>JAUZRP010000054.1 GCA_030950395.1 Desulfonauticus sp. | reverse complement strand
GAAGGTGCAGCAGAGATGGTTCTAGAAGTGTTAGAAGAAAAATTTGGTCTTTTGCCTCCATCTGTTGTTAGAAAAATAAAAAATATTGAACAAAAAGAAATTTTAAAAGGTCTTCTTCGCTCAGCCATAAAAGTTAATAGTCTGGAGGAGTTTAAAAATTTATTAAAACAACTAGAAGCAGATAGCTTTCAATAGCAACCAATAACTTACTTATTTTTTGTATTTTTATAATCTTAACACATTGACATATTTCTTTGGACAAATAGTTATAACCAGAATTTTAATACTATCAAATTTTTAGCCAAAATTTTTAGCCAATTAGTTAAAAATAAAGATAACTTTTAAATTTTCAATAGAGCTTTTTACATCTTGCACAAATAAATGAAATGGCAACTAAAAAACAATACAAAAGTTCTTCCTCAAAGTTTAATCTCTGTCTGGAAACAGATAGGAATTTCTCCCATACTGGGCAAGATCCTTTACAACAGGGGTTTATCTAATAAACAAGACATAGAAATATTCTTAAATCCCAGTTTAAAACACCTTCCACCACTAGAAGTATGGCCAGAACTTTTAGATGCGGCCAAATACCTGTCTCAAAAGATAAGTAAGGGAGCTAAACTTGCTATTTGGGGTGATTATGATGTTGATGGCATTACCTCTACAGCCCTGTTAACAGATTTTTTCCGACAAAAAAACATATCTGTCCTAACCTATATCCCCTCTCGTTCAGAAGGATATGGCTTAAACGAACCAGGTTTAAAAAAACTTCAAGAACAGGGTATAAACATCGTTCTTACGGTTGATTGTGGCATATCCCAATGCCAAGAAGCAGCCTTTGCCAAATCTTGTAATCTTGAACTAATCATTACAGATCATCACACTCCTCCAGCCCAATTACCAGAAGCAAAATTTATTTTAAATCCCAAGCTTATAAATTCTGCTTACACCGATCTTGCAGGGGTAGGTGTAGCTTTTCTCTTTGCAGCTGCCCTAAATCGTTTTTTACCTGGACCTAAGCTAGATATTCGTTATTATTTGGACCTTGTGGCCTTAGGTACTATAGCCGACGTGGTAGAGTTATCCTGGGTCAATAGGATTTTGACCAAAAACGGCCTTCTGGTCCTTGCCAATTCTCAACGACCAGGAATCATAGCTTTAAAAGAAAAAAGTGGTTTGAGTGAAAAGAAAAAACTTGGCAGTGGAGACATAGGTTTTATTTTAGGACCTCGTTTAAACGCTTGCGGACGGTTAAAAACAGCCAATCCTGCCCTAAGGCTACTTTTAGAAACAGACATCAACGAAGCCAGAAAAATAGCCAATGAGTTGGAATCTCTCAACACCCAAAGAAGGCAGGTGGAAGAAGAAATCCTCAAACAAGCCTGTTTGCAAGCCAAAAACATTTATCCCACTCCAGGACTTGTGTTGTTTGCCCCTAACTGGCATGAAGGAGTCATAGGTATAGTGGCCTCCAAAATCGTTCAGGAATTTTATCGCCCTTGTATAATTTTAACTGAAGACAATGGTTTCCTAAAAGGATCAGGAAGAAGTATTCCAGAAATTGACTTATACGCTATCTTAAATAAAACTGCTCATTTGCTAGAATCCTTTGGAGGCCACAAAATGGCAGCAGGCCTGAAGTTAAAAAAAGAAAACTTTCCCAGTTTTCAAAAACAATTCCAGGAGATTATAAGTCAAACTTACGGAGATAAATTTACTCCCACCATCTATTTAGATGCCCTGATAAATTTCAATGCCCTGACTCCTTCTCTTATAAAAGAATTAGAAATGCTCCAACCTTTTGGACCCGGAAATCCGAGACCATTATTTTTAAGTCCTCTCTTAGAGGTTAAAGCCCAAAATTTTTTTGGAATGGACGACAGTCACATTAGTTTTTACCTCAAGGATACCAGCAGTAACCTAAATCTAGAAGGTAAAATCTGGCATCAGGGTCATAAATATAAAAACATCAACTTTATCAACAAAAAAGTACGCCTGGCCTTTTCTCCTAGATTAAACAATTACAGAGACCTTTTAAGTGTCACTCTTCAAATCGAAGAAATTTTAGAGGTCCAATGAACTCTTTAAATTGTTTGCTGTTACACGGATTTGGCGGAAGCCCTTTTGAACTAAAAGAATTAGAATCTTTTTTACAAAATCACAACATTTCTACTCTTTTACCGTGTTTGCCAGGACACAATACCAACGTAAACGACTTTGCCAAAACCAATTATTCCCATTGGCTAGCCAAAGCAAAAGCATGTTTAAGACAACTTCAACAAGATAACAAACCTGTAGTGGTCGTAGGCTTTTCCATGGGAGGAACATTAGCCTTAAACCTGGCTCAGGAAGATAAAGTAGATGCTCTGATTATCATTGCAGCTCCTGTATTTTTGACCAGAATATTTCCACCCTTAGCCTCAGACTGGAGATTATTTTTCGTCCCTATCTTAAAACACATAAAACCTTTTTTTCCTGTAAAAGCATCCAATCCCCAGTCACGACAAATCGCACCCTGGCAAGGATATGAAGGATGTGTGGCCCTTTGGCCCTTGGATAGTTTTCTAAAAAACATGAAAATAGTAAAACAACATCTAAATAAAATCACCTGCCCTCTTCAGGCTATATATTCCATAACAGACAAAACAGTTCCCCTAGAAAACGCTTACTACATCTTACGCCACATCAATTCTTCTCTAAAACAGCTCTGTTTATTAAAAATTAGAGAAAACATTACCAGTGCCCACATGTTGCCCACTCACCAAGAAACAAAACTTTTTGTTTTTCATAACGTACTAGAATTTATAAAAAATTTTCAAAAAAACTTTTATCAAGGAGCAAATTAAATGCACACTTATTTGGACTGTATTCCTTGTTTTTTACGCCAGGCTCTAAAAGCAAGCAGACTGGCTGCACCAGGACAAGAAGAAATACATAAAAAGATAATTTTAAAATTTTGCAACTTAGTGCCTAAATTTGATTTATCCTTATCTCCTCCAGCCCTTGCAGGAAAAATTTATGAACACATTAATAAACTAACAGGCCAAAACGATCCCTTTAAAGCTTATAAACAAAAGGTAAACCAAAAAGCACTTAGCTTATTGCCCCAATTAAAAGAAATGCTAAAAAAACATTCGGACCCATTAAAAACAGCTCTGCACATTTCCATCATAGGCAACTACATTGACGCTGGCATTGACCTAACATTTGACTGGGAAAAGGCTCTACACCAAGAAGAAAATACTCTTAATCAGGATACTATCAATTTTTTTCTCCAACAATTGGAAAACCATTCTCAAATAATGATCTTAGGAGACAATGCAGGAGAAATAGTCCTGGACAAACTTTTAGTAGAAGAGCTGGTAAAACTGAGCAAAAAGGTTATTTATGTGGTTAGAGAAAGGCCCATTATTAACGATGCTACTATAGAGGACGCCAGACAAGTAGGGATGACTGAGCTATGCACGGTAATCTCTTCTGGGGTAAATACCCCTGGTACAGTGCTTGAAGCCTGTTCTAAAGAATTTAAAGAAAAATTAAATAAGACACCAATTATCCTTAGCAAAGGACAGGGTAATTTTGAAGCTCTTTTAGATCAAAAAAATAACGTCTTTTTTGCCTTTAAAGTAAAATGTCCTGTGGTAGAGCAAATTACAGGCAAAAAAATAGGTGAATCTGTTTTTATGTATAAGTAGGATCCAAGATTTTTAACTAGAAAACTCCAAATTAATTTTTTAAACTATGGATAGGAGCGGGGATAAGGCCTCCTTTTGTGATAAAATCTTTACTGCTCCCTTGAGGCACCTCAATAATGGTAGCTTCCCCCAACAGTCCTCCAAAAAACGCCTTTTCTCCTGATTTTTTGCCAGGCACAGGAATAATTCTGGTAGCAGTAGTTTTATTATTGATAACCCCTATAGCAAGCTCATCTGCAATAATAGCAGCTAACGTTTCCTCTGATGTATCTCCAGGGATAGCAACCATGTCCAGCCCCACAGAACAAACAGAAGTCATAGCTTCCAGTTTGGCCAAAGATAAGCACCTGCTAGTTACGGCCTGATTAATATTTAAATCTTCGCTTACCGGTATAAAAGCTCCACTTAATCCTCCCACATAAGAGCTGGCAAAAGAACCTCCTTTTTTTACAGCATCATTTAACATAGCTAACAACGCAGTACTTCCAGGCACTCCAATAGACTCCAGTCCCAGGGCCTGAAAAATCTCCCCTACACTATCTCCCACGTTAGGAGTAGGTGCCAAAGAAAGATCTACTATACCAAACTTCACTCCCAACCGTTCAGCAACTTCTCGCCCTATTAATTCTCCCACCCGAGTAACCTTAAAGGCAGTCCTTTTTATAACTTCAGCCATAAATCCCAAATCGGCATCTGGTTTGGTTACAAGGGCGCGCTCTATAGCTCTTTTTACCACACCAGGACCACTAACCCCTACATTTATCACTGCTTCTGGTTCGCCGACGCCTAAATAAGCTCCTGCCATAAAAGGTACGTCTTGAGGAATATTGGCAAAAACACACATCTTGGCGCAGGCAATGCCATCCTCAGCAGCACTAAGTGCAGCAGCCTGTTTGATAATTTTAGCCAGTTTATAAACTCCGTTAATATTAATACCTGCCTTAGAGGAGGCTGCATTCACAGAGGCACAGACCCGAGAGGTAGAAGACAAAGCCTCAGGTATAGCTTCAATTAGGGCTCTATCTCCTTTAGTCATACCCTTTTCAATAAGGGCCGAAAAACCTCCAATAAAATCTATACCTACTCGTTCAGCAATATCATCCAAAGTCTTAGCTATTTCTACCATTTGGTTTCGAGAATAACTAGCCGCAACAACACCAATAGGACTAATAGCAATCCTTTTATTTACCACTTCAATACCATATTTATCCCCCACTTCATCACAAATAGAAACTAACTTATCCGCATAGCCAATAATTTTTTGTTCTAACTTTTGTTTAAATTCTTCAAGATGGGTACTAGCACAGTCAAAAATAGATATACCCAGAGTTATGGTTCTAACGTCCAGATGCTCATTTTTGATCATTTCAAAGGTTGCCAGAATTTCTTTTTCTGAAAACATGTCTTTTCCTTTGTTATTTACTTAATAGTAATTAACCTTTCAATCACCCAAATAACTAAGATATTTAGCAACCGCTTCTAAGCAATTGCTAGCTTTTCTTTGAACAACCTAGATACGATGAATATTTTCAAAGATATTTTTATGTTGCAAAGTTACTTCCATGCCCATATCTTTTGCTGCGTTCATAATTTTCTCTTTAAAATTCATCAAATCTATATCTTCAGGTATATCCAACTCGTAAAACATCAATACCTTATCAGGATATAATTCACTCTGGTAAGTAGCCCTCAAATTGGCAATATTACAACCAAATTCTGCTATAATTTGAGTTAACTTCGCTATTTGTCCTGGCTTATCCTTACCAATAGCAGTAAGAATAAAAGGTTGGGTAGAGACATAAGGAGTAAAAGTTTGTTTTGCCTTTTGCTTTAACTTTATAGTTAGGCCCTGTTCTTTTAGAGTGGCAGAGATAATCTCAGCTACTTTGTCAAAATTATGTTCTGCTTTTAAAGAAAACAAAAAAATCGCTGCAAACTCGCCCTGAAGAATAGTTTGACTTATATCTTCTATGTTGCATTCCAACTCGGCCAACAAAGCAGAAACGCTAGCCACAATACCAGGTCTATCTTCTCCTAAAACAGAAAGCACGGCTTTTAACATTTTTTATTACCTCTTCACTTCTTTTCAGCCATATCTTACACGTTGACCTTATCTATATTTACAAACTCAAGATAATCTCCAAACATGTGTAAAGCCAGCCAGTTCCTAGAAGAGGTTATGTTTATTATCTCTTCGGTCAAATTAAAAGAAGCCACCACTGGCATAAGTTTATACTGTTCGTATTCAGGAAAAAAAACAAAAAAATCATTCAAAGCTCTTTCAAATTCTTCTATATAGTGTCTTCTATAAGTTGACTTTACGTCCACCACAAAAATATACTTGCCAGCCACTGCTACTACGTCGTACTCTCTCACTCTGTGCTGTAATTTTTTTCTTCTTCGAACGCAAAGCTCCTGAACATCAAAACCAAAATGCTTTTTAATAACAAAAGGAATGCCAGGAGCAACAATGTCTTCGGCCACTGTCCCCAATTTGTTGGCCAAATCTCCCCACTTTTTGTTCATCTCATCTTTAAATTCCTTCATTTCATTTTTAAAATCCAGCATCTCGTCTTTGAAGTCCTTCATTTCATTTTTAAAATCCAACATCTCGTCTTTGAATAGTCTCATCTCATTTTTAAAGAATCTCATCTCGTCTGAAAGTATCTCTATTTTAAAATCTGAACGTCTGGCCTGGCGGGCAAGCTTTAAAAGAGCTTGTTCTAAATAATCTACTCTGTTTTCAAGAGCTAATTCCTGCATTTCATACCCCCCTTAGCGTACTTAATTATCACTTAATTATCCGAATATAAACTGACTCTCAATATTCAGCAATCATCTTATAGTCAATTTATCAAAAATAAAATTTTCCTTCTTTGTCAAATTTAAAATTAATTTTTAAAGTTAATTGAGATAAAATTTATGTTCTCTTTTGGTTAAGGGCTAATATCTATAAATCACACGTCTGTTTTATTAATCCCATCTGAAAGTATCTTTTGTATCTCTTTGGTTACCACTTCTAAAAATGTAGGCAATACGTTTTCCAATTCAGGACTTAAACCTAGATGCCATTCTAATTGGGACGGCTCTACGCCAAGCACTGTCAATTCAGGAGATTTGCCAAGCAACTCTACCATTTTTAAAGAATCTAACAAATCTATATCGTGCAGCGAAATAGACTGTTTTTCGTTGTAAAGTAGATCTTTTTGGTGAAGTTTATATATCGTGCCAGGAGATTTACCCCCCTTAATGCAATCTAACACCAAAATATGTCTATACTGTTCAAACAAATAAAACAAATCCTGAGTAAAAGTACCCCCATCTAAAAAATCAACACCTTCTGGCCACTCTCTTTTGGCCAATTCTTGAACAGCTCTGACCCCAATCCCTTCATCTTTCAACAAGATATTTCCAATGCCCAAAACTAAAAGCTTTTTCAAGTTCATCCCTTTACCCCTCTACGTTTCACAACATCACTCTCCCAAAAAACACCTGAGCTTAACTCTCTAATTTTAAAGATTGAATAAACTTCTGATAACTCAAAAACAAAGAGGGTCTCTTTTGAGACCCTCTTATGTTAATCTTCACGTCAGAAAAAAGCAAATGAAATTACTCTATATTAATTACGTGCTCCTCGCCAGTTTCTGCGTGCAACACGTGCACAGCACAACCCAGTCACGGGTCAAAAGCACGAATAAGCCTACCCACGTTAACAGGATTTTTAGGATCAGGCACAGGCACTCCTATTAGGGCTTGCTCTATGGCTCCTCTTTGTCCCATGTCATCACGCGGAGAAGCGTTCCAAATGGTAGCAGCAACGACCTGATAATTTTTTATCACCGCATCGTTTATGTTAATATAATGCAACAAACTTCCTCTAGGAGCTTCTGTTAGCCCAAGACCTTCTCCTTGTTTTGGAACACTACTCTTTACGTAAGTTTCAGCACCTGGTTTTATTTCCATTAACCACTTTTCAATAGCCTTAGCCACTAAATAGGCTTCCTCTGCTCTAGCCACATGTCGTCCCAAAATTGAAAAGGCCTTGTCTCCAAAATCTCTCATCCTTTTAAAACCTGCTTTTTGAGCAATAGGACTTAACTCAGGATTAGTAATCCACATCCTGGCCAAGGGTCCCACTTCGTGAGGTTTACCATTATAACGAGGAGCTTTAATAAAAGAATAAGCTCCTTTTTTCCCTGGCCGGGGATTAGTTTTACCCTGACTTGGGTGAAGAGCTGTATCCGCATCGTCAAACCAGGAGTATCTTACATATTCTTTTATTTGACTAGTATCTAAAGGATAATCTTGGCCATCTGTATAAACACCAGGTTTTAATAAAAATTCACTTTCTTCATCATTAAGAGGAAATACTCCGTAACAAAGCACATTTTTCCAACCAATCCCAGTTTCCAAAAGTTCAGCATATACACTGGCCAGTTTATAAATCAGAGGCAAGTAATCATTTTCAATAAATTCTTTTACTTTTTTAAAACGCCATAGGTAAGCAACAATTTTATCTGAAGTTGGAATTTCAGTCACTCCACCAACAACCATCCCCTGCACATGGGGCATTTTACCACCCAATAAAGCCACCATCTCATGACAAATACGTCTAATTTCCAAGGCTTTTAGATATTGATCTACTCCTATTTGATTTACTTTAGGATCCAGGCGCAAATCCGGATTTTTATAACGAGGCACAAAGGGAGCTGTATCAGGACCTTTTACATAATCCAAAGCGGCCAAATGATAAAAATGCAAAATGTGAGACTGCAAATAGTTTGCGCCTAAAATTAAATTTCTGGCAATTCTACCATTGGTGGTTAATTTGACTTTAAAGGCCTCATCCAAAGCCCTTACAGAAGCCGTAGCATGAGCAGTAGGACACACCCCACAGATACGTTGGGTAAGTTGAGAAGCATCCCTGGGATCACGCCCAATTAAAATATTTTCAAATCCACGAAACATTCCCCCAAAACAATGAGCATCAACTACTTTGCCATCTTTTACCTCTACTTCTATTTTTAAGTGACCTTCAATCCTAGTTACGGGATCAACTGCGATTTTTATCTTTTTACCTGGAGCCACTGCGGCTGCAGGAGCTTGTTTTGGTGCACATCCTGCCATAATCATTACCTCCTATTTTTTACATAGATTCATAAAATGGAGACATGTCGTCTGGAAAACCTGGCTCCACACATCCAATACAAATTGCATTTTCAATACACCAATTTACTCCATTATTCCAATGCCTCTTCCAACAATCCGCATTAGTCATAGGCCCTTTACAGCCCAAATCATACCTACAGCCCTGCTTTTGAGTAAAAACAGGACTTAAATTCTCATCCTCATAATAACTGCGATAAGGACAGTTATCGTGAATATTTAAACCAAAAAACAATTTTGGGCGTAAATTCTCATCCAACTCAGGCAAGCCATAAAGCAAAACATGAGCTATAGTGCCTACCATCCAATCAGGATGAGGTGGACAACCAGGAATATTAACAACCGGTGTAGTTATTTTATTTTCATCAAAAATCCCTTTTACTGAAGTAGCTTGAGTTACATTTCCTTCTGCCCCAGGAATCCCTGCATTAAAACAAGCACAAGCCCCTATAGCCAAAGTAGCAGCGGCTTTTTGGCCCAATTCCTTGCTCAATTCTAACATGGTAATCTCTTTGCCCTCCAACTCTCCAACTATACAATACTTGCCATTAGCAGCTTTAGGAATAGCTCCCTCCACTACTAAAAAAAACTTTCCTTTATATTTATTGGCTACTTCATACATATGCTCCAAAGCCAATTCTCCTTCAGCGGCCATAACTGTGGGATGATACTCCAAGCTAATAATTTTTAATAAAACTTCTTTAATACTAGGATGTACAGTGTTCAGCAAAGAAACAGAACAACCCGTACATCCCTGTCCCTGAATCCAAAGCACTGGAGTACGTTGCACGGCCTGCTCCATAGCCCTAACTAGTACCGGGTTAAATAACTGAGAAATACCAAGGCCAGCCACTGTACTCGTGCACAGCTTAACAAAGTCTCGTCGTTTTAAAGTCATACCCCCTCCTCCTCGGTTTTGAGCTGACAGGTACACCTATCAACCATTATTACTCTTACAAATAAAACAGACCTGGTTCTATTTAAATTCTATATTAATCAAAATTTAAAATAAATGGCAACACATTTTTTTTAAATCGATAAATTTATTTTTTTTATTCATAATTGTTGTTACTAAAATAAAATTTGTTCACTAAAAAAATAAAATAAACAAAAATAAAAAAGCAACCAAACCCAGCAGACGCTAATTTTAAAAGTTGTCAATCGCGCCAAACTTGTTTAACCTAAGAAAAGTCTATGCCAGAATATATCTTTAAACAACTAAGGAGAAAGTCTATGTCTAAAATAAAAACAATCTTTTTAATCTTATGTGGGTTAGGGGCAGTTATTTTAGGATGGAATCTATACCTTACTTATTTTGAATCTGAGCCACCCAGCATAATTTTAACTCCCACGTCTAAATTTATCTCTCCTAACACCAAGCTTTCTCTAGCTCTAGAGGACAAAAAGCAAGGATTAAAACACGTTAGTGTATATCTAATTCAAAATAACCAGAGCATAGCTCTTCTGGATAAAGATTTAAATCAACAAAAATCTCTGACCATTTCTTTTGAATTACCCAAAAGCAAAATAAAACCAGGAATACTGACTTTAGAAATTAAAGTTTGGGATTCTTCCTGGAAAAATTTTGGACAGGGCAATCTAACTCTTTTAACCAAAAAACTGACCTACGACCCTATGCCGCCCAGATTTTCTATTTTATCTAAGGCTCACTATCTAAACCAAGGGGGAAGTGGTCTAATCGTGTTCACCTTAAATGAAAAAGTAAAAAAAGCAGGGATTAAATTGGATAATTATTTTTTCCCTGCTTATTACAACCCTTCCCAAAATAAATATTACTGTATTTTTGCCTGGCCTTATTCTCTATCCCCAGATCACGAACCTCTACTTATAGCAGAAGATCTGGCCGGAAACGTGGCCCAAACAACGTTTTATTATCATGTAAATCCCAAAAAATTTCCTCATGAAAACATCAATATTTCCGATAGTTTCTTAAAAAGAAAAATGCCTTACTTCAAACAATATTTTCCCCATGAAACAAATTTATTAACATTATTTCTAAAAGTAAATCGCACCCTTAGAAAACAAAACAGACAACAATTAAAAAAACTGGGACAAGATACGTCCAATATTCCTCTATTTTCAGGAGTTTTTAAAAGACTTCCCAATTCTGCCCAAAAAGCCTCTTTTGGAGAAATTAGAGATTACTTTTATCACGGCCAAAAAATAGACCGGCAAACTCATTTAGGTCTGGATCTGGCTTCCATTGCCAGAGCCAAAGTGCCTGCAGCCAACAAAGGAAGAGTAATTTTTGCAGGACAAATGGGAATATATGGAAATGTGGTAATTATCGATCACGGTCTTGGGTTACAAACTCTGTATGCCCATTTAAGCGAAATAAAAGTTACACCTGGCGAAATAGTCCAAAAAGGTCAGACAATAGGCCGCACAGGTTCAACAGGACTTGCAGGAGGAGATCACCTGCACTTTGCAGTGCTGGTATCTGGACTACCTGTCAATCCCATTGAGTGGTTAGACAAACACTGGCTTCAAAACAATATCTATGATAGATTGTATTAATACGGGTGAGCTTGAGCTCACCCTGCCCTTCATGCTATTCTCACTACCAAAATCTTTTAACCAATTTTTAATATCTCTGAGATAATTTGGTTATCTTTTAAAAAGTTCAGACTATTTTCTCCTCCCAAAACAACTGTCCATTTTTCTTTTACTTTATTTTGGAATAATTCACCCATGTGCTGAAAATCTGCTAACCTTGTCTGCAAAATCTGGTCTTTAATCTTTTGTCTTTTTTCTAAATCCAATCCTTTTAACTCCCAAAGCATTGCTTCAAATCCCTTGACATCAGGCAATTTATGCCGCTCTAACTCTCCTATGGCTGCAATAATCAACCTTTCAATGTCCTTTGGTGTTAATTGTAAATTTTGTAAAAAAGGACCAATGCCATCATAAACGGCCAGCGTATCCAGATGATTGGGATCGCGATAAGAACAAAAATAAGCCTCTTGAGCAAATACATCAAAATACCCCAGGGCTCCATACGCTCCACCCTTAACCCGCACCTGTTCCCACAGATAACCTGTACGTAAAAACCGAGAGACTACCAACGCACTGCCTGTAAATTCAGCCTCTAACTTGTAAGCTCGTCCTACGTAATTAACTTGTGAAGAAACGAGCAATCCCTCGTTTTTAGGAGTAAAAGCAAAGTCCTGGACATTCTCTAACGGTTGGCCTGAATTTAAACAGGCTTTTAAAGACAAAAGGCTATTTTTTATCTTATCCAAGTTGTTTTGCGAAGTGGTAACGTGGAGGAGCAAATTGTTTTGAATAAAAACCTTCTGGGCAAGATTTTGAAATTTCACCAACACTTCTTCTGAATTTTGTTCTAACTTTTGTAAAATCCTTTTTAAGCCAAGATAATATTCAACACCACTTAAAAATTCTTCCAACACTCCTTTTGGCTCACAAAAGGCCTTTAATCTGCCCAAGACTACTCCATGCCCACTAGGCACAAAACTGGCTTCTAAACCTGCTTTTTCTTCCAAAAGAATTTCTTTTAATCTCTTTGCAGACTCAAATCTAAACTCAGTCAAAATCTCTTTAAAAATATCTAGCAAAAAGTGCATCTTGGGCAACAACACCTTACTTTTAAACCACAACAGGGCAAAAGCCCTTCCACTATCTACATGAGCATCAGCCAAAGTCACGGAGCGAATACCACCTGTGTGTCTAGAAACATCCATATTTAATTCAATGTAATCCCTTCTAGCTGTACCCATTTCTAGCATTAACTTCCCCAAAACGCCTGCCATAACCAATTCTTCTGGTTCAAGCCCCTGTAATCCAAAACCAAGATTAAGATAAACAATCTTATCTGTTTCCAAAGGATGGACATAAAGGCCATCCTCTGCAATACAAGGGATAATTTCTACGTCTCGTTCAATATCCTTTAAAGTCAAAACAGGAATCTTTTGAAGATCTTCAGGTTTATCCGCTCGCTGTTGAAAAACCTGTAATTCTTTGGTTAAACGAACAATATCCTGGATCTTATCTTCAGACAGTCTGGATTTTATCTGTTGTAAATCCTGTTTCTCTTTTTTTTGTTCTTTTTCAAACAATCCTATTTCAGGCACCAGAACTACTCTGGTGCTATGAGGATTATTTAAAAAATATTTTTTTATTAAATTTTCAAAATATCCCTGTTTGGCTTTCTTTCTAAGCCCATTAAATATGTCATCTACGTAAAATAACTCTAAAGGATCTTTATCGTAAAGCCAAAAGGTGAGACTTTTTAACATAAAAACTAACCCTTGAGGATAATGCCCTGTATTATTTTCCCTGATACGAAATTCTATGGTATTTAATCCTGCCTCTAACAAGTTATTGTCTATTTTTTGACTTAATTGTTCTAGAGTATCTAAAATAATACGTTCTGCTTTAGGGACATCTTGCTCTGCAACCCCTTTTAAACCTATAGAAAAATACATTTGCCTCAGCTCTGTTTCTAACCCAACACCAGCCAAATCTTGTCCCAGACCTGATTCTATTAAATTTTTACGCAAAGGAGAACCAGGAAAACCAATTAAAACAGTTTCCAGAACACGTAGGGCAATATTATCCTCCCCATTTAATTCTTCGGGGATAAGCCAGTTCAAAGTAAAAACGTGTTTGTCTTGCTCTGAATTGGCACTATAGGCTCTGGTTGTGGTTTTAAAATTTAGATAAAGTTTACTTTGGAGTGCAATATCAGAATCAACTTGTTGCTTAGAAAATTGGTTTAGATATTTCGCTAAAATTTGCAAACGTTTCTCTTCTGGATCGTCTCCGTAAAAATAAATCCAACTATTGGAGGGATGGTAATATTTTTTGTGAAAATCTACAAACCCTTCATAAGTAAGTTTTATAATCTCTTTTGGATGGCCACCTGCATCAAAAACGTAGGGAGTATCAGGAAAAAGACTCTGTTGAGATAATTCAAATAGCAAATTATCAGGAGAAGAATAGGCTCCTTTCATCTCGTTATAGACCACACCTTTAATACTTAATTCATCTTCTGGATGTAACAATTCATAGTGCCATCCTTCCTGATAAAAAGTATATTTGTGCAATAAAGGAAAAAAAACTGCATCTAAATACACATCTATTAAATTATAAAAATCCTTTTCATTGGTACTGGCCACAGGATAGCATGTTTTATCTGGATAGGTCATAGCATTTAAAAAAGTTTGTAAAGAGCTTTTTAATAATTCCACAAAAGGTTCTTTTAAAGGATACTTTTTGGAACCGCACAACACAGAATGTTCTAAAATATGAGGAACTCCCGTACTATCTTTGGGAGGAGTTCTAAAATTTATGCCAAAGACTTTGTTTTTATCAGAAGTACAAATAGATAAAATCTTTGCACCTGTTGATTTATGACGATAAAGGCTGGCAGTACCTTTAGGTAAAGATAATCGTTGCTTTTTTATCAATACAAAATCATCAGACATACTTACCTCCCACAAAAAATGTGTTAATTAAAAAGATTAAATAAATTTCATTCAAAACGCAAATTTATTTAGGTTAGGCGCTTCCCTAAATGTATTTTTACCAAAAAACATTGTGTCCACTCGAATGAGTAACTTCCTCTACTGTTCACCTGGGATTATTTGGGTTTTAAACAACTATGCGAAGACACTATCTATATCTTACGAATAGAAAAACATACAGCAAAAACTTTACAAGGAATTTAAACCTAGATATATGCATTTAAGGCAAATAATCTAATTAACAGGGGGGATAAACAAATGAGTGATAAAGACAAAGAAAGAAATTTACAGGAAAAATTATCTCCAGAAATCTATGCTCTTTTTGCTGGTATAGTTCCGAATACTAAATATTTTGACGTAAAGTTCGACTACTTGCAGGTTCAAATAGACGAACTTAGAAGAAATCAAGAAATTATGAGGGAAGAAATTAAGGAATTTAAAAAAGACGTTGATTATAGATTTAGTCTAATAGACAAACGTTTTGAACAGGTCGACAAACGTTTTGAACAGGTAGATAAACGTTTTGAACAGATAATTGCGTCTATAGACAAGTTATCTGATAAATTAGACAAAAGAGACTTAGAACACAGAAACTTTACTTTAAGAATGTTTTCTATCGCCATAATGATCTCTGTGTTAGGGGTATTAGGAGCTTTTTTAAAAGTGCTAGGAGTGTTTTAGCTTCTACTCCCCTTGCTCTTCTCCTTCACAAATAAACGAGCACCACAACTGTGCCTAAACGTACCCTAAAAGGAGCAAAATTTGTGCGCATATCCTTAACTTTTATTCCCGTTGCAAACAAAGGAAAACCCCCCAATCGCCCTTCTGGATTAATCCTGCCCATTCATTACAATCACATCGTCCAAGCCATGATCTATCGCAATTTAGACCGTGCTCTGGCTACCTGGCTCCACGAAAAAGGTTTTTTTTATGAAAAGAGGAATTTCAAATTATTTACCTTTTCCAGACTATTATCAAAAGATTATTTCGTGGACAAAAAATATAAACAAATCCATTTTTATCACAAAATCACCTTAAAAATAAGTGCTGTTCACACAGACATTTTGGAATCCCTTGCCATACATCTTATAAAATCTGAAAATATAGAGTTAAACAACCAATTTTGTAATTTACTTTCTGTGGAAGTGGAAAAACCTATTCGACCCACATCTCCTGTAAAAATAAAAACCCTTTCTCCCATTACCACTTACAGCACCCTTGTGGACAGTATGGGAAAGAAAAAAACATACTTTTACAATCCCTTTGAAACTGATTTTTCTAAAAAAATAATGGAAAATTTACAGAGAAAGATAATGGCTTATCTTGGAAAGGAAAACCCTCCGCCCTTAGACGGTGCTTACCTAAAACCCCTTAGGGTGGATACCAAAAGTCTATCTATTATAAATTTCAAAGGTTTTTGGATAAAGGCCTGGAATGGAGTGTACGAGTTAAACTTGCCTGAGCCCTATTTTCACCTGGCCTATTATGCGGGACTGGGCTCCAGAAATAGCCAGGGATTTGGGATGATAGAGATAATGAGGGAAAACAAATATAACAAGGCATAACGTAAGGGCACGGCAGGGTGGGTGAATTGTAAACGCGGAGGACATCCGAATCCTAGACGTATTGGATGAAGGAGCCCTCCTCTTGGACAAACTGAACCTGCCGCCGAAAGTTTACAGCTTGAGGAAGGCCTTTTTCAAAGGTAGAAAGAGGATTCAAAGTAATCCTTTCACAAATAAAACCAGGGGCAGAGGGTAACTCTATCGCGAACGAAAAAGTTTTCTCCCGCGTACACAACAAGAGTTTGCTTCACTCTATCTCCTGCTAATTTGCAGTAATAATGCAAGTTTTTTAGGTGATCCCTACTTACCGTCACTGAAAATTTAGCTTCAATTAAAATGAGTCTTAATCCCAGATCTATTACAAAATCCACTTCATGGCCGGTGCGGTCGCGCCAAAAGTAAAGAGGCGGCTCTTCTCCGCTGTGAGCAAAGGCCTTGTACAGTTCTGCAAACACAAAATTTTCAAAAATAGCTCCCCTTAAAGGGTGTAAAACAATGTCCTCTGAACTTCTCAGGCCAAGTAAATAACAAAGTAACCCTGTGTCATAAAAATAAATCTTTGGAGATTTGATAAGTCTTTTAGAAAAGTTTTCGTGATGTGGCTTTAAAAGATAAATAACAAAGGCCGCCTGAAGCACAGAAAGCCACCTGCGCGCTGTGGTGTGGGAGATACCAGCATCTGAAGCCAAAGAGGAAAAATTAAGTATCTGGCCTGCCCTTCCAGCACAAAGACGCACAAACCTTTGAAACGTCTCTAAATTGCCAAGATTTACCAGATCGCGCACGTCTCGCTCCACATAGGCTACATAATAAGAAGCTAACCACTCACGCGGTGGAACGTTGCGCACGTGCACAGGAGGATAAAAACCCTTAAAAAGCAACTCTTCCAGAGAGAATGAAATTTTTTTGGGGCTGGAGATTTTTTCCCCTAACTTCTCAGGATCAACAGGTGAGGCTTCAAGAAGCTCTCTCAGACTAAAGGGCAGAAGAGTAAAAAAAATAGTCCTTCCTGCAAGGCTTTGGGTGACACTTTTTAAGAGTTGAAAACGACCAGAACCAGTAAAGATAAACCTACCAGGCGAGGGATCTTCGTCAATAATGGGTTGAAGATAAGAAAGTAACTCTGGAACGCGCTGAATTTCATCAAAAATGACTTTTTCTTGATATAGCCTTAGAAAGCCCCGGGGATCTTCTTTGGCAAAAGCTCTGTTTTCAGGGTCTTCAAGATTTACGTACGCATAATCTGGAAAAACCTGCTGCACCAGACAGGTTTTTCCAGACTGACGCGGGCCAATAATGGTAACTGCAGGGAATAACTTCAACACTTCTCTTATCTTTTTCTCAAGAAACCTCGTCTTTAAAACCAAAATATCCCTCCCAAAAATTCAACAAAAAAAATCTTTTCTTACCTTACATCTTATCGCTATAAAACCTTTGCAAGTTGAACACCCTATGTTCAATTTGTCAAGAAATTCAAATGACATTTTGTAGGTTCTCTCAAGTAAATCTAAACATAAACCACTTGCTTTTTATTGGAAATTTCTTTTAACATATTTTCTGAAAAAAATGATTAAATAACAAAAAAAGGAGTTTAGGTATGAGATATACAAAAGAGGAATTAAAAGAGTTTATGCTAAAAGAGATCGAAATAATTCAAGATGTTATTAAACGTATGGCATTTAATTCATTTATGATCAAAGGATGGACCATTACGCTTGTTGCTGTAACATTACTTTTAAGAGGAACAACATATCAAATTTTAATAGCATTCATGCCAATTTTAGTCTTTTGGTTTCTAGATGCCTATTTCCTCTGGCAGGAGCGGCTGTATAGAAGGCTTTATAATTGGGTGATAAAAAATAGAATGAATACAGATGAACATCTTTTTGATATGAATGCTTATAGGTTTAAACATGAAGAGCAGTCAAAATTAAGGATAACGTTTTCAGTAACCATTGGTTGGTTTTATGGTTGTCTCTTTGTTTTCACCCTAATTTATGCAATGTATGTTTTGTAGTAAACCTAGGGGCAATTCATGAATTGCCCCTACAAAATTTAACATTATATTTCAAACACATGGCTTAAAAATAACTAGAATACCCATTTTCTCAACCATTACTACCATTTCTTTGAATAATCTACTCCAAACTGGACACTTACTCCATTTTAGAGTATCTATTCTGGACATGCTCAAAGAGAGAAGAATTTTAAAAAAACTTTTATCCGAAAAGGATACAAGGAAACTCTCTATTATTGTTGGCCCAAGGCAGGTGGGCAAGACCTGTGTTTTAAAACTTCTTTATCAGGAGATTTGCAAAGCCCAGGGGCACAAGGGCGTTTTTATAGATGCAGACATTTTTTCTGAATACGAGTCCATAGCAACTTACGAATCTGCACTCAATACTTTTCGGCTGCACGGCTATAGAGGAGATTCTCCTGAAAAATTCTTTGTATTCTTAGACGAATTCCAGCGCTATGAAGATCTTTCTATAGTCTTAAAAAACTTATACGACCATCATCCAAACGTTAAAGTTTATGCTACAGGCTCATCCTCTCTCACCATTAAACATCGCATTCAGGAATCTCTGGCTGGCAGAAAATTTTTACATTATTTATATCCTCTTGATTTTGAAGAATATTTATCCTTTATAGAAGACGATAAAGCCATCAAAGTTTTGCAAAACGTTTCTTTATTGCAAGGAAAAGGTCTTGATAAGGTGATTAGAGTTCTTCTTTTAAGACTTTATGAGTTTTTACAGTTTGGTGGGTATCCCGAGGTTACTCTTCAACGCAACGAAAAAGACAAAAAAGAAGTTTTAAAAAGTATTTTTGATCTGTTTGTGAAAAAAGACCTGGTAGAATATTTAAAGGTCAAAAAAATCAGAGAACTTAAAGAAATGATTATTTATCTGGCCATAAATAACGGCCAAAAAATAAAATATGAAAACATAGCAACACTTACAGGTTTTTCCCTAAAAACTGCCAAAGATTATCTGGAACTTTTGTCAGAAGTTTTTCTTGTGCAGATAATCAGGCCTTTTTTTACTAACAAAAATAAAGAGCTGGTTAAAATACCCAAAGTTTATTTTTTAGATCCTGGTGTAAGCAATTTTTTTACCAACAATTTTAATGATCCCAGATATCGTCAGGATGGAGGCCAACTTTTTGAAACATTTGTTATGAGCGAACTCTTAAAGGCTGGTTTAGATAAGGAAGAAATAAAATTCTGGCAGGACAAAGCCCGCCACGAAGTAGATTTTATTATCGACAAGGTAAGCTTCCAAATAGCTATAGAAGTTAAGTTTAAAACCAAATTAAAGCCAATGGATTTGCGAGGACTTAAGGCCTTTCAAAAGAGCTATCCTGAAAGCAAGGCCTTTTTAGTAAATCTTTCTGAACAGACAACAAACGATATCAGGTATGTTTTGCCTTTTAGTTTTACGTGCACGTTGTTTAAAGATTAACACATTACAATAATCTAAAATTCTTCTCCAAACAATTTTGCTGATTTTAATAACAACTGTAAAAATTTGCTATTTTCCCTTGATTTGTCTTGTTGTATGGGGTAATTATAAATTATGAGGAAATTTTAATTTCAACAATAAAATCAGGCAACTTGATTAATCAAGGACAACTTCATGCTTCACATACTTTATGACCTTGGTCAGCGAATTCCCAGGGCTATTCCCTATCAACCCATTAGAGAAAATTCATATCTAATAATTTTTGATGTTCAAAATAATAGTTTGAAGACAGAAGAACTGGATGTTCAAAAAGCAAAACGCTATGTGTGGGTGGGGAATAGAAAAGGACAGGCATCCAAAGACCGCCTGATTGTAGAGGGTGATGCTTTACGTTACCTTATATTTACCACTCCTTTTTTGTTTCTTAACTCTTTGAAAGATTTAAAAAATATTTCTCTTCAGAATTTAATAACTCGTCTAAATAGCATCACGCACAAAATAGGCATACTTGAACTAAAAAATAACAAAGACAAGTCTTTTTTAATGCTAAAAGTCTACAAACTTCTTGAGCCTACACAACAGGAAGTCTTTTTAGAAAAATTAAAAAATGCTCTAGAATACAATAAAGAAAACGCTACTATAGAAGATGTGTTAAACAACTCTGCCCCTACTCTAAAACAACAAGACTTTGAAAAATTGGTTTCAAGTACCTTACAAGAAATAATTAACACTGGTATTCCTGCTAAAAGCCAGATCCTTTTTACCTTTAAAGATGAACACGGCATTCTTCCTGAAGATCCTGAATATCGCAAATATGTAGAATATACGTTTAAACCCAAATTTGACCAAGGCAGGGTTGGTATCTGTCGCCTGTGTAATAAAAAAGACAAACTCACGCCCAAAACTTCTGCCTTTAAATTCTTTAAATTCTGGAACACTGATAAACCCGGTTTTGCTCCCCTTTTGCAGTCTGAAAATTTCTCTTCTGCTTTTGGCCTATGTGCAAATTGCTATGAAGTTATACTTTCGGGAGATCATTTTGCCTGGGAAAACCTAAAAAGCCAATTAGCCCAGGTTGGAGTGATACTTCTGCCCTATCCTGTGCCTGAAAAAACAGACCTTAAAGAACTGGGAGAACTTCTCAAAAAAAGATTAAACGCAATCAATACTATAGAAGCATGGCAAGAATTTAAAAACCTTTTAAAAGAGCAGAGAGAGATAAATAATCTATGGGAAGAAATAAAGGAAAGCACTTACATAGACTTTGTATTTTTTGCCTCATCACAGTCCTCAGTAAAAGTACTTAAAGTCATTCAAGATGTACCACCTTCTCGCCTAGATGAAATTGACAATGCCCGTATAGAATCTGCTAAGTGGGCAGAACAATACTTTGATGAAGTGAACAAAAAACCGTACATATGGAATTTGGATTTAAAAACTCAATTTTCTTTAATTCCCACCAGAAAAGATACAAAAGTTCCTAGTTTATTTTTAAATTATTTAGAAAGCTTATTACTTGGAGATATTTTCCCTCGTGAGAGTTTGATTAAAGGGTTTCTGGAAATAGCCCGCGCTCATTATCTGGGATATGTAGGTGGATTTAAGGGTGTCCCGTCCGGCCACACTCTGGAACAATTTATGGTTCAAACTCTAATTTTTCAGCATTACGCTAAAAAATTAGGAGTAATTGCTTTTTTACCAACAGGAGGTCAAAAAATGACATTAGAAAATTTACCTGATCATCTTAAAACGTATATCCAAAATCAGGTTCCAGTGAACAAAGCTCAGGCTCTATTTCTTCTGGGTTATGTAATTGGACTGATTGCGCACTCTCAGCAAAAAGGTATAAAGCTTAATGAGACCAAAAGTCCTGCTATTCTTAACGTAATATCTTTTACAGGTATGGACGATGTAAAAATTAGGCGTATGGTCAATCAGGTGGCAGATCGTATGCGTCATTATCTTAAAGGATGGGATTATAACGAAGCAGAAAAAGTCCTGGCTACAGCCCTTTATTTGCTAGAAGCAGACAAAAGCTCTCTTCCTGCTTATGAAAATACTTATTGGGTGTTGGCAGGATATGGTTTTTCACGTTTAGGTTTAAAAGACAAAAAAGATAATCAATAATGGGGAGGTTAGGTTATGATTTCCTGTAACAGTGAAATTTTATTTTTGTACGATGCCAGGCTGTGTAATCCCAATGGGGACCCTGACGAAGAAAACCGTCCTAGAATGGACTACGAAACAGGACGAAATCTGGTAAGTGATGTTCGTCTAAAACGCTATTTAAGAGATTATTGGCTTACTTTTTCCAATGAAGAATGGGAAAAATGGGGGTATAGTGAACCCCAAGACGTGTGGGTGCGCCGTGAAACTCAAGATGGGCAGGTCAAAACAGTCACAGCAAAAGACAGGATTGAAAACCTGGCCCAAAAATATGCTTCAGGTCAAAAGGCAAAGGACCTGACAAAGGATCCCAAATTTAGAGAATTTCTAAAAAAACACCTTTTAGACCTACGCTTTTTTGGAGCCACCATTCCAATTGGTGGTAAAAGTGGTGGTGGTGGAGATTCTTTGACTTTTACAGGTCCTGTTCAATTTACGTGGGGTTATTCCTTAAATCGGGTGGACATTCTTCCTTCTTCTACCATTACCTCTACTTTTGCAGGAAGAGATACAGGAGAAAAGGCCCAACACGGAACCATGGGCAAAGACTGGAGGGTAAAATATTCTTTTATTGCCTTCTGGGGTGTTGTGAGCGCTTTTAGAGCAAAAGAAACAGGTATGAGCGATATCGACTTAAATTTATTAGATAAAAGCATTTTTTCCGCTTTGCCTCTTATGGCCACTTCTCGAAGCAAAATAGGACAAACGCCAAGACTCTATTTAAGGATTGAATACAAAGATAATCACACTTTTTTAGGTGATTTTAGAGAAGGATTAAAACTAGAAAAAGAAGAGGGACTAGAAAGTATTGAAGATGTTGTTATGGATTTTTCTAGTTGTGTTGAGAAGTTAAGCAAAGTAAAGGACAAAATCAATCAAATTGCATGTTGTCTTCATCCTGATTTTCCCTCAGGAAAAGATTTTATTGATGCTCTTGAATCTAAATTGGGATCAGAATATCTAAAAAAAATAGAGTAATTAGACCATGAGTAAAGAGATACCTTTAATGGCCTTTACCATTGCTGGACCCATGGCGCATTTTAGAAAATTTTATACCAATACCTCTGCCCTTACTTATCCCTTTCCTCCCCGAACAACACTTATGGGACTTGTGGCTGGACTTTTAGGAAGAAAAAAAGACAGTTACTATGAATCCCTTTCCAGTGAACGTCTTTGGATTGGAGTAAGAATCTGCACCCCTATTAGAATTAGAACTTACACTGTTAACTATTTATTTACCAAAGGAAATACCCTTTACGATAAAGGTATGGGCACCCAAATCCCCATGGGTTGGGTGTTGCCCCGTGAGCCCTTTCGTGTATTGCGCTATAGAGTGTATTTATCTACTCCTGATACGGAGTTATGGAGAGAAATTATAAATGTGTTTTCAAGTAAAAAATTTTGCTGGCCTCCTTATCTTGGGATCAGTGAAGCAGCCGCCTGGATTGAGCCAGATATCTGGATAGGAAAAACAACTTACAGGCAAAAAGATGATTATCTTCTTGTGGGCACACCCATAATTCTCCATTCCCAAATGGAGCTAAGACTGGACGATAACAGACCCGTAAAATTATTGCTAGATAAATTTACCCTGGACATATTACCTCATCCATATAGAAGTACGGAAAAAACAGTTGAAATCTTATACGAAAAAGATGGAAAACCTTTTTGGGTTCGTTTGCCTTATCCTGTATTTCTTTTACCAGATACCAAGGAAGAAAATATTTTTGGAACATTTTTTACAGAACACCCCTAAATTAGATGAAAACGCTTTATTCGCATCCAGGAGTTCGCCTGGAAAATCACTTAAAAGAGGTAGCTCATAATGCCAGAGCTCTACTGGACCATCCAGCCTTAAATCATCATGAACAACTCAAACAACTGGCATTTCTCTGTGGAATAGCTCACGATTTTGGAAAGGCAACCACTTTTTTTCAACGTCACTTACAAAAAGAAAGAGTAAAACATGGCCTTTATCATCATAGCTTGCTTTCTGCTCTTTTTTCTGCTTATCTAGCTAAAAAATATTTTCCCAATGAACCGCAGCTTTGGCTTATTGCCTATCTTGTGGTGCATCGTCATCATGGCCATCTTCGAATACCTAAACACTCCTGGCCTGAAAAAGAGGATCTAAACAACTTACAAAAACAATGGGAAGATCTAATAACCAGAAAAGATGATGTTAAACACTTACTTTATCAAGTATGGGACAAAGGTGATGCAGGTTTTCTGGAACAACCTTTAGAAAACATTGTAAATCAAAACATTCTTATATTAAAAAGAACTTACAAAAATATAGTGGGCAAAATTCCTGATTGTGAAGAGCAGCCACAAGATTTAACTTCAGTCCACGGCAAACTGGCTTTACAAACCCAGTTGGTTTATTCTGCGTTAATTAGTGCAGACAAATTTAGCGCTGCTGCCATAAAAAGGCCTTTACGACCAGAAATTCCAATAAATCTGGTAGATACTTTTTTAAAATCTTTACCACCTTCTCCTTTGGCAAAACTACGTTATTCAATGCAGCAAAGCGTGCTTGAAAATCTAAAAAGTATTAAAGCCCCAGACTTACTTACATTAACTGCCCCTACAGGTTCAGGAAAGACCCTTACTTCTTTAAAAGCAGCCCTTGCAATACGCAAAGAACTTACCCAAAAGTGGGGGTATCCACCCCGCATAATATATGCACTTCCTTTTATAAATCTTATAGAGCAAACAGAAATAGTGCTAAAAAAGGTTCTTCAAAATCTTCACCAATATCAAAAAGCTCCTGAAACCTTTTTAATCTCTCATCATCACTTAGGAGAAATTCACTATAGAGCAGAAGAAGAATATCCTTTACAAGAAGCCTTACTCCTAGTTGAAGATTGGGAGAGCGAAATAATCGTTACTACGTTTGTTCAAATCTTCCTCACACTTTTTGGATATGCTAACAGGTGGCTAAAAAAACTGCATAATCTTATAGGAAGTATCTTAATCCTTGATGAACCACAACAATTCCCTACAGATTACTGGAAAGCTCTTGGTTGGATGATGGAGTTATTACGCAAAGAAATGGGAATCACAGTGCTTTTTATGACTGCCACCCAACCTAAAATATTAGCAAACACTCAGCATAAAGAGCTTGTCACCCCTGCTCTAACTACAGCTTTTAAAAAGAGTGTTAACCGCTATCAGGTGAAAGATTTGCAAACTAAAGAGGCTTTTTTTGAAACTCTTGAAAAGACACTTTTAAAAGAGCAAAGCGTTTTGATAGTGGTCAACACCATCAGGACCAGCCTGGAACTATGGGATTATCTAGTCAATCAAAAAAGAACAAAGTTTTATCTTTCCACCAATATCATTCCTCTCCACCGAAAAGAACGTATAAACGAAATCAAAGAAAAATTATCCTTAGAAGAGGCAGTATTGGTCGTGGCTACTCAAGTAGTTGAAGCAGGGGTAGATCTTGATTTTGACGTGGTCTTTCGGGAAGTATCTCCTATTGATGCCCTAATTCAGGCAGCAGGCAGGTGTAATAGAGAAGGCAGTAGAGAAAAAGGGCTTGTGTATCGTTTTTATCTAAAACAAAGCCTGAGGAGATCTGGCCTGATTTATGGCAAAGTAACCCTGGAAGTTGCCAGAGAAGTGTGGAAAGGCGAGCCTATAGATGAAATTAATTTGTCAGACCTGCTTGAAAAATACTTTGAAAATCTTTTACAACGCAAGTCTGATGAGCCTTCGTGGTGCTTATGGGAGAAATATTCCAGATTGTTTTTTTCAGATCCCAAGGGATTATTATCTACGCTAAAAGACTATCCTCTTATTTCTGAACAACCAGAGACTCCTGTTCTGGTGATGCTTTCCAAGGACGATGAGAAAATATTAGAACAAATTTATGAAAGTGTATTTAAAGAAAAAGATTTTTTAAAACGTAAGGAGGCTTATTTAAAACACAGAACATGGCTCCATCAGCGAACTTTACGACTGTTAAATACAAGGGCCTTAAAAAATCTACCACCCGCGTGGGAAGATACTTCCTTTAGGTGGATACCATGTGATCAGTTAAAACATTTTTATAAAAAAGATACGGGGTTTCGCTGGAGAGAAGAGGATATAAGCGAAGACATATGGGTATTATGAAATTCATCAGTCCCTATATTTTTCAGGCTTATCTTACCTGCCCACGCGAGGCATGGCTGGAATACCACGACATCCATTCTGATCAAGAACACGAATTTTTGGCTCTTGGACGCTTGATGCACGAAGACTCCTATAAACGAGATAGAAAAGAAATATTCGTGGATCAGCTCCTAAAAATAGACCTGTTCAAGGACCAAATGGTGGCAGAGGTAAAAAAATCCTCAAGACACATAAACGCAGCCAAGATGCAACTTGCCTACTATCTCTACTACTTGAAACACAACAAGGGACTTAAGTTCAAAGGTGTCCTTTTGTTCCCCAAAGAAAGGAAAAAAGAAACCATTACCTTAACTCAAGAGTTAGAAGAAAAAATAAAAAATTTACTTGAAGAAATAAAAGATACCTTAACCAAAGATAGACCTCCTAAAAAAAAGAAGATAAGATTTTGTAAAACGTGTGCATTTTATGAATTTTGTTTTGGAGATGAAGAGTGAAAAATAGAAACAACAAGAGGGATAAAAGATGAAAAAAATTTATCTGCTTTGTAAAACTATAACTCCTTTGTTTATGGGTGGGGCGACCATCAATAAGCCAGAACTAAGGCCATCTGGATTTAAAGGGACGATGAGATTTTGGTGGAGGGCATTAAAATGTGAAGATAATATAAGCAAATTAAGAGAAGAAGAATCCAACATTTTTGGTGGCACTCAAGAAAAAGAAGGAAAAAGTAAAGTAATGCTTAGAATACGACCACAAAGTGTTTTACAAGGAGAAAACATAAAAAAGGATTATGGATTAAGGTGGGATTTTAACAAAACAGAACATAGATTAACAGGAAAAGATATGGGAATTGGATATCTTTTGTATTCAACTGTTCTACCTAACAGAGAAAGAAAATACTTTAAAACAGATTCTACTTTTAAAATAGAACTTTTAAGCCGTGATGATATAACATTTAAAAATGCCCTGGCTGCTCTTTGGACATCCATTTATTTAGGAGGCTTTGGCACAAGGTCAAGAAGAGGCGGTGGGAATATTGTTGTAGAAAAAATTGAAGGAGATGCCTTAGGACTTGAATTTATTCCTTTAGTAAAGGATGCAAAAAACATTTCTCACTGGTTAAAGAAAAATTTAGAGGTGTGTTTTGAATTTATTACAGGAGAAAAGAAGCCCAAAAACTTTACATCTTCTTATTCTAACCTATCCTTTGCAAGGATAATAATAAGCTCCAAGTCAAAAACTACATGGAAAGATGCTCTAAATGAAATAGGAGTAAAATTTGCTGATTTTAGATACAGGACCAAAAAAGACGTTTTTGATTCTGCAATTTTTGGACTTCCTGTACAACACAAAAATTCTATTAAAGTAGAAGGTAAAATTCATAATAGACGGTCTTCTCCATTAATAATAAAAATTCTAAAAACACAAAATTCATACTACTGGATTACAATAAGATTAACAGGAGAATTTTTACCTCAAGGAGATGTATTAGCTTTAAAGGAAAAATTTAATATTACTAAAACCCAAAAGCCAAATTTTAAATTAATAGATGAATTCTGGAACAACATACAAAAAGACAACAGAGAACAAATTCTTTCATTTCCAAAAATATTAGATAATATAAAAAAAAATATAATTAAACATAATCCTTCTGCAAAAATTATTCTTTTTGGTTCCCGGGCACGAGGCGATGCATATAAAACTTCTGATATTGATATAGCTATTGATACAGACAAAGCTATTGGTGAATTAGACTTAATAGGTCCAATAGATATTGTAAATTTAAAGAAAGCACCAGATGATTTAAAAAATATAGTAAAAACAGAAGGGGTTATATTATGAGAGAAAAGGTTAAAAGGACATTTTTAAATTTTGAAAGTGCAATAGAAAATCTTAAAAGTGCAATAAAAGAAACAACTAAAGAGTCAGAAATAAACGATCTAAATGTAGATGGGACCATAAAGAGATTTGAACTCTGTTATGAACTCAGTTGGAAGATGATAAAAGTATATTTAGAGGATTTAGGCATAATTTGTAAAAATCCAAGAGATTGCTATAAACAAGCTAAAATAAATGATTTAATATTTAATGATGAAATATGGATGGAAATGATAGACGCAAGGAATAGGCTAGTTCATGAGTACTCTCTAAATTTCTCTAGAATTATATTTCAAAATATTGTGGATAAATATTTTAATGTATTAGAAGAACTATATAAAGAAATAAAAAACAGAATAGAACAAGATTATTAGGAGTAATGTATGAACAGTAAAGAATATTTGTTTCTTTTTACAATTGGTCCAGTACAATCTTTTATATCACAATCACGTAAAACACAAGATTTATATGCTGGAAGTTCATTATTATCTATCTTAATAGATAAAGCAATGAAAGAATTAGAAAATAAAAATAGTGTAGAGTTTATTTTCCCTCACAAAAAAATCAATACAAAACCAAACCGTTTTATTGCAAAAATAAAAATTGATGGTAATATAGATAAAATAGGAAAAGAATTAAAAAAATTTATACAAAAAGAACTGTTTGTAATTGGTAATGATACATTAAATAAAATTTGTGAAAATAATGAAAAGATAAAAACTCTTTTATTAGATCAAATCAAAGATTATCTTCAAATTTATTGGTTAGCGTTACCTTTCATTCAAAATAAATATTATTCTGTTTATAATAACATTGAGAAGTATATGGGAAGTATAAAAAATATAAAGATCTTCTCTCAAATAAACAATGGAAATGGTGAAATTGGAAGGAAATGTTCTGTATGTGGACAACGAAATATAATAATTTATAAATTAACAGATGAAGAAGTAAAAAATGGGATAAAAAAAAGAAAAGATGGTTTATTAAAAAAACTATACTTAAAAAAAGAAGATGTAATTTTTTATAAAAAAGATGATATAGGCATGCAATCAGGAGAAGGATTGTGTGGAATATGTTTCATAAAAAGATTCTTTTTTGATTATTCTTTTCCTTCAACAGCAGAAATTGCATTATTAAACTGGATTGAGGATATACCTAAAGATAAATTAGAAACATATAAAAATTTTTTTAAAAATTTTGATGAAGAATTGTTTTTTAAGGAAAACCTAACTGAAAAATATCTAAAAAAATACAATTACCTTAAAAATGAAAAAGAATTAGCTAATTGTAAAAAGTTATTGAACGATTTATACAAAAAATATGGAGAGCCTAAAAAGTATTATGCTATTATTATGTTAGATGGAGATAATATGGGAAGGTGGCTTTCTGGAGAGTATTTAGAAAATAAAGATAACCTGTTAGATTTTCATAAAAAATTAAGTGAACTTTTAGGAGAATATACTCAAAGTGTAAATTCAATTATTACTAAACATAAAGGTCGCCTTGTCTATGCTGGTGGTGATGATATAATGGCCTTTGTCAATTTAAACTATTTATTTAAAATTCTAAAAGAATTGAGAAAAAAATTTCCAAAATTTGAAAATTCAGGGTTTCAATTAAAACATAAATCTTCTGTCTCAGCTGGCATTGCAATAACACATTATAAAACACCCTTATCAGAAGTTTTAAAGTGGACAAAAAGAATGGAAGAAGAGGCAAAAGAAAGAGGAAAAAGAGATGCCTTTGCAATTGCAGTTTTAAAACGTTCAGGAGAAATACATAAAACAGTTTATAAGTGGTATGTTAATGAAGATTTTGTTTTAGATATTATGCATGAATTAATAACTGAATTAAATGCTGAACAAAATGGTTTTTCAAATACATTTATTAATGTCCTATCAAAAGAATGTGAAAGGCTTGCTAAATTTTCAAAAACCATGTTACTTCCTGAATTAAAACGTTTACTCAATAGATCTTCAAAAATTAAAGATAAAGATAAAAAAGCCAAAAAAGTTCAGTATTGGCAAACAAAACTATCCAATCTATACAATTATAAAGAAAAAAATAATTTTTTATCTTTTCTACATATCTCTGACTTTATAACAAGAAAGGGGAAATAAAATGGTAATAGAAATAACTCCAATGGATACTCTTTTTTTTCGAGATAGCAAACCTTTTTATATGGGTGAAGAAACATGGTCAGATAGCATGTCTCTACCCTACCCTTCTGTAATTTACGGTGCTTTAAGAAGTGTTTATTTTGCAAATAATTCAGGTGAAATAAAAAAAGCTAATACTGCTTATGATCCCACAATAAACTTAAATATAAAATCTATTTGTTTTAAAATAGGAAATTCTATTTACTTTCCTTTACCATTAGATTGTATAAAATATAAAGATAGTAATGAAAAGAAAATACATACTACACTAAAATTACTAAAAAAAGAATATTTTTTTTCAGATATTCCATTAGATTATATAGTTGGATTGGACAATGATAAAAAAATAGAAAATATTTTAAATGGATTAATTAGACAATCAAATTTAAAAAAATACTTGAATTCTCATTTACTAGATCCTTTTGTTGTAAAAAAATTATCAGATGTCATAGAGTCAGAACCCAAAATTGGTATAACTCGTTCTCGCAAAACCCTTTCTAGTGATGAAAGTAAACTGTATAGAGTTGATATGAAGAGATTCAAAGAGAATTTTTCAATTGTAGTGGATTTTGAAGGATTAAACTTACCTAATACAGGATTACTAAAACTAGGTGGAGAAGGTAAAGGAGCACTGTATAGTGTTAATAAAGATGTTGTACCGAATATAGATTTCCCTAATTTTAATAATAATGAAACATATTTTAAGTTAGTATTAACTACTCCTGCTATTTTTAAAAAAGGATGGATTCCTGCATGGATAGATGAAGAAACTTTGATTGGAAATATTAATAGTTTAAAACTTAAATTACTAAGTGTTGTAATGGGAAAACCAATTTATATTAGTGGGTTTGATATAAAAAACAGACGACCAAAGCCCATGTTTAAAGCCGTACCCCATGGAAGTGTTTATTATTTTAAACTATTAAAAGGAACTTTTAATGAAATTAAAGATAATTTTCACTGTAAATCAATTTCAGATATAAATAACAAACAAGGTTTTGGAATTACTTTTGTAGGTAAATTAAATAATATGGAGAATTAATTATGAAAAAAATAATAACTACAGTTGGAACATCAATATTTTTTAATTATCAAAAAGATAATGGAACAGATGAACTTATACAAGATTTAGAACAAAAATCATATTATAGATATAATGAATACAAAGATGATATTAAAGACTTAAAAGATCAGATACGAAACTGGATCAATGGACATAACAATAAAGAAAATATATGTGCAGAAATAAAAAGCATTTTAAAATTGAATAAAAAATTTAGTAATTCTTTTTTAGATATTCACCTTTTGACCTCTGATACTATACTTTCAAATATTGCTGCAGAAATAATAGAAGAATATTTTACAGAAATAAATAATATCAATATAAAAAAGATCGTACTGATTAAGGATCTTCAAGTGGAGGATGATAAAAAATTTAAAAATGGACTTATCAATCTAATTATTGAAGTAGAAAATATTTGTAGCAATTATTATGAAAACGTTATTTTTAACATTACTGGAGGATATAAAGCAATCATTCCCTATATAACTATAATGGCACAGATCAATGGATGCGATATATACTATATATTTGAAGACACAGATTCTTTAATAAAAATACCTAAAACCCCTATACAAGTTGATTTTAAAATTATTGAAGAAAATTTTAACTTACTTAAAGAGCTTGATAATGGTATAGATAATTATCAACAATGGCAAAGTATTAATTATTCAAAATTAGAAGATATAAATGGATTTATTGATACAGATGGAGATATTGCTTTGTTGAGTCCATTGGGGAAGATTTTTTTATATAAATATGAAAATAAATTTTTTATATTTTATGCATCAGATAAAGTATGGAAAGATATAAATAACAAAAAAGAAATATTGCGAATATTAAAGACTAAATTCTGTTTTAAAATACTTAGAGAGTCTAAGACAGAACAAAAAAACATTCATATAGTTTTTGATGATGGAGATAATCAAAATAGAATATTTTATTTTGAATCAGATAACAAATTATACATATATAACGTATTTACTAATCACAAAAAATCTGATGATTTTATAAGAAAAGTTTTATTAATTGATAAAGAAAAGATAAAAAATGAGTCAAAAAAAAGAATTATAGAAATAGAAAACAAGGAGGTTAATGAGTATGTATAAGTTTGCAAAGCCATTTTTTATAAAAGTAATAACTCCACTTCATGCAGGAAGTGGTACAGATCTTGGAGTTATTGATCTTCCAATTCAAAGGGAAAGGCATACTGATTTCCCTAAAATAGAAGGTTCTGGATTAAAGGGGAGTATAAGAGAGGTTTTTGAGTCTTTTACCAGTAAAAAATTAATTGAGTCTTTTCCTGATTTAAAAAACAGGAATAATTATAACAAAGCTATTTCTCTTAGTTTTGGACCAGAGGAAGGAGATGCCCATGCAGGGGCATTAGGTTTTACTGATGCAAGAATACTTCTTTTTCCAGTAAAATCCATGAAAGGCGTGTTTGCATATATCACTTGTCCTTTAGTATTAGAACGATTCAAACAAGATGTTAAAATATGCAAAAAGACAAACGGAATAAAATCTGATTTTCCAACCAATAATATAATTTCTTTGAAAAATACAATATCTAATAAAAATAAATTGGCAATAAACCAAAATGTTATTCTTGAAGAATATAGTTTTAAGGTAGAAGAAAATGAAGATACAAAAAAATTTTCCAAATGGTTAAGCCAAATAACAAATAATAAAGAGATAGAAGATAGACTTGTTGTGTTATCAGACAATGATTTTAGAGATTTTGTTAATCTATCAACAGAGGTTATTACAAGAATTAAGATTGACCCTGAAACAGGAACAGTACAACATGGACAACTTTTCACAGAAGAATATTTGCCGTGTGAGACAATTTTATACTCCCTTGCATTAACAACCCCTATTTTTAATGAAGATAAAGGAATTTTTAACACAAACAACAAGGAAGAAGAATATTTAGTAATGGAATTTTTTGAAAAAGGAATACCTAATATCATTCAAATAGGCGGTAATGCTACAATTGGAAAAGGAATCGTTGAAATTAAATTATGGGAGGATAGTGATGTCCAATAATATTTCATCTAATTTAAAAAAACTTGAACAGGGAAGGGCTGAGTTTGCATATAGATGTGCAGAAAAGGGCAGTGAGTATGAAAAGAAAAAAGAATACAAATCTTATGTAAAAAAGATTTTAATGCTTATTAAAACTAATGGTCTTGGGGCAACATTTGCCTTTATGCTTTCTAAAGGTGGTACATATGAAATTATAGGAAAGCAAATTTTAGATTGGCTTAAACAAGATGATAAAAAAATTTTGACAGATAGTGATAACTTAGACTCTTTTTCAGATTTAGTTAAAAGAACAGTAGAACTTAATTCCTCAGAATACCGTTCTTTAACAATAGAGGTATTAGCATTTTTAAGCTGGTTAAAAAGATTTGCAGAAGGATTAATTGAAGGAGAAGAGGAATGAAAAAAGTAGAAGGGATATTGTTTATAAAGAAAAATAGAAAAGGAAAATTTTACGGTATAGTAAAATTAAATGATAAAGAAATGCCTGTTCCTTCTTTTTATTCTTTTAATGATCTATCTTTAGATGGTAAAAAATGCAATTTAGAAATGGATAAAGGACAAATAAAAAAAATCTTGGTTGATGGTAAAGAACTATTAAAAAAGAATAGTTTTAAGAAACATAAAACAGATCCTGCAAAACATGATAGATATAATAATTATAAAATTAAAAATATGTTCTCAATTAACAATACAAAACTGCCATTAGATACAAAAAACAATTTGCGGCAACACGAAAATTTAATTGATAACTTTTATTTAAAACTAAACAAATGCATTAATTTTCGTTTTAATAAACAAAAAGACAAAGAGGAAATCTTATTGTATAAAAGAGAATCTAAAAACAAAAGAGAAAAAATAATAAGCAAATTTGAAATTGAATTTAATTTTAACACTGTTCAAGATATTATTGATAAAATCAAAAACAATCAAAATTGTTTATTTAAAAGTTTAAAAGAACAAAATTATAATTTAAAAAATATTATATTACAACCAGAAAGTAGATTGATAGTTGGACTTGGCAATGAATCAGTATATGAAACATCATTAACTCTGCATCATCTTTATGGTATACCCTATATTCCTGCAAGTAGTATAAAAGGTATGGTGCGCAATTACATTATTATAAATTTATTTAATGGAATGGAAAAAGATGCCTTTTTTGATAAAGGTTTTTGTGATATTTTTGGTTGTCCTAAGGATAGTTTTTACAACAAAGCAAAGATAGGAAAAGTTATTTTTTTTGATGCATTTCCCGTTGAAAAACCTCAAATAGATATTGATATAATTAACGTACATTATCCAGATTATTATACAGATAATAAACCTCCTGCTGATTATCAAAATCCAAATCCAATATTTTTTTTAACAGTTAAAGATACTAAGTTTAAATTCTTACTTGGTATAAAAGAAAAAAATAATATTATAATTGATAGAGGAGTTTTTTTAGGGAAAAATATTTTTGATGTTATTTATGATAACTTAAAATATGCCTTATATGAATATGGTATAGGTGCAAAAACATCTCTTGGATATGGAATTTTTAAAGTAAAAAATTAGGGATTAACAAAAGTGAAAAAATCCATTTATATATTTTCAGGTGGAGAAATAAAGAGAAAACAAAATACTCTTTATTTTGAAACAGAAGATGGAGATAAAAAATATCTGCCCATAGAGGCTGTTTCAGAAATATTTATTTTTGGAGAAGTCTCAATAAATAAAAAATTGCTGGAATATCTAACTCAAAAAGAAATCCTACTTCATTTTTTCAATTATCACGAATACTATGTTGGGACATATTATCCAAGAGAGCACTATAATTCTGGGCTTATAATTTTAAAACAGGCTGAAAACTATTTGGACAATAAAAAAAGATTAGTGCTTGCCAAAAAATTTGTTGAAGGAGCAGTTAAAAATATACTGAAAGTAATTGCCTATTATAAAAATAGAGGAGTTGATCTTGATGTGGTTGAAAAAGAAATAAACAATCTCTTTCTCTCATTAAATAAAAGAAACAGTGTAGAAGAAATTATGGCTGTGGAAGGAAATGTAAGAGATGTGTATTACACAGCTTTTGACAAAATAATAAACAACAGTGATTTTAGTTTTGAACAAAGGAGCAGAAGGCCTCCTGCCAATAGATTAAATGCTCTTATTAGTTTTGGAAACAGTCTTTTATATGTTCTGGTATTGTCTGAAATTTATCGTACCCACTTAGATCCTAGAATAGGATATTTACATTCAACCAATATGCGAAGATTTACCTTAAATTTGGATGTTGCAGAAATTTTTAAGCCAATTCTCGTAGATAGGTTAATATTTACTATCTTAAATAAAAAAATTATAAAAAAATCTCATTTTAAAAATGAACTTGGAGGAATTTTTTTAAAAGAAAATGGGCAAAAGATTTTTTTACAAGAATGGGAAAAAAGACTTCAAACAACCATAAAACATAGAGGACTGGGGAGAAATGTATCTTATAAGAGGCTTATAAGGCTTGAATTGTATAAATTAGAAAAACATATTTTAGAAGATGAAGAATACAAACCATTTGTGGCAAGGTGGTGAGAATGTACGTTATTATGGTCTATGATATTGAAGTAGAGCGAGTAAATAAGGTTTTAAAAATAAGTAGAAAATATTTAAATTGGGTGCAAAATTCCGTGCTTGAAGGAGAACTCACCAAAGCCCAATTTGAAAGATTAAAGTCAGAATTAAAGAGTACAATAGATTTAGAAAAGGACTCCATAATTTTTTACCAGTTAAGGACAAAAACTTATTTTAAAAGAGACGTGTTGGGAATAGAGAAAAATATTGTGGAAAACATACTATAACTCCAGGCTAAAGAAATTTTAATCACCCAAAATCGTTCAATTTAGGCTTTAATTATGAAATCTTGGAAATTCCTACCCTTCTCCAGTTTGAATAAGTATCAACCTATAGCAAGGATAATGTCGTCCATGGGAAGTAATGTAAAATCCCCTGGGGATAGACGCCACCCAAAAAAAATTTAACCTTTTTATTTTATTTGACATACCAGTAAATTATGGCTTAAAAAGATGATAGTTCTTTGAATTTGAATAACCCCAAAAACATAAAACCATAAAGGATTATGGTTGGTTTTGAGCCTACCTATGAGGAATGGAAACATATCAAAGCTTTCAGGGAATTTTCAGGTCCGCAAGGTTTTGAGCCTACCTATGAGGAATGGAAACTAGTTTTTTATTATGTTTTTTATTTGTAAATACACGATTTGAGCCTACCTATGAGGAATGGAAACTAGTAAAGACAACTATTACATTTAACTTTACAATAGTTTTGAGCCTACCTATGAGGAATGGAAACTGCTTTTGACAGACTCTTCGTCGTTAAATAAAGACGTTTTGAGCCTACCTATGAGGAATGGAAACAAAATAATGTTATCTATATAACTTTTTTTGTTGGTGTTTTGAGCCTACCTATGAGGAATGGAAACACCTACTACAGATGCTTGAATTTCCACAAGGTATATAGTTTTGAGCCTACCTATGAGGAATGGAAACATGAAAAGTTCTTTGAGAACTTTTATGAATAAAAAAGTTTTGAGCCTACCTATGAGGAATGGAAACCGATGAGATGAAAAAGGCGTTAGAAAAAGAGCCGTGTTTTGAGCCTACCTATGAGGAATGGAAACACAACCTTTCCAGCAATGGTGTAAACACATTGTGCAACGTTTTGAGCCTACCTATGAGGAATGGAAACCGGGTGGGAATTACGGAAGCTGTTAGGGAGCTAGCGTTTTGAGCCTACCTATGAGGAATGGAAACAGGTCTAGTGAAAACACGATCAAGGTCTAGTGAAAGTTTTGAGCCTACCTATGAGGAATGGAAACTATCAAAGAAGAAATAACTAACTATACCTCCTATGGGTTTTGAGCCTACCTATGAGGAATGGAAACTATATTTGACTCGGTATTTAGAAAAGAAAGGGTTCAAAGTTTTGAGCCTACCTATGAGGAATGGAAACTTCTCTTCTGCTACATTGGAATTTAACAAATCTGTTGTTTTGAGCCTACCTATGAGGAATGGAAACCAATAAAAAGCTTCTTCTGTTCTTATATATTCTTCTGTTTTGAGCCTACCTATGAGGAATGGAAACTGAGGACTATTGGGGAAACTGCACTAAGCCGTCCCAGTTTTGAGCCTACCTATGAGGAATGGAAACAAACTTCTTTTTTTATTTTTTTGCTTGTCATTTTGGTTTTGAGCCTACCTATGAGGAATGGAAACCAAATTTATATTTCTGAGATGTGGTTCAATGTGGTTGTTTTGAGCCTACCTATGAGGAATGGAAACTCAAGATTATATTGTCAAAGGTAAAGATGCATATGAGTTTTGAGCCTACCTATGAGGAATGGAAACCCCCCTTTCTTTTATTTTCTTATCTAAAAAGGACTATCCGTTTTGAGCCTACCTATGAGGAATGGAAACATTTATTCATAAAAGAAGGTTGTAATCCTATTCCAGTTTTGAGCCTACCTATGAGGAATGGAAACATGTATTAATTACTGCTTCTGGTGCAGATTGTTTAGTTTTGAGCCTACCTATGAGGAATGGAAACAAGCAACTGGAAGTGTGAATGCTTCTCTTGCAACTGTTTTGAGCCTACCTATGAGGAATGGAAACGTAGATGATCCATTATATCCACCTAGTAAATATACCGTTTTGAGCCTACCTATGAGGAATGGAAACGTTAAAAACACTGTTTGTCTTCTTAAACCTATCTTAGTTTTGAGCCTACCTATGAGGAATGGAAACAAGATACTTCTCTGACAGAAGTATCTGTATAGACGGTTTTGAGCCTACCTATGAGGAATGGAAACATCTTTCTTTTATCTGTTCTCCTGATATAGCTAACAAGTTTTGAGCCTACCTATGAGGAATGGAAACGGTATTACTATCCTAATTGATGGGTTTCTAAGCTTGTTTTGAGCCTACCTATGAGGAATGGAAACCACGTACAACATACAGCATCTCCAAGAAAAGGAGAAGCAGGTTTTGAGCCTACCTATGAGGAATGGAAACTCCCGACCAATGCGGCAATAATTAAACCAGCATAAGTTTTGAGCCTACCTATGAGGAATGGAAACTGAAATTCCAGCTTCCAGAAACAAAACCAATCCTGGTTTTGAGCCTACCTATGAGGAATGGAAACTATGGTAAAGCCAATCATGAATAACTGCAGCTTTGGTTTTGAGCCTACCTATGAGGAATGGAAACTAGTGGTGGGGAAAATAACGGCGTTGTCTTCTTTTCGTTTTGAGCCTACCTATGAGGAATGGAAACCCACTCTTGGTGAACAGTGAGCAGTGAACCGTGAACTGTTTTTAGTTAGGTTAGAAGTAAATTTTAACTTTTGAGACATTCAAATTGACGACAATCCTGTCTTTTTTATCTCTATTTAAAAATAAAAAGAACTTTGTAATCAACGTCTTCATTTTGTTTTTGCCTCCTATTTGAATTTTATCTCAAAAAAAAGCTCTTGCCAAAATCACTGTTCACCATTCACAGTTCACGGACATTAAAGCCTACCTATGAGGAATGGAAACCCACTCTTAGTGAACAGTGAGCAGTGAACCGTGAACTGTTTTTAGTCAGGTTAGAAGTAAATTTTAACTTTTGAGACATTCAAATTGACGACAATCCTGTCTTTTTTATCTCTAATTAAAAATAAAAAGAACTTTGTAATCAACGTCTTCATTTTGTTTTTACCTCCTATTTGGATTTTATCTCAAAAAAAAGCTCTTGCCAAAATCACTGTTCACCATTCACAGTTCACGGACATTAAAGCCTACCTATGAGGAATGGAAACTTCATCAACAGGTGATTACTTAGGAGAGTTCATTCCGTTTTGAGCCTACCTATGAGGAATGGAAACAGATTTTTATTAAAATACAGTTTTCCTTCATTCATTGTTTTGAGCCTACCTATGAGGAATGGAAACTCACTCTTGGTGAACAGTGAGCAGTGAACCGTGAACTGTTTTTAGTTAGGTTAGAAGTAAATTTTAACTTTTAAGACATTCAAATTGACGACAATCCTGTCTTTTTTATCTCTAATTAAAAATAAAAAGAACTTTGTAATCAACGTCTTCATTTTGTTTTTGCCTCCTATTTGGATTTTATCTCAAAAAAAAGCTCTTAGCTCTTACCAAAATCACTGTTCACCATTCACAGTTCACGGAAGCCTACCTATGAGGAATGGAAACCAAAGTTGGTGAACAGTGAGCAGTGAACTGTTTTTAGTTAGGTTAGAAGTAAATTTTGACTTCTGAGACATTTTACAAATCATTATTACATGCCATACATTTATCTCTCCAATACCTGCTTTTAATCATCTTTATTCATCCCTACTAAATAACAAAACAATTCGTTCCCAGCCAAGTGTATTTTTGTATTTTAGTGTCATTACAAAATATAAATTGATAAAAAACTAAAGTAATTGTAGAATGTTTGGCAACTAAGTCAAATCTTAACAAAATCTGGAGTCTTTTATGAAGACCACCTTTAAGCTAAGAGTATTAACGCCCATGTTCATGGGCGGTGCTGAGCCTCAGAAAGAGCCAGAACTTAGAGCAGCCTCCATACGAGGAGCTATGCGATTCTGGTTCCGCGCCATGGCAGGAGCGGTTACAAGTGATCCACAAGAAGTTTACAAACTGGAATCCGAAATTTTCGGCAATACGGAGAGGAAGAGTAGGGTTGTGGTGAGGGTGAAAAATGTTTTAAATGAGGAAAAATGCAAAAAAATGATCTTAGAGAGACAGGATGCATTAAAGGAAGGAAACCTCCAACCTATTCCCAAAAAGCACCAGTTTTTGGTCTATTTAGCAAATATGGGACTGGTGAAATATTACAGTAAGAGAGATTTGGAAAGGGAAAACAGCAAAAATCCACCAGGATTCTACTGGGATAGAGGGGCTTTTCTACCTAACTTTGAATTTTTGATTGAACTTTCAGGGACAAATACTTTGGCCCTCAATATAATAGTTAGTGTATTAAAGATTGCTATCCATCTTGGCGGATTTGGCACCCGATGGAGACATGGTTTTGGAAGTTGTGAGATAGTTGAAATAAATGGTAACTCTCCTAATAAATTTGATTTTTCTCCTATTGAAGAAGTCATTGAAAAAATCAAAACCATGGCTGAATCCTTAAAAATTGCACCAGAAAAAGAATTTAATAACCTTCCTGATTTTCCTTTATTTGCTATCCCTTATTATCAAATCTGGGAAGGACAAAGGCCAGACGAAAAGAAATGGGACTCCTTACTGTCTTACATTGGAAAAACTTACCGAGAATTTAGAAAGCATGATGGAGACAATTTTGGACGATACGGCCACACTCGAGACTTTTTAGATATAATTCAGCCAATTTTTGAGAAACGAGACGTTAAAAGTGATAATCCTCGAAATGATGTTTTTGGCCTGCCAATTCAATTTTCTAAGCAATATGGAAAAAAAAGAAAAACAGCAATCATAAATGTTAAAGAAAAAGAAATAAATCGACGAGCTTCTCCTCTTATCCTACATGTAGAGCCTGACATAGGATTAATAAGGGCAACTTTATTCAAATCTAAATTCCTACCTGAGAAGGCGAACTATATAGCTGACCAACAGCCATCTTTAAAACTTAGGAAACCTAATGAAAATGATTTTCAAAGAATAGAAAAATTTTTGCAGAATTATTTAGGCTTAACCAGGAGGTATCCAAATGCCTGACAATGACCTCTGGCTTAAAAAGATAGCCGCGTTTTTGCACGACCCGCCGGATAAAGGATATTTTTTTGGAACGAGAGATTATGATTGCCTAAGATATTGGACTTGGATTACTGGAACAACTCAACCACCTTTCTATTTCAATCTTTCTACTATTTCTGATCCATCCCTTCAACCAGTTAAGCAATGTTTGCAAAATAATTGGCATAATTTTATTAACTACTTAACGCAAACCAACAAATATAAGCGACTAAATAAATCTGAATTGAGAAGTATTAATATAGAAACTAGCGGAAGAATATTGAGCCGCTTTCAAAGCATATTAAAAACTTTTTATAATAGGAAATTTCATCAAATTGCGGCTTCGAATTTAAGAGTTAATGACTTTGGATTTAAGTCCAGCAAGGAATTGACTTTAATAACAATTCATCCACTTGATGAAAATGCCCAATGGGTTTTCGAAAGTCTAACAGACAGCACATATAAATCTCAATTAAATGAACAAGAGAGGGAAAGACTTAGAGATGAGATTGTAGATTACTTTAAAAGTCTAATTCACGATGAGAATGATCCACAAAAAATTTTTCTTCTTATTTGGCGCAATCCACCTCTTCTTTCGCTTTTAACACCTCCTGAACCTATATTACCTGATAACTCTCTTTATGATCTTGAAACAATTCAATCAGCAATTTCTACAACTGTTGATGAAAATGCAAATCCTCACCCCTCCTTCCTCATTCTAGAATTTGGACCAGTGCAAAAGTTTATTGCCAATGCCCAAAAAACAAGAGACCTCTGGTTTGGTTCCTGGCTCATATCCTATCTTTCCTGGCAGGCCATGAAACCCATTGCCGATAAACTCGGACCCGACAATATCGTCTATCCTGACCTCTACAAACAACCCTTTGTTGACCAGTGGCTAAGAGACGAGGTTGGAATCGCAGACCTTAATTTTGATGAAGGGAAATTGAGACTTCCAACCCTGCCCAATACTTTTCTGGCCATTGTAAAGGACGGAGATGAAGAAAATTACGCTAAAAAAGTGGTTCAAAACTTTGAAAATGCATGGAAAGAACTTGTCAAAAATGTAAGAGATTTACTTCCACAAAACGGATTGATTAAAGATAACTTCCTGTATCAACAGTTCGATCAGCAAACTCAGAAACTGCCATTTGACATCTACTGGCTAGGCCTCAAATGGGGTGATGATCCAGAAAAGGCAATAGAAGATTACAAAAATCTCATGGAGCCTGGCACCTGCTGGGAGTTTGGAAGACTCTGGGGAAAGATGAAAGAAAGGAATATTAATCCAAACATCGGGGATACGTATTCACTTCTGGTTGAAATGGCTCAAACTGGCCTTAAAGCTATGAAATACCGGGGGAAAGTAAAATTTGCAGAAGAACCATGGGAAAAGTGCTCTCTTTGTGGTGAAAGAAGCGCGCTCGTGGATATTGACCTTGAAAAACTGGAAACTGATGAGGCCTATGTTAACAGCCTTATTGAGAAGTTTGAATACAACGAAAACTTAAAAAAAGAACAAGATTTCAAAAAGAAACGGAACAAACTCTATTACAAACGCCTCAAGGACTTATGGAAAGAGATGTCCAATACCTTTCTCGGACACATCAAGGAAAACGAATACCTTTGTGCGGTATGCCTTGTTAAAAGGCTTGCACCAAAGGTAATCTGGAACAACCCTGAAAAGTTTTTCCTAAAAATTTGTTCAAACTCTCCTGAATTCAAATTTGATTTCCACTTCCCCTCAACAGCCTCTATTGCTCTGGCGCCGTTTATCAAAAAACTGATGGATTCCGAAGTTGACCTATCGCCAATTGAAAAAGCAATTGAGATTTTGCTCAAGCAAAACAAAGAAGTTAAAAACTTTCTTGACGCACATTTCACAGAGGGACGAACTGTCCCTGAGATTAAAGACCGAATTATCCCTCAAAACATTGCAGGTGAAAGATTTGACGGTGATTTTGAACCTGAATGGTTTTATGATGAAGCCTTCCCAAGATTTTATGAAGAACTCAAAGCAGAAAGTGACAAAGACGAGGACAAGAGTATAAAAGATGAGTGGTCAAGGGAAATAGAAAAAGCTGTCCTTCAAATAAAAAAAGAAGCAAAAGAAAAACTCGGAGACGATTATTCCCTGCCCAAATATTACGCTGCAGTTTACCTTGATGGCGACGACCTTGGAAAGTGGCTAAGGGGAGATAAGGCTCCAAAGATAGAGCAGGTTTTCCATCCTGACTTTGTTAGGGAAATAGCAAGTGACCCTCTTTTTGAAGATATCAAAGACTTAAAACGCCCGGTTACCCCTGCCATTCACCGTGCCATTTCGGGCGCTTTAAGAGACTTTGCCCTTGAAGTCGTGCCCTATGTGGTAGAACACAACCTTGGCGTTCTCGTCTATTCTGGTGGAGACGACACCCTTTTTCTCATTCCACTAGAAAATCTCCTGGATACCCTTACTGCACTGCGTAAACTTTATTCAGGCGAAAATTATGTCGTAGAAACTGGTCACAGAAAATTCATAAGTGAAAAAGGATTTATCAAAATTTACGAAAATAATTCTTTAAAAGAAATCATCCGTGTTATGGGAACAAAAGCCACGCTTTCTGCAGGAGTGGCCATTGCCCATTATTTAGATCCTCTGGACATCACCCTTTTAAAAGCTCAAGAAATGCTTAAAAAAACAAAATCTTACGAAGGTAAAAATAGAGTCGGCTTTAAGGTATTGGTTCATTCAGGCAGCGAAAAAGAGGCTGTGGTGCCCTGGAAATTTGTATCTTCTATGAAAACTTTCAAAAAAGCCATTAAAGAAGGACTTTCTGAAAGGTTTGTTCATCAGCTTTACGGAGAAAAACACATTTATGACCAAATGCCAGAAGTTTTTGAGGCTGAATTTATCAAATTTGGAAGCCGCGGCACAGGTAAATCTCACAAAAACCTTCTTTGCAGCCTTATTTCAGAGATAAAAAGAGATAATACGTATTTTCTAAAGCCTTCTGCATTTTTAGAAGCATTATTAATTACAGGCTTCCTCGCAAGAGAGGAGGAAAGAAAATGAACTTAATGTTTTATAAAGTTACTCCTTTGTCTGTTCTTTTTTTCAGGGATACAAGGCCGTTTCTGGCAGGAGAGCAATCTCTGGCAAGGCTCAATTTTCCACCAGGAATAAGCCCTTTTCTTGGAGCTCTCAGGACAAAATATCTGGAAATAAAATCTTCTAAAGAAAAAAAATCTATTTCTCAGTTGTTTAGAGAAGGCGTTGCAGGTGAATTAGAAAATATTTCCATTTTTTGGTTTTCTTTTTTTAAAGACGAAAATCCCATTCTCCCTATGCCATGCGATGCTTTTAGCTCCTGGAAAAGACTTTCTGTAGAAAAATTTGTTTTTGAAAACGAAATAAGAGAAAACACTCTGGTTCCCATAAAAAAAGAAAAGCAAATTTCTAAAAAAGAAACTTCTTATCTTTCCCTAAAAGGTTTTTTGCAATATACCCGAGGTTTAAGGCCATCTTCTGAAGAAATAATCCCTGCTTCAGAGCTTTATCAAATAGAGAACCGAGTCGGCTTGACTCTTACGAAAGACACTAAAACCAGCGAACGAAGTAAATTTTACCGCATGAGTGTAGCAAGGCTTAAAAAGGGTGTGGGTTTTCTGGTGGGAGTGGAAATGGAAGATAATGTGTTGCCAGAAAAGTTCACCACAAGGCTTGGTGGAGAAGGCCACATAGCCATATGGGAAATGATCGAAAGCACCACAGTTTCTAAGAGTTCAGCGCGTTTTGACGGATTAGTGGCATTGACCCTCATTCCAATCAAAAAAGATAGAGATGGCCAATATGAAATCAAAAATTGGTGTGTCAACAAGTTGGACGCCATAAGCGGTTGGGACTACAAAGAAAATCGGGCTAAACCACTGGTAAAAGCCCTAAAACCAGGTTCAGTGCTATTGGTTAAACCCATAAACGAACCAAATCCAGAAGTTTACAAAATTAAATTTAATAATGAAAATACCACTGAAGTGATTAAAAATTTGAGCCTTTCCGTAAACCATGGAAAACCAAAATTGTCAAAATTTCACCCCCAACTTAACGAACCTGAGGCTTTATTAGTGGTAAAAAAACAATGATAAAAGAAGTCAGACTTGAAAAATTCAGAAGTTTTAAGGAACTGAAAATAGCTGGGTTTTCACGGCTAAATGTATTCATAGGCAAAAATAACCTTGGCAAAAGTGCACTTCTTGAAGCCCTTTATCTTGTTGCCTTAGGAGCAGACCTCATTCATATTTCACCCATATGGAATATTATGAGAAGAAGGGGACTATCCCAACGGTTTTATAACGGCTCTCCAGAGGAGGTTATTTCCTATCTTAAATCCCATTTCTTTTATAAAAATGAGTCCTGTGCGCATATCAGAATTGGGACTAGTCAGGCTTCGCATCTTCACAATTTTGAGTTCAAAGAATACGAGGAACTCCTTAAGATTGACGATCTTATTCAGAAAAATCCCAGAATAAGTCTATCAACCAAAAGGTATCTGAAAAAATTGAACCTTAGAGAAAAATATTACGTTCTAGCTAGTCTAGATGAAAACAAGACACCGGTTCTTTTACTCCTTGAAAGTGAAAGGAAAAAACAATTTCGGATTGTTTATTTAAATACCAACCATCAACATTCTAATTCTCTAAAATTTCTCCTTGATACCTGTTTGCTTTGTGAGTGTTCTAACAACATTAGCGAAATCATAAAAAAACTCGAACCTGAGCTAAACGAAAACGTTTACAACAAGTTAAAGAAAATTTTTTCAGGATATTTTGAAACCGAAATAAAGTCCATAGAGCCTTCCTTTAGCGACCTTTACGTGAACATCAATTCTCACAGGATTCCTTTTTCCATGCTTGGAGATGGACTAAGGTATTTTACGCTTCACTACCTGATTTTAAACCTGCGTCAGACTTCTTACTTGTTTTTTGAAGAGCCAGAAAACTACATGCATCCCAACATGCTAAATTCACTTGTAGAAGAAATAGTTACGTCCAGACATCAAATTTTCATTGTCACGCACAACCTTGAGTTTCTCCAAAAACTGCTCTGGAAGGCCAAAGTAAAAGAACAAGACTTAAAAGTCTTTGGCTTTTACAGCCTGTCTCAAGGAATTCCTGAAATTGAAATATATGACCTTAAAGATGCTTACATCAACTTTAACAAACTGGAGATTGATTTGAGATGAAGAAAGAAATCAGAAACTTGGCCTCTATTTTTGTGGAAGGTGCAACGGACAGAATCATGTATAAAACCTTCTTTGTAAACGTGCTTGGATATGAGGAGATAAAGGATAAGGAACTTGAAGCTCTTCAGCAAGAGATGAGATTTGGTGGTGAACTTATTCCACTAAAAGATTCCATTGTTCTTTTTTCTAGCTCCAAACAATCTCTAGTAATTATAAAAAGCAAAAATGGTAAAGACAAACTTCTTAAATTTGCCAGAGAAAACGTTTCTGCAATAAAGCCTCTCAAAAGAAAAGTAAAAGAAAACTTACAGGTTGAAAATTTTTATATAGAAATCCAACAGCTATTTATTGCTTATGTCTTTGATACTGACATAAATTTAAAAAAGTTAGAAGAGTTAACCGAACTTTATGTAAATAATCAGGAAGTCTTAATAGCAACCCAGCCCACTCCAGAAGACATAGTTCTTAAAATTTTTGACAATTATTTTTTAAATGAAAAACCAGAGTGGAAAACATGGCTCCAAGAATGTTCCAAGAAACTAGAAAGACTTTTTAGCAAACACATAGATAAAAGAAAAACCTGTTTAATCAAGGCCATGATCGGAGAAAGGTGCTATTATCACTTGTTTGAGACGCTTTTTAACAAGCAAGGTATAAAAGAAACTTTAACAAACGAACAAATTACCTGGGTAAACAACTTATCTGGCCTTATATAGCCCAAATGGAGGTAAAAAATGGCAAAAGGACTTTTAATTATAAGGACATTGACACCCACTCATCCTGGGGCAGGCACGTCTGTTGGCGCCATTGACCTTATGCTCCAAAGAGAAGTTACCACCGAGTTTCCCTTTATCCAGGGTTCAAGCTTGAAAGGGGCGATAAGGAGTTATCTTAAGGATGAACAGAAAGATGTTTTGAATAAGGTTTTCGGTCCCCGTGAAGTGGAAGGCTCTGATTTCAGGAAAGGTTCGCTCATCATCTCCGATGCCAGTCTTCTCTTTTATCCAGTTCGCACCCTAAAAGGCCTTTATGCCCTTGTTACCTGCCCGGAGATCTTAAAAAGGCTTAATATGCCGCATGTTAACTTACAAATTTCTGATAATCTCTTGGATTTAAGTGACAAAAGCAAGGTGAAAACCCTGAATTCAACAAGATCAAAATACGCAATAAACAACAGGGTTTATTTTGAAGACCTGAATTTCACGGTTGAAACTGTGGGAGATGGTGATTTCAATTGGGTTAGCAATAAACTTGGCTTACCAGATGATATAAAATCTCGCCTTTTTCTCGTTCACGATGATATCTTCCAATACTTTGTCAAATTTGCCACGCAGATAGTATCAAGAAACAAAATTAATTATAAAACTGGAACTGTTGACAAGCAAATCGGAGGCATATGGACTGAAGAACACCTTCCACCTGAAACTCATCTTTTTTCTTACCTGGAAGACGATGAAAAGGTTATTGATGAAAGTAATAATGCCCTTAAATGGCTTGAACCAAAAGTTAACTCAAAGGTCATCCATCTCGGTGGTGACGAAACTGTGGGTAAGGGATTTGTGGGACTGAAGGTAAAAGAGCTTAATGGAGGAGATTAAAATGTCTGATTTCAAATCTCTTGAGCAAACAAGAGCAAAGCTTGCCTGGGAGTTCGTCAATTCTATAGCAGAAAACTTTGATAAAATTTCGTCTCACATAAAGAAACTACCAGCTCTTATCCTCACCTCCGGTCTTGGACAGGCTGTCGCCTTTTATCTTTCAAAAGATGACCATAAAAAAATTATTAATAACGTAGCAGAGACTATGTCAAAAATTACAGCTATAGAGGGGATAAATTGTGGAAAAGACCTGCTTGAAAAGATTAGAACTTCAGACCATGATACCTACATCCTTCTTTCCAACGAGGCTTTGAAATACGCCACGTGGCTTAAGAGATTGGCCGAAGCAATGGAGGCGAAAAATGAGTAAACAATTAAGAGAACCAGCTTTCCTTCCCTTACCAAAAAATGAAAAGTTTGTTCAGCGTAAGTGTAAATTTAAAAACAAAGGTAAGGATAAACTAGAAAGTTATGAGTCTAAATTTTTAAACGAATTTTATAATTTATCTCTTGCTTTTTACAAGTACGCACCAGATATATCTGAAAATCTTTCAGAATCAAAAAGAGCATGGCTCAAAACTCTTATTGAAAACTTTAACTTTGACAAAAGTAGTATTCCAGAAACAAATATTTATCATTTGATTTCTAATGTAGAAAATAACCAAGAAATTGAAAACAAAATTAAAAACTTTGTTTTTTCAAATGAAAGCAAGGCAGAAATTCTTGCCATGCAAACCGCCCAGCCTCTCATTGTTGGGCTTGGTGAAGCATCACCTTACGAAACTAGCATCACGCTAGATTTTTTAACAGGGCTTCCAATTATCCCAGGAAGTGCCCTAAAAGGCATCACAAGACGGGCAGCGATTATGAATTTAAGCGGAAATACTGATATTTTACCGTACGGCGAGGAGTTTGAAGAACTAGCCAAAGAATACGAGAATCATCATGAAATAATAGAAATTTTTGGCACTCAAGACCAGAAAGGAAAAGTCATTTTCCCTCTGTGTCAGGATAGATGTCGCCTCAAGGAGATGGGGTTTTGAGTTAGGTTTCTTTTCCCCATCAGCCCATCCCCTAGGGGATGGGACAAAATTTTAACTTACAGGGGGCGGAGGACGGTTCCTTTATGGCTAAACG